>CACJWS010000005.1:7500-100056 GCA_902596975.1 uncultured Pelagibacteraceae bacterium | reverse complement strand
TGCCTACAAATTAGCTAAGCAATGATTAAAAATTTTAAACTTTTAAATAATAAAACTGTATTTTACTTTAATGACAATAAGTTTGAAACATTTCCTAATATTTGGTTAAGAGATCATATTAAAAATAAAAAAAACTGGGATTTTAAAACCAATCAAAGAATAACTTATACCGCAAATTTAGACATTAATATCAAAGTTAAAAAAGCAAAATTATTAAAAAATGGGAAATTTATTGAAATATTATGGTCTGATGAAAATAAACCAACCAAATATTCATATGAATTTTTAAAAAAAAATTCTTTAAAAAAAGAAGAAACTAAAAGTGATACTCAATTTTGGAAAGATAAAGACATAAAAAATCAAATTTTCATTAACTATAAGCAATTACAAACTAAAGTTGGATTTAAAAATTTATTAAAAAAAATCCACACATATGGTTTTGCAGTCGTAAGAAATTGCTCAAAGAATTTGAACTCTGTTGAATATATAGCTAAAAAAATAGGTTATGTCAGAAATTCAATTTTTGGAGGATTGTGGACTTTTGAATCAAATAATAAAAAAGCAGATAGCGCATATTCAAACCAAGAACTGAGACCACATACAGACTCTACATATAGTAATGATGCTCCGGGTTTACAATTACTGCTTTGTTGTAAGTATGATGCTAAAGGTGGAGATTCTATAATGGTAGATGGATTTAAATTGGCAAATGAAATCAAACAAAAATATAAAAAACATTTTAAAACTTTAACAACTACAAAAGTTAAAGGTTCGTATATTGGTGATGGTGTTTGCCTTGAAGCAAAAAGACCAATAATAAAATTAAATGAAAAAAATAATTTTCATCAAATTAGTTTTAACAATTACGATAGAGCACCTTTTAGAGAAACTAATCAGAAAACAATTAATTTTTATAAAGCAATTAAGGTATTTGATACGATGGCAAACCAAAAGCAATATCAGTGGAGGCATATTTTAAAACCTGGTGAATTACTAATTTTTAATAATTGGAGAGTAATGCATGGTAGAGGTGCATTTTCAGGTATAAGAAAAATGGCTGGTTGCTATATCAATAAAGAAGATTTTGATAGCTGTTGTAGAATGAATAATATTATCTAAATTTAATTAAATTAATGTCCAAAACTACATCGCTTATATGCGCTTTGATAACAACATTTATTTGGGGCACTGCTTTCATTGCTCAAGACACAGGCATGGACAATATTGGTCCATTAACATTCAATGCATCTAGATTTTTTGTTGGTTTTCTTACAGTCCTACCCATTGCTTTAATTTTAGAAAGAAAAAAAATTAATTATGAAATCAATTCTAATAAAAAATTATTTTTAAAATATTTATTTTTAATGGGTATATCATTATTTTTGGGCACCTACTTGCAGCAAGCCGCATTACAATACACTAATATAGCTAATGCAGCTTTTTTTACAGTTTTTTACGTTCCATTAGTTCCAATTTTATTATTTTTTATTTATTCTATTAAAGTCCATTGGAGTCTTTGGCCTTCGATAGGTTTATGTATAATAGGTGTTTACCTGTTAAGTGATTTTTCAAACTCAGAAATTATGATAGGTGATGCTTTAGTTATTCTATGCTCACTATTTTGGGCATTACATATAATTTTCGCTGGAAAATTTATGGAGAAATTTAATATACCGATTTTTTATGCAGCATTACAAGCAGCTCTTGTTTTTGGTTTATCTCTTCTATTTGCTTTTATTTTAGAGGAAGTAGTTATTACAAAAATTTTAACTGAATACAGTTCAATATTATATGCAGGAGTATTATCTGGAGGAATTGCTTTTACTTTACAAATGTTTGCACAAAAAAACATTGAAGAAGCTCCTGCAGCAATAATCTACTCCCTCGAAGGTGTATTTGCAACAATTGCTGGATGGATTATTTTAAGTCAAGTTCTTAACATAAATAATATTATAGGATGCATATTAATTCTTATTGCTGTAATATTTTCTCAAGTTGCCCCAACTTCAAAAAAATTATAAGTAAATAATTAAAAAAAGAATAATACTTAAAACTATTCTATAAATAACAAAAAAATTTAAACTAAACATCTTAACATAAATAAGAAAATATTTAATTGTAAAATAAGAAAATAAAAATGAGGCTAAAGTAGAAAAAATAAAAATAGTATCAAAATTTATTTGATCATCAATAACATCTTTAAATCCCAAAACACTTGCACCTGATAAAGCTGGAATAGACAAATAAAAAGCTATCTTCGATGATTCAACTCTATCAAATTTTAAAAATCTTGAAGCTGTAATTACTATTCCTGATCTGCTGACTCCTGGAATAATAGCTAAAATCTGAAATAACCCTATTATAATAATACTTTTAATATTTAATTCTGAAGAAATTTTATTTTTCAATTCAAACTTATCTGAAAAGTATAATAAAATTCCAAAAATAAAAGTTGTCCAAGCGACAACTTTTAAGTTTCTAAATTGATCAATTAAATTTGTGGAGTAAAAAATATAACCAACAATAACCAATGGTATTGACCCAAGAATTATTAGTAGAAATATATTTTTATTATTAATGATATTTATTAACTCTTTTCTAAAAAATAAAATAATTGCTAACAAAGAACCTAAATGCAGACTAATATCTAATTGTAGGTTGCTAACATTGAAGTCACTCAATCTTGATATAATTAAAAGATGTGCAGACGAGCTAACTGGAATAAACTCAGATATTCCTTGAATAATTGATAAAATTAGCGTCTCTACATATTTTGAAATCATTAGATCCAATACTTCATAATGAAATTGTAACCAAATTAAAGCAATTACATATTTGCATATCATCTATGCATAATAAGAAAAAACCGCTGATTTACTTAAGTTTTGTGAAATATTAGTCAATATTTATGACCTTGTAATTGTTTATTATTAAATTTTTATCGTATATACAGCGTCCACCATGTCAGAAAAAATGCTTAAGTTTGTTGATATAGGTCAACAAAATCCACCTAAAAGAGATATATCGGACCGAAAAGAGGATTTTGGTGAAATATATAAAGAATTTCTTAAAGATAGAGCTGTTCAACAATCAAGCAGATGTTCTCAATGTGGAGTACCATTTTGCCAAGTTCATTGTCCATTAAGTAACAATATACCAGATTGGCTTAAACTAACTGCTGAGGGAAGGTATGAGGAAGCTTATCAATTGTCACAAAGCACAAACAACATGCCAGAAGTTTGTGGAAGAATTTGCCCCCAGGATAGGCTGTGTGAAGGAAATTGTGTAATAGAGCAATCGGGTCACGGAACAGTAACTATTGGATCAATAGAAAAATATATTACAGAGAAAGCTTGGGAAAATGGTTGGGTTAAGCCAATTGAGATAAATAGTGAAAAAAATGAGAGTGTAGGAATTATAGGTTCTGGACCTGCTGGACTTGCTTGTGGAGAACAACTCAGAAAAAAAGGATACAAGGTAACAATATATGATCGTTATGACAGAGCTGGAGGGTTACTAATTTATGGTATCCCAGGATTTAAATTAGAAAAGCATGTTGTTCAAAGAAGAATAAAACTTTTAGAAGAAAGTGGGATTAAATTTGTCTTAAACTTTGAAGTTGGAAAAGATTCCAGCTTGATAGAGTTAAGAGAAAAACATGATGCAATTTTAATAGCTACAGGAGTTTATAAAGCTAGAGAAGTTAATCTACCTGGTAACGATTTGAGTAATATTTTCCCTGCAATGGAATTTTTGACAGCATCAAATAAAAAAGGACTAGGTGATAAAGTTGAGCTGTTTGATAACGGAACTTTAAATGCTGAAGGCAAAGATGTTGTAGTAATTGGAGGTGGCGATACAGCAATGGACTGCTTAAGGACTTCAGTGAGACAGAATGCTAAATCTGTAAAATGTTTATATAGAAGAGATAGAGAAAATATGCCAGGGTCAGCAAGAGAAGTTGGCAATGCAGAAGAAGAAGGTGTTGAATTCATTTGGTTAACAAGCCCTAAAGAGTTTAAGGGAACAAATAAAATTGAAAGTGTAGTTGTTAATAAAATGAAATTGGGTGAGCCAGATGATAGTGGTAGAAGAAAACCAGTTATTGAAGAAAATTCAGATTTTGAAATTAAAGCTGATCTTGTAATCAAAGCACTTGGATTTGATCCAGAAGATCTTCCAAAATTATTTAATGAAGAAAAATTACAAGTATCAAGATGGGGAACAATAAAAGCGGATTTTGATACAATGGAAACTAGTATAGAGGGAGTTTTTGCAGCTGGAGATATAGTTCGTGGAGCATCCTTAGTGGTTTGGGGTATCAAAGACGGAAGAGATGCCGCAACATCAATTGATAATTATTTACAAAGTAAACAAAAACTTAGAGTTGCTTAATGAAGTTAAGAAATAAAAATTTAAAAATTTTAAAAAGTAATCATGTTTACTCGGAAGAAATGGAACATGATGCATGTGGTGTAGGCTTAGTAGCATCTACCGAAGGTCTAAAATCAAGAAAAGTCGTAGAATATGGAATCGATGCCTTAAAAGCTGTTTGGCATAGGGGTGCAATAGATGCAGACGGAAAAACAGGAGATGGTGCCGGAATTCATATTGAAATTCCTAAAGATTTCTTTGAGGAAAAAATTGAAGTCACTGGTCATAAACATGATAATTCTGAACTATGTGTGGGTATGATTTTCTTACCAAGAAATGATTATAGCGCTCAAGAGCAATGTAGAACTATTGTTGAAAGTGAACTAACAAAGAGAAATTTTAGTATCTATGGCTGGAGGCAAGTTCCTGTTGATCCCTCTGTCTTAGGAGAAAAAGCTGAACAAACAAGACCTGAAATTACTCAAGTTTTGTTCACATACAATGACAAAAAAGTTGTAAATAAATCCCTGGAACAAAAATTGTATGAAACTAGAAGAGTAATTGAAAAAGAAGCTCTCAATAATCAATTAAATAATTTTTATATATGTTCATTTAGTTCTAAATCTATCATTTATAAAGGAATGTTTTTAGCAGAAGCTTTGTCAGATTTTTATACTGACTTAAAAGACGAAAGATTTATATCTAGGTATGCAATATTTCATCAAAGATTTTCAACCAATACTGCGCCTAGTTGGGACTTAGCTCAACCGTTTAGATCTATAGCGCATAATGGTGAAATAAATACCCTTAAAGGAAATGTTAATTGGATGAAGGTTCACGAAGAAGAGATGTTTAGTCCAGTTTTCGAAGATATAGAGAATCTTAAGCCTGTAATACCAGCTGGAAATTCTGACTCTGCATCATTAGATAATGTTTTTGAGTTATTAAATATTTCTGGACAGCCTGCTCCTCTAGCAAAATTAATGTTAATACCAGACGCTTGGTCAAAAAAAAATAAGGTATTAAAAAAAGATCATCAACAACTATTCAATTTTTTAAATAGCACCATGGAGCCTTGGGATGGGCCAGCTGCTATAGCTGCAACAGATAATGAATGGGTAATTGTTGCAACTGACAGAAATGGACTAAGACCACTTAGATATACAGTGACAAGAGACAAACTTCTTTTCGCAGGAAGTGAAACAGGAATGATAGATTTAAATGAGAAAAAAATTGTATCTAAAGGAAGATTAGGACCTGGAGAAATATTAGGAGTAAGAATAGAAAAAGGCAAAGTATATTCAAACGATGAAATAAAAAACTACCTTTCAAAAGAATATAAGCATTACAACAATCAGATTATTGATCTTGATAAAAAATTAGAGGCAGAAACTGAAAAAGTAGAGCTAGAAGGCCAAAGTTTGAGGAATTTTCAACATTGTTTTGGATATAGCATAGAAGATTTAGAATTAATTCTTCATCCAATGGCAGAAGATGCTAAAGAAGCAACAGGCTCAATGGGTGATGACACGCCTTTAGCAGTTTTATCTGACAAATATAGACCACTATATCATTACTTTAGACAAAACTTTAGTCAGGTTACAAATCCACCAATTGACTCTCTTAGAGAAAATAAAGTTATGAGTTTAAAGACAAGATTTGGAAACCTTGGTAATATTTTAGATTTTAGTAAATTAACTAAAGATAATATTTATGTCTTAAATAGTCCGATATTATCAAATGCACAATTTGAAAAATTTTTGAAATTCTTTGGAAATAATAATAAAGTTTTAGATTGTACATTCAGCAAGGATGATGATTTAGAGACATCAATAAATTTACTCAAAGTTAAATCTGAACAAGCTGTTAGAGAAGGAATTAAACAGATAATATTATCAGATAAAAATATTTCAGAAAATAGAATGCCAATGCCGATGCTTTTATGTATAGGGGCAATAAATACACACTTAGTTAAATTAGGTTTAAGAGGTTATGTTTCTATTAATGTTCAAACTGGAGATGCTTTAGATACTCACTCTTTTGCAACATTAATTGGTGTTGGTGCTACTACAGTGAACCCTTATTTAGCTTTTGATAGCTTACATCAAAGACATTCTAAGAAATTATTTGGAAATTTCACTTTTGATGAATGTGTTTCAAGATACATTAAATCAGTCAATCTCGGTCTTCTTAAAATAATGTCTAAAATGGGAATTTCTGTTTTAAGTTCTTACAGAGGTGGATGTAATTTTGAAACTGTGGGACTAAGCAGAACAATTGTGAAAGATTACTTTCCTGGAATGTTATCAAAGATTTCTGGAATTGGTTTAAAAGGAATAGAAAAGAAAATTAGAACTATACACGAAGAAGCATTTTTCAATAATTCAAATATTTTGCCAATTGGAGGTATTTACAGATATAGAAAAAATGGTGAAACACATCAGTATCAAGGCAAACTAATTCATTTACTGCAAACTGCGGTTGGACAAGGATCTTATGAAATATATAAAAAATACACAAAAGGTATTTACAATCTAAATCCAATAAGTTTAAGAGATTTAGTAGATTTTAAATCTAAAAATCCTATCGATATATCTAATGTTGAGCCTGCATCTAATATATTAAAAAGATTTGGAAGTGGAAGTATGTCTCATGGAGCTTTATCTAAAGAAGCACATGAAACTCTTGCTGTTGGTATGAACAGAATTAAAGGCGCATCTTGTAGTGGTGAAGGTGGAGAAGATGAAAAAAGATTTAAGATTATGGAGAATGGAGATAGTGCAAATTCAAGGGTTAAACAAATTGCATCAGCTAGATTTGGAGTAACAATTAATTACTTAAATAATTGTAATGAGATTGAAATCAAAATTGCACAGGGCGCTAAACCAGGTGAAGGTGGACAATTACCAGGTTTTAAAGTTACGGATGAAATTGCGAGATTGAGACACTCAACGCCAGGAGTTACTTTAATATCACCTCCACCACATCATGATATTTACTCAATAGAGGATCTAGCTCAATTAATTTATGATTTAAAACAAATAAATCCTAAGGCTAGGGTTGGAGTTAAATTAGTTGCTTCATCGGGAATTGGAACGATAGCTGCCGGAGTTGCAAAAGCTAAAGCAGACATAATTTTAATCTCAGGGCACTCAGGAGGTACAGGAGCCACTCCACAGACAAGCGTTAAATATGTTGGAGTTCCTTGGGAGATGGGATTAACAGAAGCAAATCAGGTATTGACTTTAAATAACTTGAGACATCAAGTGACGCTTAGAACTGACGGTGGAATAAAAACAGGAAGAGATGTTGTTATTGCAGCCATGATGGGAGCAGAAGAATTTGGCGTAGCAACAACTGCTTTAGTCGCAATGGGATGTATAATGGTCAGACAATGTCATTCAAATACATGTCCAGTGGGTGTTTGCACACAAGATGATAAATTAAGAGAGAAATTTACTGGAACTCCTGAAAAAGTAGTAAACCTTTTTACATTTATAGCAGAAGAAGTAAGAGAAATACTTGCTGATCTTGGTTTCAAATCTTTAAATGAAGTAATTGGAAGAACTGACTTACTAAGGCAAGTAAGCAAAGGATCGCCAAACTTGGATGATCTAGACTTAAATCCTCTTTTTGTTCAAGCAGATCCTGGAAAAAATAAAAGATATTGTGAGAAACCTGAAATTAATTCTGTTCCAGATACTTTAGATCAAAAATTATGGCCAGAAATAGAAGACAAAATAGATAAAAAAGAAAAAATAAATCAAGAATTTGAAATTCAAAATACTGATAGAGCAGTTGGTACTAGAATTTCTTATCATTTGTACAAAAAATTTGGAAATAACAATCTTGATGAAAATTCAATCGAATTAAATTTTAAAGGTTCAGCAGGTCAATCCTTTGGTGCTTTTGCTATTAAAGGATTAAAACTAATTTTAAAAGGGGATGCAAATGATTATGTTGCTAAAGGATTATCAGGTGGAACTATTGTGATTAAATTACAAGATGAAAGCAACCTTGTTTCAAATGAAAATACTATTATTGGAAATACTGTTTTGTATGGAGCTACTTCAGGAAAACTATTAGCTGCAGGACAAGCAGGAGAGAGATTTGCTGTTAGAAATTCAGGTGCAACTGCAGTAGTAGAAGGTTGTGATTCAAATGGTTGTGAATACATGACAGGTGGAAACATTATTATATTAGGAGATATTGGCGATAATTTTGGAGCTGGCATGACAGGAGGTATGGCATTTATTTATGACCCTGAAAATCAATTTGATAAAAAAGTAAATCCTGAAAGTGTAGTTTGGCAAACTCCAGAAACTAAATTTTGGATTGAGCACTTAAGGAAATTAATTAAAGAGCATGCGATAGAAACAAATTCAACAATCTCGAAAAAAATTGTTGAGAATTTTGAAAATGAAGTAAATAATTTCGTCCAAGTTTGTCCAAAAGAAATGTTAGATAAATTAGAAAATCCTATATCAAACAAAAAATTAGTCGGTCAAGCTAGTTAGTATTTTTAATAATATCATCTAACTCTTTACAAATAATGTTTAGATTTTTTTTTGACGAGAGACTATGGTCACCCTTCTTAATTATATTTAATTTTTTTTTTGCTTTGCTGAAGATTTTTAAAACTTCTCTTGAGTATTTAATTGGTACAACTTCATCTTTTTGACCATGGACCATAGTAACAGGTATTTTCATTGGGATTTTAACATTTAAAACTTTATTTTGTTTTTTTCTTCCATCTTTAATTAATTGATTAGTTATGAGATACTCATACCCACCATTTTTAATTTTGCTAATACCTTTTTTGATAATTTCACTCTTTGTCTTTTTTGAAAATTTTTTCCACATTATTCTTGTTAAAAATTCTGGAGCAGAGCCAATTCCCATAAAGCCTTTAATTTGTTTCTTAATTGATTTAAATAATAATAAAGAAATCCAAGCACCCATACTAGAACCTATTAAAATTATATCATTTTTTTTTACTATATTCTTAATAGTCTGTTTTGCATCATTTGCCCAAGTGGAAATATTCCCTTTTGTAAATTCACCTGAAGATTTTCCGTATCCAGAATATTCTAGTGCCAAAAAACCCAATTTATTTTTTTTAGCATAGTTTAAAAATCTCTTAGGTTTATCTCCTTCTATATCGGATGCAAAACCTGGTAAAAATATAATATAAAGATTTTTCTTATAATAATTGCTTATATATCTTAGTTTTTTTGTTTTAGAAATTTTTAGAAATTTAAATTTTTTCATATAAAGTATTAAAATTGATTTGAAATATTATAACTCTACCATATGCATCCAAAATTGAAAGTTCTGCAAGTTATACCAAAACTTGGATACGGTGGTGCAGAAACAGGTTGTTATGATATCGCACACTATCTACATGAAAATGATTGTAAATCTTTTTTAATTTGTAACGGTGGTGAATTAACAAAGTTTATAGATAAAAAAAAAGTTAAATATATAAGATTACCTGTTAATTCTAAAAACCCCATTTTGGTTTTTTTTAATTCAATAATTATTTCTTTAATAATTTTATTTTATGGAATTAATATTGTCCACGCGAGAAGTAGAGCACCTGCATGGTCTTGTTTGCTAGCTACCAAAATCACACGACGTAAATTTGTAACTACATTTCATGGAACATATAATTTTAAAAGTAAATTAAAAAAATTATATAATTCTGTAATGTTGAGATCAGATTTAATTATTGCTGGGTCTAATTTTATATTTTCACATATTAAAGAAAACTACTCTGAATACCTTAATGATAAAAAAAAATTCTTGGTGATATTTAGAGGCATTAATACTGACTATTTTGATCCATCAACTATTATAGAAACAGAGGAAGATGAATTATTTAAATCATGGCAACTTAAAATTGAGAGAAAAACTGTTCTATTGCCCGGAAGATTAACAGAATGGAAAGGGCAAGAAATGTTTTTAGATGCTATTAATAAAGTAAATATTAATTTAGGACATGAGGTATTTAATGTAATTATTCTTGGGAGCGATCAAGGAAGAGAACTTTACAAAAAGAAACTTATTAGGTTAGTTGAACAGTACAGATTAACTAACCAAGTAAAATTTATAGATCATTGTAAAAATATGCCTCTAGCCTACAAAGTTTCAGACATCATAGTTTCTTCATCTATAGAACCAGAAGCCTTTGGAAGAATATCTGTTGAGGCTCAAGCAATGGAAAAACCAATTGTTGCAAGTAATATTGGGGGATCAAAAGAGACTATAAGTGAAAATAAAACAGGATTTTTATTTGAAGCAAATAACTCTGACGATCTTTCAAAAAAATTAATAGAAATTATGAATTTAGATGAACAGACTATCAATCAAATGGGTATAGAAGGTAGAAAAAATGTCGTTTCAAAATTTAATGTTGAAAAAATGTGTTTTTCTACTTATTCAGAGTATAAAAAATTAATAAACTAATGCCAAATATTACATTACCTGATGGAAAAAAATTAAACTTTGAAAAAAGTATAACAGGCACTGAGGTTGCTGAAAAAATTAGCAAGTCTTTAGGTAAGCAAGCTTTGGTGATGAGCATAAACGGTGAGCTTAAAGATTTATATACTGTTATTGATCAAGATTGTTCTATTGAAATATTTACAGCTAAAGATCCTGAGGGTTTAGAAGTCATTAGACATGACACTGCACATATAATGGCCATGGCCGTTCAAGAACTATACCCAGGCACACAGGTAACAATTGGGCCAGTTATAGAAAATGGATTTTACTATGATTTTGCAAGGAAAGAGCCTTTTACTAGCGATGATTTAAAAAAGATTGAAAAAAAAATGTCAGAGATAATAGATAAAGATGTAAAAACAAGAAAAGAAGTCTGGGAGAGAGATAAAGCAATAAGTCATTTTAAAAAAATTGGAGAAAAATACAAAGCTGAGATAATTGAGAGCATTCCTAAAAACGAAGAACTTACGGTTTATCATCATGGCGAAACATGGCATGATTTATGTAGAGGTCCACATTTAGTATCTTCTGGTAAAATAGGTAAGGCTTTTAAACTGACAAAAGTATCAGGGGCTTATTGGCGTGGTGACTCTAATAATGAAATGCTTCAAAGAATATATGGTACTGGTTGGGCAACTCAAAAAGAATTAGACCTTTATCTTCAGAGAATTGAGGAAGCAGAAAAAAGAGATCATAGAAAAATTGGAAAAGAGATGGATTTATTTCATTTTAGAGAAGAAAGTCCTGGATCTGTGTTTTGGCACCAGAAAGGATGGAATTTGTTCCAAAAATTAGTTTCATATATGAGAATGAAACAAGATCACGATGGTTACAAAGAGATAAATACGCCAGAAATACTTGATAGATCTTTGTGGGAAAAATCTGGCCACTGGGAAAAATTTGGAGCTAATATGTATACTTCAACTACACCAGATGAAAAAGTATTTGCAATTAAACCCATGAATTGTCCTGGGTGTGTTCAAGTATTTAATCAAGGACTTAAAAGTTATAGGGACTTACCTTTAAAGATGTCAGAATTTGGAAAAGTTCATAGATATGAACCTTCAGGTGCATTGCATGGATTATTACGTGTAAGAGCCTTTACTCAAGATGATGCACATATTTTTTGTACAGAAGAACAAATTACTGAAGAATGTTTGAGTGTTACAAATTTAATTTTAGAAATTTATAAAGATCTTGGTTTTGAAGATGTTATTTTAAAATATTCAGATAGACCAGATTTAAGAGTTGGTGATGATAAAGTTTGGGATAAATCAGAGGCTGCGTTGTTAGAGGCAATTAAAGCGACAAAGCTAGAGTACTCAATTAATAAAGGTGAGGGTGCATTTTATGGACCAAAAATTGAATTTGTTTTAAGAGATGCAATCGGTAGAGATTGGCAGTGTGGAACCTTGCAAGTAGATTTAAATTTACCAGGTAGATTAGGAGCTTCTTTTGTTGATAAAGATGGAACTAAAAAAGTACCTGTAATGTTACACAGAGCATTATTTGGATCTTTAGAAAGGTTCATAGGTATCCTTATAGAAAATTATGCAGGCAAACTGCCATTTTGGATATCACCTTTACAGGCAGTAGTTATTCCGATCTCTAGTGATTTTGATGAATATGCTAAAAGTGTAGCTAAGGAATTAAAACGGAGTGGTTTGATTGTCGAGGTGGATCTTAAAAATCACAATTTAAATTATAAAATAAGAGATCATTCTTTAACAAAAGTACCAATGTTATTGATTTGTGGAAAAAAAGAAGTTGACTCCAACAGTGTAACTATTAGAAGATTGGATTCTAATAAACAAGAAAATATAGCTTTGAAAGAATTTATAAAAAAATATACAGATCTAAATAAAGCTCCTTCAATCTAAGTGGCAGATTTTAAACAAAATTATTTTCAAAAAAGAACTAAAGCAAGAGGCCCAAGGTCTAATAATAGAATTACATCAAACGAAGTTCAAGTTATTGCAAGTGATGGTGAAAATTTAGGAATTTTAAATTTAAATGAAGCAATCAATAAAGCAAAAAATGAAGGTTTAGATTTAATTGAAATTGCTCCAAATGCAAAACCGCCTGTCTGTAAAATTATGGACATGGGTAAATATAAATACGATGCGCAAAAAAAAGCTAATAAGGCAAAAAAAAAACAAAAGAAGATTGAATTAAAAGAAATAAAATTAAGGCCAGTTACAGAAGTTCATGACTACACTTTCAAAATTAAAAATGCTCAAAAATTTTTGGCAAAGGGCGATAAAGTCAAATTTACAATAAGGTTTAAAGGTAGAGAGTTACAACATTCAAACCTTGGCAATGAATTAATGGATAAAATTAAGGCAGACATGGAGACTATTGGAAGAGTAGAGCTTCAGCCAAAATTTGATGGAAAGCAAATGATTATGGTAATCCAGCCTTTATAAGCCATATTTCTAGTTGTAAATTTAATTTAATATTTGTATAACCCCCAAAAATTATGCCTAAGTTAAAAACAAAAAGTTCAGCAAAAAAAAGATTTAAAATATCAGCTAAAGGCAAGGTTATTACCCCACAGGCTGGAAAAAGACACGGCATGATTAAAAGAACTAATTCACAAATTAGAAAACAAAGAGGCACAACTGTTTTATCAAAACAAGATGGTAAGATAGTAAAATCTTATATGCCTTACAGCTTAAGAGGATAAAATGGCAAGAGTTAAAAGAGGAGTTACAAGCAGAGCTAAACACAAAAAAGTTTTAAAAGCTGTTAAAGGTCAGTGGGGAAGAAGAAAAAATACAATAAGAGTTGCAAGACAAGCAATGGAAAAAGCCATGCAGTATGCTTATAGAGATAGAAGAAATAAAAAAAGGGATTTCAAATCACTGTGGATACAAAGAATTAATGCTGGTGTCAGATCAGAAGGTATAACATATTCAAAGTTTATTAATGGTTTAAGCAAATCAGGAATTAAATTAGATAGAAAAATTCTTGCAGAAATTGCTTACGATAACCCCGAAGCATTCAAAACTATAGTTAAAAGGGCTCAAGCAGCATTAAATTAATCAAGACTATTGTTTTTCTTCCTTTAACAAATATTCTATTAAAATGTCTGATATTAAAAAAATAAAAAATGATTATATCGATAAGCTTAATACAGAAAATAACATTGAAAAAGTAAATAACCTCAAATCCGAACTATTTGGAAAAAATGGAATTATATCGAACGAATTTAAAAAATTAGGTTCGATTTCTGTAGTGGAAAGAAAAAAATTAGCTTCAGATTTAAATAATATTAAAGACGAACTTCAAAATAAAATATCAACCAAAATTCAAGAAATAGAAACTAAAGAAATTAATTTAAAGCTTGAGAAAGAAAAAATTGATGTAACTCTTCCAGAAAGGAATATTGAAATTGGTAAAATTCATCCAGTCTCCCAGGTAATAGATGAAATTTCATCTATATTTTCTGAAATAGGATTTAGTGTTGAGGAAGGCCCAGATGTAGAAAATGAATATAATAATTTTACAGCATTAAATACACCGGATAACCATCCAGCTAGAGATATGCATGATACTTTTTATCTTGATAATAATAAGGAATTACTTTTAAGAACTCACACATCTCCAGTTCAGGTAAGAACTATGCTAAAAGGCAAACCCCCTTTTAAAATTATTGCTCCAGGACGAACTTACAGATCAGATAGTGATCAAACCCATGCTCCGATGTTTCATCAAGTTGAGGGACTTCATATAGATAAGAATATAAATATGGGACATTTAAAAGGATGTTTAAATTATTTTATTAAGGAGTTTTTTGAAGTTGATAAAATTAAAATGAGATTCAGACCAAGTCATTTTCCATTTACGGAACCTTCAGCAGAAGTAGATATAGGATATGAAATTAAAAATGGAAAGATAGTAATTGGTGAAGGTAATAAATGGTTAGAAATTCTAGGCTGTGGAATGGTTCATCCAAATGTTTTAAAAAATGTAAATGTTAATCCAAGTAAATATCAAGGATATGCCTTTGGAATTGGCATAGACAGACTTGGAATGTTAAAATATGGAATTAATGATTTAAGAGCCTTTTTTGAGACTGATTATAGATGGTTAAGTCACTTTGGCTTTGATCCATTGGATGTCCCTTCAAATTATAGAGGGCTAAGTAGATGAAGTTCACAGTTGACTGGTTAAAAAACCATCTTGATACAAAATTTAACAATAATCAAATAATAGATAAATTAACTAATATTGGTCTAGAAGTAGAAAGTTTTGAGAGTTCTACATCTGAATTAGATACATTTATTGTTGCAAAAATTATAAATGCCAAAACTCATCCAAATGCTGACAGATTGAAGTTATGTGATGTTGATATAGGTAGCGACAAAACAATTGAAGTAGTATGTGGAGCCCCAAATGCAAAAAATGGTCTTTTGACAGTTTATGCTCCTCCAGGATCAATTATTCCCAAAAATCAGATGAAATTATCTGTAAGTAAAATAAGAGGTGTAACATCATATGGAATGCTCTGTTCTGAGTCAGAATTACTATTATCCAATGAAAGTGATGGAATTATAGAATTAAAAAACAATAAATATGCAAATAAAATTGGAGAAAAATATTTTAAAAACACTTCTGAAAAAGTAATAGATTTATCAATTACGCCCAATAGACCAGATTGTTTAGGAGTAAGAGGAATTGCTAGAGATTTATCTGCTGCTGGTGCTGGTAAATTAAAAATTAATAAAAAATCCAATTTAAAATATAGAGGTAATCAAAATATAAACGTAACAATAAAAAAAGAAAAAGCCCAAGGATGCACAATATTTGGAAGTTGTTTAATAAAAGGTGTAACAAATAAAGAGAGTCCAAAATGGCTAAAAGATAAAATTAAATCTTTAGGCCAAAAACCAATATCTGCCATAGTCGATATTACTAATTATGTAATGTTTGACTTAAATAGACCATTACACGCTTATGATGCAGATAAAATAGATAATGAAATTATTGTTAGAAGTTCATCTAAAGGAGAAAGCTTCGAAGCCTTAGATAATAAAAAATATATTTTAGAAAATGATATGTGCGTTATTTCTGACAGATCTGGAGTCCTTGGTCTTGGTGGCATAATTGGTGGGACAAGATCTGGAACAGAATATTCGACTAAAAATATATTATTAGAATCTGCTTATTTTTTGCCACGTTCAATAAGAAAAACCTCTAAACAATTAAATATAGATACAGATGCAAAATTCAGATTCGAAAGAGGCATAGATCCCCTTTCATTTGAAGAAGGATTAATAAAAGCATCTGAGCTAATAAAACAAATTTGTGGAGGCGAAATAAGTAACTTAGATGTAAAAAAAATTGATAATTATAAAAAAACAATAATTAATTTTGACCCATTTCTTTTTGAAAAAACGACAGGATTTAATGTTGAAAATAAAGAATTAATTAAAATACTTGAAAAACTAGGTTTTGATGTATCTAAAAATAAAAAAATTTTAAAGTTAGTAGTACCCTCTTGGAGACCAGACATAACTCAATCAATTGATATTGTTGAAGAAATAGTGAGAATAAAAGGTTATGAACATATTAATACATCAGAACCAATTAAGACAAGATTAAAGCCCACACTTAATTATTATCAGAAATTATTTCATTTTTTACAAAGATCTGTGGCATCAAAAGGTTACTTAGAAACTGTGACTTGGTCATTTACTGACTCTAAAATTAATCAATTATTTAAAGAAAACGACGAAGAAATACCAATTGTAAATCCGATTAGTTCAGATCTAAATGTTTTGAGAAATTCTATTTTTCCAAATTTATTATTTTATTTGAAGAAAAATTTAGATAGAGGATTTAAAGATATTTCTTTATTTGAAATTGGTCCAGCGTTTAAAGGAAAAAATCCTGGAGATCAACTGACTCTTATAGGCGCCGTAAGGGCAGGAAAGGTTTCAAGATTATCTTGGAATGATAAAGAGAGAATTGTAGACACGTTTGATGTAAAAAAAGATGTAATACAAAGTCTTTGTGAAGCAGGGATTGATAAAGATGATATTACTATAGATGATAAAACTCCTTCTTACTATCATCCAGGAAAATCTGGAGGGGTTTACCAAAATAAAAAAGAAAAAAATGCTTTAGCATACTTTGGTGAGATACATCCAAACATAATAAAAAAATTAGATATAAAAACCGAAGGTTTGGTAATATTTGAAATTTGTCTTGATCATATAAGAGAGCCTAAACAAAAGATAAAATACTCAAAATCTGAATATAAATTTTCTGATTTCCAAAAATCAGAGAGAGATTTTGCATTTATTATAAATAAAAATTTTAAATCTCAAGAATTAGTTAATATAATTAAATCTGTTGATAACAAATTAATTAAGTCAGTAAGAGTATTTGATGTTTTTGAGGGAGAAAATATACCAGAAGGAAAAAAATCTATAGCTGTTAATGTAACTATTCAGTCAGAAGAAAAAACATTAAATGAAAATGACCTGGATAACATTAATAAACTAATTATCTCTTCCGTTGAGTCAAAGTCTGGCGCAAAAATTAGATCCTAAAAATGGGTGATACAATAGACAACATTAGGAATTTTGCAATTATAGCTCATATAGATCATGGGAAATCAACTATAGCTGACAGAATAATTCATAAATGTGGAGGTTTGAGTGATAGAGAAATGAAATCTCAAGTACTTGATTCTATGGATATAGAAAGAGAGAGAGGTATAACAATTAAAGCACAAACAGTTAAATTAAATTATAAAGCTAAAAATGGGAAAAATTATACTTTAAATATTATAGACACCCCAGGACATGTAGATTTTAGTTATGAAGTTAGTAGAAGCCTTTATGCGTGCGAAGGTTCAATATTAATTGTAGATAGCACTCAAGGAGTTGAAGCTCAAACACTCGCAAATGTATACCAAGCACTTGATATAAATCATGAGATTATTCCAGTATTAAATAAAATTGATTTACCAGCATCTGATCTTGAGAAAACAAATAATCAAATTGAGGATGTGATTGGTATAGATACATCTAATTCTGTTCCTTGCTCTGGAAAAACTGGACAAGGAATAGATGAAATTCTTGAGCAAATCATTAACTCTTTGCCTGGACCTAAAGGTGAAAAAAATAGCAAATTAAAATGTTTATTAGTTGATAGCTGGTATGACACGTATCTTGGAGTAGTTATATTAGTGAGAATTATAGATGGAAAACTAAAAAAAAATATGAAAATAAAAATGATGTCTACAAATCAAGAATATATTGTAGAAAAAGTTGGTGTGTTTACTCCTAAGGCAAAAGATGTGAGTGAACTTAACGCTGGAGAAATAGGTTTTATTACAACTGGTATTAAAATTTTATCAGAAACTAAAGTTGGAGACACTATATGCGATGCAGAAAATCCTCTCAATGACGCATTACCAGGTTTCAAACCGAGTAAACCAGTAGTTTTTTGTGGTTTATTTCCTGTAGATAGTTCTGAATATCAAAAATTAAAAGATGGACTTGCTAAATTACAATTAAATGATGCAAGTTTTTCTTACGAAGCAGAATCATCATCTGCCTTAGGACTAGGTTTTAGATGCGGATTTTTAGGTCTTTTACACCTTGAAATAATCACAGAAAGACTTGAAAGGGAATTTGATATAAATTTATTAACTACAACACCTGGTGTCGTTTATAAAGTTCACTTAAATAATGGTGAAATTATCGAACTTCAAAATCCATCAAATTTACCAGATCCGACTTACATAAAATTTATTGAAGAACCGTGGATTAAAGCCACAATTATCTCTCCTGACCAATACTTGGGATCGATTATTAAGTTATGTCAAAATAAAAGAGGTATTCAAACTAATTTAAGTTATTCAGGAAATCGCGCTGTAATTAATTATGAGATACCTTTAAATGAAGTCGTATTTGATTTTAATGATCGTCTTAAATCTATGACTAGTGGATATGCTAGTTTTGATTATGAAATTATAGATCACAAAGAAGGAGATCTAGTAAAAATGAATATACTTGTAAACTCAGAACCTGTTGATGCTCTTGCAATGATGATACATAAAGATTTTGCTCAAACCACAGGTAGAGAGGTCTGTGAAAAATTAAAAGATTTAATCCCAAGACACAACTTCATGATACCGATTCAAGCAGCTATTGGTGGTAAAATTATTGCTAGAGAAACCATCAAGGGTTTTAAAAAAGATGTTTTAACAAAAATCCATGGAGGTGGAGCAACAGATAGAAAAAGAAAGCTGCTAGAAAAACAGAAAAAAGGTAAAGCTAGAGCCAAGCAATTTGGAAAAGTTGAGATTCCTCAAGAAGCATTCATAGGTGTTTTAAGAATTAATAAAGAATGACAAAAGAAATTATAATTTTAATTTTATTTTTAATAATTTTGTTTCTAACATATAAAATAAACAAAAAAAAAGTTAGAAATTTATTTTATAAAAGTAAAATAAAACAAATAGATATATCTGAGCTAGACAAAATTTTTGATGAGAAATTGATAAGTAAAAATTTAAAAGGCCCAAAAGAAGACACTATAATTAAAAGTTTTATTATTTCTCCACAAAATAAAATTGTAGGAATGACCTCTGATTATGAAGCATGGATAATATCTGTGTTAAGCAAAAAAAGTAATTATATATTTGAATTTGGTACTTGTAGTGGAAAAACTACTTATTTGATGGCACTTAATTCAAATAAAGATGCTAAAATTACATCTTTAACTCTTGGCCCAGACCAGGTAAAAAATTTAAGTAAAAAAAATATAGATAATAAGATTTCATTTAGAAATATATTAAATGAGAGCATATATGAAAAATTTCTATTTTCTGGTACTGATGTTGAAAATAAAATTAACATTATTTTCGAAGACTCAACAAAGTTTGATGAGAGTAAATATATAAATAAATTTGATTTAATATTCATAGATGGAGGTCATACTTATTCCGTTGTAAAAAATGATACGGAGAAATCATTCAAAATGCTCAATAAAAACGGAATAATTTTATGGCATGATTACGTGCCTGGTAAACAGTCTGCTAAAAATATTGTGAATTACCTAAATGAAATTTCCAGAGAGAAAAACATCTTAAATATCAGAAATACATCGTTATGTGCATTTAGAAATAGTGATTAAAGGAGAGGTGGCCGAGCGGTTGAAGGCGCACGCTTGGAAAGCGTGTATAGGGGAAACTCTATCATGGGTTCGAATCCCATTCTCTCCGCCATATTTTTATTAGAAAAATGATCTTTTTGACAGGTTTTAAAGAAATAGAAAAAAAATCTAAAAAACATCAAAAAAACGTTGGTATTCAACACTTATTTAAGCATTTGCACTTCTACCATTTTTAAATTTTTTGTAAAAATGTTATAAAAATTTCTTCCATATTAAAAATTAATGACAAAAAATAATTCAAATAATTATCAAGCTGACTCCATAAAAGTCCTAAAAGGTTTAGAAGCTGTAAGAAAAAGACCAGGTATGTATATCGGTGACACCGATGATGGGACTGGATTACATCATATGGTTTACGAAGTTGTAGATAATTCTATTGATGAAGCTCTAGCTGGTTTTTGTAAAAAAATTGAAATAAGTATAAACGATGATAACTCAGTAACAGTAATTGATGATGGTAGAGGAATTCCTGTTGATATTCACAAGGGTGAAAAAAAATCAGCTGCAGAAGTTATAATGACCCAACTTCATGCTGGTGGTAAATTTGATCATAATTCTTATAAAGTTTCAGGAGGACTACACGGAGTAGGTGTTTCAGTTGTTAATGCTCTTTCTGAGAGATTAAAACTTACAATTAATAGAGATAATAAAAAATTTTATATAGAATTTAAAGATGGAGACGCTAAAACTTCTTTAAAACAAGTTGGAAAATCAAAAAATAGTGGAACCGAAATTAATTTTGTTCCATCCAAAGAAATATTTTCATCCATTAAATTTAGTTTTTCTATTTTAGAAAAAAGGATGAGAGAGTTAGCTTTTTTAAATAAGGGCATAAAAATAGTTTTAAGCGATTTAAGACAAAAGAAACCAAAAACATTAGAGTTCAAATTTGAAGGAGGAGTAAGTGAATTTGTGCAATTCATTGATGAGAAAAAAGAAAGTTTAAAAAACAAAAATGAAAATGATCTTTTTAAAAAACCTATATATATAGAAGGTTTAAAAAATAATATTGATGTTCAATGCTCCCTTAAGTGGAATGCAGGGTATAGTGAAGATGTATTGCCTTATACTAATAACATTTATCAAAAAGACGGCGGAACACATCTTCTTGGATTTCGAAGTGCATTAACAAGAGTAGTAAATAAATATGCAAATGAACAAAACTTGTTAAAAAAAAATAAAGTTTCTTTATCAGGAGATGACGTTAAAGAAGGATTAACTTCAGTTCTTTCTATCAAAATTCCTGACCCTAAATTTTCGTCTCAAACAAAAGATAAATTAGTTTCATCAGAAGTTAGAAATATTGTTGAAACTATCATTAATGAGAAGTTGTCTATTTGGTTTGATCAAAATCCATCGATTTCAAAAGTTATCTTAACTAAAATTATCCAAGCTGCTGTAGCCAGAGATGTGGCAAGAAAAGCAAGAGAAAATGTAAGAAGAAAAGGAGCCTTAGAATTAACGGGATTGCCTGGAAAATTAGCCGATTGTCAAAACTCAAAGCAAGATGGTACTGAACTATTTATTGTAGAAGGTGACTCAGCTGGTGGTTCAGCCAAACAAGGCAGAAACCGTGAAAATCAAGCAGTTTTGCCTCTAAGAGGAAAAATATTAAATACTTTTACAGACCTTAATGGATCGAAAAAGAATGGAAATGCTAATGAATTAAGGACTAAAAGCTTATCAAAGATGATTTCATCAAATGAAATAGTTACATTGATTAATGCACTTGGTCTTGATCCAAAAAATGAGGATATAGATCTCAAAGATTTAAGATATGGAAAAATAATAATAATGACAGATGCTGATGTTGATGGCTCACATATAAGAGCATTATTATTAACTTTTTTTAATAATAAACCATTTGATAAATTAATCGAGTTTGGACATGTTTATCTTGCTCAGCCACCTTTATTTAAAATTAATAAAGGAACTAAAAGTATATATATCAAAGATGAAAATGAGCTTGAAAGTTATTTAATAAAAAATTCAAAGGATATTAAAAAATATAAAAAAAACTCTAAAGAATTTAATAATATTCTTCAAATCGAAAAGTCCAAATTAAATATTCAAAGATTTAAAGGACTGGGAGAAATGAACCCTGATGAATTATGGAATACAACTTTAAATCCTGAAACAAGAAATTTATTACAGGTTCAATATTCAAAGAATAGTAAAAAAGATCAAGATTTGATACAAACCTTAATGGGTAACGATGTTTCATCAAGAAAAGATTTTATTGTTGAAAACGCAATAAATGTTTCAAACTTAGATATTTAGATGGATTTAAAAGAATCTGTCAAAGCAGCATCATTGAATAAATCTACTTATGTCAATTTAAGATGGATAGGAATTTTAGGTCAATTTATAACTATAAACACGGTAAAATTTGTTTTTAATTTCGAATTTAATTTTATTTTATCTAATCTGATTATTTTTGTTGGAGTTTTAAGTAATCTATACTTAATATTTTTTTATAAAAAACCTTTACTTTCAAATGTTTCCTCTTTTAATTTTTTATCTTTAGATATTCTTCAATTGAGTGCTTTGCTATATTTATCTGGAGGTATTTTAAATCCATTTTCAATATTTCTTTTGATTCCAAGCGTATTCGCTGCATCCAATTTAAATATTAAAACAAATATTGCTTTAATTGTAATTACTCTAGCATCAATTATATTTTTAACTTTTTATCATTATGAAATGCCAAAACCATTGGATGAATATAGTATTAGCTTGTATTATTACTATGCAATTCCTCTAGCACTGATAATTGCACTATTTTTTTTGAATTATTTTGCTTTTATTTTTGGACAAGAAACAAATCTTAGGAAAGATGCTTTAGATAAAATCCAAGAAGTAATTTCCAAAGAACACGAACTTGTTTCACTCGGGGGACAAGCCGCAGCTGCAGCCCATTCATTTGGCACTCCATTGTCTACAATTAAAATTATTTCTCACGATTTATTTGATCAATTTAAAGATAATGACGATGTAAAAAAAGATCTCGAACTATTAATTAGTCAAGTTAACAGGTGTAATGATATTTTAAAAAAACTAACATTAAATCCTACTATAGAAGATGATTTTATTGACAAAAATAAAACGCTTTACGATTACATCAATGAGATAGTTAACTCATTTCGGGAAATTTCAAATAAGAATTTCAATATTGATAAAGAGCAAGATTCTAACTCATTTGAAATACTAAAATCTGTTGAAATTGTTTATGGTTTGAGAAATTTTATTGGAAATGCTAACAAATTTTCAAGTGAAAATATCTATATTGCTATCAAAAGTGACAGTCAAAAGACTGAAATAACAATAGAGGATGATGGTCCTGGTATACCAAAAGATATACTTAATAAGATTGGAGAGCCTTATATTAAGACACTTAAACCTAAAGATAATAAAAAAACTGGTTTAGGCTTAGGGATTTTTATAGGCAAAACTTTATTAGAAAAAAATTCAGCCAGAATAACAATTAGAAATTCAGAAACTAGAGGTGGAGCTGAAGTAAAAATAGAGTGGGAAAATAAAAATTTAAAAAAATTAGTGTAATTTTTTATTACTTTCAAACAAACCACTAAGCTGACCAATCATTACATCACCTAACTCTTGAACATCAGCAATTTTTATCGCTTTTTTGTAATATCTTGAAACATCATGGCCTATACCTATAGCAAGAATTTCGATATCACTTTTGTTTTCTATTGATTTTACAGTTTGTTTTAGATGCTTTTCTAAAAAATCACCAGAGTTAACAGACAATGTTGAGTCATCAACCGGTGCTCCATCTGAAATAACCATAAGAATTTTTCTTTCTTCTTTTCTTTTTTTAAGTCTATTGAAAGCCCAAGTAATAGCTTCACCATCAATATTTTCTTTAAGTAAACCTTCTTTTAACATTAAGCCTAAATTTTTTTTTGATTGTCTCCAGTGAGTGTCGGCAGATTTATAAATTATGTGTCTTAAATCATTTAAACGTCCTGGATTTTTTAATTTTCCAAGTTTATTCCACTTTTCTCTACTTTTACCGCCCTTCCAATTTTTTGTTGT
Organism: uncultured Pelagibacteraceae bacterium; assembly: GCA_902596975.1. Classification (GTDB taxonomy): domain Bacteria; phylum Pseudomonadota; class Alphaproteobacteria; order Pelagibacterales; family Pelagibacteraceae; genus Pelagibacter. The sequence goes on along the minus strand of CACJWS010000005.1, from coordinate 75,921 downwards.
AAAACCAAGAATTTCAACTTTAACCGAGCATCTCTCTAATGTTCTAGACAATATATCAGCACAAAGAGCAGCAATAGTAATTGGCCTTCCTCTCATAGATCCAGAATTATCTATGAGTAAAGTCACAATTGTATCTTTAAACTCTAAATCTTTCTCTTTTTTAAAAGAAAGAGAATTATATGGATCAATTATTATTCTTGGTAATTTTGAACTATCTAATAAACCTTCTTCAAGATCAAACTCCCAAGATCTATTTTGTTTTGCAAGTAACTGTCTTTGTAATTTATTTGCAAGTTTAGTAATTATGTCTTGGAAACTAGTTAGCTGTTGATCTAAATTTTTTCTTAGTTTTGAAATTTCTTCAGAATTTTCCAATGTTTCTGCTTTTGCTGTCTCATCAAATTCTGAAGTAAATATTTTATATTCTTTATTACTTATTCCTAAATTTTTTTTCTGGACAATATTTTCTATCTCATTATCTTCAGCATCATCGTTCCCTAGCTGCTCATCAAGCCTAAATTCATTCATTTCGTCAGAACTATCAACGCCTTCATTAATACTTTCATCTTCTTCTCTTTCCTGAGATTCTCCGCTATCAGTTTTTTGGTCATCTTTTGAATTATTTTTGTCTTGCTCATCTTCTTTCTGCTCCTCCTTTTTATTTTCTTCATCGGATTCGAAGATTTCCATGTTCTGAAGAATTTCGGATATTTTAGAATTATATATATTTTGATTTTCTGCATTTTCTTTTAAAAAATTTATGTGTTTATCTAAAGATTTTTCAAAGTCATCTTTCCAGTATGATAAAATTTTTTTAGCACTTTCAGATAAACTTACATTCATTAGTTTATTAAGCATGTAATATTCAAAAGCTTCAGAAACATTAGACTGTTCTTTCTTTTTTATATTTTCAGATTTTGCCATACCAATTTTATTGTTATATTTGGTCATTAAATTTTTAGAAATTCCCTTCATCATTTGTGACCCTAAAAGTTCATATCTTATTTTTTCAGAAATTTTATACAGTGTATGGCAAGTAGGTGTTTTTGGAATATTTTGTTCCAAAGTGGAGTTATCAGAAAACTTTCTTTTCAATGCCTCTGAGTCTGCCTCGGCTCTTAATTTAATAAAGTTTTCCTTATCTTTTAAATTATCAAACTTGGAAATATTAAATTCTTTTAAATTTTTTTTGTCTTTTAATGGATATGTTTCTCCTGAAATGGCCTTAATTGTTGAGTTTAAAGCTTGTTTAAATTGCTCTTTTATAAGATCATCTTTGTTCATTAAACCTGAATATTTATCATTGACTCTGGCAGTTCTTCGCCAAAACATCTTTGATAGTATTCTGCGATTGTATTCTTTTCTACATCATCACATTTATTTAAAAAAGTTACTCTGAATGCATAGCCCACATCTTTAAATATTTCAGAATTTTCTGCCCAATGTAGTACTGTCCTTGGACTCATAACAGTTGAAATATCTCCAGCAATAAAGCCTTTTCTTGTAAGTGTCGCAACTTTTATCATGTTTGCAACTCTCTCTTTACCTTTATTATTATCTAAAGATTTATTTTTTCCTAAAATAATTTCCATTTCTTTTTCCAAAGCTAAATAATTTAATGTTGTAACAATGTTCCATCTATCCATTTGTCCCTGGTTTATTTGTTGCGTTCCGTGATAGAGACCAGTTGTATCTCCTAAACCAACAGTATTTGATGTTGCAAATAGTCTGAAATATTTATTTTGTTTAATGACCTTATTCTTGTCTAATAAAGTAAAATTTCCCTCAGCTTCTAAGACTCTTTGAATTACAAACATCACATCTGGTCTACCAGCATCATATTCATCAAATACTAAAGCTACTGGATTTTGTATTGACCAAGGAAGAATTCCCTCCTTGAATTCTGTGACTTGTTTGCCATCTTTGATTACAATTGAGTCTTTGCCAATTAAATCTATTCTACTAACATGACTATCTAAGTTAATTCTTATACATGGCCAGTTCAATCTGGCTGCAATTTGTTCTATATGTGTGGATTTACCTGTTCCATGATAACCTTGTACAAGAACTCTTTTATTAAATGAAAATCCAGACAGGATTGCTAAAGTTGTGTCTTTATCAAATTTATAAGTTTTATCTATATCTGGCACATAATCAGTTTTTTTTGAAAATGCGTCCACTTCCATATCAGAATCTATACCGAATGTTTGTTTAATCGATAATTTAATATCTGGGGTCTGTTCAATATTTGTTGTCAATTTTGTCCTTATAAGTATTTTTTAATTGGGTATAAGCTAAAGTTATTACTTTAAGCTTATCTTCAAATTTTTTATTGCCAGCATTCATATCAGGGTGAAATTTTTTCACAAGTCTTTTGAATTTTTCTTGTATTTTTGCCCATTTTAAACCAACTCCAACACCCAAAATTTCAAAGGCTTTAAGATCATTACTATTAAACTTAAACTTATTCATATGATTCAAGCTACTAAAATCTTTAAATTTTCCGTTTTCATCTTTTAAAGTATTATTCCACAATATTTTGAAAAAATTATCTGAAGAGCTAAAACTCTGTGTTGGTTTATGCCATGTAATGTCAGATTTTAAAAAGTTGATTACTTGTTCGTCGCTCATACCTGAAAAATAATTCCAGCTTTTATTAAACTCCCTTACATGCTCAAGACAGAGAAGCCTATATTCTTTGCTGTTATCCTTTTCTTTTGGAGCTTTGTAAAGTCCCTCTTCGTTACAATTATTCCATTCACAAATATTTTTCATATTATATAATATCTAGTTTAATGGATATTAATCAACTTTCAAAAAAAATTGAAAATAAACTTTTGAAAGACACTTCCATAAAAGACGTAAAGGTAATTGATAATACTTATAAGCATTTAAAACACAATTCACATCAGACAGGCAAATTTCATATTAAATTAGAAATAAACTCTGACATATTAAAAAAAACGAGTAGAATTCATTCTAATAAAGTAATTTACAAAATTTTAAGCGAAGAATTGAAAACTGATATTCATTCTTTACAAATAAGTTTTATTTAATTCTTTTAACAAAAACTTGTTCAATTCACTAGATTTGGCTTGATAATTTAGATTTAATTTTCCAAAATTCCTTATTAATATTAAGTTTATACTTTCTGATTTATTTTTTTTATCACTTTTCATAAAATTTAGAATTGATGTAATTTTCCTTTTGTTAAAAAGATCTTTATATTTATTTTTAATTTCTATCTTTTTAATATGATTATTTATTAATTCTGAATTTGAATCTGAAATAATTTTTTTTTCTTTACTAAAATTTACAGCATTCATTAAACCAAAAATAACAGCTTCTCCATGATTTAATTTTTTTGAGTAACTAAGCGTAGCCTCATATGCGTGAGCAAAGGTATGGCCAAGATTTAAAGATTTTCTTAAATTTTTTTCTTTTTCATCCTTTTCAATAATTTTTTTTTTTAATAAACAACTATTTAAAATTGCGTTAATTATAAAATTTCCTTTTAGGTTTAAAATTTTATTAAAATTTTTATCTAAAAAAACAAAATTTTTTTTGCTATCAATTAAACTACTTTTTAGTATTTCAGCATATCCACATATAATTTCTCTTTTAGGGAGGGTATGTAGTAAATTAATATCTGAAATTACTAAATCTGGCTGATAAAAACTTCCTATAAGATTTTTTCCAAATTTATTGTTAATACCTGTTTTTCCGCCTATAGAAGAATCTACTTGAGCTAATAAAGTGGAGGGTATGTTAATAAATTTTATTCCTCTTTTAAATGTGCTGGCTGCATATCCAACTACATCTCCTGTAATTCCTCCACCAAATGAAATTATACAGTCCTCTCTATAAAAATTATTTTTAAATAAAACATTATGTATTTTATCGATACTTAAGTTGCTTTTATTTTTCTCATTTGCACTAAAATTTAAAGTATAAATTTTTTGATTTTTTAAATTTCCTAAGAGTAATTTTCTAAATTTATTTGGTATATTGCTGTCAATTACAATTAAACATTTTGAAAATAATATTTTATTTTTTTTTAAAATATTTCTTAATTTTGAAATTAGATTGGTACCAATATGAACTTCGTAATTTTTACTTTTAGTTTTAACCTTTATTATTTTTTGTTTCATATTTTTTTATAATTTTATTTACTATTTCATTTTTATTTAGCTGATCGCAATTAATTGTGAAATCTGCCAAACTATATATTCTAGCTCTTTCATTTATTAGTTTCTCTAGATCTGTTTCACTTAATGCCATAGCCAGAGGTCTTTTTTTGCTACCATTTATTCTTTTAATTAATATATCTTTTTTCCAGTTCAACCAAAAACTAAAAGAACTCTTCTTACATTCTTTCCTAATATTAGTATTAATATATGCACCTCCACCTAGTGATAAAATTTGTTTCTCACCTTTTAAACATGACAATGTTATTTCTTCTTCACATTCACGGAAGTATTTTTCTCCCTTTTTTTTGAAAATTTCTGTAATTTTCATTTTTTCTTTTTCTTCAATTTTATCATCTAAATCAATAAATTTAAGTTTGGTTTGTTTAGAAATCAATTTTCCAATTAATGTCTTTCCCGAACCCATCATACCTACTAAAACTAGATTTTTATTTGATTCCATATATTTCTAAGTTGAAAAAACACAAATATGTCTTATTTTGATTTTACAAAATTATATGCTTTTAAAACATTATACTACAAAGGAATATAACATAATATGAAATTTGCAATTAAAGCTGGAATAATTTTTTTTATATTAATTTTGTCTATTGTTGTTTTGAGTCAGATTGATTTCCCATCCCCCAATAAAAAAATTGAAGTGATCTTGCCTAATGAAAATTTTAAAACAATTAAGTAAAACAATTTCCAAACTAACCTTAATTTTATTTTTTTATACTTGTTCTTTTGCTAATGAACCAGTCGATATATGGAAAATTGAAAAAAAAGACATCATTAACAAAGAAAATTCTACTTCAAATATAAATGCAAGCAATAATCTAAATACTAATAAAACATTATCAGTTCAATCTAGTTCTGAGATAGTGATAAATAAAGAAATTGAGTCATCCACTATAAAATTAGCAGGATTATATGATCCTGCACAGAATGGCCTAAAAATTGACATGTGGTCGAATAGCGATGGGGAGTTAATTAAAAGTATTTTAAATAAAAATTTAAATAGAAACTTATCTGAATTTTCAAAAAAAATATTAGACATAGCTTTACTAACAAACTCATATATTCCTACAAATAATATTACTGAAGAGGAATTTTTAGAGTTTAAATTTAATCATTTAATAAATAAAAAAGATTTTGAATTAATTAAAGAATTTTTAATCAATAATTCTGAAGTTTCTAATAAAAATAAATTGATTAAATTTTACTCGGAATATTTTCTTTCAAACTCTGAGGTAAAAAAAGCATGTGAGATATTTAATATTAGCGGTGCTATTACTGATAAGTATTTAAATAATTTTAAAATTTATTGTTTAATTCTAGAAGATAAAAAAGAACAAGCTCAACTACTTTTTGATTTGTCAAAAGAGTTGGATGAGATTGACACTTTTTTTGAAAATAAATTTAATATATTAATGGGTTACGCAAGCAAAGATGAAATAATTTCAGACGAAAATATTTTATATTTTCACTTATCTCATAAAACAAATAATGATTTTAATTATGAGCCAAAAATGGACTCACCTAGATATATCTGGAGTTATTTGTCGTCATCAAATATTCTTAAAAATGTAAATTCCTTTGATATTGAAAATCCAGAAGATTTAAGATTATTAGAAAGAGCAACTCATGAAAATGTATTTGATGAAAGAGAACTATTAGATACATATAAAAAATTTCAATTTAACATAACACAACTATTAAATGCCAAAGATGCTTATAAGCTACTTCCAGATTATGAAGGCAGAGCTTTATTATATCAAAGATTGCTTCTATCTGTTGATGTTGAGCAAAGATTAAGTATGGCGTCTGAACTATATAAATCATTCCAAAAAAAAAAATTAGATAATGCGTTTGATAATGAAATCAAAGTAATATTAAAAAAAATAAAAAAAGATGATGTTCCCTCTAATTTTACTACCTTTTATGAAAATCATACCAACAATAAGTTAAAAAAAGAGAGAAAGATAAAATTTAATAATAAAAAAATACATCAGTCAAAATTATTAAATTACTTTTTAAATAAAACTAGTTTGCCTAAAGCTGAAAAGGAAACAAACGATATTTTGAAAAAAATTAAAAGAAACAAAAAATATGTTTTTTCTACAAAAGATATGATTCTTATTGAATCTCTTAAATCAGATGGTGTAAAAATAGATAAAAAATATTCAAACCTTTATGAATACAACTATCAATTTTCCTCTGATATAAAACAAATGCTATCGAATGGAGAGTTAGGCTTATTATTAATTAAAATAGTAGATATTGTTGGTGAAAGTAACCTTGAAGATCTAGATATAAACACTGTGAATTTATTAGTTTCAACTATGAACGAGCTAAAAAATGTAGACTTAAGGAATGAAATTCTAATAGAAGTCTTGCCTTTAAAAGTTTAAACAATAAATAAATTATGTCAGTAAAAGAACTAATCACAGTACCTGATGATATTCTTAGAAAAAAATCTGAGCCATTAAATAAAGTTGATGTTAATGAAAAAAAGCTCATAAAAGATTTATTTGAAACTATGTACCATCACAATGGCATAGGTTTAGCAGCTGTTCAAGTTGGAATCCTTAAAAGAGTAGTTGTTTTAGATGTCTCAAAAAATGAAAATGAAAAAAAACCTTTATGTTTTATTAATCCACAAATAAAAACTCTAAGTGAAAAAATGTCTACATATGAGGAAGGTTGTTTATCAATACCTAATACCTTTATTGAGATAGAGAGACCAGAAATTTGTACTGTATCTTATATAGATGAAAATGGTGATAAGAAAGAAATGGAATGTGATGGACTACTCTCAACATGTTTACAACATGAAATAAATCACTTAGATGGAAAACTAATCATTGATTATTTATCTAAAATAAAAAAAGATTTAATAATAAAAAAATTGTCTAAACAAAAAACTTCTAATAGAGTTGTTGTTTAAATGTCAAATATTGTATTCATGGGTACCCCGCGGTTTGCTGTGCCTATTCTAAAAAAAATTAATCAAAAATATAAAATTAACTGTGTATTTGCTCAACCTCCAAGTAAATCAAATAGAGGTCAAAAGTTTACGAAATCATCAATTCATATATGTGCAGAGGAACTTAATCTAGAAGTTAAAACCCCAAAAAAAATTGATGAAGAATATGAATATCTTAAAGAATTAAATTTAGATCTTGTAATTGTTGTTGCATACGGACAATTAATTTCAAAAAAAATTCTTAATTTGAGTAAAAAAGGTTTTTTGAATATTCATGCTTCATTATTACCAAAATGGAGAGGGCCGGCACCAATCCAAAGATCGATTTTAAACAATGAAAAAAAAACTGGTATATCATTTATGAAAATTGATGAAAAATTAGATTCCGGACCAGTATGCAATAAATATTCAGTAGATATTCTTGATCAAGATAACGCAGAAATTTTATCAGAAAAATTATCTTATTTGAGTGCAGAAAAAATTTTAGAAAATGTGCAAAAAGTTTTAGACGGAGAGGCAATATTTAAAGAGCAAGATCATACAAAAGCTACATACGCAAAGAAAATTCAAAAGATAGAGGGAAAGATAGATTGGAATAATAGTGCTCGTAAAATAATCGCTCAAATAAATGGATTATATCCAAAACCTGGTGCGTGGTTTGAGCTTAACAACAAAAGATATAAAATATTAAAAGCCAAAATAAACAAGCAGTCAGCAACAATCGGTGAAGTAATCGATGAACAAATGACAATAGCATGTGGTGAAAATTCAATAAATATTATTGAGATACAAAAAGAGGGCAAAAATCCTCAATTAATTAAAGAATTTTTATTAGGGAATAAGGTTAGAAAAGGAACAATAATTACAAGTGAATAGATATCAGATTTTAATAGAATACGAAGGCACTTTATACAATGGTTGGCAAATCCAAAAAAAAGGTAAGTCAATCCAGGAAAATATTGAGATTGTCTTATCTAAACTATTAAAAGAAAAAATAAAAATTTACGGGTCTGGACGAACAGACACAGGAGTTCATGCCAAAGAGCAATCAGCTCACTTTGATACTACAAACAAAATTATTCAAAAAGATAAATTATTGAATTCACTGAACTTCTTTTTAAATAAAAAAAAAATATCTATTTTAAAAATAAAGAAAAAAAATAAACTTTTTCATTCAAGATATTCTGCAAAAGAAAGACGTTATACGTACTTAATTAGAAATGATGCTTCTCCTTCAGTTATCAATTTTAACAGAGAGTGGCATATTAAAAAAAAAATTGATGTTGAATTGATGAAAAAGGGAGCAAAAAAATTAATTGGAACTCATGATTTTTCAACTTTTAGAGCATCTAATTGTGCTGCAAAAAGTCCGGTAAGAACCATAAAAAAAGTAAAAATAACCAAATTTAAAAATGTTATAAAAATTCAATTTGTGTCAAAATCATTTCTTAAGAGTCAAGTTAGATCCATGGTTGGTTCACTCAAATACCTTGGTGAAAATAAATGGAACTTAAAAAAATTTACCAGCATATTTAAATCAAAATCAAGAAAAAATTGTGCTCCTATTGCCCCTGCACATGGTTTATATCTTGAGAAAATTATTTATTAGATTTCTTTTTTTTCTTTTTTATTCTCCATCTTGATCCCTCTCTAACTATGTAACCACAACAATTTTTGGAGCCACACTTACAAGGGAAATCCTTATAATTTTCATCAAAACTAAATCCATAATCATAAGTCAGTTCCTCATTTTTTTTTATATCTTTGATAGAACTAATCCATAATTTTAAACCTTTACCTTCAACTTCACAGTTTGGATTACAAGAGTGATTAATAAGTCTTGCAGTATTGTAGGCAAAATCACCGTCTAAATCATACCTATTATTTAAGTTAAAAAGATAAATTGCTTTTTCGTTATCAAATTTTGGATTATTTTCGGTTTGTTTTTTTGTAATTATTTTACCTATGTAGTAAATAATCTTAGTTCCTTTTTTGATATTTTTAGATGCAAACAGTCCCCTGTTATCAATATTTGATGATTTTTGTTTATATAGTTTCATGATTATGTATTTTCCGACTCGATTAATGCATTTACATGATAATTAGCGCTTTCAGCAAGTGCTTTCAGGTCGTATCCACCTTCTAATAAAGATACCACTTTTCCATTAGTAAACTTATTAGTGGCTTTTAGTGTTCTTCTTGTTATTTCATAAAAATCTTTGGATGAAAGTTCAAATTGAGCTAATGGATCGTTCTTGTGAGCATCAAAGCCAGCAGAAAAGACTAGGAAATCAGGCTTATATTCAATTAACCTATCTAAAACTCTATCATAAGCATTAAAATACTCCTCAGAATTTGTGCCTGCAGGAAGAGGTATATTGAGAGAATTATTATACTTTCCTTTGTCTTTTTCTGAGCCACCGCCTGGATAAAATGGATATTGATGTGTTGATATATAAAGTGAATTTTTGTTGTCATACATTACATCATAATTTCCATTTCCCCAATGAACATCAAAATCTACACATGCAATTCTTTTATACTTATATTTTTTTATTAAATAATTAACCGCAACACCTGCATTAGAAATGCAACAAAAGCCCATTGATTTATTTTTTTCAGCATGGTGTCCTGGTGGCCGTACAACACAAAAAGCATTTTTATATTTTTTATTTTCAATTCCATCTATTGCACTTATAGATGATCCTGCGGCTTGAAATACTGCATCCTTACTTCCAGGAGACACAACTGTATCACCATCTAAAAAATTTAAGCCACTTTTAGGAAATGAATTATTTAAATTATTAATGTAATCTTCAGAATGTGTCAAATTAAGAATATCACTAGGAACAACATCTGGTTTATCCCAAAGCAGTTCTTTATTTTTTTTTAAAGTATCAATTATTGAAACTACTCTCTTTGGTTGCTCTGGATGACCATCACCTGTTATATGTTTTTCCGAAGATTCAGATGTTATAATTGCAGTTTTCAAGCGAAATAATTATGTAAGATGTTCTTATAAATCTTAGTTAACTTTTTTAAATCTGAGATCGATGTTCTCTCATTAACCATATGAATAGTATTATTTCTTAACCCTAACTCAAGTCGAGGTATTGAACCTAGAAACCTGCTGTCACTTGTACCACCTCTACAATTTAGTTTTGCATTATTCCCTGTAACTTTTTTCACAACTTTTTTTACCATATATATTTGTTTATTTGGCTCTGTGTAAAATGCTTCTCCACTTACTTTATAATCTATCTTGGTTTTACAATTTTCTTTTTTTGCAACTGCATTAATAATTTTACTAAGTTTTTTTTTTAATGATAACGATTTATAAGTTGAATTAAATCTAACATTAAATTTAGCAATTGCAGACTGTGGGACTACATTTTCAGATATATTATCCACATTAATTTTTGTAAATTCCAAATTGGATGGTGGCATATATTTTGTTCCTTTGTCCAGTGGAACACTTTTAAGTTTAGATATTATTTTAGCAAGTGCAGTACATGGATTTATATAAGTGCCATAAAATGCAGAATGTCCACTTTTTCCATACACTGTTATTGTTGCATTCATAGAACCTCTTCTTCCAATCCTGATTTCATCTCCAACTGATTTATTTGATGACGGTTCGCCTACTATTGAAAAGTCAATTTTTTCTTTTTTTTTCTTTAAATATTTCATAACGGCTGGACAACCATGACCTGTAGTTTCTTCATCAGCCGTAATTATTATTGATATAGAACCTTTAAATTTTTTATTTTTAATAAAATTACTTACAGCACTTATCCAACATGCCACACTACCCTTCATGTCCTGCGATCCTCTTCCATATAAATATCCTCTTTTTACTACCGCTTTAAATGGTGGAAACTCCCAATTATTGAGGTTAGCAACAACATCTGTGTGACCCAAATAATTAATATTAGGTTTTGATTTACCAAATTTTGCATATAAATTTAATGCAGGTTTAGCATCTGTACCTTTTGATTTTATTATATGACATTTAAAACCTATTGATGACAGTTTCCTTGAAAGGAAATTCATAATACCTTTATCTTCTGTTTTAATTGTTTGGAATTTTATTAGCTCTTGAGCTAACTTCAGTTCATTATAAGTTTTCATTAATTTATTCTCTTAAAAGATCATTTATTGAAGTCTTTGATCTTGTTTTCTCATCTACTTGTTTGATTATTACCGCGCAGTATAATGAAGGAGCGTTTGAATTATTTTTATCTGGCAAAGAACCTGGAACAACAACAGAATATGGTGGAATTTTACCGTAGCTAATTTCTCCTGTTTTCCTGTTAACAATTTTTGTTGATTGTCCAATATACATTCCCATACTTAAAACAGAACCTTCACCTACTATCACTCCTTCTACAACTTCAGACATTGCTCCTAAAAAAACATTGTCCTCAATTATTGTTGGTAATGCTTGTGCAGGCTCTAAAACTCCTCCAACCCCGCTACCCGCAGAGATATGACAATTTTTTCCAATTTGAGAACAGCTTCCAGCTCTTGCAAAAGTATCTATCATTGTTCCTTCATCAATATATGCTCCTATATTCACATAGCATGGCATTAAGACAGCATTTTTGCCTACAAAAGATCCTTTTCTCACTGGAGAATTAGGAACCATTCTGAAACCAGCTTTTTCATGATCCTCCTTTGACCAACCTGCCGTTTTACCTTTTAAAAGATGCGCTTTATCATACCAACTACTGTAAGGACCATTTAAATTTTCCATTGGATACATTCTAAAACTTAACATAATTGCTTTTTTTATATGTTGATGTGTTACCCACTCACCATTGATTTTTTCAGCTACTCTGACTTTACCACTGTCTAAGTCATCAATAATTTGATTAACAGTATTTTTTAAACTCTCATCTGAGTTGGGGCTTACTTGGTCTCTTTTTTCCCAAGCATTATTGATTATATTTTCTATGCTCATAAATTTAAGAACTTTTTAATAACCTTATTTCTTTTAAAAATAAAGAGAGATTTTCGATTTTATAGTCGATGTAGTCTTTGTCAGACTCTTTTTTACCCCAGTATTCATTATTGATAAGCCAAGCTGTTATTGTCCCTCGCTCTTTACCTATCGATAAATTCTTAGCTATATCCTCGATATAAAGAGTTTCTTTTGGATTAATCTTAAATTTATTAACCATAAGATCAAAAGCTTTAGCTTCAGGCTTGGGGTGATATTTTGCGTCTACGATATCAAATATATCTTTAAATTGGTCCTCAATACCAAGAGTTTTAACTATATTTTTTACGTGCGCTCTACTTCCGTTTGTAAATACGAATTTATTTAAATTTATGTTTTCAAGCTCATTTTTTAAAACAAGATCTTTTTCCATAAATGAAAGATCAATATCATGAACATACTCCAAGAATTCTTCTGGTGGTATATCATGATGTATCATCAATCCATTTAAACTTGTGTTGTATTTGTGAAAATAATCTCTTTGTAATTCTTTGGCTTTTGTAAGGTCTAAATTAAGTTTATTCGAAATATATTTTGTCATTCTTCTACTAACTTGGCCAAAAACTGCCTCTAAATCACTATATAAAACACCATCACAGTCGAATAAAATATTTTTTATATTTTTTAAATTATTCATTTTCTTATCAACGTTCCCGCGCCCTTGTCAGAAAATAACTCAAATAGTATTGAATGTGGTTTTCTTCCATCAACAATTACTACACCTCTAACACCATTAGATATTGCATCTAAACAAGTGTTTATTTTTGGTATCATTCCTCCAGAAATAATATTATTTTTTAACATTTCATTGGCTCTATTGAAATTAATTTCAGATATAAGTTTTTGATTTTCATCAAGAACCCCCTCAACATCTGTCATCAAAAGAAGTCTTCTGGCATTTATCTCTTTTGCAATTGAACCTGCGGCAACATCTGCATTAATATTATAAATTCTGCCATCATCACCCAATCCTAAAGGGACAACAATTGGAATTTGTTTATTATTAATAAAATTTAATATTTTCTCTTTGTTAATTTTTTTTGGTGTCCCGACATACCCCAATTCTTTACTTTCAGGAGTAATATTAATTACATTATTTTCTTTAGGCGATATTGAACAAACATTAGTGTTTTTAGATTGTAATTCATGTAAAATCTCTAAATTAAGCTCTAGCAAAGCCTCTTCTATATATCTTATTGTTTTTTCGTCTGAAATCCTAAGCCCTTTGATAAATCTTGTTTCAATATTATTTTCATCTAATTTTTTTTTTATATTTTTACCTCCACCATGAATGACTATTGCTGATAAACCAATTTTATTTATTACTGAAATATCTTCCATGAACTGATTAAATAGTTTTTTATCTAATAAAACAGATCCACCACATTTAATTACTATTACCTCAGACTGATATTTGTTTATATATTTTTCAACTTCATTAATATTCGGCCCATCTGCTGGAATAATCTTATCTAATTCCATTAATTAAACTGTTTTAACTGAAGTTCTCTTCATAATTACATACTGTTGTGCCATAGTAAGCACGTTGTTAATTGTCCAATATATAACTAATCCTGATGGAAAAGGTGCAAGTATAACTGTTAAGAATACAGGAAAAAACATAAATATTTTTTGCTGAATCGGATCTGGTGGTGTTGGATTAAGTTTCTGTTGCATCCACATTGTTACACCCATCGCTACTGGCCAAGCGCCAATAATTAAAAATGATGGAACATCATATGGTAACAAACCAAATAGATTAAATAAACTTGTTGGATCTCTTTCACTTAGATCATGTATCCAACCAAAAAAAGGCTGATGTCTCATTTCAATTGTAACAAACAACATTTTATAAATTGCAAAAAAGAATGGTATTTGTATTAAAATAGGCAAACAACCGCTTACAGGATTCACCTTCTCTCTTTTGTAAAGAGCCATCATTTCTTGTTGCAACTTCATTTTATCCTCCTTATGAAGTTCTTTAAGCCTTACCATTTCGGGTTGAAGAACTTTCATTTTTGCCATTGATCTAAATGAGTAGTTAGCGAGAGGGAAAAATAATATTCTTATACAAGCGGTTATCAGTATAATTGCAATTCCATAGTTACCAGTTAATTTAAAGAAATAATCGGATATCAAAAATATTGGTTTTGTTAAAAAATATAGGAAACCCCAATCAATTGCTAAATCAAATTTATTAATATTTAGTTTTTCTGCATAACCATCAACAACATCCACTTCTTTCGCCGCAATAATCACTTTTACCTGATTAGTTTTGCTTTCATTAGCCCTTACTTCTGTTGCAGCAGTCTCTATGAAGTTAGCTTTAAATTTATTTTTATAATCGAAATCTGATCTAAAACTTTTATTACTTTCTGGGATTAAACTTGTTATCCAGTATTTATCTGTAATACCCATCCATCCTTTGTCAGCATTTACAGAGTACTTTTTGTCTTTTATGTCATCGTAATCTTCCTCAACAAGATTGTCATCAAAAACACCTAATAAACCTTCGTGTAATATATAAAAATCAGTTACATCAGGAGCTAGGTTTCTAATAATCTGTCCGTAGGGATAAAAGTTATAAGTATTTTGAGTATTATTCGTAATTTTTTGGTTAACAGTAAATAAAAATTTATCATCTATACTAATTTCTTTCTCAAATGTTATATTCTGCTTATTATTCCATACTAATTTAATTGGACTATTCGGTGTTAGTAATTTATTACCAATAACTTCCCATTTTGTATTTGAATTAGGAACTTCGATATCTTTATTATTTATAGCCCAACCTGTTTCTACATAATAACCATTTTCTGACTCTTTAGGATTAAGCAAAACCACATTTTCATCAGAGTCCAAAGTTTCAGTGTATTTCTTAAAAATCAGATCATCAATTAATGATCCCTCTAGAGAAATAGAACCTTTAATATTCTCATTTTCAAAAAGTATCCTTTCAACTTTGTTAATTGCCTCTGATCTAGAAATTTTATTATTCTCAATATTTTGCTCTATTTTTGGTGCCTCGCTTAGTTGAAGATTGTTCTTATTTTGATCGTTATTTGTTACCTGCTTTGGATCAGGACTTGGTGGAGCAAAAAATAATCCATAAAGAATTATTACCGCTGCACTTAATGAAATTGCTGCTATTACGTTTCTTGTGTCCATTATTTAATATTTTTTTTCTTTACCGGATCATACCCATGTCCTCCTCCCAATAATTTTATAGGATGACAAGATAAAATTCTTTTGATACCTTTATAACAACCTTTCAAAACACCATGTTCATTTAAACTATCAATAAAATACTCTGAACATGTTGGAAGATACCTGCAATTATTACCCAAAACCGGTGAAATGAAATATTTATAAAATTTTATTATATATATTAATCCTTTTTTAATCATAACTATCTAATTTTTTTTAACTCACTAAAAAGTTTTATTTTGATAAAATTGTACTCATCTTCTAAAACAGATTTTCTAGCAATTAATAAATAACTATAGTTAAGATTAATTTTAATTCTTTTTAGAGCCTCATTCATCATATTTCTTAATCTTCTTTTAATTTTATTTCTTATAACAGCTGTACCAATCTTTTTTTTTGTAATAAAACTTATATTAAAATATCTATTACTTTTGTTTTCTAATCTCCTGTAAAAAATTGTTGAGTATTTATTTGAAATTTTTTTACCATTTAAAATAAATTTAAAATCTTCATTTTTGGATAAACTTTTTAATTTAACCTGCATTAAACAGTGAGTTTTTTTCTACCCTTACTTCTTCTTCTTCTAATTAGTTTTCTTCCACCCTTAGTCTTCATTTTAGACCTAAAACCATGCCTTCTTTTTCTCACTTTTTTACTAGGTTGATATGTTCGTTTCATATTAAGGCTTCTTTTTTGTTAAATTTCGGTAGTTATACAATTAAATGTATATAAGTACAGCGATTTTTAATAAATTAGAACAAAATGGAAAATGAAAATAAATTAAAAATTATTCTCGGTATAATATATCTTTCCATAGTTACTGGCTTTTTGTTGCTTTTTTTTAGCTATTTCTCGTTCGATGACTTTTCAAGTTTTGAACTTATAAAAAATAATAGAGATAAACTTAATAATATCAAAAATTCCAATCTTTTAATTGCTAGCATATTATTTTTTATTGGAGTGATTATTTGGGTTATGCTCTTAGGATTTGGTTCACCAGTTTTTTTAGTTGGAGGATTTATATTTGGGAAATGGATAGGGACAGTTCTTATAGTATTTGGTTTATCTATTGGTGCAACACTTTTGTATATTTTTGCAAATTATTTTTTTAAAGATCTAATTGAAAAAAAATTTTCATCAAAGTTTTCTAATCTTACCGAAAAATTTAAAAAAAATGAATTTACTTTTTTTCTGATATATAGATTTGTCGGTGGGATACCTTTTTTTATATCAAACATTTTGCCAACATTATTTAACGTTAAGATTAGCAATTTCTTTTTAGGATCTGTTATTGGAATGACACCCCAGTTATTTGTTGGAGCCTCACTTGGCGCAGGCCTAAATAAAGTAATTGAAAACAATCAAGAACTTCCAAGCGTTTTTGATATAATTTTAACTCCAGATATTTATGTGCCATTAATTGGTATGATAATTCTGGTTATAATTGGATTTATAATCAGAAAAAAATTCTACAAATAACTGGTGCCCTCACCCAGAATTGAACTGGAAACTCATCCTTACCATGGATGTGTTATACCATTTAACTATGAGGGCATTTTTTAATTATAATTAGTGTATAAAATTGTTTTTTTCAAATAAATGCCTTAATTTTTTACAAAAATCGAGTATATCTAAGTTTGGTAAATGATATGGGAATTCACTACGATTATAAATCGACAAGAGGAGCTAAGGCTATGGAGAAGCAGGCTAAAAGAGAAAAAAAACTTGCTGAAAAAAGAGCAAAGAAAATAGCTAAACAAGGTGACCCCAAAACTCCAGAGGATAAAACAATACCAATCGATCAAATAATAACTTTGGATCACCTTACCAATCCAGATAAAAAGTAATCAAGATGGACAGGAAGAAGGATAAAAAAGCTAAACTCGAAGAAGCTTTGCGCAAAAACTTAAGAAAAAGAAAAATTTTTCAAAAAAAAAATAAAAAAAATAAATAAATGTCAGTTCAATCAGATAAGTGGATAATCAAAATGGCGAAAGAACAAGCAATGATTTCACCATTTGAAGATAAACAAATAAGGGAAGGAAAAATTTCATTCGGTGTTTCTTCATACGGGTATGATGCGAGAGTATCTAATGAGTTTAAAATATTTACTAATGTTAACTCTGAAATTGTAGATCCAAAAAATTTTAAACCAACAAATTTTGTAACTAAAGAATCTGATGAATGTATTATTCCGCCAAATTCTTTTGTTTTAGCAAGAACAGTCGAATATTTTAAAATTCCTAGCGATGTCTTAGTTATTTGTTTAGGTAAGTCCACTTATGCCAGATGTGGAATAATTGTTAATGTAACACCTTTGGAACCGGGATGGGAAGGTCATGTGACCCTTGAATTTTCTAATACAACTCCATTACCAGCCAAAATATATGCAAATGAGGGAGTGGCTCAATTTATATTTTTAAAAGGAAATGAGAAACCTGATGTTTCATATGCCGACAGAAATGGAAAATATATGGGCCAAAAAGGGGTAACGCTTCCTAAAATTTAAAATGGATAAATTTAAAATTAATGGTCCCTCTAAGATCAGAGGAGAGGTATCAATTTCTGGAAGTAAAAATGCTGCTCTGCCGATACTTGCTGCAACCTTACTTTTTGATAAAAACGTAACAATAAAAAATCTTCCACGAGTTAAAGATATAGATACAATGCTTAATTTGCTAAAATCACTAGGAAGAAAAATTAGCTTTAAAAATAATAAAAAAATCGCAACAATTTCAAAAGGGAGTAAAAATAATTTTTTTGCACCTTATTCTCTAGTTAAAACAATGAGGGCGGGAATTTTAGTTCTTGGTCCTTTATTGGCAAAAAATAAAAAAGCAAAAGTAAGTAGCCCAGGTGGTTGCAGTATAGGAGTTAGACCAATAGATATACATTTAAAAGCTATATCAAAATTAGGTGTTAAAATAAAAATTAAAAAAGGATATGTTAATGCCAAAGCTCAAGAAGGATTGGTTGGTTCAGAAATAAGATTTTCAAAAATATCAGTTGGAGCTACAGAAAATTTAATTCTTGCTGCTTGTCTTGCAAAAGGAACTACCATAATAAAGAATTGTGCAATAGAGCCTGAGATCAAGGATCTCACAAATTTTCTTATAACAGCTGGTGCCATTATCAAATGGATTGGTAAAAGGACTTTAAAAATAGAGGGTGTTAAAACATTAAAAAGTATAACTTACTCAATCATGAATGATAGAATTGAAGCAGGCACTTTTTGTGTTGCTGCTTGTTTGAATGGCGGAAACTTAAAAATTAAAAACTTTGAGCCAAAAATTATCAATACGGAGATAAATTTACTAAAGAAAATTGGCGCAAAGATAAAAACCACAAAAAATACAATTCAAATTAGGGGACCAAAAAAAATTAGAAGTTTGGATTTTTTAAAAACTGGAGAATATCCTAACTTCCCCACTGATTTGCAAGCTCAAATTATGGTATTATTAAGTAAAGCAAATGGGAAGAGCACAATTGAAGAAAATATATTTGAAAATAGATTTATGCATGTTCCAGAATTAAAAAGATTGGGTGCAAAAATAAATATTAAAGGCAACAAGGCAATTATTGAAGGAACTAATAATCTAGAGGGAGCCGAGTTAATGTCTAGTGATTTAAGAGCATCAGTAGCACTGGTCTTAGCAGCTTTTATTTCAAGAGGAACATCTATTATAAATAGAGTATATCATTTAGATAGAGGTTATGAAAAAATTGAAAATAAATTAAAAAAAATTGGAGTAAAAATTAAAAGAATATCTTAGTGAATAATTTTTTAAAGAAAGTAATCGCTCAATCCACAGACGACTTACAAATCATATCAGCTATATGCGCTGAGTCTAAAGTCAAAATTTCTGATATAAAATATTTGCCATCTACAAAAATTTTTTTACTTTCTGTTTTGAGAATAGATAAGGAAACAGATAGTAACAAACCTATTAATAGTGTTATAAAATTTGAATTTATTGAAAGTTCCAAGTCTAAAAACATTAACCAGTCCAATGCAGATTTAACTTTAGAATTATTTGCAATTGATATTTTTAAAAAAAAAGAAAATTTTGAAATAGTTCTGTTATTTTCAAAAAATGGAATTATAACACTGTCCACAGAAGTTATTGATGTAACATTGGAGGATCAAAAAATTCAAAATGATTAGATTTTTAGATACTAAAAGTAAAAATTATCAAGCAAATTTAATAAACTTTTTGGATTTAAGGAGATCTGGAAAAAATATTGATACAACTATAGTAAAAAGAATTCTAAAAGATATAAAAGTAAACAAGAAGAAGGCATTGTTAAAATATGAAAAAAAATTTAGCAATAACAACTCAATAAAAATTAGAGATAATGAGCTAAAAACTTCAATTAAATCTTTAGATAAAAAAATAAAAAAGTCAATTGATTTAGCATATAATAGGATTTTCAATTTTCATAAAAAACAGAAGAGAAAAAATATTTTTTATAAAGATAAATATAATAATAAGTTAGCTTATAAATATGTTCCATTACAATCAGTAGGAATTTATGTTCCTGCAAATTTGCCCTCAACATTGCTTATGAATTCTATACCTGCGAAGATTGCTGGTGTTAAAAGAATTGTTTTGGCCAACCCTAAACTTAATGGAAAATTAAATCCAGCTGTTTTATATGCTGCTCAGAAAGTTGGAATTAATGAAATATATTCAATGGGCGGTGCACAGGCTATAGCAAGTTTAGCATATATTCAAAAAGTTAATAAAATTGTTGGACCTGGAAATATTTTTGTTGCTGCAGCTAAAAAAGAATTATTTGGACAGGTTGGTATAGAGTCTATGGTAGCTGGTCCTTCAGAAATAACAATTTTAGCAGATAATAAAACTAAAATAGAAGATGTTCTTACATCAATGATAGGTCAAGCAGAACATGATGAAAATTCACAGTGTATTCTTATTTCAAAAGATTTAAAATTGATTAAAGAATTTCAAGAAAAAATTAAAGAAAAAATAAAAAAAATACCAAGAAAATCAATAGCATTTAAAAGTCTTAAAAATAATGGTTTAGTAATTCTTGCAAAAAAAGACTCAGATATAATTAATTCAATAAATGAAATAGCTCCGGAGCACTTAGAAATAAATATTTCAAAACCAGATAAAATAATTAATAAAGTAATAAATGTTGGAAGTGTATGTATTGGTAAATATTCTCCAATGGCAGTCACAGACTATAATGCTGGTACAAATCATGTCTTACCAACTTTTGGATCTGCAAAGTTTGCGTCAGGATTGAATGTTAACGAATTTTATAAAAAAATTAGCTATATAACTCTATCTAAAAAAGGTGTTGAGAAAATAGGAGAATCCGCTACACATCTCGCAGAGTATGAAGAATTATATGGTCATGCTTTAAGTATAAGATCAAGAATGAGGAGATAATAATTTGAGTAAACAGGATACGTTGGAGTTTGAAGGTGTAGTAACAGATCTTCTTCCTAATGCTATGTTTAGAGTTAAACTAGACAATGGTCACAACGTTACAGCTCACACAGCTGGAAAACTAAGAAAAAATCGTATTCGTGTTTTACAAGGAGATAGAGTAAAATTGGAAGTTTCTCCATACGATTTATCAAAGGGTCGTATAATTTTTAGATCTTAATACGGCTTCGTAGCTCAGTTGGTAGAGCAGAGCCCTGAAAAGGCTTGTGTCGCTGGTTCGAGTCCCGCCGAAGCCACCACACCATGTGGTATTAATATCCATCATTATGCTTGCATTCAAAATTAAAATCTAATACCTATCCTTCAGCTATTTATAGCTAATTTTATAATAACAAAGAAAGAGTAACTAAAGTATGAGTACATTAAAAGGCAAAGTAAAGTGGTTCAACGGTAAAAAGGGCTACGGTTTTATTGAAAGAGAAGACGGAGAAAAAGATTGTTTCGTTCATGCGAGTGCAGTTAGAGAAGCTGGGCTAAGATTTTTGAATGAAAACGATGCTATAGAATTCGAAATTCAAGATGGCGAAAAAGGTCCAAGCGCTGTAAATTTGAAAAAATTAGGTTAATAAAATTTAATTCATCAAAAATATTTGTATAGGAATAGGATATGTTAAAAAACATAGCCATTCCTGTACAAAACTTATTCTTTCTTGCATTTTAAAAAAAAAATGCTACTAACACAGCAATGACTAAAATTGTGATTTTAAATAAAGAAACTCACAGACATCATTTTCATGCTGGCTGCACGCTAGCTATTTAATTATTTATAAATTTAATTTTATCCACATTTAGTATAAAATAGTAGAAGGAGCACGGGTAGCTCAGTTGGTTAGAGCAGCGGTTTGTGGAACCGAAGGTCGACAGTTCGAATCTGTCCCCGTGTACCAAAAAATGAATAAAGAAAAAAAATTGTCAGCCAATACCCCTTCGGGTTTTGTTGATAGATACGGTAAAGAATTAGCATTAAAAGAAAATTTAATTGCTAAGATTGAAGAAAATTTTTTAAAGTTTGGTTTTTCAAAGTTAGAAACTCCTAGTTTTGAAATATCAGAAAATATAGGAAAATTTTTACCAGATGAAGATAGGCCAAGTTCTGGTGTATTTGGTTTTCAAGAGGAAAACGATAGCTGGATATCATTACGTTATGATTTAACTGCACCATTAGCAAGATACGTATCTCAAAATTATTTAAATATCTCAAATCCTTTTAAAAGATATCAAATCGGCAATGTATGGAGAAATGAGAAACCTGGCCCTGGGAGATTTAGAGAGTTTACTCAAGCCGATTGTGATATTATTGGATCGAATAATCCTTTAGCAGACGCTGAGATGTGCAATCTTTTAGCCGACACATTATATTTCTGTGGTTTAGAAAAAAATCAATATCAAATTAAATTAAGTAATAGAAAATTAATTCAAGGACTTATTGAAAATTTAAAAATCTTAGAAAGTAAAAAACAACTTACTGTTTTAAGAGCTATAGATAAACTTGATAGAGTTGGAACTGAAGGTGTTAAACAATTGCTTACAAAAGGACGTAAAGACAAATCTGGTGATAAAACTATTGGAGCAAACCTCTCTGATAATCAAGCTGAAGAAATAGTCAGTTTTATAAATATGAAATCTTTAGATGAAATTAAGTCAGTTATACCAAACAAATTAGTTGAAGAAGGTGTTGATGAATTAAACAAAGTATTAGATGGAATTAATTATTCATCTAATTTTGATCAAATAATTTTTTCACCTGAAGTTATTAGAGGACTTGAGTATTATGATGGCCCAATATTTGAAGCAAATTTGACATTTAAAGTCAAAAATCAAAAAAACCAAGAGGTAGAGTTTGGCTCAGTTGGTGGAGGTGGAAGATATAACTCTTTAGTTTCAAGATTTGAAAAAGTAGACTTATCTGCAACAGGTGTTTCCATAGGCCTTGATCGTTTGCTATACGCATTAGTTCAGTTAAACAAAATTGAGGTAAAAAATAATTCGCCAATAATAATATGTGTTTTAGATAAAAAATATCTCTCTAATTATTATGAATTGTTATCACAACTCAGAAATCAAAATATAAGATCCGAAGTTTATCTAGGAGATTCAGGTTTGAAATCTCAATTAAAATATGCAGATAAAAGGAGTTCACCAGCTGCAATTCTTTGTGGGGAAGATGAATTTAAAGATAATAAAATTACTATAAAAAAATTAAACTCAAACTTAGACGAAACATCAAAAAATTTATCTAGAGAAGAGTGGAAAAAATCTGAAAACACTCAAATTACATTTAAAAAGGAGAAACTGATTGACGAAATCAAAAAACTTATCTGAGAATATTTTAAAAATTATTAAGTCAAGT
Source organism: uncultured Pelagibacteraceae bacterium (assembly GCA_902596975.1). GTDB lineage: Bacteria > Pseudomonadota > Alphaproteobacteria > Pelagibacterales > Pelagibacteraceae > Pelagibacter. The sequence goes on along the minus strand of CACJWS010000005.1, from coordinate 52,706 downwards.
GGATATAAATATATTGATCTTGATACGGTAATTGACACGAATTTAATATTGGAAAGGTCAGGAGAAAGCTTCAAAAGATTTATATTTTCTTTTAATGATCAATTGGGAAACGAACTTTGTTTAAGACCTGATTTAACAATTGCATCTTGTGTTAGATATTTAAATCATAATAAGAAAACTAGTGAAAAAATTTTCTATAGTGGTCAAGCATTTAGAAAAGGGTTATATAAAAAAGATTCTGTTATCAGAAATCAAATTGGTTTTGAAATATTAGGATCTTTTACTGAAAAAAAAGATGATAAAAAAATAATAGAAACTTCACTAAAAGCATTATCTAAAATTAAATATAAAAGCGGAAATTTAGTAATAGGGAACATAGAAATTTTTAGACTTTTGTTAGATAAATTAGATTGTCCAGCAAGATGGAAATTAAGATTAAAACGCCATTTTTGGAGAGAAAAATATTTTAATGATTTACTAAAAAGATTGGAAACCAATTCCGATATCGATCCAACAATTGTCGAAATAGATAAAAAAAAATATTCTAAAATGATTAATGGAAATCAAAAAAAAGAAGTTGCAGGAAGATCAATAGAAGAAATATTATTAAGATTTGACACTAAAATTAAAGACCCAAGAAGAACAAAAAAAGGTAGTAATGTTGTGAAAATTTTAAAAGAGTATTTAAAAATTGAATGTCCTATTAATCAAGCATCTAAAAAATTAAATTTATTTTTTAAAAAATATAAAATTAATTTAAGAGTTCAAGATGATTATTTTCCAATTACTAAAAATAAAATTAATAATTTAAATATTACATTCAATTCTTCTTTTGGAAGACATCTTGAATATTATACAGGATTGGTATTTAAGATTGATATTAAATCAAAGTCTCAGAAGTTAAATATTAGAGGTGGCAGATACGACTCTTTAATTAATGATCTTGGCTTCAAAAAAAATATACCAGCAGTTGGAGCTGCTATTAACCTAGAAAAAATATGATAATTTGGTTAGCTTCATATCCCAAAAGTGGAAATACATGGCTAAGATCTTTGATATCGAGTTATTACTTTTCTAACAGTGGGACTTTTGATTTCAATTTATTGAATCACATCGATCAATTTCCTGCTCCGAAATATTTTATGGACGTAAAAGACAATATTGTAAATCCTGAAGATTTTTCAAAATATTGGTTAACCAAACAATCTGAAATTAACAAAGACAAAAAGTTGAGGTTTTTTAAAACGCACGCAGCGATGTGTAAAATTAATAATAATTCATTTACAGACAATAAAAATACTTTGGGTGCAATTTATATTTTAAGAGATCCAAGAAATCTGATAACATCATTATCAAATCATTATCAGCTCAATCTTAATGAATCCTTGGATTTTATGATTGAGGAAAAAAAAGCTCTTGTTGACAGAGTTGATAATAAATTTAAAGCATTTGTACCAATATTTTCTTGGCGGTTTCACTTAAAATCTTGGATACAAAATAAGTCTTTTAAGACTATTGTAATAAGATATGAAGATTTAACTAATGAAACATATTATACATTTAAAAAAGTAATAGAATTCATTGATACCTTAGCAAACAGTAAAAATAAATTTGATAAAGAAAAAGCAAAAAAAACTATTGTAAGCTGTAATTTTGAAAACCTTCAAAATCTTGAAAAAAATAAAGGATTTTCAGAAGCATTAACCAAAAAAAACTCTAAAGAGAAAATAAAATTTTTTAATTTAGGTGAAAAGAATGATTACAGAAAATTACTTAATGAGGATTTGATAAATAAAATGAATAATATTTTTCAAGAAGAATTAGTAAAATATAAATATGAATAATGATATCATAAAAATTGGAATTCCAAGTAAAGGTCGTTTACGATCTGGAGTATTAAATATTTTTAAAAAAAAGAAATTTAAAATTCTTTCTGAAAGAGGTGAGAGAGACTTATTTGGATTTATCAAAGGAAAAAAAAATATAATTATTAATTACCTACATGCTAGAGAAATAATAGAACGTCTTGCAGATGGATCTTTAGATATTGGTTTTTCAGGATATGATTTATTAATGGAAAGCGAAATTAATATTCAAAAAAAGGTGATTGTAAAAAAAAAGTACGATTTCGGAGAGGCTACATTGGTAGTTGCAATCCCAGATGATTGGATAGATGTTCAGACAATGCCTGATCTTGAAGAAATAGCTTTTGAATTTAAAGATAAAAAAAGAAATAGATTGCGTATAGCTACAAAATATCCAAATCTAACAACGGAGTTTATGTTCTCTAGGGGAGTTACACAATTTAAACTAGTAAAGAGTCTTGGTGCTACTGAGATATATCCATTTACCGGATCATCAGAAATTATAACTGATATAACTTCAACAGGAGCAACCTTAAAAGCTAATAAATTAAGGATATTAAAAGATGGAATAATTCTTAAATCCCAAGCGTGTTTAATGACCTCAAAAAAAAATAAAGAAGTAGAACTCTTAAAAGTGTTTTAAATAAACTTTAAATATTATTAAGTAAGTGTAACATACGAATCATGGATATAATTTTAATAATTATTTTAGCTTCAATATTAATAGCGACTTTATCTATCCTTTATTTAAATATTAAACCAAATACAAAAAAAGATGATGAAAATAAAGCTGATCAGATAGCTAATCTAAATGCTGAAATAATTAAATTAAAAGATAGTTTAAATACTACTATAAATACATCTTTAAGTTCGATGTCTTCATCTTTTAATAATCTTTCAACTGGTGTTACGAAAGATATGACAGCAGCTCTGACAAAAGTCGATGAGAAAGTTGCAGCTTTTAATTCCCAAGTTGAAAATTTAAACGAAAGTCAGAAAGGTATTAATAAAATTTTAGCTGGAGTAAAAAAATATGGAACTTTGGCGGAATTTAGCTTGGGTTCTTTATTGAGAGATTTATTGCCAACATCGCAGTATTCATCTAACGTAAAGATGAAAGAAGATACAAGTGAAAATGTTGAATTTGCAATCAAACTTCAAGATGGTGTATTGGTTCCAGTGGATAGCCACTTTCCTGTGGAAAGATACAAGGCCATTCAAGATGCACACCAACAAGATGATAAAAAAGCTATGGCCGAGGCTAGAACAAAACTTGCAAAAGCTTTTAAAGAAAAGGCAAAAAGTGTTAATGAAAAATATATAGTCCCTCCCAAGACTGTTGATTTTGCAGTTGTTTACGCTCCAACTGAAAGTTTATTTTTAGAGTTAGCTAATTACCAAGATCCATCGACAAAAGAATTACTCACTCAAGACTTAATGAAGAAATATAAAGTAACCATTATGGGCCCAAACAATTTATCTGGTTATTTACAATCTCTGAATATGGGTTTTCAAAGTTTAAGAATTAAAAAACATGCATCAGAAATATATGATCATCTAAAGAAAATAAGTACAAGATTTAATATGCATTTTAATAATGTTTTGGTTTTAAGAAAAAAACTAGAGGAAGCTATGTCAGTTGTTGATAGTTTTGGTAAAGATGCAAGAGCAATTAATAGAAGTATCGATTCTATAAAAAATCCAAATGATGGTGATGATCCAGATCCAGACACACCATCACCAATAAGTAGCTATGGACAAGTTGAAAAAAGAAAAGTTTCATAAAAAAATGAATGAAGTGGAGCAACAAATTTAATTACCCTAAATCTTCTAGATCTTTAGAAGATGGTTATAGAAAGTACTTATTAGGAGATAATAAGCTACCAAGCGTAACAACAATTTTAAGTGCAACAAAATCTGAAGAGGAAAAAGCAGCACTAGCTAACTGGATCTCAAGAGTTGGCGTGAAAGAAAGTAACAAAATTAAAACAGAGGCTTCTAGCAGGGGAACTTCTATGCATACTTATATAGAAGAATTCTTAAGAGGAAGAATTAATGAAAGTTTTTTTGAAAGTAATGAACAATATAAAAATATGGCCAAAGAAATAATAGAAAAAGGTATAAATGGAAAATTAGAAGAGATATATGGTATGGAAGAAACTCTATATTATCCAGAACAGTACGCTGGAACAGCGGACCTTATTGGAGTTTATCAAGGAAAAAATGTAATTATTGATTTTAAGCAAGCCAATAAACCAAAAAAAACAGATTATATTCAGGATTATTTTTTGCAATTGGGAGCATACACTTTGGCTCATGATGTTGTTCATGGAACCAAGATGAAAGCAGGAATAATATTATTATGTACTAAAGATATTTTGTTCCAAGAATTTAAAATTGAAGGAGCTGAATTAGAAATGTATCAAAATTTATTTTTAGGAAGGGTTAAAATGTTTTACGAATTGAATAATATATCTTGACTTTACTTAACCTATCCATAAAAGAGTTATTAATACCTGAGCTAATCGTTTATATGCTAATGGTAAAGTCTTTAAAAAACTTTCCAAAAAACCATAAAATATTAGCTAATTTGAGGATAAAATTATGAATTTAGCAATTTGGGATATAGAATCATCGAGTGCAAGTACAGACTTTGGGAGCATAATTGAAATTGGTGGAGTTTTAGTTGATGAGAACTTTAAAGAGAAAGACAGATTTAATCTAAGATGCAGCTTACCTGAAGGAGAAATCTTTCAGGCGATGGCACTTATTGTAAATAAAACATCAATAAAGCAATTAACTCAAACTAATCTTTCGCACTATCAAATGTTAGCGGAAGTTGAAAAAATATTTAAAAAATGGAGCCCAGCTGTATTTCTTGGTTGGTCTAATATCGGTTTCGATGATGAAATGATAAGAAAAGAGTTTTTTAAAGGGATTAGGTATCCATATTTAACGAATGCTGCTCCAAACAAAAGACATGATGGTATTAATATTGCTCGTGCAGCTTATGCAATTGACCCTTCAATTTTAGAAGTAGAATTTAATGAAAAAAACAATGCAGTATTTAAATTAGAATCGTTAGCTAGAATGCAAGGTATAGATTCAACTGACGCTCATAGCGCATTAAGTGATAGTATAATGACTGCTAAAGTTTTAAACATTGTCAAAAAAAAACAACCAGAGACTTGGGAATCTTTTTTCAAAACTGCAAATAAATCTGATACTGAAACTATAATTAAAAAAGGGGAAATTATTACCTTAAATGAATATTATTATGGTAAATCTAGACTTCATCTAGTTGCACCTCTTAATCAAAAATATTGTATGCATCCAATATATGCCGGTTGGTATTATGCATTCGACTTGAGAATTGATATAGAACCTTTATTAAATTTATCAATAAATGAGCTAAAAGTTGAAATGAAAAAGTCCCCTAAGTTCTTAAGAACTATTAGATCTAATAAGGCTCCAATAATTGTTGATGCAAAATATGGCATGAAAGCAGAACCTTATAGTGCTATGGATAGGTCATTAATTAGTAAAAGAGCAGATATTGTTAAAAATAATGAGAAATTTTCGCAAAATATACTTCATGCATTAAGAGAAGTAGCTGAAGAAAAAGAACAATCAAAAACACAAGAAGATATATATGCTGAAGAAAGCATTTATACTAAATTTACATCCAATAAAGATACTGCTTTATTTCCCGCATGGCATGCAGCATCATGGAAAGATAAACTTAAATTACTAGATAAATTTGACGATGATCGTTTAGTAGGATTTGGAAAAAAAATTATATTTCAAGAGGCGCCTGAAGTTCTTCCTGAAAATATGCTTAAGTCTATTAAAAGAGAGATAGCAAAACGTATTTTAAGTGAAAAGAAAGAAAAATGGTGGACAATTCCAACACTTTACACAGAAATTGATACTCTAAGAGAAAAATATACCAATGAGAATGACAACGAAAAGCTTGTGCTACTAGACGAATTCAATGAATACGCAATGTCAATACAGCAAAAGTATGAAAATGTTTAATGTGGATAATTTTAACATATTTCTTTTAACTATTGATAAAAAAATTTTAATTTATATAAAAAGCATATGGCAACATTAAAAGTTACAGACGAAAAATTTGAAGAACAAGTTTTAAAAAACGAAAAACCTGTTTTAGTAGATTTTTGGGCCGAATGGTGTGGACCTTGTAAAATGGTTGGGCCAATTTTAGAGGAAATTTCAGAAGAGATGGCAAATGATATTGTTATTGCAAAACATGACATAGACTCAGAACCCAATATGCCCACCAAGTATGGTGTTCGAGGAATTCCTACAATGCTTTTATTTAAAGGTGGCGAGTTAAAAGCAACTAAAGTTGGAGCTACACCAAAGAGCGATATTGTTGCTTTTATAAAAGAAAATATTTAATTTAAATTAAGTAGCTCACCAGCAAGATATAAAGACCCAGTTATTATTATCAAATCCTCTTTCTCTAGATTTAAAGAATTAAGAGCCTTTTCAATAGATTTTTTGTAACTTATATTATGATATTTATTCAATTTTTCTTTTAAATCTATTCCTTTGATAGCATTTGGTTGGTTAGGAATATCAATTGTAGTTATAGAAGATATATTATTAAAGTAGCTAACATATTCTTCGTGATCTTTATTATGCATCATTCCAAGAATTAAATGCTTTTTACAATCTAAAGTGTTCAAATATTCATTAAGAGCTTTTGCACCTAAAGGATTATGTGAGCCATCTATGTACAATTTATTGTCCTTACAAATATTTTTAAGTTTTCCAGATTTTATTTCTTGTAGTCTTGCAATACTTTTTATCCTAGTAATACCTTCTTTAATATTTTCATCTTTTACTTCTAGTTGTAAATTTCTTACTGTAGCAATAGCTGTCGCACAATTGTCAATTTGAAAATTACCCAATAGGTTTGGTTTTGGTAATTTTAAACCACCATATTCATCCTCATAATAAATAAAACCATTCTCACTTAATGAATAATTAAAATCATCTTCATAAATGATTTTTTTTGATTGATTATTATTAATTGTTTTTTTAATTAAATTTAAGGTTTCATCCGAGCTTTGTTTGCTAACTACAATAGTAGAATTTAGAAGTGATGAGGTTTTTTCATAAACAATTTTTTCAATATTTTGCTCATTTTTAGGTAACCAGTCTAAATGATCTAAACCTATTGAAGTAACAATACTAGATAAATTATTATCAATAATATTTGTTGCATCAAATCTATGAAATAGACCACTTTCTACAATATTTATTTTGTCTTTGAATTTATTTGCATGATAAAAATATGCTGCAGTTAATATTTCGAAGTAAGTTATTTGTTCACCATTATTAACATTTTCGACTTCTTCTAATAAATCAGATAATTTATCATCATTTATTTCTTCATCGTTAAAAATAAATCTCTCATTAATTTTTTGAATATGTGGACTGGTATAAATATTACAATCTATATTGGCTGTTTTTAAAATTGATCTTACTGCCTGTATAGTTGAATACTTTCCATTTGTTCCAACTACAGATATGTATTTTAATTTTTTTTGAGGATCACCTAATTTTTTACAAAGATTTTTAACTCTGTCTAGACTAAGATCAATTTCTTTAGGATGCAGCTTTTGCAAGCGGTTCAATATTGTCTGAAGTTTCATTTATTTGCTTTTCATTTACCGCGTTATCTTTTTTTAACAATATTGATAATAGTAAGCTTATTTCTCTTTTTAAATCTTTTCGTTCAACAATTCTATCTACAAATCCATGCTTTTCGACAAATTCGGATGTTTGAAAGTCAGAACTTAGTTCTTCTTTAACTGTTGCTTGTATAACTCTTTTTCCTGCAAAGGCTATTAAACAACCAGGTTCGGCAAAATGAATATCTCCCAACATCGCAAAAGATGCGGTGATTCCTCCTGCCGTAGGGTCAGTAAAACAAACTAAATAAGGAAGATTATTTTTTTTAAGTTCATTTATAGCAAGAGTAGTTCTTGTCATATTTGCAAGTGCAATAGGAGATTCAAACATTCTCTGTCCTCCACCACAAGGAAAGAAAACAAAGGGTGTTTGATTATCAATTGCGTGTTGCACACCGTAAATAATTGCTTCACCTTCTGCGGCTCCAACAGAACCACCAATAAACTCAAAATTTATCGCCCCAGCTGTCACGTCGACTCCATTTATTTTGCCTTTAGCGATCATTACAGCTGAATTTTGATTAGTTTTCTTTCTTGCAGATTTTAATCTATCTTTATAAGATTTGGTATCTACCCATCCTAGGGGATCTTCTGCAGGAATTGGTGTATCAAGTATTTCATAAGCATTTCTTCCAAAAATAATATCAAATCTTTGTCGACAATTAATTCTATGATGTTTTCCACATGAGTTGCAAACCCATAAATTTTCTTCAAGATCTTTTTTTAATATTGGACCTTTGCAACAACTAGTCCAGTCTGAGTTTGCTATATCTTCTTTTGAAGGTCTTTTTTTTAAAACTTTTTTAATTTTTTCACCAAAACTTAAAGCTTTTGTAATCCAGTTCATAGAATTTTACTTTTTAATTTTTTTACTAGCTTACTTACATTTGTGACAGGATTTTGTCTATGCTTTAAACTCTTGCTAATTTCCTTACAAAAAGCACTTCCAACAACTAATCCATCTGCAGATTTGAGTTTGCCAATTGTTTTTTCAGTGATTCCAAAACCAATAACAATTTCTTTTTTCGGATCAATTTTTTTTATTTTGGTATAATTTTTTAATATATCATTAGGCGAAACTTTTAGTTTACCACCTGTTGTGCTCAACATTGAAATAAAATAATTCATAGGATGAGAGTCTCTTATAATTTTTTTTAGCCTAATTTTTGTTGTTGTTGGTGATAAAAGCTGAATAAAATAGATAGATTTTTTCTTACATTTTTTTGCGAAATTCTTATTTTCTGGCCAAGGTAAATCTACAACTATTAATCCATTTACCCCAGATAACTTACATTTATTTAAGAATTTATTTTCACCATATTGAAAGATCATATTATAATAGCCCATTAATATAATAGGTTTATCTTTATCAAACTTTTTAAAGTCTTTTACAATTTTGAAAATATCATTTACTTTAATTCCATTTTTGATTGCTCTATAGGCGCTTGTTTGAATCTGACTTCCATCTGCTACAGGGGTGTTATGGGGTACGCCTAATTCTAAAATATCAGCATTTTTAGAAATTGATTTTAATATATTTAAAGATTGTTTTTTTGAGCTATCACCAGCAACGGTATAAGTTAGTAAAGCTGGCCTATTTTCTTGTTTTGCTTTTTTAAATGCTACACTAATTGGATTTAACATATTTTTTTCCTAATCTTTTCTCTAAAATTCCTCGGTCCTTGTAAGCATCACCACAACTGTTAACTACTACTATCGTATCTTTGCTCAATTTTTTAGATTCAGATATAGCAACAGCGAACGCATGGCTAGGTTCAAGAGATGGTCTTAATTTTTCAAATCTTGTAACAAGTTTGTAAGCTTCTAATGCTTGTTCATCACTCGCTGCAGTATATCTAGCTCTCTTTGTGTCTTTTAAAAAACAATGAAGCGGAGAAATTCCAGGGTAATCTAAACCCGCTGAAATAGATTCTGTCTCTTCTATTTGTCCATCTGAGTCTTGATTAACATATTGGGCTGCACCATGTAAAATTCCAATTTTAGAACCATAAGTTAAAGGTGCTGCATGTTTTTTGCTTTTTTCAGGTCCCCCAGCTTCTACGCCAATAAATTCACACTGCTTTTTATCATAATCCATAAATTCATTCCAAAACCCAAAACTCGAACTTCCACCACCCACACAATTGTAAAGTTTAAGTTTTTTCGGAATTGATCCAAACTCATCAATTAATTGAACTTTTAACTCTCTTGAAATTTGACTAGTACTCCATCCGCAAATACGAACAAAAACAGCTGGCCCTACTGTGCTTCCAACACACATGGCTGTAGTATCACAATTAGCAACCCAGAACCTCATACATTCTGAAACAGCATCCACAAGTGTTTGACTTCCTGAATAAACCGGAACTACTTCGGCACCATTTTTTTTCATCGCTTTTACATTTGGTTGTTGTCTTGCAATATCTTTCGCACCCATGAAAATTTTACATTTAAGACCAAACTTTTTTGCAGCCATACTTAACATTTTACCCGCATACCCGGCGCCTGTGTCCCCAATTATAACTTTTTTACCAGAGCGTTTTGCAAGTAAACAATGGACAGTTGCGTTGTAGACTTTGTGTGCACCACCATTTGCATCTGAAACAACTTTAGACCAAATTTGAGCTCCACCCACATGTTTCGTTAAATTCTCTAATTTAATAAATCGAGTAGGTACACCAACCCAATTTTTAAAACATTTATCTCTTTCTTGTATGAATTTTTTATCTTTTTTAAGTTTGTTAAATAGCACTTCTAAATCTTCGATAGGTTTTTTTAATGTTTCAGGAACAAAGTTTCCTCCAAATTTACCTCCCCAAAATCCAAGTTTATTACCTTGGTCTATTACAGGAATTCCCTTTTTAAGTTTCATATTTTTGCAGATAAGTTTAACAATTTATCAATTTTACTTAAATCTTTTTTTCCATTTTCGTCTTCTAACGCCCCACTAAGATCAATCATAAAGTTTTTATTTTTAAAATTTGAAATATCTTCTATTTGTATATTTCCTGCAATCATTTTATTTAATTCATTCGGTACAATATCCAGCAGTTTGTGATCAAAATTTTCAGATTTATGATATCCTTTTGAATCAAATAAAATTATATCTGATATTTCTAGATAATTTTTATATTTAATTACGTCAGCTTCTTCAGAAATTGTAAGAGCAGATATTATTTTTATTTTATATTTTGATTTAATTTCTTCTGTTCTTTCAGGATCTACATCGTAAAGCTGATAATAGTCAAAATTTAAATCTTTAATCTTTTCTAAAATCTCATCGTTAGGACTCACAAGAACAGAGACAAAGTTTACATTCTTTTTATCAACATTAATTAAACTTTGTAATTTGTCATATTCAATAAATCTTCTACTTTTCTCATAATTTGTAATGAATCCTATCATAGAAGGTTTGTATTTATGATTTAAAATATAGTTTAAAGTTTTAGGATCTGAGATCCCGCAAATTTTTAAACCTTTAATCATTGACTTAAGTGATCAATTAATTTTTTAATATTTTGTTTAATATTACCTTTGGTTATTGGTCTTCCTATTACGAGCCAATCACTTCCATTTTTATAAGCTTGCTTAGGAGTTAAAACTCTTTTTTGATCATTTAATCTAGAATTAAATCTTATTCCTGGTGTTATGATTTCCTTTTTGAATACTTTTTTTACTAGTTTAACTTCCTTAGGACTACATACTATAGCATCTAAGTTTGCCTTTCTTGCTAATATAGCTTGCTTTAATACGACTTTATTAATATTTTCACTAAATCCTATTTCTTTAAGAGATTTATTATCTAGAGATGTAAGGGTAGTGACACCAATTAATTTAACATTGCCTGCAACTTTTTTTGCAGCTTTTAGTGCATTTAATCCACAATTAGTGTGTATAGTTATATAATTAAAATTTAAATCTTTAACAGATTTTATAGCGGATGCACATGTATTTGGAATATCTGAAAATTTAAAGTCACCAAATATAGTTTTCTTTTTTAATTTTTGAATAAATTTCCTCCCATTTTTAGAATTCAAAAATTCTAATCCAAATTTATATCCAATTCTTAATTTATTAGTTTTCGTATTATTCACTATATTCCTGATTTTTTTTATATTCGTAGTATCGCAAGCAATAAAAATTTTATTTTTCATCATTTATTTTTTTTGACCACATTTTCGACGATTTGAAAATTATTGAATATTTTTCTTTTACAAAGACTTTTTCATTAGTTCTCGGATTTCTTCCAATCCTTTCTTTTTGCAATCTTGTCTCTAATGTAAAAGTATCTCTTAATTCTACTCTTTCTCGTCTTTTTAAAGAATATTTCATTTCAGATATAATAATCTCTATAAGTTTTATTAGGTCTTTTCTGATAAAGTTAGGGTAATTATTGGCTAGTTTGCTTATAATTTCAGATTTTTTCGACAATTAATTACTCATCATCTTTATTTTTTTTATCGCCTAGCTTCTCAGATAAAGATGAAAATGGTAGATTTTTACCACTTAATGGGCTTGAAAATTTTGTTACAGCCTCTTTGTTTTGTAATTCTTCAAGTAATTTAATACTTAAATTAACTTTTCTTTTCTCAATGTTTAGTTCAGAAATAGCAGCATCTATTCTTTCCCCACCAACAAATCTTGATGGCCTTGCATCAGATGTATTAAGAGCAATATTTGATTTTTTTATTAAAAAATCTAAATCGCAATTTTCTGGTCTTACTACAAGACCCTTATTGTCTGATGAAATAACCTGAACAGTAACAACATCATTAACTTTTTTATCATTAAACCAATCAAATGGGTCTTTTCCTAACTGCTTTAAACCAACACGTATTTTTTGCTCATCTTTTTTAATTTCTAATATTTTTACCTTTAAACTGTCTCCTTTTTTGTATTTATTTAGCTCCTCTTCTGGCTTTCCTAAATAACTCAAATCATTCGCATGCAAGAAACCATCTATTTCAAAATCTCCAAGTTTTACGTACAAAGCATATTCATTAGAGCTTGAAATTATTCCGTCTATTTCACTACCAACTGGAAACTTGTCCATAAATAATTGGTAAGGGTTTTCTATTGTTAGTTTATGTGAAATCGCGATACGCCTTTTATCTTTATCAATTTCAGTTATTACACAATCTATCATATCACCGATTTTAAATAATTTTTTTGGAGTTATATTTCTTTTTGTCCAGCTCATTTCGCTGCTATGAAGTAAAGTACTTAGTCCTGGCTCCAACGAGCAAAAACATCCATAGTCAGTAATTTTATCTACTTTTACTTTGTATTTTTTTCCAATTTCATAGTTAGATATATGCTCAAAAGGATCCGGAGATAATTGTTTAATTGAACAACCAATTTGAAGTTTCTCTCGATCAATCGAAATTACTTTTAGATTATGCTTCTCTCCAACATTAAAAATTTCATCAGGGTGATTTACTCTTGAATATGAAATTTCTTGCAAGTGAACCAAAACATCAATTTCATTATTTACCTCAAAGAAACATCCGAAGGACGAATAACCCTTTACAACTGCATCTTTTATAATGTCACCTATTTTAAATTTTTCAATTATTTTTGCTTTATCCTCTCTTTTATTTGTTGAAACTATTTGTCTTCTAGAAACACATGCATTCCCTCTTAGCTTGTCTAATTTAATAATTGCAAATTTTTGCTCTACTCCAATTAGGTGGTCAATATTTTTTAAAGGTTTATCACTTATTTGTGAGCCTGGGCAAAACATCAAAGAACCAGTATCAGAATGTTCAACAATTACTCCTCCTTTGCACTTTGTTGTAATCTTGCCAATAATCGATTCATTATTTTCATATGCTCTCTCTAATTCGTACCAACCCTTAATTTTTTGTGCCTTTATTGCAGAAACAATAACTTCTCCATTTTTATCCTCAATTTTTTCAAGTAATACTGGAATATTTTCACCAACTGAAACTTTATCTTTTAGTCCAATTATTTTAAGTTCATTAATATCCACAATTGGTTCACTTTTAAGACCTGGTATAAATATGAAAACAAACTTCTCTGTGATTTTGGTTATCTTTCCCTCAATAATTTTACCTTCCTCTATTTTGTTCTTAGAAAGTTGGTTATTTAGCAATTTTTCGAACTGTTGGGTCTCTGGTGAATTTAGATCTTTATAAATTTCCATATTTTTTTTTGATTGAATCTCTGACTAAATTAATTAACTTAACCTCCATCTGTTTAATACTTAATTTAGTGGTGTCGACTAATACAGCATTTTTTACCATAATCAAGGGACTTATTTTTCTTTTAACATCTTCATTATCCCTCTTAATTAGGGCTTTTTCTACTTGTTTTAAAGTAACTTTTTCGTTTATAAGTTTAAATTCTTTAAGCCTCCTCTTTGCTTTTTCTTTAACAGAGCAAGTAAAGAAGAGTTTTAAATCTGCCTTTGGCATTATTTTTGAACCTATATCTCTTCCCTCAACCACTACAAGCTTTGAACTATTTATGAAATTTTTTTGAAAATTTTTTAGAGCTTTACGAACAAAAGGTTTTTTGGCAATTAAAGAAGATAATTGAGCAACCTCAGGTGTAAAAAGTTTTTTATTATTTAATTTTTTTAATGTGATTGATTTTGAAATTTTATTTATAAGTTTAAAATTATAAAAATTATTGTTCTCTAATATTTTTAGAGCACAGTACCTATATAATAAGCCACTTGATAAAAATCTCATTTTTAATTTCTTGGAAATCAAATAACATCCTGTGGTTTTACCAGAGGCACTACTGCCATCGGCTGCAATTTTAAATTCAATTATTTTTTTTAATTTACTCAAATTATTTCAGCCCCCAATTTTTTTAATAATTCTATAAATGTTGGAAAAGATGTTTTAATTGAATCTTTATCTTCTACCCTCCATTCACCTCCAAAAGTAAGAGCCGCAATACATGACATCATAAAAACTCTATGATCTTTTCTAAAGTTATTAATTTTATATTTACCCTTTATTTTTAGATTAGGGTTACCATATATTTTAATATTATCCGAGTACCTTGTATATTTTACTCCTATTTTTTTTAAAATTTCAGTTGCAATTTCTAGTCTTGGACTTTCTTTTTTATTTAATTCAGATAAATTTTTAAATGTAGAGATACCTTTTGCTTTTGCAGCCACAAGAAATATAACCAAAAATTCATCAATAGCAGAACTATTTAAATTTTTTGGACAATTAAAACCTTTTAAATTTTTATTGCTTTTGACGATAATATCTGCAATTTTTTCACCTTTGTAAATTTTTTTATTATTTAAAATAATTTTTGCATTCATCTTATTTAGAATTTTTATAATTCCTAGTCTTGAATCATTTACGTTTACATTTCTTATAGTAATTTCAGATTTAGTAGAAAGCAAAGCGAGCACTATAAAGAAAGAACTTGAACTTATATCTCCAGGAATTTTATATTTAAACCCATTAAAATTAGATGGGCCGTTTATTTCTATATAGTCATACTGATTAGTTTTAAATATTTTCATGGGTATCTTAATATATTTAAAGATTAATTCTGTATGATTTCTAGACTTTTTTGCTTTGATGAAGGTTTTACCAGGTGTCTTTATTGCAGCTAGCATCACCGCACTCTTACATTGAGCGCTACCCAGTCTTTCGATATATTTTATAGGTCTTAAAAATTTTGTACCTTTTATTGTTACTGGCAAATTTCTTTTTGAAATAATATTTGTACCAAATAATTTCAAAGGTTTTATAATTCTAGAAAAATCTCTCTTTGATAAACTCTTATCCCCGATAATTTTAATTTGTTTTTCTGTATTTACTAGTAAGCCCATAATTAAACGGGCTAAAGTACCTGAGTTTCCCGCATCTATAGTTAATTTATTTTTTGATTTATAACCATTAATCCCGTAGCCAAAAATTTCATAATATTTTTTTTTCTTTTTAACATTGATGCCAAGTTTTCTTATAGAATTTAGAGAATTTATAACATCTTCTGATTCCAGTAAGTTGTACAATTTAGACTTCCCAATTGCTTGTGACGCTAATAATACACATCTTATAGAAATACTTTTATCACTACTTACTTCGATTTTTCTTTTGAATGGTTTAATAATATTCTTAATCTCTATATGATTTTTCATGGATGAATTAGTTTATGTTAAATTCATCACCAAAATATTGTGTTCTTGCATCCTTATCACTTATTACTTCATCTGGACTTCCTGAGGCAATAATTTTACCATTAGATAATATTATTGCTCTTGAAACACAATTTAATAGGTCCCTAGCTTGATGGTCGCAAATAACTACCGATATTTCCTCTGTAGATTTTAAATTAAGAATAATTTCCTGTAACATTTTGATCGTTAATATATCTAAAGCCGCAAAAGGCTCATCTAATAATAATATTTTTGGATCATTAATTAATGCCATCGCAATAACCAATTTTTTCTTTTGACCACCTGATAAATCTTTTGCCTTAATATTTAGTAATGCCTCAAATTCAAATTGAGACACTAATTTATTTATTTTTTGCTCACGCAATCCTTTTTCATTAATATGTATTTCAGCAACTAACTTTAGATTATCCAAGAGAGTCAGATCATGAATTAATCCTCCATATTGTGGGACCAAACCCAGTTTAAACCTGGTAAATCTCTCATTAATAGGAAGTTTTGTAGCATTGATGCCATCAATTATTATTTCACCATAATTAGGATCTTTTAAACCTGTGATTAAATTAAAGATGGTTGATTTACCAACACCATTTGGTCCCAACATTCCAAGTATTTCTTGTCTTTTTATTTTAAGATTTAAATTATTTAAGATTTGTCTTTTATTATAAAACACTGAGGCATTTTTTATTTCGACAATGTTCTCATTATCTATGAAATTTTTAATTTTAAATTTTTTAATTAAGGCCATTAATTTGTTGTTATTTTAATTTTATCTTGAGAATTAATTTTTATATCTTTGGTTAAAAGATTTAATTTTATAATTTGAGCTTTCATAGTAGAATTTTCATCTTTAATTTCGACATTGTTATAAGCGATAGCATAATTTTCATTAATTTTTAAGTCGAGATTATCACAGGTTATCGTTTTGTTGTCATAATTAATTTTAACATTCGAGTAAAATTGAGAATTTTGATTATCATAATTATATTTTGCATGATCAGATGTGATATTTATTTGTGATCTATTTGTAGAGGTTATAACGCCATCAACTTGATTTAGATCAAGTATATTTGTGTTCTCAATATTAGTTTTGCCATATTTTGCTAATATTTTAAAAACGTCTCCGTTTTTATTAGATGTTATATATTCGATCTCTTTTGTTAAATTTTTAATTGTTTCAGGTTCTTTTTTTTTTAAATCCAATATTTTATTAACATTTTGATCATCATTTTTTTCTACTATTTTATTTGAGATATCGTTTTTACCCGTTTTTTTTTGATCGTTTTGACCAAATCCTTCATTTTTAGAGTCGAGTATTTCTTCAAGGATTTCTTGACTAGAATCAATTTCTTTTTCAAGATTTTTTTCAATAGTTTCGTTAGTAATATTTTGGTCTTTTAATGGTCCAATGTAAAAATATAAGTAATAAATTCCAGATATGATCACAAAAATTAATATCAGCAATATTACTTGCAACAAAGATTTTATAGACATTAATTAATATTTGATTTCAAAATGTCGTGCATGTGAATTAGTCCAACAGTTTTCTTAATATTTTTACTTTTATGAACACAAAGTGATGTGATTTTTTTTGAGTTCATAATTGATAAAGCTGAGGCTGCTAGTAGATCTTGATTTATTGTTACAGGATTTTTCTTCATTACTTTTTTAATCTCTAAATTTTCAAAATTTTTGTATTTTTGGGCAATTCTTTTTAAATCACCATCAGTAATAATCCCACTTGTATTCCCATTTTTTTGTCTGATAATTAATACACCCATTTTCTTATTACTAATTATTTTGAGAGCTTTTTTCATTTTAAGACTTTCGCTTACAACTGGAAGCTTTTTTCCCGTGATCATTAAGTCGCTAACAGTTTTAAGTTTTAAAGATAGATTTCCACCTGGATGAAATTTCTTAAAATCAAATTTTGTGAAATTTTTATAATTCATACATGCTATTGCAATTGCATCTCCCAAAGCTAGTTGTGCTGAAGTCGAAGATGTTGGTACTATATTTTCTGGTCCAGCTTCTTTTATATTTGGCATTTGAAAACCAACATCAGAATTCTTAAAAAGAACAGAATCTTTTTTAGCAGTAATTCCAATTAATTTAATATTTTTATTTCTTGAACAATACTGAATTATATTTTTTAATTCATCACTTTCACCGCTATTACTTATTAAAATTACAACATCATTTGAAGTTATTTGACCCAAATCACCGTGACTAGCATTTGATGCATCTAATAAAAAAGAAGGTGTGCCTGTTGATGAAAAAGTAGCTGCCCATTTTTTAGCTATGATTCCACTTTTTCCAACCCCTGAAATTATTACTTTACCATTTTTACAACCAAGAATAGTTTTTACCACTTTTGAAAAAGATAAGTTAATTTTTTTTTTTAGATTTTTTAAAGCTTCTATCTCGAATTCTATTACTTCTTTAGCGACATGTAGGATTTTATTTTCTCGCATTTTTTAATGAGACCATATATCTGATGTGAATGATGCTAAATCTAAATTTACTCTGCAATTTATGAATTTTATAGCATCTTTGTATAATCTATCTCTTTTTTCTCTAACTAAAATTTCATTGAGACCATTATAAATCTTATGAAGATAAATAACATCTTTTGCACAATAATTTAATTGTTTTTCACTTAACTCTCCTCCAAAATCAGATGATTGAAGACTTTTACTTATATCATGCCCAGTAAATTCTTTTATAAGATCTTTCAAACCATGTTTATCGCTGTAGCTTCTAGCAATTTTACTCATTATTTTTGTACAGTTTACATTTTTAACATCAACTTTCAGGTATTTTTTTATAAATAAGAGATCTGCCCTAGCATAATGAAATATTTTATTTATATTTTGATCTTGCAGTATTTTTTTTAGAATTGGGGCATCATAATTTTCTCTATTTAATTTCACGATATGAGCATCATTATTGCCTGTTGATATTTGAACTAAACAAAGTTGATCTCTTTCAACATTCAAGCCCATAAATTCACAATCTACAGATATATTGTCACCTAGCATTAATTGCTCTGGCAAATCGCCTTTGTGTAATTTAATATCTAAATTCATTTGATAGAATATATATATGAAACAAAAAGAAATTCTACTTTTCGGTGCATCTGGTCAAATTGGAAGAAATTTAATTAGAAAGTTATCACAAAATAACTATAAAATAACTGCAGTTACAAGAAATACCCACAGAGCAGGTTATATACTTAAGACACAAGCAAATCCTGGTTACCTCGAATTAGTGGAAGTCAAAAATTTTTCTTCGCAAAAAATCGAAGATTTAATGAAAAATACCACAATATGCATAAACCTGATTGGTATATTATTTGAAAAAGAAAAAGATCAATTTAAAACTATTCATACAGATTTACCAGACCTGTTAAGTCAAAAAGCTAAAAAATTTAATATTGAAAAATTTGTTCAGATATCTTCACTTGGAATAGAAAAAGCAACCGAAAGTAATTATGCTAAAAGTAAACTAGAAGGTGAAAAAAAAATTAAAGAAAATTTCAAAAATTCAATAATACTTAAACCATCAATAGTTTATTCAGTAGACGATAATTTTACTACAAGATTCATGACTTTACTGAGTAGACTTCCTATGATGCCCCTTTATTATAATGGAAATACAAAATTCAGTCCGATCCATGTTAACGATCTAACTGATATAATTGTAAAAATAATCAATGGGAAGACTAACACATTAACATTGGAATGCATTGGTCCTGAGATTTTTACATTTAAAGAAATAATCAAAAAATTACTAACATCAATACAAAAAAAAAGACTGCTTATTCCGATCCCATATCAACTAGCATCACTTTCTGCAAAAATTTTACAAACATTCCCAAATCCTTTGCTTACAGAAGATCAGCTAAAATTATTAAAATATGATAATGTCAGCACAGGTTTGTATAAAACAAATTTTGATTTAGGTTTTGAAACTAACAAAAAGTTTGATAATGAAATTAGTAAATATAGTTATAATTGGAGATCTGGTGGACAATTTGCTAATATAAATAATATAAATTAATAAAATGCTTTCTTATATAGTTATTGGTATTTGTATATTTTTACTTGTGGCTGTAGTATATGTTTCCGCAAAACCTATTAGTATGGGTATAGAAGCAAGAAGAAATAATAAAGATAATAATTCTGATGATGAAAATGAAGATGAGAAAATTCTTTTTGAGAAACAGGATGAAGGCGATTTATTAAAAAGTAAAATTTCAGATGAGATTTTAAAATTAAATAGACTTAAAAATGACGGACTTATAAGTGAAGATGAGTTTCAAAAAGCGAAAAAAAAATTATTAAGTTAAGCTGATTTTATTTTTTTTTCTATAAATTTTGGCATTTCATCATCTTTATCCACTAAATCCTCTTTTTTTCCTTTAGGTTGGAAAACAATCATTAAATGTAATGGACAATAAGAGAATTTTTCAACATTTTTTCTTCCACAGAAACTTGCATCTTTTTCATTAGGATTCCCTTCCATATATTTGCAAGTATCTTCCGTCAATTCTTCTAAACTTAAATTTTTTGCAGGTTCAAAATTTTTATCTAAAATAAGTGACTTAAATTTTCCTCTTCTACCTTTAAACTTAATCTGGGAATTTTGGTCTTTTTCATAATTTTTATTTAACTGAACAGATGATCTTGTTTTAATTTTTGATGACAAGTTTAACCTATGGGCTTTACCAATTACCGCATTTCTCGAGACACCTCCGATTATCTCAGCTATTTGGCTAGCTGTTTGTCCTTTGCCCCATAATTCTCTCAGTTTATTTACTTTTTCGTCTGTCCAGCTCATTTTTACTATATATAGTACTTAAATTATAATTAATAACATCATCTTGCACATAAGGACAATAAAACAAGTATTATTTCGAATTTTTCAACAATTGTTTTTAAATATTTAACTATAGGTTGAAATTTTGTTTTTGAAACAAAAAAAAAAAAATATAAATAAATATGAGCGCATTAGCAAAAAATTATAAAAGAAATAAATTGTCCTTTAAAAAAGGTAAAGGAAGCTACCTAATTTCTACACATGGAGAGAAATATTTAGATTTTGTTCAAGGGATTGCTGTTAATTCTTTAGGTCACTCAAACTCGAAATTAAACAAAGCAATACAAGAACAGTCAAAAAAACTTTGGCATGTCTCAAATGCTTTCAAAATTCCGGAAGGAGAAAAGCTTGCAAAAAAACTAGTTAAAAGAACATTTGCAAATGCAATAATTTTTCAAAACAGTGGTGCGGAAGCTACAGAAACTGCAATAAAAGTGGCAAGAAGATATTTTTTTTCAATAGGAGAACCAAAAAAAAATAGAGTTATATGTATAAAAAACTCATTTCATGGAAGAACAATAGCTGCAATACATGCAAGTGGATCAAAAAAAATGACAGAAGGATTTGGGCCTAAATTGCCAGGATTTGATCACTTTGAATTTGGTGATCATAAGAAATTGAAATCTTTAATAAATAACAAGACTGCTGCAATAATGATTGAAACTGTAATGGGAGAAGGGGGAATAAAAGTCATACCGAACTGGTGCATAAAAGAAATAAGAAAATTATGTGATAAAAGAAATATACTTTTAATCCTAGATGAAGTTCAATGCGGAATTGGTAGATCTGGTAAATTTTTTGCTTTTGAATATGCTAAAGTTCAACCAGATATTGTACCTATAGCGAAGGGAATAGGTGGGGGCTTTCCAATTGGAGCAGTTTTAATGACTAAAAAAGTTTCAAAAGCAATGACTCCAGGCACACATGGCTCTACTTTTGGTGGAAATCCCCTCGCAATGGCAGTTGGTAATGCTGTCGTGGATCAAATAAATAACAAATTACTAAATAATGTAAATAAAATGTCAAAATATTTTATTAATAAATTAAATTTATTAAAATTAAAGTACCCAAAAATAATAAAGGAAGTTAGAGGATTAGGATTATTAATTGGTATACAGCTTTTTTATGATCAAACTAGGTTTATAAAAAAGTTAATGGATAATAAGTTGCTAACTATTAGGGCTGCAGAAAATGTTGTAAGAATATTGCCTCCATTAAATGTTAATAAAAAAGAGATTGATGAAGCTTTAAAAATCATCAACAAAGTATGTAAACAAATTAAATAAGATGAAACATTTTATAAATTTAAAAGATATTCCTAGTAAAGACCTAAGGAACATTATTATTGATGCAAAAAAAAGAAAAAAACTAAGAAAAAATCTAAATACTCTAGAGCCTGATAATGGATCTCCATTAAAAGGTAAAATGTTGGTTCAGATGTTTGAAAAAGCTAGCATAAGAACAAGAATAAGTTTTTATTTAGCAATCAAACAACTTGGCGGAGGAACTTTAACGCTAAAATCTAACGAACTTCATCTTGGGCAGGGTGGTGAGACGATAGCTGATACTGCAAAAATCATTTCAACTTACGCAGACGGATTTATGTTAAGAACTGATAATGATAAAAAAATAGATGATTTTAAAAAATATTTAACTATACCTATCATTAATGGTTTGAGCCCTTCATCTCATCCAACACAAGTAATATCAGATATTTTTACAATAGAAGAAATTAAAAAAAAACAAGTATCAAAATTAAATATTTGCTGGATTGGCGATTCAAATAATGTTCTAAATAGCTTAATCGCGGCCTCTGTAAAATTTTCTTTCAGATTAAGTATTGGGTGTCCAAAGAAATTTGAACCAAAAAAAAAAGTTAAAAATTGGGTAAAAAAAAATAATAAAAAAATATATATTTATAATGATCCAAAAAAAGCAGCTTACAATGCCGATGTAATTTTTTCAGATAAAGTTATATCTCTGAACGATAACGTTAACAAAAGAAGTAAAATTAAGCAATTTCAAAAATTTAAAATTAAAAAAAGCTTGTTTAAAAACACTAATAAGGGTTGTATTTTTCTACATTGTTTGCCTAGAGGTGATGAAGTTGACGAAGAAGTTTTTTTAGGAAAAAATTCTCATGTTTGGCAACAAGCTTTAAACAGGGTTCATGTTCAAAAAAGTATTTTGTTATACTGTTTTGGAAAATTAAGGTAGTGGTAAAGGGCTATCTGAGTTTTGGTTAAGATATAAAATAACTGAAGCTCTGTCTTTTTCTTTTCTTAAACCTGCAAATGCCATTTTAGTGCCTTTAATATAACTTTGAGGTTTTTTTAAATATCCGTTCATTTCTTCGAATGTCCAATTTTTGTCATATGCCGCCATTGCTTTTGAATATTTATAATCAACTTTAGAAGCAACTTTTCTTCC
The DNA here is from genome assembly GCA_902596975.1 of uncultured Pelagibacteraceae bacterium. GTDB lineage: Bacteria > Pseudomonadota > Alphaproteobacteria > Pelagibacterales > Pelagibacteraceae > Pelagibacter. The sequence continues at coordinate 29,631 of CACJWS010000005.1, read as the reverse complement.
AATTACACCGTAAAGTGCTGGCCCAATTTTATTTTCTCCACCTTTATTAACTAAATGACAAGCTGCACATTTCTTGAAAACTTTTTCTCCATGTGCAATATTTCCTAAAGCTAGCAATGCACTAATATCAACTTTTTCCTCAACCTTCTTTTCATTTGAAACTGAAATGGTGTCATTTTGTAAAATCTCAACCTTGTATGCTGATTTTTCAGGTTTTTTAACATGGAAAGCTACATCTGAAATTTTTCCTATTCCAATTACAATTAGTGCAATAAGTAGAACGGCTGCTATAATTTTATTTATTTCAAAAGAGTCCATGATTTAATAATAATATGGTCGTATAACATGTTAAACAAAATTAAAACGAAATTTAATTTTAAAATTTGCGTCTCAAAGACGCATAAAATATGAATTTATGAGTAAATCTGTTATTATAATTCCCTCTAGACTGGCCGCTTCAAGATTTCCTAACAAACCTCTTATTAAAATTAATAACAAAGCATTAATAATTCATGTGTATGAAAAAGCTGTTAAAAGTGGTGTAGGTGATGTTTATGTTGCAACGTGTGACAAAGAAATCGCTGATGTGGTAGAAAGTTATGGCGGTAAATTTATTTTAACTAAATCAACTCATTTAACTGGAACAGACAGGGTTTACGAAGCATCAAAAAAATTAGATTTACATTTTGAAGACTACATTATAAATGTTCAAGGAGATGAACCAATGATAAGTCCAGATGATATTTCAAATCTTAATACTATCTCAAAAGAAAATAATTTAGAATTTTCGACTTTAGCATATAAAATAAAAAATCAAAAAGACTATCAAAATGAAAACATAGTTAAAGTTCTCACAAAAAATGAAATCTCGAATTTTTCTATTTCACCAGCTCAAAATTTTTCAAGAAAAATTCTTAATAATATAAAATATATTTATCATCATTATGGTATATATTTATACAAGCTCTCTACTTTAGAAAAGTTTGTAAATTTAGACCAGACCCAAAATGAAAAAAATGAAAGACTAGAGCAGTTAAGGGCTTTAGATAATAATATGAATATTAATGTTTTATTAGCAAAAAAATTTTCGCTTGGAATTGACACTAAAGAAGACTTGGATAAGTATTATAAAATAATAAATTAAATGAAGATTGTTTATCAAGGAATATCTGGAAGTTATAGCGAAAGTTGTGCAAAAAAAATGTATCCAAATATAGAAACTGAGTCATGTAAAACATTTGATGAGTGTTTCGAAAAAGCAAGTATAGACTCAAACACAAAAGCAATTATACCAGAATCCAATAAAACAACAGGGAATATTGGAGTAGAGTATTTAATATTTAAATACAGACTAAATATTTATGAAGAGTACTTTTTCCCAATTAACCATAATTTAATAGGCATCAAAGGTTCGAAATTGTCGGAAATTAAAGATGTTTACTCTCATGCTCAAGCATTAAGCCAAGCATCTCAATTTATAAAAAAAAATGATTTGATAGGAAATGTTAGGGCCGATACAGCCGGTTCAGCAAAATATATTGCTACAAAAAAAGATAGAACAAAAGGTGCTATAGCATCTAGTTTGAGCGCCAAAATATATAATCTTCAAATTCTAAGTGAAAATATCCAAGATGATAAAGATAATTTCACAAGGTTTTTAATAATGGGAAAAGAAATAATTCAACCAGAAAAAGATAATAAGAAGTATATAACTTCTTTTTTATTTAAACTAAGGGACAAGCCTGCAGCTTTATATTCTGCTTTATCGGGATTTGCTATAAATGGAGTAAACATGACAAAACTTCAAAGCTTTCCCGAAAAAAATTCTTTTTCTTCTTTTTTTTTTCTTTGTGACATAGATGGACATTTAGATGAAAAAAAAATCAAAAATTCGTTAGAAGAGTTAGCTTTTCATTGTGAAGATATGCACGTGCTAGGTGTTTATAAAGCTCATGAATTTAGAGAAAAAAAATAATTAACTTTATTGTAGATTGGAAAAAATTATTGTTATAATACATTTGGAGGCCTTCCAGGTGGAATAGCCATGAACTCCCCCAGACTTGAAAAAGAGCAAGGGTAATGAGTTTTTTCCAGGTTGGTTGGTCTCCTATTATGACAAATAATTCTAAAGTCCTCGCACTAAAATACAGACCTCAAACTTTTAAAGATTTAATTGGTCACGAAGAAATAGCAATTACGATTTATAATTCAATAAAAAATAAGAGTCCAACTAATGCTTTCTTATTTACTGGTATAAGGGGGATCGGAAAAACAACTTTCGCAAGAATTGTTGCCAAAGCATTGAATTGTGAAAATGCAGTTGAGAGCATTTGTGAAAATAAATGCAATCATTGTGTTTCTATAACAAATTCTAATCACATTGATGTTCTTGAAATGGATGCTGCCAGCAGAACAGGAGTTGATGATGTTAGAGAGCTAATAGAATTTTCAAGATATCCACCAACAGTCGCAAAGTATAAAATTTTTATTATTGATGAAGTGCACATGCTAAGTAAGCAAGCATTTAATGCATTACTCAAAACATTAGAAGAACCTCCAAAATACTTAAAGTTTATATTTGCTACCACTGAAATAAAAAAAATACCTATTACAGTGATTTCAAGGTGTCAAAGGTATGATTTATCAAGAATTAAATCTGAGGAATTATTTAATTATTTAAAAGATATAACATTAAAAGAAAAAAAGATTGTTGAGGACAATGCAATAAAATTAATAGTCAAAATTTCAGAAGGATCAGTTAGAGATGCCCTTTCTTTGCTTGATAGAGCAACTATATCGCTCAATGAAAATTCTTTAACTTATGAAGATGCACAAAAGATTTTAGGGTATGTTGATAAAAGTTCGTATATAGATCTATTAGATATAATTTTTTCAGGAAACGAGGAAAAAATAATTCTTCATTACCGTAATTTGTATAATTCAGGTGTTGAACCCAATATTTTTTTGAATGACTTTTTAGAAATTTTATATTTTGTGAAGAATATTTCTCATATAGAAAATGAAGGAAATAACTTTTCATTAAATGATAGTGATTATAAAAAACTAATCTCCTTATCAAAAAAAATCGAACAAAGTGAAATATTATTATTTTGGGAGTTTACATTAAAAACTTTGAAAGAAATAAATTTAGTGGCCAATCCAAATTTATTAATTGAGATGTTCCTCATACAATTGACTTATTTAAAAAAAAAAAAATCTAAAGATAATTCAAACCAAAATAATTTAAAAAGTTCTCCAACAAAAAAAGTTGAAGTAAACAACACTGAAAACAATGAAGCAATTAGTCAAATTAAAAATTTTAAACAGGAAGAAGAAAAAATTGAAAAAAAATATGTAGATGAAATCAATAATTTTGAAGACTTAATAAAAATGTGTCAATATAAAAAAGAAATGAAACTGAAATACGAGCTTGAAAATAATGTCAACCTAGTATCATTTTCTAATATGAATATTGAAATTGCTTTTAATGAAAAATTAAACAAAAATTTTGTAAAAGATTTATCTGAAAAACTATATGACTGGACCAACAAAAGATGGCTTATAACTTTTTCAAAAGAAAAAGGTGCGATCAGTGAAAAAGAAAAAAAAAAAAATAAAAATGAAAAAATTATTAAAGAATTTAAAAAATCTCCAGAATATTCAAATTTAATAAAAACAATTCAAGATATAGAATTAATTGATATTATAAAAAAAGATGACTGATTTTAATAAAATTCTAGAAAAAGCAAAAGAGATCGAAAAAAAAATGAAAGAAAGTCAGGAGAATTTAAAAAGAATTGAAGTTAAAGGTGTATCAGGAGGTGACGCAGTTACTATTTTATTAAACGGTGAGGGTGAAATAACTAAAATTTTATTAAGCGACAATGTGCTTAAGGAAGATAAAGAAATAATTCAGGATTTAATAATTGCTGCACATAACGATGCAAAGAGTAAATTGAAATCAAAAACTTCAGAAGAGATATCCAAAGCAACAGGTGGATTAGGTGTGCCAGGATTTAAATGGCCTTTATAATTAAATGCAAAATCTACCGGAAATAGAAAATTTAATTAAATTAATATCTAAATTACCAGGTCTTGGACCTAAATCTGCAAAAAGAATAATTTTAAAAATGATTAACAATCGAAAAGAAATATTAAAACCTCTGGCTAATAATCTTAGCGATGTATTTAAAAATATAGAACGCTGCAAAAATTGTGGAACATTAAAATCTAACAATAATCCTTGTAATAATTGCGAAGACAAAAACAAAAAATATAGCAAAATATGTGTTGTTGAAAATATTTCGGATCAGTGGGCAATAGAAAGCTCATCTATTTTTCAAGGTTACTATCATATTTTAGGAGGCACGATCTCTGATAGTGCTAACGGCAATAATAGAGAAAATTTACTTATTAATTCTCTTATAGAAAGAATAAAAAATGATAATATTGATGAAGTAATTTTAGCAACTAGTGCTACAGTTGAAGGACAAACTACCGCTTTTTATATTCAGGACAGCTTAAAAACTATAAAAGTTAAAATTTCAAAATTAGCTCAAGGTTTGCCTGTTGGTGGAGAAATCGAAACTTCAGATGATGGAACACTTATATCTGCTTTTAAAAATAGAAGAGATTTATAAAGTGGTCAATTAGCTTTTTTTAATTAATCTATTTAAATGCAACAGAGGTTCAGTGTAACCTGATGGTTGTGACTTGCCATGGAAAATTAATTCACATGCTGCTTTAAAAGATATTGACTTATCGTAATTTGGAGACATATTTTGGTATTCAGGATCTCCTTGATTTTGTTTGTCAACTATCTTTGCCATTTTCTTAAGAATTTCTAAAACTTGTCTATTTGAGCAAATACCATGATGTAGCCAGTTTGCTATATGTTGTGATGATATTCTAAGTGTTGCTCTATCCTCCATCAATCCAACGTTATTTATATCTGGAACTTTAGAGCATCCTATTCCTTGATCTACCCACCTAACAACGTATCCTAATATTGTTTGAGCCGAGTTACATAACTCGTTATTTATTTCTTCGTTACTCCAATTAGGTCTGTCTGCTATTGGAATGGATAATAAGTCATCAATATAATTTATTTTATTATTATTTAATTTTTCGTGTTTTTCAAAAATGTTTAGCTTGTGATAATGCATTGCATGCAAAGAAGCTGCGGTAGGAGAAGGGACCCATGCGCAATTTGCACCAGCTTCAAGATGTGATATTTTTTGATCAATCATATCTTTCATTTTATCTGGCATAGCCCACATACCTTTACCTATTTGTGCAACACCTGAAAATCCACATTTTAAGCCAACATCAACATTGTTATCTTCGTAAGCCTTTATCCACTTTGATTTTTTCATGTCTCCTTTTTTTATCATTGGACCTGCTTCCATTGATGTATGCATTTCATCTCCAGTTCTATCCAAAAAGCCAGTATTTATAAAAAAAACTCTACTCTTTAATGTTCGTATACATTCTTTTAAGTTTACAGATGTTCTTCTTTCTTCGTCCATAATGCCACACTTAATTGTATTTTTTTCAAGTTTTAATATTTCTTCAACTCTAGTAAATATTTTATCTGTAAAAGCAGTCTCTTCTGGCCCATGCATTTTTGGTTTTACAATATATATAGAACCTGTTCTTGAGTTACCTTTTCTTTTTAAATCATGAATTGCTGCAGCAGTTGTTATAAATGCGTCCATGATACCTTCTGGAATTTCAGAACCATCTTCTAAAATAATTGCTGAATTGGTCATTAGATGACCAACATTTCTAATTAAAAGTAAGCTTCTACCGTGTAACTTTTCTTTTTTATTTTCTTTTGAAATATAACTTCTATCTGGATTGAGTTTTCTTTCTAAAGTTTTCCCATCTTTTTCAAAGACGGATTTTAGAGTCCCTTTCATCAAACCTAACCAATTTCTGTAACACAAAATTTTATCTTCTGAGTCTACCGCTGCAACACTATCTTCGTTATCACATATTGTAGATATTGCAGACTCTATAATTATGTCACTTATTCCTGCAGCATCCTGAACAGCGCTGAAAGCTTTAGGGTTAATTATTATCTCAATTTTTAAATTATTGTTTTCTAAAATTATTGTTGTTGGACTATTAGGTTCTCCTCTGTATCCAATAAATTTATTTTTATCTACTAACTCAAACTCTTTATTGTCTTTTAATATTTTTAAGTTACTTCCCTCTATTTTAAATCCATTTATATCTTTCCAATGAATTTCATTGATAGAGAAGTGATCATTTAGAAAATTACGAGCAAATTTTATTACCTCTTGTCCTCTGAGAGGGTCATACTTTTGACTACCTGTTTCTTCAGACTCAATTAAATCTGTACCATATAAACTATCATAAAGACTTACCCATCTTGCATTAGCAGCATTTAATGTATATCTAGAATTCATTATTGGAACTACGAGTTGAGGGCCTGCAATACTAGAAATCTCACTATCAAGCTTTTTTGTATCTATTTTAAAATCGTTTCCCTCTTCCTTTAAATATCCAATTTCTTTTAAAAAGTTCTTATACTCTTGATGATTAAACTCTCGATTTTTATTTTTTTTTAACCATAAATCAATTTCCGATTGAATAGTTTCTCGAGTTTCTAATAGCTTTTTATTGATTGGAGCAAGTTCATTAATACTTTTATCAAATCCATCCCAGAAATTTTTTTCATTAACATCTAATCCTGGAAGAAGTTCATTATTTACAAAATCAGCTAAATTCTTAGATACTGATAAAGTATTTATTTTGATAAAAGTATCACTCATAATTTTTTATAAATTTAGAAATCGTTGTATATGACAATCAATAAATTATGTCATTAATTTATTTGAAAAAATGTTATTTTTCATCTCTGAAAAAATATAATTGTTATAATTAGATCATTTTATCGCCTAAAAATAATATATAATAAACCAATGAAAAATTATTTAAATTTTGAGACAGATATTAAAAACTTAGAAATAGAATTGGATAAATTAAAAGATCCTTATAATCAAGACGGTCTTTCAGAAGTAGACACGAATAAAATTACAGATCTACAAAATGAAATAGATAAAAAACTCAAAGATGTATATTCAAATCTTGATGCATGGCAAACAACATTGGTTGCCAGACATGAAGATAGACCTAAATCTAAATATTTTATAGATAATTTATTTGAAGAATTTATTTCACTATCAGGAGATAGATTTTATGGAGAAGATAAATCAGTAATTTGCGGTTTTGGTAAGTTTAATTCTAAATCAGTCTTAGTTATAGGACAGGAAAAAGGAGAAAATTTAGATTCTAGGATTGAGAGAAATTTTGGGATGATGAGACCAGAAGGTTACAGAAAAACAATAAGATTAATGAATTTGGCTAATAAATTTAAAATACCAATCATTAATTTTGTTGATACACCAGGTGCTTACCCAGGAGTTGGTGCTGAAGAGAGAGGACAAGCAGAAGCAATTGCAAAGTCTATTGAATGTTCTATGCAACTGACTGTTCCTACTTTATCTATAATAATAGGTGAAGGAGGTTCTGGCGGTGCGATTGCATTAGCATCTTCCAGTAAAGTATTGATGTTAGAGAATGCAATATATTCAGTAATATCTCCAGAAGGGTGTGCAACAATACTCTGGCGAGATCCAACGAAGACTTTGGAAGCCGCAAAAGCAATGAAACTTTCAGCAAAAGATCTTTTAAAACTAGAAATTATTGATGAAATAATACCCGAACCTTTAGGTGGTGCGCATCGAGATAAAGATCTTATTTTAGATAATGTGCGTAATGCTATTGATAGAAACTTAAGTAAATTTGTTACATTAAATGAGGAAGAAATATTAAATCAAAGAAAGAATAAGTTTTTAGATATTGGAAGGAATAAAGGGTTTAGTACTAATGCTATTAATCAAGATAAACTCACAGTTGATTTAAATTTTGTACAAAATTTGATTTCGAAAATGAAATTTAATAAAAAATTATTAGTTACTATTTCGATAATATTTTTATTTTTAATTTTACTATTAATAATTTCTTAGTTTATAAGGCACCACAGCAGTGTTTATATTTTTTCCCTGATCCACATGGACAAGGTTCATTTCTTCCAATTTTACTTTTTGCAATAGATTTTAAGTTTTCTTTCACTTTGTTTTGAGAATTATCTTCTTCTTCCTTTTGTATTATTTTTAAATTTAAAAGCATTGTTACAAGATCAGTTTTTAATTTTCCGAGTAAATTTTCAAATAATAGAAATGCCTCCTTTTTGTACTCTACCAAAGGATCTCTTTGTCCATAAGACCTTAAGCCAATTACTTGTCTTAATTGTTCTAAGTATTGAATATGTGTTTTCCAATTCTGGTCTATGATTTGTACTAATACTCTTTTTTCAATTTCATTTCCCTGTTCGATACCTAATAAATTATTTCTTTCCTCTCTATTATTTTTAAATTTATTTTTTATCGTTTTTTCCATTGCTTTTACGTCTGAATTTAAAATATTATCTAATTCATCATTTTTAATAGATTTACCTAGAACCTGTTTTAAGGTATTCGGAAATTCCTTAGAGTTAGGCGATTTTTCGTACAAAATTTTTTGTCTTTTTAGATTTTCTAGGACCTCTTCTAAAAAAATATCTGAATAATTTTCTTTTTCTTTTCCATCTAATACATTTTTTCGTTGTTCAAAAATTACATGTCTTTGGTCATTAAGAACATTATCAAATTTAATAAGTGTTTTCCTGATATCAAAGTTTCTTGCCTCAACTTTTTGTTGTGCTCTTTCAATTGCCTTATTTATCCAAGGATGATCAATGCTTTCACCATCTTTAAGACCAAGTTTTTCCAGCATAGAATTCATCGTTTCAGAACCAAACAGTCTCATCAAGTCATCTTCTAAACTTACAAAAAATATTGAACTGCCTTCATCCCCTTGTCTTCCTGACCGTCCTCTTGCTTGATTATCAACTCTTCTGCTTTCCATTCTTTCTGTTCCAATAACAAATAAACCCCCCTTTTTTTTTACATCCTCTTTTTCAGATTGATCTTGTCCACCCAACTTAATGTCAACACCTCTTCCCGATATACTTGTTGTAATTATCACAGAATTTGTTTTTCCAGCGTTTGCAATAATTTCTGCTTCTCTCTCATGATTTTTAGCATTTAAAACAATATGTTTTATTTTTTCCTTTTCTAACAAATTTGAGTAATGCTCAGATTTATTTATACTAGATGTGAAAACCAAGAGTGGTTGTCCAATTTTATTACATTCTTTTATTTTTTGTATGATTGCGTTATCTTTTTCTAAACTTGTTCTAAAGATTTGGTCATTAAGATCATTTCTAATCATATCTTTATTGGTAGGTATCTGTAGTACTGGCAGATTATAAATTTCAAAAAATTCCGCTGACTCAGTCAGTGCAGTTCCTGTACATCCAGCAAGTTTTTTATATAGTTTAAAAAAATTTTGATATGTTATTGATGCCAGGGTTTGATTTTCCGCTTTAACCTCTATTTTCTCTTTTGCCTCTAAGCTTTGATGAAGTCCGTCGCCAAATCTTCTACCAGGCAATTGTCTACCTGTCTGTTCATCAATTATAATTATTTCATTATCTTTAACAATATAATCTCTTCCGTTCTCAAATAAATGGTTTGCCCTTAATGCTTGGTTTACATGATGAACCAAAAATAAATTTTCAGGGTCATAAAAATTGTTATTCTTTAAAATACCAGCTTCAGAAAATATTTTTTCAACATTATCTATTCCATCATTTGTTAAAAGAATATTTTTTTCTTTTTCATCTAATTCAAAGTCTGTTTTTTTTAGACTCTTAATTAATTTATCTACAGCAATATATTGCATAGTTTTATCCTCGGCAGCTCCAGAAATAACCAAAGGAGTTCTTGCCTCATCTATTAAACAAGAGTCAATTTCATCAACAATTGCAAAATTATGCTCCCTCAAGACCATTTCGTTTTTTGAATACTTCATGTTATCTCTTAAAAAATCAAAACCTAACTCACTATTAGTGGCATAAGTTATATCTTTGTTATAATTCTCTTTACGTTCTTCATCTGAGTGGTCTGAGTTTATATATCCACAACTTAAACCCAAAAAATTATATATTTTCCCCATGTTTATACTGTCTCTTTTTGCCAAGTAGTCATTTACAGTAACTATATGAACGCCTTTTTTTTCTAATGCGTTAAGGTATGCCGCAAGTACAATAGTAAGCGTTTTACCTTCACCAGTTTTCATCTCTGCAATCTTATTTTCATGTAATGCAATTCCACCTATTAGCTGAACATCAAAATGTCTCTCGTTATTAATTCTTTTTGAAGCTTCTCTTACTAACGCAAATGCCTCAGGTAATATATTATCTAATTTTTCTCCCTCTTTTAATCTGGAGATAAATTCATTAGTTCTTAAAGGAAATTGTTTATCCTCAAATTTGTTAACAATATTTTCTTTAAGATTAATTTCTTTTACAATTTTTTGAATTCTGTCTAACTCTTTTTGATTTCCACTTTTTATAAATTTACTTATAATGTTTAAAGGATTAAGCATATTTTTGATGTTTTAATAATTATAAATTATATAGTTATTTATTTAAAAAATTAAATAGCATGGATTTTGGTATAAACAACTTTTTTGACAATAAACATAAGGACTCTAAAATAGGACATTTTCAGGACCTTGAACATATTAATGGAGTATCCATCTCAACTATTAGCTGTGGTCTTTATGATAAAAAAAGAGATGACTTAGTTTTATTTTATTTTAGAGACGGTGCAAATTATGCAAATGTGTACACACAATCTAGTTTAGTCTCTGAAAATATTAAATGGAATAAAAAAATAAAAGATAAAAAAATTTATGGCATTTTAATAAATACAAGAAATGCGAATGCATTAACAGGTAATGATGGGTATAATTCTCTTAAAAAAATCTCTTTAAATTTATCAAAATTGTTAACATCAAAGCAAATTACAGATGAGGATAAACCAAAAGAAATTAAACCAACCCAATTATTATTTGCTTGTACAGGTACTATAGGAGAAAAATTTCCTGAAAATGTAATTTTAAGTAACACAAAAAACTTAGTTGATAAAATAAAATACAATCAAAATAAACTAATTTGGATTAAAGCAGCTCTTGGAATTATGACAACAGATACTAAACCAAAATTATCAATGGCAGAATGTAAAATAGGTGGTTCCGATGTAAAAATATATGGTGTTGCAAAAGGTTCAGGAATGATCTTTCCGAATATGGCAACAACTTTAGGATTTATATTTACTGATGCGAATATTTCTTCATCAATTTTGAAACAGATACTTAATTTAAATATTAAGACTACTTTTAATGCTATAACATGCGATGGGGATACCAGTACGAACGACATGGTTTCAATATTTTCAACAGGTAAAGCAAAAAATAAAGAAATAAAAAGTTTTAAAGATCCAAAATTAAAACAATTCATTAATAGTGTTCATCAAGTTATGTTAAACTTAGCAAAAAGAGTTGCAAGTGATGGAGAGGGAGCAACAAAATTTGTTACTATAAAATGCTTTAATAGCAAAACAGAGAAAGACGCAAAAAATATTTGTTTCTCCATAGCTAACTCACCATTAGTTAAAACAGCAATTTTCGGAGAAGATCCTAATTGGGGAAGAATCGCGATGGCAATCGGAAAGAGTGGCGCAACTATTAAACATGAAAAATTATCTATATTAATGGGGTCCAATATTATTATTAAAAATGGTAAGTTAGATAAAAATTATAATGAAAATATTCTAAGTGATTATATGAAAAACGAAAACATTGAGATAACAATTGATCTATCTATTGGAAGTAAAAAATTCACAGCGTATACTATGGACTTGTCCAAGGAATACATTGAAATTAATTCAGATTATAGATCCTAGGTATTGAAATATTATAAAATACAATTATTTAATTCTAATGATAAAGTACCTATTAAATTGTAAAAATTGCAGACTTGAGTTTGAAAGTTGGTTTGCAAGCTCTAAAGAATTCGATAAATTAAAGAAACTAAAGCTTCTTATTTGTCAAAAGTGCAATTCCCAAAAAATTGAAAAGTCCTTGATGAAGCCAAATTTAGCTAATTCTAAATTTAAACAAGATAAAGTCTATAAAAATAATAAAAATGTTAAAAAAAAATTAAGAGAATATCAAAAATTTATTAAAGAGAATTTTGAATATGTTGGAGAAAACTTTGCTTATGAGGCAAGATCTATTCATTATAATAAAAATAAGAATAAAAAAAACATTTACGGCAAAGCATCAATTGAAGATGTTAAGGAGCTAAAAGAAGAAGGAATAGAAACATCAACTATTCCATGGATTGAAGATAAGGAAAATTAACCCTTTTTATATTTTGTGATATAATTTATAGATTTATCACTTGAAAGACTCCATTTATTTAAAAGTGGATTAAATTTAACTCCATCTATCCTTTTTAATACAAGTGAATTTTTGTTGCATATATTTTCTAGATTTTTGGGTTTTACAAATTTGTTCCAATCGTGTGTTCCAATTGGAAGCCACCTTAAAATATATTCAGCTCCTATTATTGCAAATACATAAGATTTTAAAGTTTGGTTTAAGGTAGCAATAAACATTAAACCATTGCTTTTTAAAAATTTTGTACTTTGATTTATAAATTCAGAAATATCTTCAACATGTTCAACTATTTCCATGTTAAGAATTACATCAAATTTTTTTTCATATTTAAAATTCTCTGGAGATTTATCATAATATTCAATTTTTAAATTACTTTTTTTTAAATGATGTTTTGCAATATCAATATTTTTTTTGGATGCATCAATACCAACAACTTCTGCCCCAAGTCTTGCTAAAGGCTCCGATAATAAACCTCCTCCGCATCCAATATCAAGAATATTTATTCCTTCTAATGGTTTGTGATTTGATGAAATATTAAAATCTTTAATAATATTGTCTTTTATATATTCTATTCTAATTGGATTAAATTTGTGAAGTGGTTTAAATTTTCCCTTAGGATCCCACCATTCTTCTGCAATTTTGTTAAATTTTTCTACTTCTTCCTTGTTTATAGTATTATTGCTCATTCTTTATTGACATTATAAATAAGATGTATTTTATCAATATTATAAAGCTTGTAAATAAAACTACCAATGAAAATTATTGTATTAAAATTTGGCGGTACTTCAGTCGGGTCAATTCAAAGAATTAAAAAAGTATCTAAAATAATTAAATCTTATTCAAAAAAATATAGGGTAATTGTTTTGTTATCTGCAATGAGCGGAACTACTAATAAGTTGATAAATATGTCAAAAAAAATCAGTGAAAATTTTCCTGATAATGAATATGATACTCTAGTTTCTGCAGGTGAGCAGATTTCGTGTTCGTTGTTAGCAGGTCATCTAGTGGCAAATGGCCTGAATTCTAAATCTTGGATGGCTTGGCAAATACCAATTTTAACAGAGGGAAAACACAAATATTCAAGAATTAAATACATAAATAAGAATAAAATTATTAAATTTTTAAAATTTGGAGGAATTCCAATTATTGCTGGATTTCAGGGTGTGGATGAAAATTTAAATATTACAACTATTGGAAGAGGTGGTTCAGATTCAAGCGCAATAATGGTTGCAAAGTTTTTTAAAGCTGATCGATGTGTTATATATACGGATGTTGAGGGGGTATATACGACTGATCCAAATAAATTAACTTCTGCAAAAAAAATTAAGAATATATCTTATGAGGAAATGTTAGAAATGGCCTCATTAGGTTCAAAGGTAATGCAGCCAGACTCAATACAGGACGCAAGATTAAACAGGATTAACATTGAAGTAAAATCATCATTTACAAACAAATCAGGCACATTAATAACTAAACGGAAAAATATTATTAATAATAAAATTATTACAGGCATTTCATCTTCTGATAATGATGCAAAAGTAACTCTATTAGGGGTTAAAGATAGACCGGGTATAGCAGCATCAATATTTAAACCACTATCTGAAAATGCTATTAATGTTGATATGGTTGTCCAAAATATTTCCTCAAATGGAAAAGAAACAGACCTAACTTTTACTATAAAATCTTACGATTTAGCCAAAACAAAAAAAATTATAAATAAAAACAAAAATATTAATTTTAAAAAATTTATTTGTGACAGGAATGTATCTAAAGTATCAATTATTGGTGTTGGCATGATAACTACGCCTGGGGTAACTTTCAGAATGTTTCAAGCACTTGCTAAACAAAATATAAATATACAAGTTATATCAACGTCTGAAATAAAAATATCTGTCTTGGTAAAAAGCACGAAAGCTACAAAAGCAATAAAATGTTTACACAAAGAATTTAAATTAGATAAATGATCACAGAGATTAGACCTTTTAGAAACATTAAAAGAAAGATAACTAAAGAAATAAGTGTTGGTAAAATCAAAATTGGTGGAAACAATCCAATTACAGTTCAGACAATGACTAACACACTAACTACAAATCATAAATCTACAATAGATCAAATAAATAAAGTATCAGAAGCTGGCGCAGATATAGTAAGAGTTTCATGTCCAGATAGTAAATCAACAGAATCATTAAAGACTATTATTAAAAATATAGATGTTCCAATTGTTGCAGATATTCATTTTCATTATAAGAGAGCAATTGAGGCTGCTGAAAATGGTGCAGATTGTCTACGTATAAATCCAGGAAATATTGGAGATAGAAAAAGAATTGCAGAGGTTATCTCAGCTGCAAAAAATAATAATTGTTCAATAAGAATTGGTGTCAATGCGGGGTCACTTGAAAAAGATATCCTTGAAAAATACAGAGAACCTTGCCCAGAAGCCCTAGTTGATAGCGCTTTAAGAAATATAAAAATAATAGAAGATATGGATTTTTCAAACTTTAAAATTAGCGTCAAATCCTCAGATGTTTTTTTGTCTATTGCAGCATACAAATTATTATCAAAAAAAACAGATTATCCTTTACATCTTGGAATTACAGAAGCTGGTAGCTATTTACCCGGTAGCATAAAAACTTCAATAGGATTTGGAAGTTTACTGTTAGATGGAATTGGTGACACTATAAGGGTATCACTTTCAGACGATCCTCTTGAAGAAGTGAAAGTAGGAAATGAAATTTTAAAATCTCTAAACTTAAGAAATAGGGGTGTAAAAATTATTTCATGCCCATCTTGTGCAAGACAAGCTTTCCCCGTAATTGAAACAGTAAAAAAATTAGAAAAAAAATTATCACATATAAAGAAACCAATAACATTGTCGATTATAGGATGTGTTGTTAATGGTCCAGGGGAAGCAAAACAAACAGAAATAGGAATTACTGGTGGTGGAAAAGATAACCATATGTTGTATTTAAACGGTTTAGAAACAGAAAAAGTAATGACAAAAGATATGATAAATAAAATTGTTACTTTAGTTGAAGAAAAAGTCTCAAATTTATAATTAATAAACTAATGCTACCACAGGAAAAAGTTCAAAATTTAATTCATAGACACCTTGAACTTGAAAAAAAACTTTACTCAGGTGAGATAGATAAAAAAAAATATGCAGAAATTTCCAAAGAATACTCTGATTTAAATGACATCATAAAGCAAGCTAAAGAATATTTAAGTTATCAAAAAGATACTGAGGATTTAAACAATATTATAAACGATAAAGGCTCAGATGCTGAGCTAAGAGAGTTCGCGACTAGTGAACTGATAAATTTAAAAAAAAATTTCCTGATAAATGAAAAAAAAATAAAATTATTTTTACTTCCTAAAGACCGAGCAGATAGTAAAAATGCAATTATTGAGATTAGGGCAGGTACAGGAGGTCTTGAAGCTAGTCTTTTCGCATCAGACTTATACAAAATGTATGAAAAAGTAAGTCAAAAAAAAAAATGGATTATTGAAGTTATTTCAATATCAAAAAGCGAGGCTGGAGGATTAAAAGAATTAATTGCTTTAATTAAAGGAAAAAATATTTATTCTTCTTTAAAATATGAAAGTGGAGTTCATAGAGTTCAAAGAGTACCAGATACAGAAACACAAGGAAGAGTTCATACATCGGCAGCTACAGTTGCTGTTTTACCTGAAGCTGAAGATTTAGATATTAAAATAGATGAAAAAGATTTGAGAATTGATGTATTTAGAAGCAGTGGACCAGGTGGCCAAAGTGTAAATACTACAGACTCAGCTGTAAGAATTACTCACATTCCAACAGGCATTGTTGTAAGTCAACAGGATGAAAAATCACAGATAAGAAACAAGGAAAAAGGTTTAAAAATTTTGAGGTCTAGAATTTATGATTACGAGCGACAAAAAATTGATCAAGAAAGATCAAAGGATAGAAAAAGTAAAATTGGAACTGGTGATAGATCTGAAAGAATAAGAACATATAACTTTCCTCAAGGAAGAGTGACAGACCATAGAATTAATTTAACGCTACATAAGTTAGAAGAATTTATGGAAGGTGAAATTTTTGATGAAATGATAGAGTCATTAAGTCTTCAAGCTCAACAAGATCAGCTTAACAATATTAACCAATGAATTATATAAATACACTTAATTATGGTAATAAACTGCTTAAAAATAATAATATAAGTAGTTACCAATTAGACAGCGAACTTCTTTTAGCAAAAGTTTTGAATAAAACTAGAGAAGAAATATTAATTAATCTAAAAGATAAATTAGAAGCCAATAAATTTGATAAATTTAAAAAATTGTTAATTAGGAGAAAACAGAATGAGCCTTTAGCTTATATTTTTAGACAAAAAGAATTTTGGAAATATAATTTTTTCGTAAATAAAGATGTGTTGATACCAAGGCCTGAGACAGAAATTGTTGTTGATGAAGTTCTTAAATTAACAAAAAATAAATCTCCGAAAAACTTTTTAGAGGTTGGGACAGGCTCAGGATGCTTAATTATATCACTCATAAATGAAAGACCAAATTCGAGAGGAATAGCAATAGATATTAGTAAAAAAGCTATCAAAATTGCCAATTTTAATGCAAAAATGCACCACCTAGAAAATAAAATTAAATTCATAAATATCGATGTTGACAAATTAAATATTAATAAATATGATTTTGTAGTTTCTAACCCTCCTTACATTAATAAAATTGATTTAAAGAGATTAGATAATAATGTTAGACAATTTGAGCCAATAATAGCTTTAGAAGCTGGTGTAGACGGATTAAAAACTATTAAAAAATTAATCTTCAAAAGTAAAAAATTGTTAAAAAAAAATGGGAAATTAATATTTGAAATTGGAGAAAACCAGGAATTTGAGGTCAAAAAATTATTAATGAAAAATAGGTTTTATATAAACAAGATTTGTAAAGACATAAGATCTATCCCACGAGTTATCGTATCTACAAAAATATAATAATGAACAGTTACCGAAATAATAATAGAAAAAATCGTTTTAAACCCAATGGTGAAAGAAATTTTAGAAAAAGACTTATCAATGGGCATAAAAATCAAAATGATTTTAATTCAAATAATGATTTTAGACACAGAAATCCAGGCAGAAATAATCAAAACGCAGCAAAGCTAGTAGATAAATATAATAATCTAGCTAGAGAGGCACTTTCATCTGGAGATAAAATTTTGTCTGAAAATTATTTACAACATGCAGATCATTTTTCTAGAGTTTTAAGTATGCAAGAGATATCAAGAAATTTAGATGAAAAAAATAATGTAATCGAAAAAGATTTCAAAAAAAATTCTGACGAAATAAATACAAAATCAGTTACAACTGAAACCGCAGAAATAGATTAATTTATTTTCGCAATAAGGTTTGACCTTAAAACATCTATTTTTATTTTATCTACTTCAAACTTCTTTCTTTGTTCACCTTTTAATATTTTTCCCGAAGGTAATTTGAGTTTTTGTGAGTTTATTTTTTTTCCATTTTCAATCACCTCATAATGCAAATGTGGTCCAGTAGATAATCCTGTTGAACCTACATATCCAATTATTTGCCCTTGTTTAACTCTTACTCCTTTTTTTATTCCTCTCCCAAATTTTGACATGTGCGCATAAACAGTTTGATAAGTGCTATTATGTTTTATTTTTACACAGTTACCACCTCCCCCACACCATCCAGCTTTCATAACCTTACCATCTCCAGAAGCCATTATTGGAGTGCCTTTAGGCGCAGCAAAATCTGTGCCTAAATGCATTTTTGTATAACCTAAAATTGGATGTTTCCTTTTTCCATATGATGATGATAACCTAGCTCCATTGATGGGGGTTTTCATCAATGTTTTTTTAATACTTTTACCGTTTTCATCAAAGTAATCTACTTTATTTTTTTCGTATTCGTGTTTGTACAATTGTAAGTCAGAATTTTGTAAATTTAAATTTGCAAAAATAATTTCTCCTGTATCCACAACTTTATTATTATCGCCTACAAATTCTTCATAAATTATTTGAAAGCTATCATTTTTCCATACATCTCTTTGAAAATCTACTTGAAAACCATATAATCTAGCAAACTCTATTATAACGTTTGGTTTTATCCCTAAGTTAATAGCACTATTATATAAACTATTTGTAATTATAGTCTCTTTATATACTAATTTTTTTTTGAAATTTTTTTTTATCTTTTTTGATACAAAATTGTCAGTATTTTTTGCTTTACTAAATACTACCTCATTTTTTTTATCTGTCTCTATTTTAAACTCTATAATTTTATGTTTAGATAAATTATCAAATTTAAATGTAAATTTTTGGTTAATTTTTAACAACTTTAGAGATTTTTCTTCAAGAATATTTTTTATTAAAATTTTTTTCTCATTATTATCAATATTTAAATTATTGACTATATTTTCATAAGTATCTCCAGATTTAGATATATAGTAAATTTCTGTGTATCGAGGTTCTAAGCTATTTGTAATTTCTTGTACTGTCTTTTTTAAGTAAATATTATCTAATCCTCCAATTATTTGGTTGGTTTCTTCTTGCTTATTTTTTAAATAAATCGTGTATGAAAAAATTCCTAAAATTGATATTAAAATCATCCACAAAAATATGGAGTAATCTTTATATGTATTTTTTTTAAAAAAATTCATTTTTAAAGTCAAAAAACGTTGATTTTACTTGTATTTTTAACCATTTTTAATTTATCTAATTCCTTGATTTATTAATATTATTATTTATAAGCGTTCCACTCAACATTTAAAAAATGTTAATTATTGGGAAAAACCCAATTAGCTATTTAATTTGTTAATATTTTAAGAAGAGAAGTGTGGACGGTTAAGGTTACCAAAATTTGTCGTACACACTTCAACATTACATAAGTATTATTCTTAGTATTTATGTAGAAGCTAGTGTGCGCCGTTTTTAAACTTGAGAGTTTGATCATGGCTCAGAACGTACGCTGGCGGCACGCCTTATACATGCAAGTCGAACGAAGTAGCAATACTTAGTGGCAGACGGGTGAGTAACATGTAGGTATCTTCCCTTTGGTGAGGAATAACACGAGGAAACTTGTGCTAATACCTCATAAGTCTTTACGGAGAAAGCTTTATGCGCCGAAGGATGAGCCTGCACTTGATTAGTTTGTTGGTAGGGTAATGGCCTACCAAGACTTTGATCAATAGCTGATCTGAGAGGATGATCAGCCACATTGGGACTGAGACACGGCCCAAACTCCTACGGGAGGCAGCAGTAGGGAATATTGCACAATGGAGGAAACTCTGATGCAGCGATGCCGCGTGAGTGAAGAAGGCCCTTGGGTTGTAAAGCTCTTTCGTCGGGGAAGAAAATGACTGTACCCGAATAAGAAGGTCCGGCTAACTTCGTGCCAGCAGCCGCGGTAATACGAAGGGACCTAGCGTAGTTCGGAATTACTGGGCTTAAAGAGTTCGTAGGTGGTTAAAAAAGTTGGTGGTGAAATCCCAGAGCTTAACTCTGGAACTGCCATCAAAACTTTTTAGCTAGAGTATGATAGAGGAAAGCAGAATTTCTAGTGTAGAGGTGAAATTCGTAGATATTAGAAAGAATACCGATTGCGAAGGCAGCTTTCTGGATCATTACTGACGCTGAGGAACGAAAGCATGGGTAGCGAAGAGGATTAGATACCCTCGTAGTCCATGCCGTAAACGATGTGTGTTAGACGTTGGAAATTTATTTTCAGTGTCGCAGCGAAAGCATTAAACACACCGCCTGGGGAGTACGACCGCAAGGTTAAAACTCAAATGAATTGACGGGGACCCGCACAAGTAGTGGAGCATGTGGTTTAATTCGAAGATACGCGCAGAACCTTACCAACACTTGACATGTTCGTCGCGACTTTAAGAGATTAAAGTTTTCGGTTCGGCCGGACGAAACACAGGTGCTGCATGGCTGTCGTCAGCTCGTGTCGTGAGATGTTGGGTTAAGTCCCGCAACGAGCGCAACCCTCACTTTTAGTTGCCATCATTAAGTTGGGCACTCTGAAAGAACTGCCAGTGATAAGCTGGAGGAAGGTGGGGATGACGTCAAGTCCTCATGGCCCTTACGTGTTGGGCTACACACGTGCTACAATGGCATTTACAATAGGAAGCAAGATGGCGACGTCAAGCAAATCCTAAAAAAATGCCTCAGTTCGGATTGTACTCTGCAACTCGAGTACATGAAGCTGGAATTACTAGTAATCGCGGATCAGCGCGCCGCGGTGAATACGTTCCCGGGTCTTGTACACACCGCCCGTCACACCATGGGAGTTGGTTCTACCTTAAGGCAAGGTTTCAAACCCTTGACCACGGTATAGTCAGCGACTGGGGTGAAGTCGTAACAAGGTAGCCGTAGGGGAACCTGCGGCTGGATTACCTCCTTTCTAAGGATGATTAAGAAATTTTTTCTTAATCTAAAAAATATAACAGGATAATGTTGACCGTCCTCATTTCTCTTCTTGAAATTAGTGTTTCACTCTTCTGCGAAAAGGGCCGGTAGCTCAGTTGGTTAGAGCACACCCTTGATAAGGGTGGGGTCGAAAGTTCGAGTCTTTCTCGGCCCACCATTTTTACTGGGGGATTAGCTCAGCTGGGAGAGCGCCTGATTTGCATTCAGGAGGTCAGCGGTTCGATCCCGCTATCCTCCACCAAGAAACACTCAGTTATTTTATTTTGTAAAAAATTTTAAATATTATCAATATCTATATCCGATTGTTCATAGATAAGAACAATCAACCAATATTCGAATAGATGAATATTGATTAAAAATTTAATTCTACACAGAATTTTTTTCTGTGCATAAATTAAGCGTTTAAGGGCGTGTGGCGGATGCCTTGGCACTGAAAGCCGATGAAGGACGTGGTATACTGCGATAAGTTACGGGGAGCTGTATGCAAGTTTTGATCCGTAAATTTCCGAATGGGGAAACCCAACACTTTATGTGTTACTTTAAACTGAATACATAGGTTTAAAGAGATAACCCGGAGAACTGAAACATCTAAGTAACCGGAGGAAAAGAAATCAATTGAGATTCCGTTAGTAGTGGCGAGCGAAAACGGAACAGGCCAGTAGATTTGTTAAAAAAATTTGAATAGTTTGGAAAAGCTAACCAAAGAGGGTGATAGTCCCGTATGAGTAATGTTTAACAAATTTCATGAGTAAAGCGGGACACGTGAAATCCTGCTCGAATATAGGGGGACCACCCTCTAAGCCTAAATACTCTTCAGTGACCGATAGTGAACTAGTACCGTGAGGGAAAGGTGAAAAGAACCCCTATTAGGGGAGTGAAATAGAACCTGAAACTGCATGCCTACAATCAGTCGAAGCTCTTTTTAGAGTGACGGCGTACCTTTTGTATAATGGGTCAGTGACTTAATTTATAAAGCAAGCTTAAGCCATCTAGGTGTAGGCGTAGCGAAAGCAAGTCTTAATAGGGCGATTAGTTTTATGAATTAGACCCGAAAACGAATGAGCTTACCATGAGCAGGTTGAATGCAAGGTAACACTTGCTGGAGGACCGAACCAGTTGACGTTGAAAAGTCTTTGGATGACTTGTGGTAAGGGGTGAAAGGCCAACCAAATTCGTAGATAGCTGGTTTTCCGCGAAAACTATTTAGGTAGTGCGTTGAATAAATATGCGTTTAGAGGTAGAGC
>CACJWS010000005.1:0-5000 GCA_902596975.1 uncultured Pelagibacteraceae bacterium | reverse complement strand
TTGCTCAGATGAGTCTTTAAATTTAAACAATATAAAGTCGTTAAACAAAAAATTTAATTTACCAATCGGGTTTTCAGATCATTCACAAAATAATAATTCATCGCTAATTGCGATTGGTCTCGGTGCAAGAATAATTGAAAGACATATTACATTGAATAAGAAACTTAAAGGACCTGATCATTTTTCATCTGATAATCCAAATGAGTTTAAAAAATATGTTAAGCAGATTAGAAATGCAGAAAAAATTCTTGGCTCTTACGAAAAAAAAATTCAGAAGGAAGAAGTCGAAATGAAGAAAATTTCTCGTAAAGGTATATATTATCTTTCAGACATTCCAAGCGGTAAAAGAGTCAAATTAAACAACCTTCAATTATTGCGTCCATCTACAAATTTGACAGTTTTTGACATCAAAAACTTATTAAAAAAAAAATTAAAAAGAAATGTATCTAAAAATACTGCACTAAATAAAAATGATTTCAAATAAAAAAAATATTCTAATAGGTGCCGGCAGTCATTGCAGAACTGTTTTGGAAAATTTATATCTTCTGAAAAAATCAAATATAAAGTTATTTGACATTAACTATTCTAAAAAAAAAAATAATTTAGTCCTGAAATCAAAAGTTTTAGATGATTACAAAAAAATAGATTTAAATAAACACTCTAAATCAGATTTTTTTTTAGCAATTGGAGATAATGCTAAAAGAAAAAAAATTTTCAATATAATTAATAAAAAAAATAATTTACCAAATTTAGTTTCTCCTCACTCACATATATCATCGTTCTCAAAATTTGGATACGCAAATTTCTTTAATCATTATTCATACATTGGTCCAAATGTGAATATCGGAAATAATAATATTATCAACACATATAGTCTTATTGAGCATGATGTTAGTTTAGGAAGTCATTCACATATTTGTCCAAGCGTAAAAATCGGAGGCAGCTCATCATTAGGAGATAATGTTTTCGTAGGAATTGGATCTGTAATAATCGATAAAATAAATATTTGTTCTAATGTTGTAATTGGTGCTGGATCAATCATAAAAAAAGATATTAAAAAACCAGGAAAATATGTTGAAATTAAAGGCAAAATAGAAAAATTATGATCTATATCTCAACAGGTGGTTTTAAAGATTTGTTACCAGAAAAAACAATTAAAATTTTAAATAAAAAGAATATAAACTGCATAGAACTTTCTGGAGGCCGATATTCAAAAAAAATATCAAATAGTATTGTTAAAAACAACAATAATGTTTTTGCTATTCATAATTATTTTCCGGTACCAAAAAAAAGTTTTGTACTAAATTTAGCTTCTACTGATAGTCAAATTTATAGAAAAACATTAAGAAACTTTAAGAGAAGTATAAATCTTTCTAATAAGCTAAAATCCAGGTATTTTAGTTTTCATGCTGGATTTCTACTCGACCCAAACCCAAAACATTTAGGAAAAACCCTAGAAAAAATAAAACTACAGCCAAGAAAAAAAATTTTTGAAACATTTGTCAAAAGAGTTAATGAAGTTGCTAATTATGCAAAAAAAAAGAATGTAAAAATATTAATTGAAAATAATGTTTTAACAAAAAAAAATCTTTTAAAGTTTGGTAGCAATCCTCTTTTATTAACAAGTCCAAGCGAAATTATAAAATTTTTTAAAAAAACAAATAATAATGTAGGTTTTTTACTCGACGTTGGCCATTTGAAAGTAAGTTCAAAAACACTCGAATTTAATTTATTTAAAGCTCACAAAAAATTAAAGCGCATAATAGAAGGATATCACTTAAGTGATAATAATGGACTAGAAGACAGCAATAAATCCTTTGATAAAAATTCTTGGTTTTTAAAAGATATTAAACAAAACCTAAGTTATTACTCAATAGAAGTATATACGTCTGATATAAATAAATTAAAAAAACTTAAAAAAATTGTAAAAAAAAAATTAATTAATGATTCAAAATAATTTAGAAAAATATACAATACAGCTACCAAAAAAATTAAATTTTGTTTTAAAAAAAATAGATTCAAATTCTAATGGAATAGTTTTTATTACAAACTTAGAAAATAAGTTAATAGGATCTTTAAGTGATGGTGATATTCGTCGAGGCATGATGAAAAACCAGGTTACAAAATATGTTAATATTAATTCTAAATATATCAATAAAAAACCTTTTTTTTTAAACTACAACTCAGATGTAAAAAAAATTCTTTCATATCTTGAAAGTAAAAAAAATAAAAAAAAATATAAATGCATACCTTTGGTAGATAATAAAAAAGTTATCCAGGATATTTCTACAATTGAAAGTTTAAGAAAATACCCGATTATTAATTTAAAAATAGATAATTCAGAAATAAATAATGTTATTGATGCAATGAAATCAGGATGGATTTCATCTGCCGGTTCATTTGTAAGTCAATTTGAGGAAAATTTTTCAAAATATCTTGGAGGTGGATATTCAATTACAACTACAAGCGGCACTACAGCTTTAGAATTGGCTCTAAAGTCTTTACAAATTGGTTTAGGCGACGAAGTAATTTTGCCCAACTTATCCTTTGCAGCAAGCATAAATTCAATAATTAATGTTGGGGCTAAGCCAGTAGTTGTAGATGTAAATCCCAAAACTTGGACCATTGACTGTAATAGAATATTAGAAAAAATTTCCAGTAAAACAAAAGCAATAATGCCAGTTCATATATATGGTCAGCCATGCGAAATGGACAAAATAAAAAAAATTGCAAAATCAAAAAATATTTACATTGTAGAGGATGCTGCAGAAGCACTAGGTGCAACTTATAAAAATGCAAAAATTGGCTTACATGGTGATTGCTCATGCTTTAGTTTTTATGCGAATAAAACAATTACCACAGGAGAGGGTGGAATGGTTGTTTTTAAAAAAAAAAAATATTTTAAATTAGCAAATCAAATAAAAAATCATGGAATGTCTAGAAAAAAATTCTATTTCCATGAAACAGTAGGTAGCAATTACAGAATGACAAATATTCAGGCTGCTATAGGCATTTCACAATTAAAGAAAATCAAATCATTAATTTTATCCAGGAGGAGAATATTTCAATATTATAATAAAAGATTAAGAAAGTTTAATTATATTAATCTGCTTCCAGAAAACAATTGGTCAACAAACTCATATTGGCTTTATACTATATTAATTAAAAACTTAGGAACTAAGAAAAGAGAAAAATTGATAAAAAATTTATTAAAAAAAGGCATTGAAACAAGACCAGCTTTTTATCCATTCAATTCTATGAATATTTATAAAAAATATTGTTCAGGTAGTTATAAATTTAGTGAAAAAATTGCAAATAATTCTATAAGTTTGCCATCAACAAGTATTTCTCATTATGATCAAGATTTAATCATCGATATTTTAATAAAAGAGATAAATAAATTAATTTAAATGAAATATAAATATTTATTTTTTATACCAGCAAGAAAAGGTTCTAAATCGTTAAGAAATAAAAATATTAGGAGAATTGGAAAAAAAACTCTTTTAGAGATTGCAATAGAACATGCAAAGAAACTTAGCATTAAAGACTCATATATATATATAAGCACAGACTCACTTAGATATAAAAAAATATGTGAAAATAAAAATTTTAAAATCCCTTTTTTAAGGTCTAAAAAAAATTCAAGAGATAATTCAAATATAATTGATGCAATTTTAGAATTTCTTCAAAAATCAAAATATAAATTTGAAAATATAATTTTATTGCAGCCCACAAGTCCTTTACGAAAAACTAGCTTATTTAAAAAAAAAATTAAGTTATTAGACAAAAAAAGAATCAATTCCATTATTTCAGTGAAAAATATTTATAGATCTGAAGAATTTATTTTTAAAATAAAAAAAAATAATATAATTAATTTAAAAAAAACCATTAGACTGAATCCAAATCGACAACAAAACAGTGCATTATTTACTCCTTGTGGCAGTTTTTACGCAACAAAGACAAATTTGTTAATAAAGAATAGAAGTTTTTATAATCTTCCAGTATTAGCTGTTAAAACTCAATTTCCAGATAACATAGATATTGACGTAAATTCTGATTTAAAAATTGCGAAATCATTTAAATCTTAGATTTTTTTTGTTGAAGATTTTTGCTAATTCATAATCATAAATTGTATCAATATCAATTGTTTCAGGTTTTTTGATTATCAATTTGTAAGGTTTTACACCTATCACATTTTTATATTTGATTAATTTTTTTTTTGGAATGATAGATATTGCTGGTATAAACTTATAAATACCTTTTAGCTCTTGAGACATAGGTTGTGAAGTTATTTTATAATTAAGGGAGCCTTTGTCATTCCATAAAAATTCATTACACACTTCAAAAGTACTAAGTGAATCATACTTTTTGAAATTTAATTTTTTATAAATATTTATTGCTCTTTTTAATGTCGAGTTTAATAGCAAAGGACTAGTATTAGTTATATAGCAAATATGTTCTTCTTCTATATTTCTAGCTAGGAAGGGCGCGAAGTCACTTATTGTTGCTTTACCCATGTAGTTTGAAGGTCTCTCAATCAAATTAAATTTTTTTTTTTGAGCATATAAGTTTAAACTTCTAATATCTGATGAAAAGTATGAGTTTGAAAAAACTTTTACCTTTGCAATTTGATTTAACTTCAAAGTAGTTAAATTAAACTTACCAAATTTCTTAGTACTTTTATTTCTTATTCTTTTTGAACCTTTTCTAGTTGCCAGTAGCGCTGCGATTTTCATTCTATTATATTCAAAAGTTCATAGGGTTTATTTAATTTTTTAACTTTTTTTATTTTAATATCCCCATACCCCCAATTTGCAAACAAAAAATCTACCTTAGAATTTTTTGCAAATTTATAATCATAATAAGTATCTCCTATAAATAAAATATTCTCTTTCTTAAACAAAAATTTTTTAATTACTTTATTAATCGATTCTGGATCAGGCTTGCCTTTTTTTACATCGTTTGGTGTTATGAGCATATCGTATTTAATATTATTTATT
>CACJWS010000004.1 GCA_902596975.1 uncultured Pelagibacteraceae bacterium | reverse complement strand
ATAAATATAGAGTTATTTGAATTATAAAAATAGATAATAAAATTAGAATATGAGATAGGGGACAATAATTCAATATAATCAACAGTTATTAAGAAATTTTATTTCAAATCTATTGATAATAAAAGCTTAGTTTTATTTTGATATGGAAATTTCTTAATATTAATTGAAAAAATATACATAAAAAACAATAATTTTCCTAATAATTTCCAAAGTAATGCATTTTATGAATATAGCGTTTAATGCCCCATATATAGGGCAAATTTAACGATTTCAATTTATAAGCTTCAACCAATAGGGGAATTTAAAATTGTAATACTAAATGTTGTTAAATTTAAAAAAAACGTTGGTATTAGTAGCTTTTAGAGCAAAATACCCTCTGATTTGAGCAGTTTTTTCTTTGTTTTTATACCGCCTTTACCAGAATATCCTCCAAGAGACCCATCAGACCTGATTACTCTATGGCAAGGTATTTTAGGAGCATATGGGTTTTTTCCAATAGCATTAGCTACAGCTCTAACAGCTTTAGGCTTATTAATACCCTTTGCTACGTCAGAATAGCTTAAAACACTACCTTTTTTAATTGTTTTCAAGTATTTCCAGACTTTAATTTGAAACTTTGTGCCTTTAAGAATCATATACAGAAAAAACCCTGTATCTCTGCACCTTTTCAGGTACAAAGATCAGTAGTTTTTGGCACGTCGTTGTATGCGCTACCGCCATGCCTTCCACCCCGCAATTTTAGCGCTACTCTGCGTGGTTTTCTGCCCTCTGGGCTTGAATCTCTCGATTTTTCCCCAGATGGTCAGTTAAGAGTTGCCTCTTAATTCATTTAAGAGATTATCATAGTGCATATATGATTAGTATCACTTTATAGTTGATTATTAAGGGTTTTTAACAGCTGTGAATAGCGTTAAAAAACTATCTAGGTCCAACGAAAATTAGAATAAAATAAGATAAATAGAAAATTATTGTTAAAACTGATAAGAAATATACTTCTAATGATTTTCCATTTTTTTTGTAAACCAAATAACTCAGTATAGTTAAACCTAAAGATATAATTAAAAAATAGCTTGTAGGAATTTCACCATCTATAGTCATGAAATTTTTATTTTAATTCATTTGACATTTAAAATCACTTAATATATTACTAGTGATAATTAATTGTTATCAATAGTAATTATATGAATGAACTGACAACAGACCTAATAACGCTTCATGAGGCAACTTTAAATAATCTCAAAAGCTCAAAAGCAAAAAATACTTTAAGAGCTTATAAGTCTGACTTTAAAGATTTTGGAACTTTTTGTTCAAAGCATGGATTGAATTCATTACCAACAGAGCCAAAAATAGTTTCCTTGTACCTAACCCATCTCTCTAAAAACTCAAAAATAAGCACTATAAGACGAAGATTAGTATCAATAAGTATGGTTCATAGGCTTAAAGGCCATTATCTAGATATAAAACATCCAATCATCGTTGAAAATTTAATGGGAATAAGAAGGGTAAAAGGAAGTATTCAAAAAGGTAAAAAACCTATATTAATCAATCATTTAAAATCAATTATTAACGTAATAGATAATCAAAAAATTGATGAAATTAAGAAGTTAAGAGATAAGTCAATAATCTTAATTGGCTTTGGAGGTGGTTTTAGAAGAACTGAGCTAATTTCAATTGATCATGAGGATTTAGAATTTGTTCCTGAGGGACTAAAAATCACTATTAAAAGATCAAAAACAGACCAATTTGGAGAAGGAATGACTAAAGGACTACCCTACTTCGATAATGAAATTTACTGTCCTGTTAAAAATCTAAAAAAATGGTTAGAAAATTCTAAAATTAAGTCTGGACCTATTTTTAGAAGATTTTCTAAAGGTTTATCATTAACAGATAAAAGATTAACTGACCAATCTGTAGTTTTATTAATGAAGCAATATTTAAAATTAGCAGGAATAGAAAATAAAAATTTTGCTGGCCATAGTTTGAGGTCAGGTTTTGCTACAGTTGCAGCTGAATCCGGCGCTGATGAGCGAAGCATAATGGCTATGACGGGTCATAAATCAACACAAATGGTTAGAAGATATATTAAAGAAGCAAATATCTTTAAAAACAATGCTTTAAATAAAATAAAACTATAACAAATCTCAAACCAACTTACCTCTGTAACTATCAATTTTTTTTGAGATATAATCATTAGTAAGGTAAAAATGCTTATAAATTTTTTTTTGTATTGACTTTTTAAAAGTCTGATTTTTAATTAATTTTTCAATAGTCTTTTCAATATTTCCTTGTGTTAAATTGTTAATTTTTAAACCTTTAGGACATGCTTCGGGTAGACCACCTTTATTTGATATAATGACTGCACAGCCAGAGCTTGATGCTTCAAGGGCAGTACGACCAAAAGGTTCTTCTATTCTAGAGCAAACAATAGAAATATCAGATTTTTTTAACCAATTAATTACTTTATTGTTGCTTTGGAAACCTAAAACTTTAAAACGTTTATGATTAAAAACTATCTTTTCTCTTGGTTCATCACCAATGGCTACAGCTTTCCAATCAGAATATTTATTTAAAATATTTATTACAGCATTGCCGAACAAATCGTACCCTTTTGATTTATTTAATCTACCTACAAAAATAATTATTTTTTTTTTGTAATTAAAATTTACAGTTTTTATATTAGTAGATTGATAAATAATTTTTAATTTATTTTTATAATCCTTTTTTTTTAGTCCTTTAATAAATTGGTTACGAGTCCATCTACTATTAAATATAACTAAAATAGTTTTTTTTAAAATTTCCTTTCTTTCTTTTAAAGAAATTGAATTTTTCATTTTCAATGGATCGTTATGAAAATATAAAACTATATTTTTATTAATCTTATAAATTCTATTTATATAATTTGGTCTATTATGTATTTCAATTAAATTTGATTTATTGAAATTCTCATTCTCTATAAATTTGTCCACATAGGATTTCGATGAACTCCTAAAAAAATATTTCTTAAAATCTAAATTTATATAATTTTTTAATAATTTTTTTTGAAAGTTAGTATTTCCGTAAACTAATATATTTTTTTTAAATCTACTTAATAGAATAGTATCTTTAAGAAATAATGACACTGCACCAGGATAACTAGGTGAAAAATTTTCTTTATATGGTAGCAATATAGAAATCTTCATTTTATAAATTTTAACTTAATTTTATTTCTTAATTTTCTATTTTTTTTTAATTTGTATTCCTCCCTCATAGCAATCGATTTTGAAATATAGCACTTACTATAGGCTAATTTCCATTTTCTTCCTCTTGTAAATTTAGCTCCTTTTGAAGAATTATGTTCTTTAATTCTTTTTTTTAAATTATTTGTATAACCAACATAACTGATACAATTTCGGGCATTAAAGTTAATAATAAGATATACTGAATATAACATTTGGCGGTCCCTAGGGGAATCGAACCCCTCTTTCATGGATGAAAACCATGTGTCCTAACCGATAGACGAAGGGACCAGAGATGGAGTTTCTATTGCAATTATTAAAAATAATCAAGCTATAGGTTCCTCACTTTTTATAATTTCTTTTATAGTTTCTTTGTGTGTGACAAGAGTTTCTGTAATAAATTTTGTATTTTCTTTTTTAATACCGGAAACTATTTCAGTATTGGTAATACCTGTCGCACAAAAAATACTATCTCCTTTTACTATCTCATTTAATTCATATTTTTTATTTAATTCTGTTATGCCCATTTTTTTTGCTCGAGCCTTATCTTGATCAGTTGCAAATATAAATCTTCCCTGAAATTTACATCCATACGCATCTAAAGCTGTAGCTGAAATAACTCCCTCAGGACCTCCGCCGATGCCTAAAAATAAGTCTATATTATATTTATTATCAGTAACTAAGAGAGCACCACAAATATCACCATCAGAAATTAATTTTAAATTTACTTTTAATAATTTTAATTCATCAATAATTTCTTTATGTCTTGGTCTATCAAGAATACACACTGTAAGCTCATTAATATTTTTATTTTTTGCTTCTGCAATATTAGAAATATTTTTTTTTATAGGATAATCTAAGTCGGTAGCATCAAATGGGATATCTTTACCTACTGCAATTTTATTCATATAAGTCTCTGGAGCATTAAATAAATTCCCTTTTTCTGAAATTGCTATAACTGATATTGCTCCTGGAATATTTTTTGCTGCAAAATTTGTACCCTCTAGAGGGTCAACAGCTATATCTAGAATTGGACCATTTCCCTTTCCCAATCTTTCTCCAATATATAACATTGGCGCTTCATCAAGTTCACCCTCGCCTATCACTACTTCTCCATTAATTTTCAGATTATTCAAATCATTTCTCATTGAGTCAGTTGCCGCTTTGTCTGCTACATTTTTATTTCCTTTACCAAGAAATTGATAACAATTAATTGCAGCTCTAGAAGTAACTTTTACTAGTTTGTTAATCAGATCTTTATCTAAAGACATTAAATATTTTCAGCACTCGATTCTTCTGAATTATATTTCAATCTAGCCTCAAATTCACTTAATCTTTTCCAAACAGAAATCAATTCTACTATTGTAGACCAGCTTCTAACTAAATATTGTAATGAATTTTCAACTCTTCCAAATGCTCTAGTTATTTGTTGAACAAAACCTAACGTAATTGCACCTGATACTATAGTTGGTGCTAGTGCCAGATATGGAACTATTACCATACCTTGAAAATAACTCCACTTAACTGCATTAAAATATAGATAGTGAAAATATGATTTATAGTGAATACCTCTAACTCTATCATATAATTGACCTATAGTTGGTGGAGCTGCCCTTATAGGATTGTCTTCTCCATGAACTAATTCTTTTCTATAACCAGCTTCTTCTTTTTGAATATCATATTCTATACCAGGCAATTTAATACCTACAGCCGCTAATAAAACTGTTCCACCAAGTGCAGATATTATTGCAACCCAAACTAATGCATGATCAACTTCACCAATCCATGGTAGCACATCGACTTGTTTAGATAATCCCCATAAAATTGGCAGGAAGGCTACTAGAGTCATTATACTATCTAAAAGTCCAACACCAAGACCCTCCATTATTCTTGCAAATTTTAAAGTATCTTCTTGAACTCTCTGCGAAGCCCCTTCAGTTAAACGAGCTTTTAACCATTGAGAGTGATAATATTCAGCCATTGAAGTTCTCCACCTAAACACCCAATGAGATACAAAAAATCCAGTTACAATTGCAATTATAATCCAAAGTCCTGCAACTTTTGCAAATGTAAACAAATATCCAATAAATTCAGTTTCTGTGACTGAACCAGGTTCTGTTAAAGCTTTTTGAAGAGTATCGTAAAATTCACCAAACCATTCATTAATTTTTACATCTAATTGTACTTGATACCAAGTTGAAACTAATATGAAGATTGATCCAAATATACTCCAACCATACCATTTTCTTTCTGTAAAAAATTTAAACATTATTTTGTAAAATTATCAGCGTAAGATTTTATAGTAATTTTTCTTTTATTCGGCTCAATCACTTCAAAATCAATTTTATTTTTTTTTGCATATTCAATTGCTAATTCTTTTGTGGAAAATTCTAATTTTAATTCACCATACATATCTGTAGAGCTCTCCCAACCCATTAAAGGATTAGTTCCTGGATCATCTGTAACATATTCAATAATCCATTTATCAAATTTCTTTAATCCTGACTGCATAGCAGTTTTAGAAGGTTTATAAATCTTTGCTTTTTTCATAAAATGGTCGGGGTGGTAGGATTTGAACCTACGGCCCCTTGGTCCCAAACCAAGTGCGCTACCAGGCTGCGCTACACCCCGAATTGAGTACTAATACAGTAGATAAAAAAAATTTCAAAGTATATTAATCACTATTTAAAAGGAAATTTTATAAAATTTACTGTATATAAGTATATATGATCATTGAATGTCCTGCTTGTTCTAAGAAGTTCAATATTGATGAAAAATTAATTCCAGATGAAGGTAGACTTTTAAAGTGCGGCAATTGCGATCATACATGGTTTTTTAAAAAGGAGGAAAATATAAAATTAGAGGCTGAAACTACTAAACTAAATGAAATTAAGGAAAACAAACAAGAGATTAATATTGAACCAGTTGAAGAACCTATAAAACAAAAGAATAAAATAAAGAAAAAAATTTCAAAAAAATCTTCAACAAAAGATAGTACATCAAAAGAATTAGTGTCTATTGATAAAAGTTCAGTTTCAAGAGAAAACAATATTATTAAAAAAACATTTTTAATAATTATATCAATTATTGCATTTATTTTGCTTATAGACACATTTAAAAATCAGATATCTGTTATATTCCCTGGCATAGTGCAAATGTCAGACAGTTTTTATCTAGTAATAAATGACTTGAAATTATTTATTAAAGATTTAGTCAGGTAAAAATGATTCAGATAATTACAAAACCATTTAGATGGTTTTTCAAATTAGAAGCTGCTAGTGGTCTCGTTTTACTTTTTGCAGCCATAATAGCTTTGATTGTAAGTAATTCTAATTTATCTGAATTATATTTTTCTACGTTGAATAAATATTTATTTTTAGGAATAAATAATTTTGGATTAAAATTATCAGTTTTGCATTGGATAAATGATGCTTTAATGGCAATATTTTTTTTCTTTGTAACATTAGAAATTAAAAGAGAATTTTTACAAGGTGAACTTTCAAATATAAAACAAGCCCTTCTTCCAATTATCGCTGCAGTTGGAGGAATGTTAGTTCCTGCATTATTTTATGTCTTTATTAATTTTGGAGATAGTGAAACAATGAATGGTTGGGCTATTCCATCTGCAACTGATATTGCATTTTCTTTAGGAGTACTTTCATTATTAGGAAAAAGAGTTCCATTATCTTTAAAAGTTTTTTTAACCGCATTAGCTATTATAGATGACCTAGGAGCAATAGTAATTATTGCTTTATTTTATTCGGGCGATTTAAGTATTAAATATTTAAGCTTAATGCTATTAGCCTTTATTGTTCTTCTAGTAATAAATAAATTCAATATAAAGAAATTTTTACCTTATTTAATTGTTGGAATATTTCTTTGGGACTTTACTCACAATTCTGGAATTCATGCAACAATTGCTGGTGTATTACTGGCAATGACTATACCTCATAGAAAAAAAGATAAAGACTTTTCACTTTTAATAAAAATAGAACACGCGATTAGCCCGTATGTTGCATTTGGTATTATGCCTTTATTTGCTTTTGCAAATGCTGGTGTTTCATTAGAAGGTTTATCTTTTGCATCTTTACTTGATAAAGTCCCATTAGGAATTTTATTAGGATTGTTTGTTGGTAAACAATTAGGAGTATTTGTATTTTCTTATGTTTCAATAAAAATGAAAATAGCCCAGATGCCTAATAATTCTAACTGGTTTAATTTTTATGGCGTTGGTGTTTTAACGGGTATTGGTTTTACAATGAGCTTGTTTGTTGGAAATTTGGCATTCGTTGAAAATATGCAATACATGGATGGAGTTAAAATAGGAGTTTTAACTGGGTCATTATTATCCACTTTATTTGGGTACTTCTTAATACTACTTACACCAAATAAGTAAGTAGTTTATGAAAAAATTAATAATAATAAGTTTAACAATAATAATGTTTTTTTTTAAAAATTCAGCAATGAGCAATAATCAGGAAAGTTTTTACGATCTAGAAATAGAGAGTATTAATGGAGAAATCATTAAATTAAAAGATTATCGAGATAAAGTTATACTTTTAGTTAACACAGCCAGCTATTGTGGTTTCACAAAACAATATGAGGATCTCCAAGAGTTATGGGATAAATATAAATCTAAGGGTCTTATTGTACTTGGAGTGCCCTCAGACTCTTTTAATCAAGAAAAAAAAACCAATAGTGAAGTAAAAGAATTTTGTGAAGTTAATTTTGAAATAAATTTTCCATTAACAGCTATTACAGAGGTAAAAGGAAGGAATGCTCATAAGATTTTTAAGTGGGCAGAAAATAATTTTGGCAAATCTGCAATTCCTAAGTGGAATTTTCATAAAATATTAATCAATAAACTGGGAAATGTAGAAGAAACTTATGCCTCTTTTACAAAACCCACATCAAATAAAATTATAAATAAAATTGAAGAAATACTATAGTTCAACAGTTAAACCATCATGTGCTGGTATGACATTTTTTGGTATAACTTTCTTTAACTGGTTATAATCTAAGACTGGTGATAGATTTGAAAGAATAGCATTTTTTGGTTTAAATTTTTTGATGAAGTATAAAGATTTTTCTAAATTAAAGTGTGATGGATGAAAATTGTACCAAAGACAATCAATTATCAAATACTTAAGATTTTTAAAATAAAAATAATCTTTTTTGTAAATATCACTTACATCAGTAATGTATGCAAGTTTTTTGTCAATTATAAAACAATTAGATTTGACTGAACCATGCTGAACAACAATCGATTTAAATTTTAAATTTTTATTTTTATGTTTAATAAACGAATTTTTTTTTAATTTATTTAATTTTAACGTTGCAGGGTATTCTCTAGAGAAACTTTTAAAACAATATGAAAAACTTTGTTTTAAAAGTTTAGATGTTTCATTATCAGCATAAACATTAACTTGTTTTCTACTATTAATAAAAAAAGATCTCAAATCATTTATTCCGTGGGTTTGATCGGCATGCATATGTGAGTAGAATACTTTATCAATTTTCTTAATTTTATGACGCAGTAACTGTTGTCTTAAGTCAGGAGATGTATCAATTAAAATATTTTCATCAGTTGTTTTAATAAGTGCAGAACATCTTGTTCTATAGTTTTTCTTATTTTTGGGATCACAATTTCCAAAAAATCCATCAGGTCTTGGTACACCCATTGAACTTCCGCAACCTAATATTATAAATTTAATACCCATTATTGAAAAAATAATCTTTCAAAATTGTTATTTGTAATAGTTTCTAATTCATCAAAGTTTTTTGATTTTAATTCTGAAAGTTTTTCCAATGTATATTTAATAAAAGAAGGTTCGTTTTTTTTACCTCTCATTGGTATAGGTGCTAAGAAAGGACTGTCTGTTTCAATTAAAATTTTATCATTTTCAATCATTTTAAAAGTTTCTTGAAGATCATTACTATTTTTAAAAGTTATTATTCCACTAGCAGAAAAATACGCATTTAATGTCATCATTTTTTTAGCAAACTCTTTTGAACCTGTAAAACAGTGCATGAGTATTTTAATATCGCTATTTTTATATTTATTTAAAATATCAAATGTTTCTCTTTCGGCACTTCTAGAATGAACTATCAAAGGATATTTAAGTTCAATAGAGGCTTCTATATGTGTCTCAAAACTTTTAATTTGATAATCTTTATGACTATTTTCATAATAGAAATCTAATCCTGTCTCTCCTACTCCAATTATCTTTTTAAATTTATTAGCATTTTCAACAATGAATTTTTTATTCATATTATCATTGCTAGACTCATGAGGATGAATCCCAATACTCCCATAGATCATCTCATCAAGATTTATAATCTCTTTAATATTTTCAAAGCTTTTTGAATTGGTTGAAATAGTTAAAATTTTCTTTAATCCATTTTCCTTGGAACGTTTGATAACATCACTAATATTTGAATAAAGAGGTTCGTGATCAAGATGGCAATGAGAGTCTATCATTTTTCAATTTTTTTAAACAAAATATCTAATTTATTTATTTTTAAATCTTTTTTTAAAATTTCATTATTATCAATTGACGTAAAATCAATAGAATTTTCTGTTTCATTAAAAACATTTAGCACTTTTACTGATGTTTCTGGCATTACTGGATAAAGCAAAATAGTAATTTTTCTAATTAATTCTAATGCTGTATAAACAATTGTATTCAACCTTAATCTATCATCTTTCTTCTTCCAAGGTTCCTGATCATTAAAATATTTATTTGCGGCAAACAATCTATCTACAATAAAATTCATATACTGGTTTATGTCTTGATTATTTATAAATGATCTTATTTTATCTAAATTATTTATTGGTTTTAAAATTTCTAAATCTTCATCATTAAATTTATGATCAGGTATTAGAGAAGAACAATTTTTTTCTGCAAAAGAAAGTACTCTTTGACAGAGATTTCCAAAATTATTTGCCAAATCGCTATTAATACAATTTTCTAATTTTTCCTCAGAAATATTTCCATCATTACCAAAAGAGACTTCTTTTAGTAGATAATATCTTAATGGATCTAGACCATAAGCATTTATGATTTCTAATGGATCTAAAATATTTCCTTTTGATTTTGACATTTTTTCATCACCAGAAAGTATCCATCCATGTCCATAAACCCTTTTGGGAGGTTCTATTTTTGCAGCCAACAAGAATGCTGGCCAATAAATAGCATGAAACCTTAATATGTCTTTACCAATAATATGTAAATCTGCTGGCCAAAAATTTTTATATAATTCATTATTTTCATCTGGATATTTTAAAGAACTTAAATAATTTGTTAATGCATCTAACCATACATAAACTACATGATTTTCATCACTCGGTACTTTTACACCCCAAGAAAATGTTTTTCTACTGACAGATAAATCTTTTAAGCCACTTTTGACAAAGCTGATTACCTCATTTCTTCTACTTTCAGGTAAAATAAAATTTTTATTTTTTTCATAAAATTCTAATAACGGTTTTTCCCATTTTGAAAGTTTAAAAAAAAAAGATTCTTCTTCAACCCACTCAACAGTAGATCCTGACGATTTAGAAATTTTTAAACCGTCTTTTTCCTCAACCTCATCTTCATTATAAAAAGCCTCATCAGATACAGAATACCAACCTGAATATTTAGACAAAAAAATTTGGTTATTTTTTTCAAGTATATTCCATAAATTTTGCACAGATACTTTATGTCTTTCCTCTGTAGTTCTTATAAAATCAGTATTTGATAAGTTTAATGTTTTAGTTAAATCCTCAAATGTTTTGCTTATTTCATCACAAAAAGATTTTGGATCCTTATTTAACTTTTCAGCGGATCTTTGTATTTTTAAACCATGTTCGTCTGTTCCTGTTAAAAAATAGACATTAAAACCATCAATTTTTTTGAAACGTGCAAAAAAATCAGCAATTATACTTGAATATGCATGTCCCATATGAGGTTTAGCAGAAGGATAGTAAATTGGTGTTGTTATATAATAATTTTTATTCACTTAATAATTTATCCTTAAATTCTAAAAAAAAAGTTTCATAATCAAGATTAAATTTTTTTACATTAGATAATTTTGAATAATAATATTCTTTAACTTTAAATGATAACTTTTTTGTTATGTTTATATGTTTATAAAAAAATAATTCAATAATCATATTTAAATTATCTTTTATAAAATCTTGTTTAATATAGTGCTTATTATTAATTAAATTAACTAATAAATCATCAACAGTGGATTCGGATACTGATAATTCAAATTCATTCATATAGTTTATTAGGGATATTAAAAAAAAAGGTGTTGAGTAATAATTTATCAAATTTGAATTTATTTGTTCATAAATATTTTCATTAAAGTAATTATTGACAATCAATCTGGTATTCTCATTAGATAGACTCAATTTAAATTCTATACATCGGGATTTTATTGTATCTATTAAAAACTTCTCAGAATTAAAAATTAAAATAAAAAAAACATTTTCATTTGGTTCTTCTAAATTTTTTAATAAAGCATTTGATGAATTGATATTTAAAAATTCGACATCGTCGAGGATTATAAATCTTGATTTATTATTAAAGGAAGATTGATTTGTAAACTTTATGATTTCTCTAATTTGATCAATTTCTATATTTTTTTTATCATTATTTTTTTTTATATTTAAAACATTAGGATGGGATTTGTTTTTTATTAGCTCATTATCGTTATTAGAATTAAAAATTTTATATAAAAATTTTTCTGTAAGTAATGATTTTCCAATACCTTTTTTACCGGATAATAAAATTTTATTTGGAAGTTCATTATTTTCGTAAAGTGTAACAAATTTTTCTAAATATGTTTCGTGTCCAATTAATTTATATTCAGACATTTATATTAATTTCTCGAGTTCATTTATTATGATTTTTT
Source organism: uncultured Pelagibacteraceae bacterium (assembly GCA_902596975.1). Classification (GTDB taxonomy): domain Bacteria; phylum Pseudomonadota; class Alphaproteobacteria; order Pelagibacterales; family Pelagibacteraceae; genus Pelagibacter. The sequence continues at coordinate 97,168 of CACJWS010000004.1, read as the reverse complement.
TTACTTCATTAATTGTATTAGTGTTTGAATTAATTTTAATATATTTGCTCTTATTTCTTGATATTTTTTCATACCCGTTCTGAACTTTGTTGTAAAATTTAAGTTTAAATTTATCATATCTATTTAAGTTAGATCTATTTCTAAGCCTTTTTTGTAAATTTTTTGAATTTACTGTACTTAAAAAAACTATATCTGGATTAAAATTTCCAATTATAAACTTATTAAGCATTTTGATTACCCTTAAATCAATTTTCATTCCATAATGTTGATATGCAATAGTAGAATCTGTAAAACGATCAATTAATATTATTTTTTTTTTATAATTTTTTTTAATAATTTTCTCAAAATTTTCTGATCTTCCAGCATAAAATAGTAATAGATCAGTTTTATTATTTAAATTTAGTTTCTTATTTAAAATCAATTTTCTTATTTTTTCTGAAAAAATTGAACCACCAGGCTCTCTTAATTTTATAAAATTTTTTCTTCGCTTTTTTAAATAATTTGCAGCAATTTTAAAATTTGTAGTTTTTCCCGAGGCCTCAATGCCTTCAAATATAATAATTGGATATTTAGACATCACCCCATATCAAAAAATTGATAGAAGTTATCAATCTTGATATTGCATTTTGCTGTTTGATATTTTCTGTAGAAAATAAGTCATGATTAGATATAACTTCATCTTTATATAATACTTTTATTTCTGCTAATTTTTCTCCCTTTTTAATAGGTGCTTGTATAGGACCGTCATAAATAATCTTCACTTTCATATATTTTTTTTTAGCTTTTGGAATGGTCTTATAAATTATGTCTTTAGTATTAACTTTTACTTTTTTCTTATTTCCCTGCCAAACATCTAGTTCATAAAGATATTCGTTATCATTACTTATTTTTATCGTATCGAAATTTGTAATTCCCCACGTTAGCAATTTTTGTGATTGCTTTGATCTAGAATTTTTAGTTTCAAAACCACTTGCAACAGCAATTAATCTTCTTTCTTTTCTTAATATAGAAGATGCAAGTGAATATTTTTCTGAACCAAGATAGCCTGTTTTAATTCCATCTACACCCATATTTTTATATAATAATGGATTTCTATTTCCTTGTGTAATTGGATCTCCGCCCGTCCTACTCCAAGTAAATTCTTTAATTTTAAAATACTCATAATATTTAGGATGTTCTTTTATTAAATAATTAGACATAATTAAAATATCTCTAACGGTTGAATAGTTATTATCATCATTAATCCCTGACGAATTTGAAAAATTAGTATTTTCCATCCCAATTTCTTGAGCTTTCTCAGTCATTAGTAAAGCAAACTCGTCCTCAGTTCCTGCAATACCTTCAGCCAAAGCTACACAAGCATCATTACCTGAAGCAACAATTATACCTAATAATAAATCTTCTACCGAAACTTCATCACCAACCATTATAAACATTGATGAATAACCAGATGAGGATAATCTCCAGGCATTTTCAGAAACGATAAATTTTTCATCTAAAGTAATTTCTCCACTTTTCAATAAATCAAAAGCAATGATTGAGGTCATTATTTTTGTCATAGAGGCAGGAAAAATTCTCTCATCAGAATTTTTTTCATATAAAATTTCACCAGATAAATAGTCTTGTAAAATTGCAGTTCGTGCATTTATGTTAAATTTTGCGTAAGAAATATTAGTTATAACTAAAAATGATAGGACAAAAGTTAATAGTGCTTTTATTTTCATAATTTTATTAATTCAATATTTTCAAAATTTATATCAGCAATCTCATTATATACATTTTTAATTGATCCTAAATTATAAAAAGGACCCTTGTAAACTCTATATAAATTTTTAGACATTTTTTTGATATTTATGTCTTTTAAATTGTATTCATCCTCAAGTCTTTTTTTCAATGTAATTGCAGATTCTTCAAAAAATAAATCAGCAAATTTAATTATAAATTCAAATTTTGTATTTTTCATCTTTTCAACTTTTGAATTATTATCTTTTTCAATTGATATATTTTGGATTGAAATGCTGTCTACTGGAGCTTTATTAGCTACTTTTTTTTCCTCATCAAAGGTTTTAGCTTTATTTGCAACAAAAGTATTACTAGAATTTATTGTTTCTACACGTACATAGGGTTGATCAGGATCAATATCAAGTTCAGTAGCAATCCTTTCAGAAATTACTGAATTATAAAAAATTGGATATTTCGATTTTTTTCCTACTTTAGCAATCAAATACTTTTCATTTAACAAATTTGTTATTTTTATATCTGTATCTTTTTCAAGTTTATTATTGAAAATAATTAATGATCTTTGATCTATTTTTTTTGAAACTATTTTTTTTTTGAAAATATCATTATTATATATGAGAGCAAATCCATCATTTGAATAATTTTTGAAATCTTTATTCGTGATTACTTTTTTATTAGTAGTTTCACATGATGTTAAAATTATTGCTAAAAAAATTATTATCTTAAGTTTCATTTTCAAAACTATTTTTTAATGTGCATACGGCCAAACTAAATCTTAATGACCTGTTCCACTTTAAGATTAGCTTATAATTATTAAAAATAATATATGCTGGTTTAAGTTTATTTGCATTTTCTACTATTTCAGCATCAGGAGTAACTATTGCTGCTGTCAAATTGTCATATTTGTCCAAAAAAGATGAATTTTTTATATAATTTTTTAAATATTTTACTTTTCTCTCATGTTTAATTTTTTTTGCTGATGTATTTAAATATTTATCTGGAATATTTTCATTTAGATTAATTCTATAAAAACACGGAGTATTATCATTCCATCCAAGATTACTTAAATAGTTAGCTGCAGATGCAAAAGAATCCTCAATATTTTTTAGATCAATTGATCCATCTTTATTATAGTCAATTGCATGATTTTTAATTGTGGATGGCATAAATTGAAAATTACCAAATGCACCTGCCCAAGATCCAAATAATGTACTTGGATCTATAATTTTTGCATCTACTAATTTTAAAAGGGTGATTAATTCTTTAGTAAAAAATTCACTTCTTCTTTGATCGTAGCTTAATGTTGCAAGTGAAGAAACTATATCCATTTTACCTAAATAGTTTCCAAAGTTAGTTTCAATACCCATTAGTGCTAATAGTAAATTTTTATCTACTTTGTATTCGGAAGATACTTTATTAATAATATTATTTTCTTTATTTAATATAATTTTTCCTAATTTTACTTTTTTTGATGAGGTTCTTTTAGAAATATAAGTCTTTGTGTCTTCATAAAATTCTGGTTGATATCTATCATATTTAATTACATCAGATAAAAATTTTGATCTGTCTATTAATTTATCGACCGTGTCCTTACTAACACCTTCTTTAATTGCTCTTTTTTTAAATTTAACTTTCCAATCATTGAAATCATCAGCAATCAGAGTTGCAGAATTTAATATAATTAATATTGATACGATAAATAATTTAATTTTTTTCATACAAATCTTTTAGGTATATCGATACAGCAATCCATATCAAAATAAAGCTGATTAATTTATGTATATCTAATTCCTCATTATATAAGAAATAACCCAACAAGAACTGCAAAGTTGGAGTTATATAAAAAACCATACCAGTTGGACCTAAACCACATAATTCAACACCTCTAACATATAAATATAAAGGAATCACGGTCATAGGGCCTGCCAGCATGAATATGAACATTAATTTAACATTCGATATATCAAAATCATTTAAATCATTTTGTACAATTAAATAAAATGCAAATATTACCGCTGGAAAAATAAATAAACTTTCAACTAATAAACCAATATCTGTGTCTACATCAATTTTTTTTCTTACTAAATTATAAAAACTCCAACTTAAAGCTACTATTAATCCAACCCATGGTATTGATTGGAAACTAGATATTACTAAATACAAAATTGATATAGTTACGATTAAAAGTGAAATTTTAGTTTTGAAACTTAATTCCTCTTTTAAAAAAAAATAACCTAAAAAAACACTTATTATAGGCATTATAAAATATCCAAAACTAGCATCTATAACTTGATCATTCCCTATTGCATAAATCCAAACAGCCCAATTCGTAAAAATTAATAATCCAGATAAAAACAGCATCATAATTTTTTTTTTATCTTTAAAAACTGAGCTAAATTTTTTCCACTTTGATAAAATAATTGTTGTTAAAATTAGTATAACAGTTGTCCATGCACTTCGATGTAGGACAACTTCAATGTGACCAGCAAAAGCAATATATTTAAAATATATAACTCCAATAAAACCCCACCAGAAAGAACCAAATGCCGTTAAAATTATACCTTTATTAAATTGATTTTTGCTTAACATTATATTGATCAATTAAACTATTTTGTTTATGAAATATAGAATTTTAATTATTACAAATTAGGAGAGATGGCTGAGCGGTTGAAAGCACCGGTCTTGAAAACCGGCAAAGGGGCAACTCTTTCCTGGGTTCGAATCCCAGTCTCTCCGCCACTAATATTTATTTTTAAATTCTATAAGTTTTTCTAAGATGATTTTATCTTCAAAATCTTTTGAATTTTTACCTAAACTTAAGTTGACTAAGGTTTCGTCATCAAAATTAATTAACTTATCTAAAGAAACTAATTCTTTATGATCGAGATTGTCAATAATTGAATTAACAAATTTAGAAACAAAGATATCCATTTCTTTAGTTCCACGATATTGAGCTCTGTATAAAATTTTATTAATTAAATTTTGTTTATTTGAATCCATTAATTAAATCTTTATATATATAAATCATGAATGATCACGACTATTTATTGTCAAATATTCAGAATATTAAAGGTATAGGGAAAAAAACAAGCCAATTATTTAAAAGAAAAAATATAAATACAATTTTTGATTTATTGTGGCATCTACCTACGAGTAAAATTGAAAATTCCAAAGTAACGAATATTGGTGATATACAAATAGGTAAGTTACAAACAATTAAATTAACACCCCTAAAATATAATTTTCCTAGAATAAGAAGATTGCCCAATAGAGTTGTGTGTCAAAGTAATGATATAAAAATAGATTGCGTTTTTTTTAATTCATATGAAGGATATATAAAAAAAATCTTACCATTAAATACTGAAATAGTAATAAGTGGTAAAATTAATTTTTTTAGAAATAAATATCAAATCACTAATCCTACTCAGGTTAAAGAAAGTAATGAAAATATCTTAGAGACTCAAAATAAATATAGTCTTACAGATGGTCTTACAATCAATAAATACAATAATATAATTAATGAAGTCTTAAAGGAATTACCAGATTTAGATGAGTGGCTAAATGATGATATAAAGAAAAAATTTAATAATATTAAGTGGAAAGACGCAATCTTAAAAATTCACAGTCTTGATACTAAAGAAATTTTAAAATCTAAGTATTATAAACGGTTAGTTTTTGACGAATTGTTTGCTCATTTTTTATTATCCTCAAAAATAAGAACTAAAATAAAAAAAATAAAGAAATCACAAAAAATTTTTAAGGATTGTAAGGAAAAATTGATACAGGATTTAAATTTTAAATTAACAAATGATCAAGAAGCAGCAATAAAAATTATAAACGAAGATCTTAAATCAAAAAGTAGAATGTTTAGACTATTACAAGGAGATGTCGGATCTGGTAAAACAATTGTATCAATGATAGCAGCTTTAAATTGTATAAATGCTGGATATCAAACAAGCTTTATGGTGCCTACTGAAATTCTAGCAAAGCAACATTTTTCTTTTGCTAAAAAATATCTACCTAAAAATGTAAAAATTGAAATGTTAACAGGTAAGTCAAAATATGCCGATAGAAAGAAAATTTTAGAAAATCTTAAACTAGGTAAAATAGACTTTTTGATAGGAACACATGCGTTATTCCAAAAAAAAGTTGAATATAATAAACTGGGTTTAATAATAATTGATGAACAACATAAGTTTGGTGTTCGTCAACGTAAAGAGTTATCAGAAAAAGGTGGAAATAACTGTGATGTTCTAGTCATGTCTGCAACTCCAATACCAAGAACAATGATGATGACGGTTTATGGAGATATGGACTTAACCTTAATTAAAGAAAAACCAAAAAATAGAAAAAAAATAGTAACATATAGCAAGTTAGAAGATAAAATTTCTGAAATAATTAGATTTGTTAAAAAAGAAATTTCTAATAAAAATCAAATTTTCTGGGTTTGTCCTTTGATAGAAGAGTCGAAAAAAGTTGAACAACAATCTGTTGTAAATAAATTTAAGTATTTAGAAAAATATTTTAAGAATAGAATTGGGTTAATTCATGGTTCACTTGATAAGGATGAAAGGAACAAAATTTTAAATAATTTCTTAGATAGAAAGTTGGATATATTGGTTTCAACCACTGTTATTGAGGTTGGAATTGATTTTCCTAATGCTAACGTAATTGTTATTGAAAATGCTGATAAGTATGGTTTATCCCAATTACATCAGTTACGAGGTCGTGTTGGACGTGGTAGCAAACAATCTTACTGTATATTAATGTTTAAATCCTCACTAGGTGAAAATGCAAAAAAAAGAATTAACATTCTAAAAAGTTCAGATGACGGTTTTGTAATTTCTGAGGAAGATATGAAATTACGAGGATATGGGGACTTACTAGGATTTAAGCAAAGTGGAATTAAAAATTTTAGATTAGCTGATCCCATATTAAATGAAGATTTATTCTTACTTGCTGAGGCAGAAGTAAAAAAATTAGAGATGAAAGGTGATAATTTCAGTAAATATAATAAATTATTAAAATTATACGATCGAGCCTCAATAATTAATGAAATTTCTTAAATTTTTTTTGGATCTGAAGTACCAGCAGAAACAATAAATTTAGATGCTTCTTCAAAAGTCATATCTAAATAAATAACTTCTTCTTTAGGGAACATTAATAAAAATCCACTTGTAGGATTTGGTGTTGTTGGAACAAATACATTAATAAGATTTGTATTTGTTTTTTTTGATATTTCACCATCGTTTTCTCTGGTCGCAAACCCTACTGCCCAACTACCTTTTCTCGGATACTCAACTAAGACTACACTTTTCTTTGATCCTTTTTTTGGTGCTAATGTTTCAGTCATTTGGCCAATTGCTGAATAAATTGTTCTAAGAATTGGTATTCTTTTTAATATATCATTAAATATTTTAAGTATTTTTTTTCCAATAAATGAAAGAGATAAACTTCCAATTATTGTAATAAAAATTATAGCTAATAATATTTCCAAACCTGGTATTGCAAAAGGTAAATAACTATTTGGATTTAATTCGTTTGGTATTAATTTTGACGATACAGATATAAAAAATCTAGTTAAATATAATGTTATACCTATTGGAACAAGAACAACTATTCCTGCTATAAAATAGTTTCTAAGTCTTCCAAGGATTGAAATGCCTCTTCTCTTTAATTTTGCCATAAATTAACTGTAACTTGCATATAAAACAAATACGACTGCCAGCACAAATAGTACTATTAAAATTTTGTTATTAAGTATCATATAAATTATTATAAAAAAGGTGTAATATATTAAGTAAAAAAAGTGAATAGAAGAAATTTCATACATTTATTTGGTTGTAGTTGCTTATCTTTTGGCCTATCTGCATGTGGTAGTGCACCCATAACAGATCGAAAACAACTAAAATTAATTCCCGAATCTAACCTTAACGCAAAAGCTGCACAATTATACGAAAAAGTTAAAGAGAAAGAAACTTTAAGTGATGATACTAAAACATTAAATCAAATAAAAGAAATTGGATCAAAAATTGAATATTCAATATCAGAATATTTTGACCTCAATAATATACCTGACCCAACTATAAATTTTGAATGGGAATATATACTTATTGATAAAAAAAAAGTTAAAAATGCTTGGTGTATGCCTGGAGGTAAAATAGCTGTTTATACAGGTCTATTAGATATAACTAAAAATGAAGATGGATTAGCAGCTGTAATGGGTCATGAAATTGCGCATGCTGTTGCAAAACATTCAGTAGAAAGAGCAAGTAGAGGTGTTTTGTTAAATACTGGTACAGCAATTTTAGATATAGCCACTAAAGGTAAAGTATCCCAGATAAATAGAACCACAGGGATGAATGCTGTCGGTTTATTATCACAGATAGGAATTATGAATCCTTTCAATAGAAAACAAGAGAGTGAAGCTGATTATCTTGGTTTGATATTTGCATCACTATCTGGTTATGACATTAGGGAAACAATAAAAGTTTGGGAAAGAATGAAGGAAGCTAAAAAGGGGAAAGAACCGCCAGAATTTATGTCTACTCACCCATCATCAACAAATAGAATTAATAATATTACAAATTGGATAAATGAAATTATTATTAAATATCCGCCAATTGCATAAGTGGTGAGCCCTGATGGACTCGAACCATCGACCCATTCCTTAAAAGGGAATTGCTCTACCAACTGAGCTAAGGGCCCCCAAGAGGCGTTTTTATATTGATTTTTTTTTATTAATCAATGTTAAAAATTTACAATTTATTGATGTACTTATCGTGAAATTCATTAAAAGTACCTTGTTTTATATTGTCTCTTATGTTTCTCATTAAATCTTGATAAAAATTGATGTTATTAAGGGTCAGAATCATTGAAGCTAACATTTCATTAGTGTTAAATAAATGATTTAAATAATTCTTAGAATATTTATTTAAATTGAACTTTGTGACATTTTTGTCCAGAGGTGTATTATCATTTTTATATTTTGAATTTCTGATTTGTATTTGACCACCCCAAGTAAAAGCTAAACCAGTTCTGCCAGATCTTGTGGGCATTACACAGTCAAACATATCTACACCTCTCTTAACTGCTCCTAGTATATCAGATGGAGTGCCAACACCCATTAAATATCTTGGTTTATCTTTGGGCATATGATCTTTTATTCCATCAAGAACATCAAACATTTCATCTTGTGTTTCCCCCACTGCCAAACCTCCTAGAGCATATCCATTAAATCCAATATCGGTAAGATTGTTTAAAGATTTGATTCTTAGATCATTAAATAATCCACCCTGCACTATTCCAAATAAACCTTTGTGGTCATTTAATCCAAATGCATCTTTCGATCTTTTTGCCCACTCTGATGATAATTCCATTGATTTTTTAATTTTATCATAGTCTTTAGTGTTTTTAGGGCATTCATCCATAACCATTACTATGTCTGAGTTCAAACCTTTTTGAATTCTTATACTTTCCTCAGGGCTTAAAATAAAAGTTTTACCATCTATATGTGATTGAAAAATTGCACCCTTATCTCTATCGATTTTATTTAATTTTGACAGAGACATAACTTGAAAACCACCTGAGTCAGTTAAAATTGGTAAATCACAATTCATGAATTCATGAAGTCCTCCAACACTTTCGATTCTTTCAACACCAGGTCTTATCATTAAATGATATGTATTTGATAAAATTATCTCACTACCTGTTTTTTTTATATCTTCTAAAAAAACACCTTTAACAGTTGCTTGAGTACCAACTGGCATAAATGCAGGAGTGTTTATATTGCCTCTATGGGTCTCTATAATTCCTACTCTTGCATAATTTTGAGTATGATGAACATTAAAATTGAAATCTTTTAATGACATTCATTATTTATTTATTGAGATTTAAAACTAATAATTTTATCTGGATTTGAAACTGCTCCGTTATCGCCATCACCTTTTGTAATCATATCAACAAATTCCATTCCTTCTATTACTTTTCCAAAAACAGTATATTGTCTATCTAGGAAAGGTGCTGGTTTAAAACATATAAAAAATTGACTATTAGCACTATTAGGATCTGACGATCTTGCCATAGAAACGGTTCCTCTATCATGTGGAAGGTCATTAAATTCTTGATTTAAATCTGGTAAATCAGATCCACCAATACCCGCTCTTCTTAAATCGAAATCTTTTGAAGATGAATTTCCAAATTTTACATCACCTGTTTGTGCCATAAACCCATCAATTACTCTATGAAAAACAACATTATCATATTGTCCAGAATCAGCTAATTCTTGAATTCTTTTAACATGATTTGGTGCAACATCAGGATACATTTCAATTTTTACATCACCATCTTTTAATTTTAAAATCATTATATTCTCCTTTGCTATTAAATTTGTTGATAAAAAAATAAAAAAAATAATTAAAATATTTAAAAATTTATTCATAAACCTCTTTCAATGATTTAATTGTACTTTTGGTCGTAAATTTTTTCAAATCACCATTATGTTGAGCGATTTCTTTAACAAACCTAGATGATATTATTTGATTTTCAACATCTGACATTAAAAAAATTGTCTCAACTTGATTATTAAGTTTTCTATTCATTCCAGCAAGTTGGAATTCGTACTCAAAATCAGAAACTGCTCTTAAGCCTCTTAAGATTATATTTGATTTATATTTTTTACAAAGGTCTGTTGTCAAAGTATTAAATTTTATAACATCAACCTTATTCTTTTTAAATTTCAGATCTTTATAAAGAGCTCTTTTAACAATTTCTATTCTTTCATCTAATGAAAATAGGAAGTTTTTCTGATTTCCATCTGAAATACCTACAATTACTTTATCTACTATCTTAAGTGATTTTTTAATGACATCTATATGGCCAAAAGTAATTGGATCAAAAGTTCCTGGATAGATAGCTATATTTTTCATTAAATAAGATTATCATCTAATTTAATAGCAGAAACTACTTTTTCATCACCAGTAAGTTTAATTATTCTAACACCTTGCGTATTACGACCAGCTATTCTTATTTCTTTAACAGCTGTTCTTATTACTCTACCTTTATTTGTTGAAATTAATATTTGATCTCCTTCAAAAACAGGAAAGGATGAAGAAACATTCCCGTTTCTTTGTGAATTGACAATACCAATAATTCCTTTTCCTCCTCTATTTGTAACTCTATAATCATAATGAGATGTTCTTTTACCGTAACCATTTTCTGTGATTGATAATATGAATTTTTCTTTAGCTTTAATTTCTGATTTTTGGTCTTTAGTTTTTGCTTTCTTATTTGAATCATGATCAATAATAGACAGAGATACAATAGTATCATTTTCTGCTAAATTGATACCTCTTATACCTTTTGATGATCTACCTTTGAAAACTCTAAGTTTTTTAGACTCAAACCTTATACATTTTCCTAATTTAGTACTTAAAATTATATCCTGATCATCTCTACAAATTTTAACACCAATAATCTTATCATTACCGTCAAGTTTCATTGCAATTTTGCCTGAAGCATTAATTGAGGTAAAATCTTCAAGATTATTCTTTCTAATTTTTCCTTTACTTGTTGCAAAAATAATATGCATGTCTTTTGTATCAACGTCACTATCTGGAAATGGCATAATTGAACTGATTGATTGATGATTTTTTAGAGGAAGAATATTGAATAAAGATTTACCTTTTGATGCAGCTGATCCTTCCGGAATTTTCCAAGCTTTAACTTTATATGCTAATCCTTCTGTAGAGAAAAATAGAACAGATGTGTGAGTATTTACTGATAATGTTTGCACTACAGAATCTTCATCTCTTGTCTTAATCCCTGTTTTACCCTTTCCACCTCTTTTCTGTTGTTTAACATTACTTAAGGCACCTCTTTTAATATATCCTTGTAAAGTAATTGTAATTATTACAGACTCTTTTTGAATAGTTTCTTCAATATTATAGTTTAAAACAGCATCTATAATCTGCGTTCTTCTCGGAGATGAGAATTTCTCTTTAATTTGAGATAACTCATTACTAATTACTTTTAATAGTTCAGTTTTAGAATTTATTATTTTTTTATACTTTGTGATCAAATCAGATAATTTTTTTATTTCTTCTTCAATTTCATTAATTCCAAGGGCAGTTAATTTTTGTAATCTAAGTTCTAGTATTGATGTAACTTGAGTTTCAGATAAATTATATGATCCTTTATAATTTTTACTATCAACTAATTTAATTAATTTTGCAGATTTTGTTATTTTCCATTTAGTTTTTATAAGAGTATTTTTTGCTTCTTCTGGATTTTTTGAAGATCTAATAATTTTTATTACTTTATCAATATTTTCTACACTAACAGATAATCCAAGTAAGACATGAACACGATCTTCAGCTTTTTTTAAATCATATTTAGTTTTTTTAATGACTACATCTTCTCTAAATTTTAAAAAGTTCTCTAAGAAATTTTTTAATGAACATGTTTTAGGTTTGTTATCAACAATTGCTAATGAATTAAATCCAAATGAAGTTTCAATGGAAGTATATTTATAAAGTTGTCTTTTTATTGTCTCGGGCTCAACACTTCTTCTTAGATCGATAGCAACTCTTATACCTTCTCTGTTAGATTCATCTCTTATGTCACTAATACCCTCAATTTTTTTATCTCTAACTAATTCTGCAATTTTTTCATTTAAATTAGATTTGTTCACTTGATAAGGTATTGAGGTAATTACCAATCTATCTTTACCATTTTTAAGATTTTCAACATTTATTTCACCCCTAATTTTAAAAGAGCCTCTTCCTGTTTTGTATCCTTCTCTAATAATATCTTTACCAATAATAACTCCACCAGTTGGAAAATCAGGTCCAGGAATATGCTTCATTAACTCTTTAACTTTAATATCTTTATTTTTTATAAGTGCTAAAGTTCCATCAATAATTTCACCAAGATTATGTGGTGGTATACTAGTAGCCATACCAACAGCGATACCTCCAGCTCCATTTACCAAAAGATTAGGATATTGAGCTGGCAATACTGTAGGCTCTTGCTCAGTTTCGTCGTAATTACTTTTAAATGAAACGGTATTTTTTTCTATATCATCAATCAAAAATTGAGAAATTTTTGCAAGTTTGGTTTCCGTATACCTCATTGCTGCTGGTGGATCACCATCGATAGAACCAAAATTGCCCTGACCATCAATTAACGGAACACTCATTGAAAAATCTTGAACCATTCTAACTAAAGCATCATATACTGCTTGATCACCATGTGGATGGTATTTACCAATTACGTCTCCAACAATTCTTGCAGATTTTCTAAATTGTTTTGACCAATCGAAACCACCTTTGTGCATTGCATATAAAATTCTTCTGTGAACAGGTTTAAGTCCATCTCTTATATCGGGTAATGCCCTGCTAATTATTACGCTCATTGCGTAAGATAAATATGATGAACTCATTTCATCATACATCGAAATTGGTTTAATATTTAAATCTTTAGTTACTTCGTTTTTTTGCATTTATTTAGAAAGGGATATCGTCGTCTAACTCGTTTTGAGCCATAGAACTGTCATCAAAACTTTGTTTGTTGTCTTGAGACTGAATTGAATTTTGATTTCCTCCACCTAACATTGTTAATGATGAATTGTATCCTTGAATTAAAATTTCAGTAGAATATTTATCCTGACCTGATTGTTCATCTTTCCATTTTCTAGTAGTCAATTGTCCTTCAACGTATACTTGTGCTCCTTTTTTTAAGTATTGTTGAACTACATTTACCAGTCCTTCATTGAAAACAACTACTCTATGCCATTCAGTTTTTTCCTTTTTTTCACCTGTATTTTTATCTTTCCAGGATTGACTAGTAGCTAAACTTAATCTTGCTACACTTTTACCGTTAACCATTTGTTTAACTTCTGGATCTGCGCCTAATCGACCGATTAAAAGTACTTTATTTAAGCTTCCTGCCATAATATTTATATATTTGAAATGTTATTTATAACATTAATAGGCTTGAATATTAATTTTATTAATCTAAAGCAACTAAAATTATGCTTAAAAAGATACTTATTAAGGGCGCAAAAGAGCACAATTTAAAGAATATTTCACTAGAGATTCCTAAAGACAAATTTGTTGTAATAACAGGTCTATCTGGATCGGGAAAATCATCATTAGCATTTGATACTGTCTATGCAGAAGGACAAAGACGATATGTTGAAAGTTTATCTGCATATGCAAGACAGTTTTTAGACAAAATGAAAAAACCAAATGTGGATTTAATCGAAGGTTTGAGTCCAGCAATTTCAATAGAACAAAAAAATACTTCTAAAAATCCAAGATCAACAGTTGCAACCGTTACTGAGATATATGACTACATGAGGGTACTTTATGCAAGAGCAGGAATTCCCTATTCTCCATTTACAGGTAAACCAATTACTTCTCAAACTATTAGTCAAATTGTTGATAAGATTAAAGAATTACCAAAAAAATCAACCATATATTTATACGCTCCAGTCGTAAGAGGACGTAAGGGTGAATATAAAAAAGATATATTAGGATATAAAAAAAGAGGATTTAGAAAAATTAAAGTTGATGACCAATTGTATGATATTGAAAGTGTTCCAGAGTTAAATAAAAAACTTAAACACGATATTTCAATTTTAGTTGATAGAATTGTAATAAATTCCTCATTAGGAAACAGATTAGCTGAAAGTGTTGAAACAGCTGTTAATTTAGCAAATGGATTACTTTTCGTTGAATATGAAAATGAAACACTTCCAAAAAAATACAGAAAAATTGAAAAATTAATTTTCTCAACCAAATTTGCTTGTCCTGAAAGTGGTTTTACTATTGAAGAAATTGAACCAAGACTCTTTTCATTTAACAGTCCTTATGGAGCCTGTGAAGAATGTGAGGGTATTGGAATGAAATTAAATGTTGATCCAAATTTAGTTGTTCCAAATGAAAAAAAATCTATAGCAGATGGTGCTATTGAACCTTGGGCAAAATCTACATCAATGTATTACGCCCAAACATTAGCATCTTTATCTAAACATTATGGTTTTTCATTAGATGATAAATGGTCAAAACTACCAAAAAAAATTAAGGATGTAATTTTGTATGGATCTGATGATGAAGAAATTAAATTTACTTATGACGATGGTTATGAAAAATATTCGCACAAAAAAACCTTTGAAGGTGTAGTCAATAATCTAGAGAGAAGATATTTAGAAACAGATAGCGATTGGAAAAGAGAAGAAATTGCTCAATATCAATCTGATACAAAATGTGAAAGATGCAATGGTTATCGATTAAAAGATGAAGCTCTGTGTGTTAAAATAAATGAATTAAATATAAGCCAAGTTACAGAAAAATCAATTTTTGATGCTAAAGAATGGTTTAAATCTTTAGAAGTTAAATTAGACAAAAGACAAATTAAAATTGCTCAACATATATTAAAAGAAATTAATGAACGTTTAGATTTTCTTTTAAATGTTGGTCTTGATTATTTAACTTTATCTAGAGAGTCTGGAACATTATCTGGTGGTGAAGCACAAAGGATTAGATTAGCTTCACAAATAGGATCAGGTTTAACTGGAGTTCTATACGTTTTAGATGAACCATCAATTGGTTTACATCAAAAAGATAATGTTAAGCTTATAGATGCATTAAAAAGATTAAGAGACCTAGGTAATACTGTTATTGTTGTTGAGCATGATACAGAAACAATGGAGAATGCAGATCATATAATAGATTTAGGACCTGAAGCTGGAAATAAAGGTGGAGAAATTGTTGCTGAAGGTACATATGAGCAAATTTTAAAAAATGATAAAAGTATTACTGGAAGATATTTATCAAATAAGAGTTTCATACCTATTCCAAAAAATAGAAGACTTGCAAAAAATGGTAGATTTTTAGAAATCAATGGTGCATCTGGAAATAATTTAAATAACGTAAATTTAAAAATACCTTTAGGTAGTTTCACTTGTGTTACTGGTGTATCTGGAAGTGGTAAATCTACTTTGATACTTCAAACTTTATACAATGCATTAAATCTTACGTTGAATAATAATAAGTCTAGAAAAATTCCTCAGCCATTTAGAGGATTTAAAGGAATAGAATTAATTGATAAAGTTATAGATATTGATCAATCACCTATTGGTAGAACTCCTAGATCAAATCCTGCTACATATACTGGAGCTTTTGGGCCTATCAGAGACTGGTTTACCAATTTACCTGAAGCAAAAAGTAGAGGTTATAAACCTGGAAGATTTTCTTTCAATGTAAAGGGCGGAAGATGTGAAGCATGTGAAGGAGATGGTGTAATTACTTACGAAATGCACTTTCTTCCTGATGTTTATATAACATGCGATGAATGCAAAGGCACTAGATACAACAGAGAAACATTAGAGATTAAATTCAAAGATAAGAGTATTGCAGATGTTTTAAATATGACTGTTGATGAAGGATGTGAGTATTTTGAAAATATTTCAAACATCAAAACTAAACTTCTAACGTTAAAGAAAGTTGGTCTTGGCTACATAAAAATTGGACAGCAAGCTACAACTCTTTCTGGTGGAGAGGCTCAGCGTATTAAGCTTGCTAAAGAATTATCTAAAAGATCTACAGGAAGAACAATGTATATATTAGATGAACCAACTACTGGATTACATCAACATGATATAAAAAAACTTTTGGAAATATTGCACACCTTTGTTGCAACGGGTAATTCAGTTGTAGTTATTGAGCATAATTTAGATGTTATTAAAACTGCCGATTATATTGTAGATATGGGACCCGAGGGTGGTGTTAAAGGCGGAAATATTATTGCCGAAGGCAAACCCGAGGAAGTTGCAAAAGTGAAAGATAGCTATACAGGTAAATTTTTAAAGCCTTTATTAGATACAAAATTTAAAAAAACCGCTTAATCTTTATAGAAAAATAATATAAAATCATCTTATAGATGACTTCGATATTACAATCATTATCAAAAACTGTTCATTTATCATTGGCTATTGCAATATTACTATTCATTGGTCTTTACATCGGTAATGGTGGATTTGATTTTGATGTTTTATTTTGGAGCTGGTTATTAAGATATGTACATGTAACTGTAAGTATTATGTGGATTGGTTTACTTTGGTATTTCAATTTTGTTCAAATTCCTAACATGGCTAAAATTCCAGACGAACAAAAACCAGCAATAGGCAAAGTTATAGCTCCAGCAGCATTATTTTGGTTTAGATGGGCAGCGCTATTTACAATCATATCAGGATTATTATTAGCCTATTTTAATGGTTACGTTCATCAAGCGATGACATTAGGAATTGGATCGGGTGGAGGAAAAAATACTGCAATAGGAATTGGAATGTGGTTAGGATTAATAATGGCATTCAATGTTTGGTTTGTTATCTGGCCAAATCAAAAAAGAGCTTTAGGTATGGTAGAGTGTGAACCTGAAGTTAAAGCTAAATCAGCAAGGACTGCAATGCTGTTTTCTAGAACAAACACACTTTTATCATTACCAATGTTATTAACAATGGTAGCGGCACAAAATCTTTATTAATTATTCTTTTTCTTCCTTAACAATCGTTCTTTGGCTAACTTTTAAAGAAACCAACACTGGGTTTGCAATATAAATAGATGAATAAGTTCCAAAAATTACTCCTAATATCATTGCCAATGAAAATCCTTTTAATATTTCTCCACCAAAAATAAATATAGATAAAAGTGCCAACAATGTAGTAACTGAAGTTATTATTGTTCGTGATAAAGTTTCATTTATTGAGATATTTGTTAGTTCGAATATTTTAATATCTGCATATTTACGCAAATTTTCTCTAACTCTATCAAATATTACAACTGTATCATTCATTGAATATCCAACTATTGTTAAAACAGCTGCAACGATTGAAAGATTGATTTCTAATGAAAATACAGAAAATACTCCTAATGTAATTATAACGTCATGAAATAAAGCTAAAATAGCTCCAAGACTAAATTGCCACTCAAATCTGATCCATATATATAAAAGCATAGCCGCCAAAGATAAAGCTATCGCTATTACACCTGACCTTAAAAGTTCAGCACTAACCTTTGGCCCAACATTTTCTACTCTTCTAAAATCAACCGTGCCTATAGAATTTGATAGCTTAGATTTTATCTCTTCTATAAACTTTGGATCATTTGAGTTTTGTTTTTCAAATTTAACTACAAAATCTGTTTCATTACCAAAATTTTTCACTGAAACATCACCAAGATTCATTTGATTAAAACTATCTCTTATTTTTGTGATATTAGCAGAAGATTTGTCAGTCCTAAGCTCTATTAGAGTACCCCCTTTAAAATCAACACCAAAATTCAATCCTTTAAAAACTAAGAAAACTAAGGAAGCTATGATTAATATACCTGAAAGTATATTAAAACTTTTATAAAACTTATTAAAATAGATTGTTTTCATTATATAAGTTTTTCCTTATGTTTATTTTTGATGACATAGTATGCAGTAATCAAACGGGCAATGAAATATACTGAAAATAGTGTTGTAAGTATTCCAACTCCAAGTGTTATAGAAAATCCTTTAATTGGACCTGAACCCATGAAAAAAAGGATTACTGCAGCGATTAAAGTTGTAATATTGGCATCTAAAATTGTTGTTCGTGATTTTGTATAACCAGAATCAAAAGCTACAATTGAATTATTTTCATTTTTTAATTCTTCTTTAATTCTCTCAAAAATTAAAACATTGGCATCAACAGCCATACCTACTGTTAAAATAATACCTGCAATTCCAGGGAGTGTAAGAGTTGCTTCAAATAAAGTTAAAATACCAACCAATAAAAATAAATTAGAAATTAAGGCTAAATTAGCAATTAAGCCGAAAAATCTATATTTATAAAACATAAAGGCAACGACTAAGATAAATCCTATTATCAATGACATAATTCCTGCATTAATTGAATCTTTTCCAAGGTCGGGACCTACAGTTCTTTCTTCAATAATATTAAGTGGAGCCGGCAAAGCACCTGATCTTAATAGTAAAGCTAAATCTGTTGCTGATTGAAAGGTGAAATTACCAGATATCTGTCCATTTCCTCCAATAATTGGTTCTCTGACTTCAGGAGCGCTAATAATTTTTCCATCCAAAACAATTGCCAACCTTTTTCCAACACCATTTGAAGTCGCCTTACCAAACTTTTTTGCTCCTACCCTATCCAAACTAAATGAAACAACTGTCTCATTAGTTTGATTATTCATAGTGGGCTTAGCATCCATAAGATTATCACCACTTAAAACAATTCGTTTACTAACAATCGCTTCACTAGTGCCATCCTCAAAAGAAAGTTTTTCTGTTCCAAATGATTCTTCAGAACTACTGGATATAAATTGGAATGTTAGGTTTGCTGTTTTACCTAATAAAGATTTAATTCTACCAGGATCGTCTAAACCTGGCAACTCAACAAGAATTCTATCATTACCTCTTTTTAAAATATTTGGCTCATTAGTTCCTACTTCATCAACTCTTCTTCTTACAATTTCAATTGCTTGATCTAATGAGGAATTTTTTAACAATACTAATCCATAGTCAGAAAATTCTAACTTGAATGAGGTATCCATGTTTTCAAAGTTAAATTGATGGGATTTATATTGTTGAAAATAAGGATTTATCTCACTTTTATCATCATCTAAAAGAGATTTAACATCTTCAATCTTAGAATTTTCAACATCGAATATAATTGACTTATCCTCAATCACAAAATTTCTAACCTTAATATCTTTATCTTTAAAAAATTTTTTAAACTCTAATACTTTACTTTGCAATCTTTGAGTAATGACTGGTTCGTTATCTATCTCTAACAATAAATAAGAGCCACCTTGTAAATCTAATCCTAATTTTATATTTTTTGAAAAAAATTCATCATCAACTTTTGTAAAGTTGGAAATAGTAAAATATGAAATAATAAGTGTAAAAATTAAAACACTAAAAACTCTTAATTTAGAAAAATATAACACTTTAGGAAGTTATTATTTTTTTGGTTCAGCTTTAGTAACTAGTCCTTGTATTCCTGTAGCTCGAACAATTTCAACTTTAACATTATCAGCTATCATAACTTCTACTTTTTCATTATCGATAACTCGTTCAACAGTACCAACGATACCACCAGAAGTAATAACCTTATCTCCACGCTTTAAAGCTTCAACCATAGCCTTATGTTCTTTAACTTTCTTTTGCTGGGGTCTAATTAAGAAAAAGTAAAATATTACGAATATTAAAATTAGGGGTATAAATTGTCCAATTCCTGCGTCCATGTTAAGTCCTTAAAAAGTTAACGATTATTTATACTATATACTTTTAGAAGACAACTCTTAATTGATACCTATTTTCTCCATATTGTTCATATATGGTCTTAGTTTTTCAGGGATAATTATTGAACCATCCTCAGTTTGATAATTTTCTAATATTGCAATTAAAGTTCTACCAACAGCAAGTCCACTCCCATTTAAAGTACCAACAAATTCATTTTCGTTATTATTATTTTTATATCTAGCTTTCATTCTTTTAGCCTGAAATGTTCCACATGAAGAACAGCTTGATATTTCTCTATATTTATTTTCAGATGGAAGCCAAACCTCTATGTCATAAGTTTTTTCTGCACTAAAACCCATATCACCAGTGCTTAAAATAATTTTTCTGTAAGGTAATTGTAAATCATCTAAAATTTTAGAAGCACAATTAGTCATTCTCTCTAGTTCTTCAATGCATTTATTATTTTCTACAATACTGACTAATTCAACTTTATAAAATTGATGTTGTCTAATCATACCCTTTGTATCTTTACCATAACTTCCTGCTTCTTTTCTAAAACAAGGTGTTGATGCAACTAATCTCATTGGCAAAGATTTTAGGTTTAATATCTGATTTTTAACCATATTAGTTAAGATTACTTCAGCAGTAGGGATTAAAAACTTTCTATCATTTTTATCATCAAACTTAATTTCGAATTGATCATTTTCAAATTTGGGCAATTGGCCAGTTCCAAACATAGTGTTGTCTGTTGCCATTAAAGGTGGAGAGATTTCAGTGTAACCATTATTATTGACATGTGTATCAATCATAAAATTAGAAATTGCTCTTTCTAATGATGCTAATTTGTCTTTAACAAAAACAAATCTTGATCCAGTTGTTTTTGTTGCTAAATCAAAATCTAACATATTCAGCTTTTCACCAATTTCATAATGAGATTTTGGTTTAAAACTCATCTCTTTAATTTCACCAGATTTTACAACCTCTTTATTGCTATTTTCATCCTTACCTACGGGAACATCATTCAATGGTAAATTAGGAATATTGCTTAATATCTGATCAAGCTGATCTTTAACATTCTTTTGATTTTTACTTAAATCATCTATTTTATTTGAAATTTCTTTAGACTTTTCAAAAAGGGTTTCATCTTTAGATTTAGAAATAGATTTTTTTTCCATTTCTAATTTTTCTTTTTCTTGAATTAATTTTCTATTTTCCTCATCAAGATTTAATATTTGATCAAAGTCTACATCAACGTTTCGATTTTTAATTGTATTTTTAAAATTATCGATATCTTTTCTAATATCCTTAATATTGTGCATTTCTCTCTTGAGCTTTCTTTTCGATAATATTTACAGAAAAAATTGATAATTCATATAAAATTAACAAAGGTATTGCTAAACCTATTTGCGTAATTGGATCTGGTGGAGTTAATATTGCAGCAGCAGCAAATATTATTACAACAAAATATTTTCTTCTTTCTCTTAAATAAGTTGAATTTACAACTCCTATTCTTGCAAGCAAACTTAATACAACTGGTAGCTGAAAACTTAATCCAAATGCAAAAATTAACTTCATCACAAGAGATAAGTATTCATTTACTTTAGCTTCTAATTGAATCGGTAAGCTAGTCCCAAGTCCAGCACTTTCAAATGATAAAAAGAATTTAAATGCTAGTGGCATAATTAGATAATAAACAAGCATACCTCCTAGTAAAAAAAGTATTGGTGTAATTACTAAGTAAGGCATAATTGCTTTCTTTTCATGGGTGTATAATCCTGGTGCAATAAATTTCCAAATTTGAATAAGGATATATGGACTGGTCACAAAGAAAGCAGCAAAAAAAGAAACTTTAAGATATGTTAAAAATGTTTCTTGAAGAGCGGTAAAGATTAATCTTCTATCAACATTATCATCCTTTACAGCATTAGCGTAAGGTTCAACTAAAAATCCATATATGTATTCAGAAAAATAGTAACAAACCACAAATAATACTGCCAAGAAGATAAATGAATTTATTAGTCTTTGTCTTAATTCAGTAAGATGACTTATAAAACCTGTTTCTTTTTTTTTAGCTGTCATCTTTAGGTTTATCCTCTTTCATAATTTCAGTATTTTTTTTTAATTCTTCTTTAATTGAAACATCAGTTATTTCTGTAACTTGATTTTGAACATCTGAAAAATATCTTTTGGCTGAACCTATCCATGATCCAACTTTTTTTAACATTACAGGAAAGTCTTTTGGTCCTACAACTATTATTGCAATAGATACTATTATTAATATTTCAAACCAGCCGATCTGTGGCATTGATTACTCTTTTTTGTCTGAGTCTTGATTTTCAGATATATTTTTTGGTTGGCTATCTTCTGTAGCATCTGTAGCCATACCTTTTTTAAAACTTTTAATTCCTTTAGCAACATCACCCATTAGACTAGAGATTTTACCTCTACCAAAAAGTAATACTACTAAAATTACTACAATTGCAATTTGCCAAAATCCTATACTCATAATTACTTATAACCTTATAATTTTAGTTTTAAAACTATTTTTTTATTTATCGTTATCGGTATTAAGAGTGCTATTAAGCATCTCATCTATATCGGAGTATATATTTTCCTTTTTATCCTCTTGTTTTTCTTTATAGAATTTGCCTGTTCCAAATATAGATGCATCTACACTAGATGTATCAATAAGACCTGCAGTTCCTAATTCATCAACGGTTGGAAGATCTGACAATTTTTGGAGATTGAAATGACTTAAAAAGTCATCTGTTGTTCCATATTGAATAGGTTTACCAGGGGCATCTTTTCGACCTTGAGGTCTAACCCAGTTCAATTCCATCAATATCTCAAGTGTATTATTTCCAAACGCAACTCCACGAATTTCTTCTATTTCAGCTCTAGTGACTGGTTGATGATAAACAATAATTGCAAGTGTTTCTATCGCAGCCTTTGATAATTTTTTTTCAACAGTTTTTTGTTGAGACATTAATGAGGATAAATTTGGTGAAGTTCTAAAAGACCACTTATTGGATATACAGACTAAATTTATTCCACGATCAGAATAAAAATTCTGAAGTTTTAGTAAAGATTTTTCAACATCTGTCTTTTTTGAAATTTTATTTTCAATAGTTTCAATATTTAAAGGCTCTGCTGCTGCAAAAACAATAGCTTCTATTTCTTTATCAACATCACTTAATTTAGATGGAAATGATACAACATTATTTTTTTTTAATTTATTCATTAGATTTTTTTAATATATATATCCTCAAATAAATTATCTTGTTTAATAGATATATTGCCTTCTTTTGCAAGCTCTAAAGATCCAGCAAAAATTCCTGCATTACCTGTCTTACTTAAAGTTTTAGAATTTCTAAAATTTTTTGGTATTAGATCAGTCATATTTTTCCAATCATTTAAATTATTGTAAAACTCTTTTATAACTTTAATACCTTCTTCAGTAGTAAATACTGGGAGTTTCGGAATATTCATTCTCTGAAAATCTTTTGTCATTACGATACTTGAATACGTTTTTAATAATTCAAACAATGTTAATGAATATTGAGAATTATAAATTGATCTCATTCCACTTTTTGAACCTCTCATAAAAATATCTTTACCTAATCTTTTTCTGCTCAACATCTGAGAAGACAATAATCTTATTAATTCTAGTTTTTTAAGTTGGAGCTTTAATTTCTCTGCTACTTCAAGAGCTTTAAATTCCTCTTCTTCTGTTTCTGGTAATAGTAGTTTAGATTTAAGATAAGTTAACCAAGTAGCCATTAGCAAATATTCTGAGGCTAATTCTAAATTTAAATTTTCAGTTTTTGTAATAAAATCATGAAATTGATCTGCTAATTTGGTGATTGATATATTTTCCAAATCAACTTTTTGTGATTTTGCTAAATCTAAAAGTATTTCTAATGATCCAGAGTAATTACTAAGATCAACATTAAATTCTAAAGAATCACTCATGGATTTAAATTTAACTTATTATTTGAATTAATTTAGAAGTTTTTTTTACAATAAAATCATTAATATAAGGTGAATTTTGACCTACCACATTCATTTCTCTCATTTTTCCATTGCAATGAAGCACCAAATTACAACCTGCACGAAAAGATTTAATAACGTTATTTTTTAAATTACCTTTAAGAGCACCCATAGAAATATCATCTGACATTAATATTCCCTTGAATGATATTTCTCTTCTAATCATTTTTATGATTTTTTTAGAATGTGAAACGTTATTTATCGGATCAAGTTTCTTAAACAACAAGTGACCGGTCATACCTAAAACAGATTTTTTTTT
Organism: uncultured Pelagibacteraceae bacterium; assembly: GCA_902596975.1. Taxonomy (GTDB): domain Bacteria; phylum Pseudomonadota; class Alphaproteobacteria; order Pelagibacterales; family Pelagibacteraceae; genus Pelagibacter. The sequence goes on along the minus strand of CACJWS010000004.1, from coordinate 72,831 downwards.
GGTAAATGGAAAAAAATCATATTTTTTAAGATACTTTAGATCTTTGTCTATAACTGGTAATTTATAATGACTATCAACTTTAGCTAAACCATGACCTGGAAGATGTTTAATTACTGTACCAACCCTATTTTCGTGAAATTTTTCGATAGATATATCGCCAATTTTAGACAGAGTTTTTTTATCATTTGAATAGGATCGATCACCTATAATTTTATGAGACTTATTTCGTCTTAAATCCAATACGGGAACTGTATTAATATTAATACCAATAAGTCTTAACAAATAGGATATTTGCTTAACATAAACATTGAAATAAATATCAAATTTTTTTCTATCTTTTGAATATAAATCACCAAAATATTTTGCACTAAAAATGGAATTATCTATGAATTTTCTTAATCTACTTACTCTTCCACCTTCTTCATCAATTAGAATTGGATAATTAGAGTTTTTAAATATTTTTTTAATCGAACCAGTTAATTTTTGAACTTGATTGATTGATTTTATATTTCTTGAAAAAAGGATTATTCCCCATGGCTTATATTTTTTTAAAAAACTTACTTCACTTTTTTTTAAATTATGTCCACTAATGCCACATATAAAAGCTCTAGTTTTTTTAATCATTATATAACAATTCCCAAAATGAATATTTTTTTGTGTTTTTATTTTTGTATTCTACATATTCAATAATGTTGTCCGTGTCATTTTTAAGAATAAATAAATTATTTTCGTTAGATGAGATTTTTTCATCAATACTTGAAACCGCTCTATATGATTTCTTGTAATTATCGTCTGAAAAATAATATCTTAGAGTAAAAAATAGAAAGAAAAATATAATTATTAAATAAAATAGATATTTTAGCTCTTTTAGCATTACATTTTTTCAGGTGTATCAACACCTATAATATCCATTCCAGTTTTAATTGTTTTGGCAATAGATTTTAAAAATATTAGTTTTTCTATATTTATTGTTTTATCATCATTGATAAATCTTTTTTCAACATCATCTTTTCCCATATTCCAATAGGAATGAAACTGAGATGATAACTCATATAAATATACAGGGATTCTATGAGGTTCTAGTTTTTTAGTGGAAATTTCTACACATTTAGGCCATTCAGATATTTTTTTAAAAATTTCAATTTCTTCATTATTAAATTGCATATTATTATTTTCATTATCAATCTTGTCATCAATATTTTTATTTATATTTCTAAAAACCGATGAAATTCTAGCATAACAATATTGAACATAATAAAGCGGATTGTCTTTAGATTTTTCTTTTACTTTTGTAAAATCAAAATCTAATTCAGCATCATTGCTTCTACTTAGCATAATAAATCTTGTTGCATCTTTTCCAACTTCAGAAATTAAATCTTCAACGGTAATGTAATCACCTTTTCTTTTAGACATTTTAAAAGGTTTGCCATCTTTTATTAACTTAACAAGTTGGCTTACTTTACAAATTAATTTATTTTTTTCCCCAGATAATGCTTCAACAACAGATGTAATTCTTTTTATATAACCCGCATGATCCGCTCCTAAAATATTTATTAATTTATCAAATTTTCTGTTTAGTTTTGTATTATGATACGCAACATCTCCAGCAAAATAAGTCCATGTGTTGTCAGATTTTTGTAATGCCCTATCTTTATCATCCCCAAAATCTGTTGATCTAAAAAGTAACTGATCTCTTTCTACCCAATTAGTTTTGTCTTCTCCTTCGGGAGCTTTGATTTTTCCTATATATACAAATTTATCTTTTTTAAGTTTCTCAATAACCTTATCAACCTCTTTATTTTCAACTATTTCAGTCTCACTCGCAAAATTATCATGAAAAATTCCCAAATTATTTAAATTAGTCTTAATGAGTTTAAGTGACTCTGTGATTGCTAATTTAGTAAGTGTTAATTTTATTTTTTCATAATCATCAAATTGTAAATCTTTATTATTATCTATAATATGTTGGGCTATATCCTTGATGTATTCTCCTGGATATAAATCATCCTCATTTACTGGAAACGTTTGATTATCTAATTTTTCTTTTATTCTCAAATATACAGATCTAGTAAAATGTAAAATTTGATTACCATGATCATTTACATAATATTCTTTTACAACTTCTTGATTGTTAAATTTTAACAAATTAGAGATAACATCCCCCAAAATAGCACCTCTACAATGGCCGACATGTAATGGTCCAGTGGGATTTGCAGAGACGAATTCAATAAGATGTTTCTTTTTAGAGCCATTAAGTGCTGCACCAAAATTACTAAGATTATTTATATTTAAGAGAAATGAAGTCCAAAACTCTTTTTTTAAAATAATATTTATAAATCCAGGCTTTGCTATTTCTATCTTCTCAATATTAGTATCGTCTTTAAAAATAATATCTTTTAATTTTTCAGCAATTTTAATTGGTGGTTCATTATTTGTTTTAGATAAAACCATTGCAACATTAGTTGACAGATCGCACTTAAATTTTTTAGGAGGTATATCTACATTTATACCAGATAAACTTTCAGGTAATAAAATCAGCTTTTCTTCACTTGCTAATTTAATTTTATTTAAAATTTTATTTAAGTATTCCTCAAATATATTCATTTTGATGCTCTATATAATTGTATGGCGTACCTATCTGTCATGCCAGAAATATAATCAGATATAGCTCTTTCTTTGTTAGTTTTTAAATATTTGGTTTTAATATACTTTTTTGGATTTTTGTTAATTACACTAAAAAGCTTTTTAATTATCTTTTTTCCTTCGTTATTTTTTTTTAATACATCTTTATTATTATACATAGTTATTCTAAGGAAATCTCTAATCTCATTTATAGTTATTTTTAATTTGTTGGAAAAATCAACAATTTGATTTTTTTTATTTGATACATCTTTTTTTGTAGATATTTTATTCATTAAAATATTTCTTGTCGTAGTTTTTATTAAGTCTTGAACCATTAAATTTATAGAGTCTCTTATAGTTTGATATACAAGAATATCATTATTTTCACTTTTTAATTTATTTTTATACGATTTTAAAATTTCATCAAAAAAAGAGATTTGTTTAAGATCGTTTAACTTAAATAATTTTGCTTTTATTCCATCTTGAATATCATGGTTATTGTATGCAACGTCATCGGATATAGATGCAATTTGGGCCTCCAAAGATGAGTTTTTTGAAAAATTAATTTTATTTTTTAAATTTTTCAAACCAATTAAATTATTTATTTTGACTAGCTTTGTTACCGGACCATTATGTTTAATAAGTCCATCTAATGTTTCTAATGTTAAATTAAGACCTTCAAATTTAAAATATTTATTTTCAATGAACATTACTATCCTAAGTGTTTGAAGGTTGTGGTCAAATCCCCCATATTCATACATACATTCATTTAGGGACTCTTCTCCCGCATGACCAAAAGGGGTATGACCTAAATCATGAGCTAAACTTAATGTTTCAGCTAAATCATCATTTAAACCTAAGTATTTAGCAATTGTTCTAGCAATTTGTGAAACTTCAATGGAATGCGTGATTCTGGTTCTATAATGATCTCCTTCAGTATTCACAAATACCTGAGTTTTGTGCTTCAATCTTCTAAAAGAGGTAGAATGAATAATTCTATCTCTATCTCTTTGAAAAGGTGATCTGAAAGGATTGCTCGCTTCTTTGAACAGTCTACCTTTTGATGCAAATGTTCCTAATTTTGAGTAATTTTTCATTCTTTAAAAATGGCAAAATATTATTATATTGTTTTTATCAATGTTTAATTATGATTAAAGAAATTAAATTTACAGATAATGCTATAAAGCAGATAAACCATCTTCTATCATCAAAAGATAAAGGGTCATTTTTTAGAATCGCTATTAAAGGTGGTGGATGCTCTGGATTTCAATATGATTTCTCATTTGATAACTCTGCTAATGATGATGATCTACAACAAGACAATATTCTTATCGACAAAACATCGGCTGATTTACTAAAAGGATCTGAAGTTGATTTTGTAAAAGAATTGATCGGAGATTCTTTTAAAATAAACAACCCACAAAGTAAATCTTCTTGTGGTTGTGGCGTATCTTTCTCGCTTTAATGATAATTAGTTCCTGGAATGTTAACTCTGTAAGAGCAAGAATTGAAAATATTAAAGAGTATCTAAAAAAATATTCACCAGATATTTTAATGATGCAAGAGATCAAAGCTCAAGATGAAAACTATCCTTACGAAGACTTTGAAAAATCAAATTACCAGAATTATGTATTTGGTCAAAAATCATATAATGGAGTTGCGATAATTTCTAAAAAAAAATTAGACAAAATTGAAAAAGATATTTTTAAAGACAAAAATAAACAATCTAGAATTATTACTGCAGATCTAAAACATAAATCAAAAACTATTAAATTAATAAACATATACACACCCAATGGAAATCCTGTTGATACAGAAAAATATACTTACAAATTATATTGGCTAGAAAGTTTAATTAAGAAGTTAAAAGGTTATTTAAAAAAAAAAGAAAATATAATTATTGGTGGTGATTTTAATATAATTCCATCTGCAGAAGATGTTCATAATCCTAAAGGATATGAAAATGATGCATTATTTAGACTTGAGATAAGAAAAAAATTAAGAGAATTATTAAGTTTAGGTTTTCATGATGCATATAGATATATTCATCCTGACAAAGAGGGATATACATTTTGGGATTATACAAGCGGTGCATGGCAAAAAAATAATGGCATGAGAATTGATCATTTCTTAGTTTCAAACTCAATTATAAATCTTGTGAAAGATGTTAAAATTAACAAATTTCCTCGTGGAAGACAAAAACCTTCAGATCACACACCAATTGAAATTGAATTAACTTAATGATTTTATTTTATTAACAAGTTCCTCATTAATATTTCTAGGTCCAGTATCTAATCTGTTTTTGTGACGTCTTTCACCAGGCAACCTAACCTCTCCCATTGATTTCATTTTCTCAAAGAATTTATTTGAATGACTATCCCAATCAGAATTTGTTAATTTGTCAGGAGATATAGCTAAAATAAACTCTCCACCACTTGGTGGTCCACCATCATCTGTATCCTTCTCAGCCGTCTCATAACTAAAATTATCTCCAACTAAGGCTCCAGCAAGTAATTCGACCATCATTGCTATTCCTGAGCCTTTATAGCCGCCAAATGGCAACAAAACTCCACCATCTGCTATTTCACCAGGATCTGTTGTTTCTTTTCCATCTTTAGTTAAACCAGTTCCTATTGGGACCTTGTGCCCTTCTCTTTTTGCAACTTGAACCTCTCCCATGGCCATCGATGCAGTAGCCATATCATAAACTACAGGTGGTTTATTTTTTCTTGGCCAAGCAAATGAAATTGGGTTTGTTCCAAATAAAGGTTTAATTGCTCCTGCTGGTGCAACTGCTGGCTTGTATGATGTGCAGGCAAAAGCAACAAGTCCTTGCTCTGCTATTGCTTCAGTCTCAGGCCACATAGCAGCCATATGATGAGAATTAGTGATTGCTAAAACTGCAACTCCATTTTCTTTTGCAGCTTTTACGAGTTCTGGTATTCCATATTTTAAAACCATTGGGGCAAGACTATTTTTCCCATCTGCTTTAACAACACTTGGGGTTAATTTTGAAATCACTGGTCTAGCCTTACCATTAATTTTTCCACTTTTTAAACCAGATACATAAGCGGGTAATCTAAATAGACCATGAGATAATGATCCATCTCTTTCAGCATTTTTGATTAAAGTAGATAAAGTATCTGCTGTTTCTTCATCGCATCCGTTAGCTATTAATGTTTTTTTAGCTAAATGAAAAATTTCTTCTAAACTTAAAGGAACGGTTGCCATAAATAATATTAGATATTATTTACGGCAAAAGTTCAATTTTTAATTAACAACCTTTAAAAGATTTAGACATATTTCTGATTAAATCAAAATATAAGTCTTTTCCAGGATCCAAAGTAGCTCCTAATGGGTCTACAACACCAGTTTTAATATTCATATCTTTTGCTACAGCTTTAATGATATTTGGATTAAACTGTGGTTCAGAAAATACACAAGCTACTTTATCATGCTCAATTATTTCTCTGATTTCAGCCAATTGTTCTGCTCCTGGCATTACATCTGTATTAACTGTAAAAGCACCCAATATATTAACATTAAATCTTTTCTCAAAATATTGGTAAGCATCATGGAAAACAATTGATGCAACACTCTGATTTAATTCAGAAGAGACGTCACTAACAAGTTTATCAATATCTTTTAGTGCTTTCTTTAAATTGCTTTTATATTTTGATGCGTTCTTAGCATCATTTTCAATTAAATGCTCTGCCATTTCATTTAATATAACTTTAGCATTCATTGGATCTAACCAAATATGTGGGTCATGCTCACCGTGGTGGTGACCTTCATGTCCTGCATGATCATCGTGGTCATCATGGTCATCTTTCTTTTTATGTCCATGGTCATCATGATCGTCATGCCCATCTTTCTTTTTATGGTCATGATCATCGTGGTCGTCTTCTTTATGACCGTCTTTTTTTTTGTGGTCGTGATCATCGTGGTCGTCATGTCCATCTTTCTTTTTATGGTCATGATCATCGTGATCATCTTCTTTATGGCCATCTTCTTTATGTCCGTGATCGTCATGATCATCATGATCACCAAAAATATTTCGTTCTCTGAATTTTAATTTATTAAGACCTTTAATTTCCATTAATTCAATTTTTTCAGCTTTTTTTGCAATTGAATCTAATGGTTTTTCCATGAAGTTTTCTAGATCTTCACCTACCCAAAAAATAAGATCAGCTTCTTGTAACATCTTTGCATGAGATGGTTTTAACGGAAATCCATGTGGTGAAGAATATCCATCGACTATTAGGTCTGGTTTAGCAACTCCATCCATCAGATAGCTAGCTAAAGAGTGTATAGGCTTAATTGAAGCTACAACTTTTATTTCTGCTTTTGCTGATGTAAAAAGAGCTAAAAAAGATAATATTGTAATTATTAATGTTGATTTTTTTAAGTTTTTCATAATTTAATTTAGTGTTAATTGTTATAATATAACATTGTGTAATAATATAACATTAATAAGTCAAGGTAATAAATGACAATTGAGAACAATGTATTAGTAAAATTAACTGAAGTTGGATTAAAACAACGGAATAAATGGCTTGTAAAAGGCGTTTCTTTAATTGTTGAAAGAAGAAAGATAGTAACATTAATTGGGCCAAATGGTTCTGGCAAAAGCACAACTGCAAAAATTGCGATAGGACTTCATAAGAATATAGAAGGCAATGTAGAAAAATTTACTGATAAAATTGGATATGTTCCTCAAAAGATTTCAATTGACTGGACATTGCCACTTAAAGTGAGTGATTTTATGGTTTTAACAGATGAACTCGATGAAGAAAAAATAAATGAAGCTTTAAAATTAACGGGTGCAGATCATCTTAAAAACCAGAATTTAGGAAATTTATCTGGTGGAGAATTTCAAAGAGTGCTTCTTGCAAGAGCAGTTTCAAAAAAACCTGATCTTTTAGTATTGGATGAGCCGGTTCAAGGAGTTGATTTTACTGGGGAGATTGCATTGTATAAATTAATAAAAGAAATAGCAGATAAATTAAATTGTGGAATTTTATTAATTTCTCATGATTTGCATACTGTTATGACAGCAACAGATCATGTTATTTGTTTAAATGGCCACGTGTGTTGTTCAGGAACACCAAAAGACGTTGCAATGAATAATGAGTATAAACTGTTATTTGGCGAACAAGCTTCACAAACTCTTTCTATATATGAACATAAGCATGATCATGTTCATTCAAATGATGGAGATATAAAAAAAAATTAAATGTTTGATGATTTTTTTATAAGAGCTTTAATTGCTGGTATAGGTGTTGCTTTTGTAACAGGTCCTTTGGGCTGCTTTGTAGTTTGGAGAAGATTATCTTATTTCGGAGATACATTAGCACATTCAGCATTACTTGGTGTTACAATGGCATTGGCATTCGAAATTAATATAGCAATTTCGATATTTATCATTTCATCAGTAATAGCAATCATATTAGTTAAACTTGAAAAAAATACTAATTTGCCCGGTGATGCTTTACTTGGTCTTTTAGCTCACTCAGCATTAGCAGTTGGCTTAGTGGTAATTGGTTTTCTCTCATTTATAAGATTTGATGTCATGGGACTATTATTTGGAGACATATTAGCTGTTAATGTTGATGATTTGATAATTATATGGGGAGGAGGAGCAATAATTTTAATTGTATTAAAAATAATTTGGAAACCTTTATTTGCTTCAACAGTAAATTATGAACTTGCAGAAGCAGAAGGATTAAATCCTGATAGAGCAAAAGCAATATTTACTATTTTAATGGCAGCAATAATTGCAATTTCTATAAAAATTGTAGGACTTTTATTAATAACTGGGATGTTAATTATACCAACGGCTATGGCTCGTAACATATCAGATACTCCCAAAAAGATGGTAATTTTTTCTATATGTGGAGGATTATTATCAGTAATCATGGGTTTATTTTCTTCATTGCAATTCAATACTCCTTCGGGTCCATCTATCATTGCTGCAGCGTTATTATTATTTGTAATATCTCTATTTAAAATTAAACAGACGATACAATTGAAAAACTAATGGGAAATTGATAAAAGAAAAACTATGCTTAAACAGGAAACACTATCAAAAAATCAACAAATAGTTCTTGATTTCATTGAAAAAGTAAATGAGCCCATAAAAGCTTATTCAATTTTACATAATGTGCAAAAAAAAGGTATTAAAGCCCCTCTTCAAGTTTATAGAGCGCTTGATAAATTGGTTGAAATTGGAAAAATTCACAAAATTGAAAGTAGAAATGCTTTCGTTGCATGTAAAAATTCAAATTGTCAGATCTCAAAGGCAACAGCATTTTCAATATGTGAAAGCTGTGAAGAAGTAAGTGAAATTAGTGACAGCAAACTTTCAAAATATTTAAAAAATTTTCAAGACAAAGCGGGTATGAAATTCAATAAATATAATCTTGAATTCTTTGGGCTTTGTAAAAAATGCTCTATCAAATGAAGATCTCCAAAGGAGATAAAATAGAAGAAATTACACTTCCAAGAGATGACGGGTCTACATTTAATTTATCAGAAACACATGGAAAGAAAGTTCTTTTAACTTTTTACAGAATAGCTGGATGTAGTTTTTGCAATCTTAGATTAAACGAAATTAATAAAAGATTTAATGAGTTAGGAAATAATTTTACACATGTTGCAATATTTCACTCGCCGGTTGATAATTTAAGGTCATATATGAAAAAACATAACAATTTACCTTTTACTGTACTGGCCGATGAAGATTTTAAATATTTTCAAAAATATGAAATTGAAAGATCAATGATGAAAACATTATCTGCAATGCTATTTAAATCTCATAAAATAATACCTGCAATGTTAAAGGGATATATTCCTTTAAAAATTAAAGGTCATTTTGATATAGCTGTTACAGATGTTTTGATAAACGAACAAGGCACAGTTGATGAAGTATACTACGCCAAGAAAGATATAGCCGATCACTTCAGTTTTGAGAAAATTAAAGAATTTGCAACAAGCTAAAAACAGATGTTATTTTTTATTTTTAAAGTTGTAGCAGCAGGTTTAATTGTTGCTTTTTCAAGTTGGTTGGCTGGTCAAAATCCTAAGCTCGCTGGATTTATTATTGCTTTACCTTTGGTATCACTAATAGCGATACTGTTTTCGTATTATGAGCATAATGATACAGAGAAAACAGTAATGTTTACAAAAAGTATATTTATTGCAGTACCAGCAAGTTATTTATTTTTTGTACCCTTCTTTTTTGCAAAATCATTGAATATGAATTTTTTCATAATTTATATTGCAGGTTTAATATTGCTAATCGGAGGATATTTTATCCATAGATACATAATCAATTTAATATAAAATAATAATTTTAATAAATCTTTAACATAACTGTCATAAGTATGAAGAAAGGAGTTTTATGTTTTTAAAAAAATATCTTAAATGGATAAGCACATTTTTAGTCTTAACAGGAATATTGCTTACAAATTTAAATATATATCCAATTAATATATATTTTCATGGTCTTGGTGTAGTCGGTTGGACGATTGCAGGTTTCATCTCAAAAGATAAGGCAATTTTAACAAATTTTGGATTACAAATTCCTTTGTTTGTAATTGGTATTTATAAAATTATTTTTTAATGAAAAATATTTTATTTGTATGCACAGGAAATTCAGCGAGAAGCATTATCGCTGAGAGTATTATTAATAACGAATACTCAAATAAATTTAATGCCTTTAGTGCTGGTAGTAATCCATCTGGAAAAATCAATGAAGATGTTAAAAGTTTTTTAGAAAAAAATAAAAGTTATGATCTAACTAATTATAGTTCTAAAAACTTTGAAGAATTTATCAATAAAGAATTAAAATTGGATCATGTAATAACAGTATGCAACAACGCAAATAATGAGGTATGTCCTATTTGGCCTGATAAAAACCAAATTATACATTGGGATATAGAAGATCCGGTAGCTAAACTTCAAAATGCAAATGACGAAGAAAAGCAAATAATCATTAGAAAAACTTTCAATATTATAAGTAATAAAATTAAAGATTGGATAGATGAAAAATAAAAATAGATATTTTCTTTCAGAGTTCATTGGAAGTTGCTTTCTGGTCATGATCATAGTTGGATCAGGTTTAATGGCAGAAAATCTAACTAATGATATAGCAGTAATGCTAATAGCAAACACATTGGCAACCGGAGCTGGATTGTTTGTGCTAATAACAGTATTTGCTGATGTATCTGGGGCTCATTTCAATCCATTTGTAAGTATTGCTATGACAATTACAGGAAAGTTAAAAAAAAACCTTCTACCCTTTTATATTTCTGCTCAGATACTTGGATGTTTGCTAGGTGTAGCATTAGCTAATTTCTTTTTTGAACATCAGGTTTTTGAATTATCAACAAAGTCAAGGAGTGGGATTTATATTTTTACTTCTGAAATAGTTGCTACGTTGGGTCTTATTTTGATAATTTTTGGTTCAATGAGATCAGGTAAAATAGCTGTTGCTGGATCAGTAGGTTTATATATCACTGCTGGTTATTGGTTTACCTCTTCAACTTCTTTTGCAAATCCTGCTGTAACAATAGCAAGAACATTCACAGAGTCGTTTACTGGTATAAGTTATTTAAACACTCCTTTTTATATAATTGCAGAATTAATTGGTATGTTAATTGCTGTTTATATCGCAAAAAAATTATTCTTAGGAAAAGATTGAAAAATTTAAAACTAACAAACAATATTAAATTAATTAATAAAAAATTTAAAAAAGAATTTTATCATTTTTTAAAAACCTCAAACCTTTCAATAGTAATACCCAAAATTAAGAACAAGTATATTTTGGTTTCACAAAAAAGAATTCCTATAAATCAAATTAATTTTGAGTTTCCATCTGGTATAATTGAAAAACATGAAACAGCTTTAATATCTGCTAAAAAAGAATTAATTGAAGAAACAGGATATAAATCAAGAAATAAATTAAGAAAAATTACTTCATTTTATTCTGAACCAGGTCGACTCACCACTAAAATTACTGGTTTTTTTTGTAGTAATCTTATTAAAATTTCAAAGCCTGAAAAAGGAATTAAAATCCACATAGTTTCAGATCATCAAATAATTAAATTAATTGAGAATGGTAAATTTAACAATGCATCTCATATAGGAATGTATTTGTTTTATAAAAAGAAATACGCTCAATAATAATACCGAGCGTATTTCAGGGGTTTAATGTTTACAATTTAATCACAGAAGAATATTACATTTGGATTAAAGATATGTTTCAATAAAATTAAAAATATATTAAAGAAGAAAAATCACTAACCTGTAAGTTGTAATAAATTAAATTATATATTAATTATTTGAATAAATTACTCTTGGTTCTAAAAATAATTCTCTCGCCAGAGCTTTAAATCTTTTTGTGGCTTGTTTAGAAATTATTTCTTGATGTTGTGCTGGAATTTTTAAAAATACAGAGTTGCCTCTTTTATACAATTTAAATTCTTCTAAAAAGATAGTTGAAATAGATGTTAGTGAGTGAGCAAATCTTAAGGCTGCACCAACTTGTTTGCTAGAAAAAATTTCATTATTATTTAAAAAAGTTAAATATTCTATTTTTGGATTGTATTTAATACTGCAGTACCTCCAATAACATGAAAGAGCTATTTGAATTCTTTCTTTATGTGAAAGTCTCAATAAAGGGGTATTTAATGTTTCTTGAAAAACTAATTCTGCCTTTTGAAAAGCACCTAGTCCCCAATCCATATGACTTAAAACACAAGCTAAATTAAGCAATTTTTCATCAAAATGTTCATTACCATCAAATACAGGTTTGATAAATTCATGATACTTTTTGTAGGTTAATCCCAAATCACCTCTCTTCTTAGAAATATATTCTAATGATTTTTCAAAAACTTGAGAGTTATCAATATTTTTAAAGTAATCTTTTGCTAGAGATCCCTCTCTAATACCGCTTATAGAACAAATTATGTTTTTTGGATTTGTGACTTTCATGATTTCATCTAAAATAATAGAGCTATATGGTAGATAAGGTGTTCTAGATTTAGATATATATTCAACTGTTTTTAGTTTTGCTTTATTAAACGATGCTATTTTTTCTACAAATGATGATATAGTTTCATAATTTACTGAATACTGATGAATTATATGGACAGGATGTTTATTTTGAAACAGATGAAGTTTAAATAAAGCTCTCCATGTTCCTCCAACTAAATACAAATTTTCAAATTTTTTTTTAGATAACCATTTCTCATCTCTCAAAAGTTGTTTTATATATTTAGAAAGGTTTCTCTTTTTTACAATTGGATTATTAAGTAGTCTTAAAACACCTAAGGGTAAAGATGTTTTATTAGTAATCAAACCATTTTCAACTCGAGCTAATTCTAAACTACCTCCACCAAGATCAGCAACTAACCCATCTACATTATCAAATCCAATTTTTACACCCTCTGCTGAACAAATTGCTTCTTCCTCTCCACTTAAGATTTCTATTTTTTTTTTAAAAAGGTTTTCTACGTATTCAACAAAGGGTTTTGCATCTGTTGCTTCTCTTAAAACAGCAGTTGCTATTATTTTTAAATTAACAATTTTGGAAACATTTAAAATTTCTGAAAATCTCTTCAATACTTTTTGGGCATAATCCACACCAGATTTATGAAGTTTTCTTGACTTATCTAAATTTTTACCAAGTTCACAAACGGCTTTTTCATTGAAAAAAGGCACACGAGATGAGTTAAAATCTTCATAGATTAACATCCTGATAGAATTGGAACCTATATCAATTACTGCTAATTTAGCAGGTTTTAATTTCAAATTTTGATTATTTTTTAAAACTTTAATTTCCACTTTTAATTAATCTTAAATTTAATTTTTTTGGTTTCATTTTTAATTTAGCTTTACCTCTTCCAGATAAACTAGGATTATTCATAAAATAATCATGGGCTGAAAAAGAATCATTTTCACTATATTTAATTTTTTTATAATTTCCACTAGCATCAAGTTCCCAACTTTGTTTTTTATCTAAATAATTAGCTAACATAATTTGATCAAGAACTTGTTCGTGGACTGTTTGGTTTTCAATTGGAACTAGAAGTTCTACTCTTCGATTTAAATTTCTTGGCATTAAATCTGCTGATGAAATAAAAACTTTTGCATCTCTACTAGGCATTGTTTTTCCATTTGCAAAACAATAAATTCTTGAGTGTTCCAAAAATCTTCCAATCATGCTTTTAACTATTATATTTTCAGATTTATCTTTAACTCCAGGTCTTAAACAACAGACACCTCTTACAAATAAAAATATCTTTACTCCAGCATTTGAAGCTTCGTAAAATTTATCAATTATCGCTGGATCTACTAAGGAATTCATTTTGGCCCATATTTCACCTTTTTTACCTTTTTTGACATTTGTTATCTCGTTAGCAATACATTTGATCAAGGTTTCCCTAAGATTAATTGGTGATATAGATATTTTACTAAGATTTCGTGGTTTTGAATAACCAGTTACATAATTAAAAAATTTTTCCACATCAGTTGCTAATTTTTTATCAGAACTAAATAAAGATAAGTCAGTATAAATTTTTGCATTAACTGGGTGATAATTGCCAGTTCCCAGATGTATATAAGTTTGAATTTTTCCCTGCTCTTTTCTTAATATTAAAGATGATTTTGCATGTGTTTTATATTTTGCAAAACCATAAACTATTTGAATTCCTGCTTTTTCTAAACTTCTTGAAAGTTGAATGTTTGCTTCTTCATCAAATCTTGCTTTGATCTCTATTAAAGCGGTTACTGTCTTTCCATTTTCAGCTGCTGTTATTAAGGCTTTAACAATTGGAGAATCTAGCGTTGTTCTGTATAGAGTTTGTTTAATTGCTATAACTTTTTTATCATATGCAGCTTGATTTAAAAACTCAACGACAGCATCAAATGTTTCAAAAGGGTGATGAACTATTAAATCTTTTTTTTTTATAGTATCAAAAAAATTATTATTAAACTCCTTTAATCTCTCAACCTCCCTGGGATTAAAATTTTTAAATCTTAATTTAGAATTTTTAATTTTACAAACTTGGTCTATATCTTGAATTCCAACAATGCCTTCAATTTCATAGATGTATTCAGATTTTACGTTTAACTTATTGGTTATAAACTTAATTAAGTCATTATTACTATTTTTTAAAATTTCTAAACGTACTATGTCACCTGTTCTTCTTCTTTTTAAAGCCAATTCAAAAGATCTTACTAAATCTTCGGCCTCCTCTTGAATTTCTACATCACTATCTCTTATAACTCTAAATAACATTTTTTTATCTAAATCATGATCAGGAAATATTTCAGAGGCAAAAAAACTTATAACATCATCTATAATTAAAAATTTTTTAAAACTTTTATTTCCATCTATTTCAATAAATCTTGATAAAGCTTTTGGAATTACTATTATTGTATTTAAAGTCCTTTTTTTATTTTTCTTATTTAATCTCATAACTAATGCTCTTCCTTGATTTGCAATAAATGGAAAGGGATGAGCTGGGTCTATTGCTGATGGGGTTAGCAGAGGGTAAATTTCTTCATTAAAAATTTTAAATAATCTTTTTTGTTCAGGTTTACTTAAATTTTCAGGTTTAACTATACTTATATTTGCTTTTTTTAATTGAAGAATTAAATCTCTATATATTTTATTTTGTTTATTAAGAAGATTATTTGTTTCCAAAATAACTTCACTCATTTGTTCATCAGGAGTAAGACCATCAGAACTAAGTGAATCTACATCTTGTTTGATTTGACTATATAAACCTGCAACACGAACCATGAAAAATTCATCTAAATTTGATCCAGCTATAGATAAAAATTTAATTCTTTCATAAAGAGGATTTTCAAAATTTTGGGCCTCAAGAAGAACTCTGTCGTTGAATTTTAGCCAAGACAGCTCTCTATTTATGTATTTAGATTTTAGTGTTTCTTTATCTTGTTTTTTTAATGCAGTCATATATTTAAAATTTATGCTTAAATTATACGTTATGCGTCATGCAAAATCTAGCTGGGACCACCCAAATCTTGATGATCATGAAAGACCATTAAGTAAGCGTGGCGAGAAAAATGCAAAAAAGATTTGTGAATTTTTTGTTAAAAAAAATTATAAGTTTGATTACATATTACTTTCATCATCAAAAAGAACAAAGAAAACCCTAAAAATTTTATTAAAAAAAATAGATAAACCAAAAAAAATTATTTCTTCAAAAAAATTATACTTATCAAGTGAAGATAAAATTATAGATATAATAAAAAAAATACCAAAAAAATATAAATCAGTGCTTTTAATTAACCATGAACCTACTGTTAGAAATCTAATACGATCACTGACAAAAAATCACAACAACAACCATTTTAAATTATTAAACTACAAATTTCCGACATCGGCATTTGCAAAAATTTATTTTGATTTTAATGAATGGAACAAATTAGATGGAAATGGTTTAATTAAAGAATTTACTAGACCTAAAGACCTTCAAGATTCTAAAGAATAACCTGCTGATCTTACAGTTCTAATTAAAGGCTTAGTATTATCTATATTAATAGCCTGTCTTAATCTTCTAATATGCACATCGACAGTTCTAGTTTCAACGTAAATATTTTCTCCCCAAACATTGTTTAAGAGTTGTTCTCTTGAATATACCCTTTTTGGATTTTTGATAAAAAAATCTAATAATTTAAATTCTGTAGGTCCTAGAGATATTTCAATGTTATTTCTATAAACTCTTTTTGTTATTCTATCTATTTTTAGATCTGTAAACTCAACAACATCAACGGTGGATTGTGGTTTTGATCTTCTGAGTAAAGATTTAATTCTTGCATTAAGTTCTTTTTGACTAAATGGTTTTGTTACATAATCATCTGCACCTGTATCAAAAGCTCTTAATTTGTCCTCCTCCTCGCCTTTTGCTGTTAACATTATTACTGGTATGTCATTATGCTTTTTGTCTTTTTTTAAATTTTTACATATTTCAACGCCTGACAAATCGGGCAACATCCAATCCATTAATATTAAGTCAGGAAGCTTATCTTTAATTTGTTTAAGCGCATCTTCACCATTTTCACAGAAACTTACTTTGTAACCTTCTTTTTCAAGGTTATACTTTAGTAGAGTTATTATAGCAGCCTCGTCCTCAGCTATAAAAATGTGAGCCGACATATTTTACTTTTCTCCAGTAACAATAGGTTCTGTGCCTTTTGGTCGATCACCCTCTAGATATTCTCCCTTAACTAAATAATATACTTGCTCAGCAATGTTGGTTGTATGATCACCTATTCTCTCTATATTTTTAGTTACAAATAATAAGTGGGTTCCATCACTTAAGTTATTTTCGTTATCTTTTAAATATCTAATCACTTCTTGCATGCATAAATTTGTTAAATCATCAATTTGTTCGTCGCTTTCCCATACATTAATTGCCATACTCGAAGATCTTTCTAAATATGCATCTAATATTGATTTCAATTGTTTTTGAGCATCCGAAGATACTCTTATAATAGCATCTACTAAATTTTTTGGTAAATTTTCATTTAACAAAAGAGTTCTTTTAGAAATATTTTTTGCTAAATCACCTATTCTCTCAAGGTCAGAAGATATCTTTAAAGCAGTGACTGTTTCTCTAAGATCTATGGCCATAGGTTGTCTTAAAGCAATTAAATTTACTACTTGCTGTTCAATTAAAGTCTCAAATTTATCAATTTTTTCATCATCTTTAATTACTGCCTCAGCATTATCACTATTTCTTGTAGTAATTGCTTGAATAGCTTTACCCAAAGCTTCTTCGCAAAATCCACCCATTTTAATTATATTGCTATTTAAATTTTTAAGTTCTTCTTCGTAAGACTTTACTGTATGTGGTGCTTCGGTCATTATCCAAACCTCCCTGTGATATAATCCTGAGTTTTTTTGTTTTCTGGATTCTTAAATATTTTATCAGTAGAACCATGTTCTATCAATTCTCCAAGATGAAAAAAACCTGTATTTTGAGAAACTCTTGCAGCTTGTGCCATTGAGTGAGTGACTATTATAATAGTATGGTCTTTTTTTAACTCATCAATTAGTTCTTCTATTTGAGCTGTAGCAATAGGATCTAAAGCAGAACAAGGCTCGTCCATTAGAATAACTTCAGGTTTAACTGAAATTGCCCTTGCTATACATAATCTTTGTTGTTGACCACCAGACAAACCAGTACCTGGTTCATGAAGTCTATCTTTCACCTCTTCCCATAATGCTGCCTTTTTTAAGCTAGTTTCAACTATTTCATCCATTTCATTCTTTGATTGAGCCATACCATGAATTGTTGGACCATAAGAAATATTTTCATAAATAGTTTTAGGAAAAGGATTTGGTTTTTGAAAAACCATACCAATTTTTTCTCTTAATCTAACAACATCACAACTTTTATCATTGATATCAAAATCATTAATTATAATCTGCCCTTTTACTCTACATATATCAATAACGTCATTCATTCGGTTTAGACATCTTAAAAAAGTAGATTTACCACAACCTGAAGGCCCAATCAGTGCTGTAACTTGATTTTCTTCAATATCTAAATTTATATTGAATAGAGCTTGTTTTTTTCCATAGAAAACATCTACATTTTTTGAATTTATCTTTATCATCTTAACTCCATTTTTTTTCAAATTTATGTCTAATTATTTGTGCAAATAAGTTCATTATAATTAAAAATCCTAATAGAACCATAATACAGGCAGAAACTTTCTCGACAAAACCTCTTTCAGCGCTCTCTGCCCAAATATAAATTTGCACTGGCAAACTTGCAGCTGGATCTAAAGGAGATCCTGGTATTGTATTTACAAAAGCCACCATGCCAATCAATATCAAAGGTGCGGTTTCGCCTAAAGCTTGGGCCAAACCAATTATTGTACCGGATAAAGTCCCTGGCATAGATAACGGAACTGTATGATGCATTGTAGTTTGCATTTTACTAGCACCCATTGCAAGTGCTGCCTCTCTTATACTTGGAGGAACTGCTTTTAAAGATGCTCTACAAGCAATAATAATTGTTGGCAATGTCATCAACGATAAAGTTATTCCACCGACTAGAGGTGTTGACCTAGGTAATTGAAATACAGCAAGTAAAATACCCAGTCCTAAAAGACCAAAAACAATTGAAGGTACTGCTGCTAAATTATTTATATTTACCTCAATAAAATCAGTAAATCTGTTTTTAGGAGCAAATTCCTCTAAATAAATAGCTGCTAGCACTGCAACAGGAAAAGCTATCATTAAACAAACAAGTATAGAAAATATTGATCCCATAAATGAACTTGCTATACCAGCTAATTCAGCTTCTCTTGAATCAGGATATGTAAAAAAACTTAAATTGAATTTACTTTCAACTCTTCCCTGTTCTACAAGTTGATCAAAAATCTTTAATTGATAATCCGTAACTCTTCTTTGATCTTCAGGTAAATCCCTTGGATAATTGCCTTTGAACACTTGATCTAAATCATCTGAGGCAGTTAAATAAACATCTTTAGTTTTTCCAATTAATGAAGGGTCGTTTAAAAGTTCCCTTTTAATCTCTCTTTCGAAAAAGTAAGAGACCATTCTCTTCAGCTCATTTTCTTGATCCTCATTAGCATTTGGATCCAAATCAGCCATTGATTTTAATGCTATATCGTAATAATCAGCATCTTTTAAATCCTCTTTAGAAGGATTTTGCTCTAACATCATTAATTCAGCATCAAAAGTAACTGGAACAATAAGCCAAGTTTTTTGAAAGGCTGAATAGCCTGTCGAAAAAATTTTAAAAATAAAGATTGTTAAAAATAAAAGTGCCATAAAAATTGCACTTTGACCGTATAATCGAAATCTCTTTTCAGCTTTATATCTTTTATTTAATAATTGTTCTTTATTTTTATTCATATTTTTCTCTATATTTTTTAACTACTCTTAAGGCCACAATATTCAAACAGAGCGTTACTAAAAATAATGACATACCTAAAGCAAATGCAGCTTGCGTTTTTGGGTCGCCAAAAGCTTGATCTCCAATTAATATTACAACAATTTGCGCTGTAATTGTTGAAGTAGATTCTAATGGATTTAAAGTTAAATTAGCAGCTAAACCAGAGGCCATAACAACTATCATTGTTTCTCCAATTGCTCTTGAAACACCTAATAAAATAGAACCAACAATACCTGGTAATGCTGCAGGAAAAATAACTTTTTTTATCGTTTCTGATTTAGTTGCTCCCATAGCGTAACTTCCATCTCTTAAACTTTGAGGTACACTTGTAATCACATCGTCACTTAAACTTGAAATGAATGGTATAATCATAATGCCCATTACTCCGCCTGCCGCTAAAGCGCTTTCAGCTGAAACGTCTAAACCCATGCTATTACCTATTTCCTTTAAAAAAGGTCCAACTGTTAGAGCAGCAAAAAATCCATAAACAACTGTTGGTATACCAGCTAAAATTTCAATTAAAGGTTTTGCGTATTGTCTAACTTTAACTGATGCATACTCAGCCAAATAAATTCCACTCATTAGTCCAATAGGAATAGCAACACACATAGCTATGAAAGCAATAAAAAAAGTACCAGCAAAAATAGGGACTGCTCCAAAAGTATCGGAGTACATTGTCGGATCTAAAGCCTCTGAAGAATCTCTAACAAAAGCTTTTGCAGGATACCAATGAGTTCCAAAGACAAAATCAAATAATGGAATTACTTTAAAAAAATCTATAGTTTGAAATATAAGTGAAAATACTATTCCAACAGTAGTTAATATTGCAGCTAAAGAAGCTGTAAATAAAACTACTTTCAAAAATTTTTCAACTGGTTCTCTTGTTCTAGAATTAGATGAAATTTTTTTATAAGCGTAAGCAACAGAGGCAATAATTATAGATAATACTATAACAGCTTTTGAACTTTGAGCTATTGATCGAAGACTTAAATATTTTTCAGCTGAAGCCTCAATAAAAGGTGTAATTTCTCCGGTAAATTGTCCTCGAGACAATGCTTTTGTTTTTTCGTAAATTAAATTTAATTCATCATCAAGATAGCCTTGATTTGAATAATCACTTAAGATTAATAATTTTACAATTGTGGGCTCAAAAATTGCCCATAAAGAAAAAATTATAAAAGCTGGTATTGCACACCAAATTGCAAGATAATAACCATAAAATTGTGGTAATGCAGTTAATCTTTTATTTGTAGATTGAATTGTATATGCTTTTCTACGTCCAAAATAATAACTTGTGAAACCCAGAAGAACAATAAATGTAAACAATATTAAGTTCAAAGAATCTCCTTTATTGAGAACTTTACTCTTATTTCAAAAAAAAGGGGTCTAAAAAGACCCCTTTTTTAATTATTTGTTAACAGAGTAATAATTAATTACCCATAGCAACTAGCTTCGTAGCATTAGTTCTAGTTGTTTTATACAACTTAGAGTCTAATGGAACTAAACCAATATCTGCTAAGTAACCACCTTTTCCAATAGCTTTCTTAGTTGTGAATTCTTTCACAAACTCATGTAATCCTGGGATTACTCCAACGTGAGCTTTTTTCACATAGAAAAATAATGGTCTTGCAACTGCATAACTGTAGTCTTGAATACTCGCTAGAGAGGGTTGTCCACCATCTATGCTAGCAGCTTGTAATTTATCTTTAGCAGCTAAGAAATAGCTGAAACCAAAGAAACCAAACATATCTTTATCTTGAGTTAACTTTTGGATGATTAAACTATCGTTTTCTCCTACTTCAATAGCAGCTCCATCTTCTCTGTAAAGTTTTTGTGGTTTTTTGTATTTTTTATTTCCAGCTTCAAAGCCTGCTTTATAAAGAGCTTTAGCTTCTTTAGTCATACCTTTTTTCATTACTAAAGAATTCCAAGCATCTCTAGTTCCTGATGTTCCTGGTGGGATCATTACTGAAATTTTTTGTTTTGGTAAGCTAGGGTCAATTTGGTCCCAAGTTTTATAAATATTTGGAACTAACTTACCATCAACTACTGTATGAGCAGCTAATGCTAAATATAATTGTTCTTTAGTAAAGTTTACTGGTTTTGCATCTTTGCTGTAAGCTAATGTAATACCATCGTTACCAATTACGATCTCAACAATATCATTTACACCATTTTTCTTACATAGGGCTTTCTCTTTGTCTTTCATAGCTCTTGATGCATTTGTAATATCTGGATGTTGCTCACCAACACCAGCACAGAATAGTTTAGCTCCTCCACCAGTACCAGTCGACTCGATTACAGGAGTTTTGAATCCTGAACCACCAAATCTTTCAGCAACAACAGTCGCGTAAGGGAATACTGTAGACGAACCAACTATCTTAATTTGATCTCTTGCTTGAGCAACAGTTGCTATTGATAGAGCAACTAAAGAAGCAATCACTATAGTTAGATTTTTCATTATCTTTAATCCTTTCGTTATTTATTAATTAAAAGATGCCTGACTCGTATAAATTTATTGAATCTTTAATATTACAGAATTATTACAGTTTTGTTAAAAACCTAACTTTTTAGTTGTATTTCATTGAGACAATAATCTCACTATTTTCAGTTTCTAGACCACCTTTGCATGAAACTGGATTTACGTTATCCTTAAAAGCAAGATCTGGGGTTGGTCTTAAGACAACTTCCAGTTTTACCAAATTAACTAATTCCTCAAGAACACTTTGGTCATAACGCCATTTTGGCCAACTAGTAGGAGTAGAAAAAATAGATGTTAAATAGCTTGTCGCCATAGTAAACCTATAATTACTCATATTTTCATTTCTCAGTAAATGATCTCTAACAGAATTAAATATGTTTCGACATCTCAATGAATCTGACATGTAGTTCTCTTTTTTTAAATTTTCATTTACTGGAATTGAAACAATTAAATCTACTGTATTTCTCCAATAGGAACTGAGAACATCTATATATATATCTTCGTATGGTACATCTTTATGTTTTTTTATTTCAGGATATGCACTTTTTAAGTCTTCCTGTAATCTAAAGATACCAATATCAAAAACAGTTAATTGCTGGTTTCTTAAAATTGTAGAAATATCAGATGCATTACTTTTAGTAATGATCGACATTAAAAAAAAAATAATAATTAAAATACTATGTAATATCTTAATCATAAACTAATTTTAAATAAACTAAGTTACGAATCAACAAAAGATTTGTTAAATCTTGGTTGAATAAGAGTTAATTTTAAACAATTTTTTAAATTAATTATTTTGTTGGAAGATATATCTTAATTTCAGTACCTTCATTAACTTTACTGAGAATCTCATAGTCACCTCTGTGTTGAGATATAATATGTTTCATTATAGCTAAACCTAAACCTGTACCACCAACCTTTTTACTTTTTTCTGTATCTACTCTAAAAAATCTCTCAGTTATTCTTGGAATTAGCTGGTGAGGTATTCCGACACCTTCATCTTTAATGCTAATGGCAATATTTTTATCAATTAATTTACCTTCACTATTTTGACTTTTTACGTATATATTTTTTCCATCTTGTGAATATTTAATTGAATTATCAATTAAATTTGAAAATACAGTTAACAATTTATCATTATCACCAAAAACTAAGGTTGGTTCCATAAGTTCAATATGTAAATTGATTTTCTTTTTTTTAAGAATTAATTCAAAGTTACTTTTAATATTTGTAAAAAGATCATTTAAGCTCACAATTTTATTAGGCTTGATATGTTCTTCCAATTCTATTCTACTTAAAATCAATAAATCATTGATTAGGTTTTCCATTCTTAATACTTGATCAGACATGATAGACATAAATTTTTTTTGCGCCTCTTGGTCTTTTGAAGCTGGTCCAAGAATAGTTTCTAAAGAACCTTTAATCGAAACTAAAGGTGTTCTTAATTCATGACTCACATTTGCAACAAAATCAGTTTTTAGTTTTTGTGCTTTTGTTATTTCTGTAAAATCTTTTAGAAACAATACGACAGAGTTTATTTCTGGAAACAAATAGGTCGGACCAGGAATAACATAGATTTTGTAAAGTTGATAAGATGGTAAATTTATTTCTACATTGACATTTTTTGTAGTTTGATCTTTGATAGCCTCTTCAATCGTTTCTAATAATTTTGTATCTCTTATTACACTTGAAATATTTTTATCAATTAAGTTTTCTCCAAAACGTTGTTTTGCACTTTTGTTTAGATATTTGATTAAATTATATTTATCTAAAGCAAAGAATTGATCTTCTAATTCTTCAATAATTACTCTTTTTCCTAAATCATCCTTATTAGTCTTGTTTACAACTGGTGCTGTGTTTTCTGGCTTAATATTTTTTTTAAATAAAAAATATAATAAAATGATTATTATAACTATAAGTATCAACTCTGCCCAAAACATGGATATGTTTTAACAAATGTAATGTATATTGTCTTTAATTATTAGGTGAAATATTTTCAAAAAATATTTTTGCCGTTTCCTCCCAAGAATATTTTTTTGCAAAATCAAGACAATCTTGACGACTTACCTTCAAAGCTTTTAAAGCAGAGGTTTTCAAATCATTATCTAAAGTATCAATATTAGTACCCCCTAATATATCTTTAGGTCCCGGTACAGGGTAAGCTGCGACTGGTGTGCCACAATTTAAAGACTCTAAGACAACTATACCAAACGTATCTGTTTTACTTGGAAATACAAAAACATCAGATGATGCAAAATGAGAAGCTAATTCTCCATTTGTTTTCTCACCTAAAAAAATGTCTTTTGGAAACTTTTTTTTTAAATTGTTTAAATCAGGACCTTTACCAATTATAATTTTAGTACCTTCAAGATCTAAATCTAAAAATGCTTTGATATTTTTTTCAACAGCAATTCTTCCAACATATATCCATATAGGTCTTTTATAAGGTAAGTCTTTCTTAATGGGGTTTTTAAATGCACCATGATTACCTCCTCTGGTCCATGTAACCATTTTATTGTTATCAATACCTAAAGAAATTAATTCTTCACGCATAGATTCTGTTGTTACTAAAATTTTTTCAGCTTTATTATGAAAATTGCATAAAAATTTTTCTGACCATTTAGCTGGAATGATAGGCATATAAAGTTTCATGTATTTATCAAATCTTGTGTGAAAACTTGTGGTAAATTTTAAGCCATTTTTAATGCAATGTCTTCGTGCCATAAACCCTAAGGGTCCTTCTGTTGCAATATGTATTGCATCAGGTTTAATTGATTTAATTAAGTTACTTACACGGGGCCAAACATTTAAGGACAATCTAATTTCATTATATTTTGGCATGGGCATGGTAAGAAATTGTTGAGGAGTAATATATTCAATAGTTTGACCTTGTGATTTAAGAATTTCACCAGTTTCGTGGAGAGTTCTTACAACACCATTAACTTGAGGGTAATAAGCATCGGTAACAATTAATATTTTCATTCTTTAAGATGCTTTTTTGAATGAACCGATCCTGTTATTATCAATATTTTCTGAAATATATTCGTTTCTTTTTTTATCCCAATAAATTATCTCAAAAGTTCCATCATATTTTTCTGCCAAGGCTGTACATGACTCAACCCAATCGCCACAATTTAAATAATTAACACCATCAAGATTTAAATTTTCAGCATGATGTATGTGTCCACAAATTATTCCATCAAATTTTTTCCTTTTTGCATATGAAGAAAGTGTGTTTTCATATTCACCTATAAATTTTACAGCATTTTTTACCTTATATTTTAAAAATTTTGCCAATGACCAATAGTCTTTACCTCTCAATTTTCTAAAAAAATTTATAATAACATTAATTTTAAGTAATAATTCATAGGCAATAGCTCCTAATTTAGAAAGCCATTTAGCATATTTCATTACTCCGTCCCAAGCATCACCATGAACAACTAAATATTTTTTTCCTAACTGCGTTTCATGAATAACTCTATTTACTATTTTAATATCACCTAAATGCATTGGAATAAATTTTCTAAATACCTCATCATGATTTCCAATTATGTAAAATACTTTTGTCCCGTGCCTGGCTTTTCTCAATATTTTTTGTATGACATCATTATGCTCTTGAGGCCAATAGAAACTCTTTTGCATTGCCCAAACATCGATTATATCTCCAACTAAATAAAGGTTCTCAGATCTTGAATTCTTAAAAAATTCTAAAAGCTTGTTAGCTTGACAACCTTTGGTGCCAAGATGCACATCAGATATAAATATACTCCTATATTTTAATAACGGAGGCATTAAAAAAACCTATTTTGTAACACAACTGTAACTCGAATCATTTAATTCTTATGTCATTGAAATGTTAAAGATTTATTAAAAATTAGTTACGAAAAAATTATGCATTATTGTTTGATTTATAACCTTAATTCTTCAACAGGGAAAAAAATAAAATTTGTAAATAAGATTTATGAAAAATTAAAAATTAACAACTCTGTAGATTATTTCAAAACCAAATCTGAAAAAGAGGCGAAAGAAATATTTTTGGAATTTAAAAATAAAAATTATGATAGATTGATAGTTGCTGGTGGAGATGGATCAGTATCATTTGCTATCAATGAATTGATAAAAAATGACTATGATTTTAATGATAAATTTGCAATTGGGTACATACCGGCTGGAACAGCCAATTTACTTCAAGCAGAGTTATCGATAAATAAAAAAGTAGACGATATATGTAATATTTTAACATCAAATAATTATAAACAATCTAATCTTATAAAAATAAATAAAAATTATTTTTTTTTAATGGCTGGTATTGGTTGGGATGCTAAAATTGTTCACTCTATTGATACACGTATAAAAAAAATACTTGGTAAGATAATATTTGGTTTAAAAGGGTTTCAGCATTTTTTATTTATGAAAAATAATAAACTTGATGTTTTCTTTGATGGTCAAAAATATCAAGCTGATTGGGTATTAAGTTCTAATACCAAATATTATGCTGGTCATCATAAGATAAATAAGTCAAACATTTTTGATGATAGATTAATAACTTATGTTTTTAAAGATTTAAGTAGGCTAAAATTAATGTATTATATTATTTTGATAATTATTTATGGAGATTTATCAAGAAACAAATCTGTTATAACCACCTATTCAAAAAGTATCCAAATTAATTGCAATAATTTTGAAATTCCCGTTCAGGTTGATGGAGATAATTTTGGATGTCACAATAAGATTGATATTGAATTTTCACAAAAAAAAGTAAATTTTTTACTATAATTTTAATAACAAAATTTTAGACAAATTATTTTACTTAGAAATTTAAATTAAATATAATAATTTAAATTTTCATAGGAGGTGATGATGGGTAAGATGTTAAAGAAAAATGAAAGAAGAAAAAAAAAGTTTATCAAATCAATAGATAAACTTAAAAATAAGATTAATTTAAAGGAAAAAAAACTAGCTAAAATTAATATAAAAATTGCAGGTATTGAAAAAAAAGTTGCCGAAAAAAAAGCAAAAAAATTAGCTAAAAAGAAAACCAGTGAGAGTCCTGCGTCTGTAAATAATTAATGTATAAAAATTGTCCCTCCCTTTTTTTATAACAAAAAAGGGAAGGTAGTTAATCAACAAAATTTTAAACAAAGAGGAAATGAAGATGTTTTATTATTTAAAATTTTTGTTAATTATTCTAATAAACTTTAATGACAAAAATATTTATAGATTGTTACAATTTAATTAAAATAATTTAATCCCAATCACACCTATTAAAATAAATAAAATTGATATGATTTTTTTTAAATTGATACTTTCTTTTAATAAAAAATATCCAATAAATATTGATAATAAAATACTTGTTTCTCTTAAAGATGTAACAACGGGTATTGGAGCTTTTGTAAATGCCCATACAGCCAAGGCATAACTAGCATATGATAATGTTACACCATAAAAAAATATCATCTTACCGTCTCTATAAACCTTTTTAATAATATCCTTTTGACCTCTTAAACTAAGAATAAATGGAAAAATCATAGCATTTAATATGAAAGACCAACTGACAAAAGATATTGCGGAATTACTTATTCTTGCTCCATATCCATCTACAAGTGAGTATGATCCAATAAACAAACCTGTAATTATCGAAAATTTAATAACATTTAAGCTACTGTTTTTATAATCAGAAAGTCCTAGAAAAAAAATACCAAAACATATTAAGAAAATAGAGATCAATATAAATTTATTTAACACTACTCCTAACAATAAAATTGAAATAATCGTTACCAATAGTGGCCCTGTCCCTCTTGCTATAGGGTAGACTTTTGTCAAATCTCCTATTTCATATGATTTAAGTAAGAACCATTGATAACCAATATGAACAACAATACTTGCGAAGATATAAGGTATACTTTCTATTGAAGGTGCTGGTAATAAGATTATTGCAAAAATTGAAAAAGGTATATGGCCTAAAATTATACCAGCTAGAGCAACTGATTTATCCGAGTGTTTTTTGACCATACCATTCCAAGTGGCATGAAGTAGTGCTGCCAATAAAACGACAGAAAATACTAATGTATCCATAAAGAGTATTAATTCACTCTACCGTAAATATCTTGATATCTAACTATATCTGTCTCTTTTAAAATAGGTCCAGTTTGTATTTCAATAATTTTTACTTTTTTCTCAAATTTGTTTTCTATTCGATGAATTGCCTCTCTTGGTATGAATATTTTTTCGCCTGGTTTTTTAAAGAAATTTTTCTTGTTTAATGTAATTAGAGGTTTTCCATCAGTAATAGTCCAATATTCAGATCGATGAAAATGTTTTTGTAAGCTTAATTTAGAGTTAGGATTAACTACTAATTCCTTTACTAGAAAGTTTTTACCCTCGTATAGGTTTGTATATCTTCCCCATGGTCTATGAAAAACATTTTTTTTCTTAAAGTATTTATTTTTATTTTTTTTATATATTTTTGATATTTCAAACCAATTACCAAGATCTGACCACTGAATACTAAGTTTTATTGCATTTATATCTTTTGATTTTTCAAGAATTGCATAATCAAAAGAAATTTCCTTACATTTATCAAAGAATTTTTTATTCAAAAAATATGTATTATTTCTAATCTTTGATTTTTCCAAAGATTTTAGACATGCTTTATAAATACTAGGCTGATATTTTATAAAGTTATTGATTATTGATGATTTTTTTAAGTAAAACATACCAGAGTTCCAATAACCTCCAGATTTAATTATCTTTTTGGCTTTTTGCTCTGTTGGTTTTTCAATAAATTTAGTTACTTTATTTAACTTATTTGTACTTTTTGTTTTAAGATATCCGTACTCATTAGATGGTCTTGTAGGTTTAATCCCAAATATAAATATATTTTGATCACTTAAATTTTTAACATTATTTTTTAATGATCTTGTTAAAATACTTGGATTTTCAATTAAATGATCTGAAGTAAAAAACATTATTGGTTGATCAGTTGGAATATCTTTAATTAAAGCACTTACTAAGATAGCTGGTGCTGTGTTTTTTTTTGATGGTTCTAATATTATTTTATATCTTTTTATTTTAGATTTTTTCAATGTTTTCTTAACATCTTTTAAATACTTCAGATTTGTGCTGATAATTGGAAAATCGTAAGAGTTATTATTTATTCTTTCAAAAGCTTTTTGTAATAAAGTCCAACCACCAAAATCAATAAATTGTTTTGCTTGAGTATTTTTTAAATTGGGCCAAAGTCGTGTTCCTGCACCACCACAAAGTATTACAGGTCTAATTTTCATCAAATATCAGCGTATGTTTTAACCTCGTTTTTACCACCTGGATGTGTGGGTGCACCTAAATAAGCTGGACCTACTGTTTGAGCATATTTCCAAAGAGTTCCGTTTCCAAAATTCATTTTTCTTTGTTTCCATTTCTTTTTTCTCAAAATAAGCTCTTTTTTACTTAATCTAACGTTTATAGTCCCTTTTTTTGCATCTATATCAATTATGTCTCCGTTCCTTAAAAGGGCTATTGGGCCGCCTATAGAGGCCTCAGGACCCACATGACCAATACAGAAGCCTCTTGTAGCCCCAGAGAACCTACCGTCGGTTATAAGGGCTACTTTCTCCCCTTTTCCTTGACCATAAATTGCAGCTGTTGTCTGCAACATTTCTCTCATGCCTGGACCACCTTTTGGACCTTCATATCTAATTATAATTATATCACCATCTTTGTATTTTCTTTCTTTTACAGCCTTGTAAGCTTTTTCCTCAGAGTCAAAACATCTTGCTCTTCCAGTAAATTGTAATTTTTTCAAACCCGCAATTTTAACAATTCCACCTTCTGGAGCTAAATTACCTCTTAATCCAACAACACCACCAGTTGGCGTGATTGGATTTTTATAACTTCTCATTACTTTTTGTTTTGGATTAAATTTCACATTTTTTAAATTCTCTTTCATTGTCTTTCCCGTAACAGTCATACAATCTCCATGAATATATCCACCATCGTAAAGAGTTTTTAGAAGCATTGGAACACCACCTGCTTCCCACATATCTTTTGCAACATATTTTCCACCTGGTTTTAAATCAGCAAGATAAGGAGTTCTTTTAAAAATTTTTGCAACATCCATTAAATCAAATTTTATTCCAATTTCATTTGCTATAGCAGGCAAGTGTAAACCTGCATTAGTAGATCCTCCTGTTGCAGCGACAACTGTAGCAGCATTTTCTAATGCTTTTCTTGTAACAATATCTCTTGGTCTGATATTTTTTTCTAAAAGTTTCATTACCGCTTTACCGCTGTTAATTGCGTACTTATGTCTTTCTTTATAAGGGGCAGGAGTTCCTGCAGAGTATGGTAAAGCTAAACCAATAGCTTCAGATACACATGCCATTGTATTCGCTGTGAATTGTCCCCCACAAGCACCTGCACTTGGACAAGCTTTTAATTCTAATTTTCTTAATGCATGTGCTGTCATTTTTTTTGATGTATATTTTCCAACACCTTCAAAAACATCAACAACAGTTACATCTTTACCTTCAAATCTACCTGGAAGTATTGAACCCCCATAAATAAATACACTAGGAATATTTAATCTCACCATAGACATCATTAGACCTGGTAAAGATTTATCACATCCTGCTAAACCAACTAAAGCATCATAACAATGTCCTCTTACAGTTAATTCAGTAGAATCTGCAATTACATCTCTTGAAATCAATGAAGATTTCATACCTTCATGACCCATAGCGATACCATCAGTAACAGTTATTGTACAAAATTCTCTAGGAGTACCTCCTGATGAATTTACACCTTGTTTTACAAATTGAGCTTGTTTCATCAAATTAATGTTGCATGGTGCAGCCTCATTCCATGTTGAAACAACACCTACAAAAGGTTTTGCTACATCTTTTTCCGTTAAATCCATTGCATAATAAAAGGATCTTTGCGGTGCTCTATCAGCACCTACAGTAGTATATCTGCTTGGTAGTTTTTTTTTATTAAATTTCCGCATTATAGACTTTCTAAAGTATAATTTAATTTATTAACATCTTTTTCTAAATTAATAAAGTTAGACTTTTCTTGCTCAACAATATCATTTGGAGCTCTTTCAATAAAACTTTTATTATTTAGCCTTGTATTTATTTTATCCATCTCTTTTTCAATTTTACTCTTTTTATTTAATAATGTTTCTTTAATTTTTGACAAATCTACATCTTCATCAAAGTAAATTTTAAATATTTCACCTTTAATGACCAAGTTTGCTGAAGGTTTTTTAATTTCTTCAGTTACAAATTCATTAATTCTGCCAATTTTTTTTAAGGTATTAGAGTTATTTTCAATAAATTTCTTAATTTCAGGATTTATTTTATTCACTAGTATTTTAACAAATGATCCAGGGCTTATTTCTATTTCATTTTTAAAAGACCTTATAGATGAGACAAATTCAATTATTTCATTTACTTCATCAGAGTCTTTATCTTTATCAGAACTAGCCTCAGACCAGTTTTTTAACATAAGAAAGTCTTTTCCATCTTTATCTAATTTATTTTTCAACCATATTTCCTCGGTTAGAAAAGGTATGAATGGGTGTAAAATAACTAGAATTTGAGTAAATATGAAACTAGCAACATTTCTTGTTTCTTCGATATTTCCATTATTTTCAGAATAAAAGACAGTTTTAGATAATTCTAAATACCAATCACAAAATGAGTGCCATACAAATTGATATGCAATTCTAGCAGCCTCATCAAATCGATAACTATCTATTGATTTTTTAATCTTTTCATTAGTGTTGGTGAATTCAACAAAAATCCATTTATTAATATTTAGTTTTAAATCATTAGGCGTTTCTATATTTTCAAATTTACAATCATTTTGAATTAGAAAATTGTTAGCATTCCATATTTTATTTAAAAAATTTCTATAACCTTTAACTCTATCCTCTGATAATTTTACATCTCGTCCAGGAGATGCCATTGACAAAAGTGTAAATCTTAAAGCATCAGCACTATATTTTTCTATTAACTCTAATGGGTCAATAACATTACCTTTTGACTTTGACATTTTTTGACCTTTTTCATCTCTAACTAATGCATGCACATAAATATTTTTAAAAGGTTCTTTATTTTGAAATTCCATTCCAAACATAATCATTCTTGCAACCCAAAAGAAAATAATATCAAATCCTGTTACCAATACTGAAGTTGGATAAAATTTTTCTAAATATTCATTTTTTTCTGGCCATCCTAGAGTTGCAAAAGGCCATAAACCAGATGAAAACCATGTATCAAGAACATCTGGATCTCTAATTAATTCAACATCTTTTTTATAATGTTCTTTAGCTAATTTATTTGCACCTTCTTCTGTTTCATCTACAAATATTTCTCCATCAGGTCCATACCATGCAGGTATTTGATGACCCCACCAAAGTTGCCTAGAGATACACCAAGGTTCTATATTATCCATCCATTGAAAATATGTTTTTGTCCAATTAACTGGAAAAAAATTAGTTGTTTTATTATTTACTATTTCTTTTGCTTTTATTGAAAGCTTCTTAGCATCTGCAAACCATTGCTCAGTTAAATAAGGTTCAATTATAGAATTAGATCTATCGCCATAAGGAACCTTATTTTTAATTTTCTCTTCTTTAACAAATAAGTTTTTATCAGTTAGTTCTTTTAAAATTCTTTTTCTAGCTTCAAATCTATCTAGTCCAACATAATTTTCAGGAGCATTCTCATTGATTTTTCCATCTGGTGTAAAAACATTTATAACTTCTAAATTATTTCTCTCCCCCACTTCATAATCATTGAAATCATGTGCTGGCGTAATTTTAACAGCTCCAGTACCTTGTTCTGGATCTGCATAATCATCTTCAATAATTTTTATTTTTCTATCAACTATTGGAACTATTACATTTTTATTTACTAATGATTTAAATCTTTCATCTGATGGATTAACTGCAACCGCTGTATCTCCTAACATGGTTTCTGGTCTTGTAGTTGCAATAGTTATAAATTTAACTGTTCCCTCGATTGGATATTTGATGTGATATAGTTTTGAATTAACTTCTCTTTGATCTACTTCTAAATCCGATATTGCCGTTTTTAAAACAGTGTCCCAATTTACTAATTTTTTTGATTTGTAAATTAATCCATTTTTATACATTTCAACAAAAACTTTTAATACGGATTTTGATAGGTTTTCATCCATAGTGAAAGCATTTCTAGACCAATCACATGAACAGCCTAATTTTTTTAATTGATTAATTATTATGTCACCATATTGACCTTTCCACTCCCAAACTTTTTCAATAAACTTTTCTCTTCCTAAATCATTTTTATCTATACCTTCAGATTTAAGTTTTTTTTCCACTAAAGCTTGTGTAGCAATACCCGCATGGTCGGTTCCAGGCTGCCATAAAGTTTCAAAATTATTCATCCGATGATAACGAGTTAATAGGTCTTGAATAGAATTATTTAGTGCATGACCCATATGAAGACTACCAGTTACATTCGGTGGAGGGATAACTATTGAAAATTGTTTTTTATTAGATTTTGGTTTAAATAATTTTTTTTCTTCCCAATAAGAATAAATCTTATTTTCAACATTTTCGTGAATATATTTGTCTGAACTCATGGATAATTATTTTATAAATTAATCATATCAATAAACAACAATGAAATTATCCGTTAAATTTATAGACTAAATTATAAAATTAATTATATATGTCCTCATTGAATATTTAATTCATGGCAACGTGGCGGAATGGTTACGCAGAGGATTGCAAATCCTTGTATCCCGGTTCGATTCCGGGCGTTGCCTCCACAATATATTTTTGTTGAGATAATATAAAAAAAAAGTAAGTTGTGATTTTACATTCCTCGGTAGCTCAGTTGGTAGAGCAGTTGACTGTTAATCAATTGGTCGCAGGTTCGAGTCCTGCCCGAGGAGCCAATTTAAAATTATTTATCCTGTTTTAGAAATATTTACCTGGTTAATCTGTAAGTTTTTTGTAAACTTGATTTTTTGATCTTGAGTAAGTTCAGAATAAATTTTAACTAAAAAATTATAGTTAACATTCATATGACCTTCTTTAGATTTTTCTAAATTTATTA
Organism: uncultured Pelagibacteraceae bacterium; assembly: GCA_902596975.1. Lineage (GTDB taxonomy): Bacteria > Pseudomonadota > Alphaproteobacteria > Pelagibacterales > Pelagibacteraceae > Pelagibacter. Next base: position 38,650 of record CACJWS010000004.1, on the reverse strand, counting down.
AATATTCTGAAAAATCCTCAAAAAAATAGTTTATCGGCACTTTAAGATAATTAGATAGTTGTAGTAATCTAATAGAACTTACACCATTTGTTCCTTTTTCATATTTTTGTATTTGTTGAAATGTTACATTTATTGCTTTTGCGACTTTTGTTTGTGTTAAACCTAAAGCCAAACGTCTAAGTTTTAATTTATTACCTAGATGTTTATTGAAATTTTCTTCCATCAAAGACCCCTCTTTAATTAAAAATAATAACTTGAGTTAATAGAAATCAAAAAGTTATTTCAAGTAAAATAATTTTAAAAAGAATAATAATTTTTAAGATTTTATAAACCTGTCAAGCGACTTTTTAGCAATTTAGTTATAATTTTTATAATATTTGGCTTAAAAAAAGCTTTGTTCTATCGCTTTTTGGGTTAGCAAAAAACTCTTTTGTTTCTGCCTGTTCTACAATCATACCTTCATCCATAAAAATAACTTCATCTGCAACTTCTTTTGCAAACCCCATCTCATGTGTTACAACAATCATGGTCATACCAGCCTTAGCTAAATTAACCATTGCATCTAAAACTTCTTTAATCATTTCAGGGTCTAATGCTGATGTTGGCTCATCAAAAAGCATTATTTTTGGCTCCATACATAATGCTCTTGCTATTGCACATCTTTGTTGTTGACCACCGGAAAGTTGGCCTGGATATTTGTATGCTTGATCAGCAATTTGAACTTTTTCTAAATGTTTTAATGCTAATGCCTCAGCATCTTTTTTTGGCATTTTTTTTACCCATATAGGAGCTAATGTACAATTATCTAATATTGATAAATGAGGAAATAAATTAAACTGTTGAAAAACCATTCCAACCTCAGCTCTTATTTGTTCTATATTTTTTGTCTCTTCAGTTAATTCAGTTCCATCAACAACAATTGATCCTTCCTGGTGTTCTTCAAGTCTATTAATACATCTAATTAATGTAGATTTACCTGAACCAGAGGGACCGCAGACAACAATTTTTTTGTTCTTTTCAACATCTAAATTAATGTTTTTTAAGACTTGGAAATCTCCAAACCATTTATTCATCTCTTTTATTTGAATTATTTTATCTGACATTATCTCTCGGTTTTATATTTTTGCTCTAAATTATAACTATATTTACTCATTGCATAGCAAATAATAAAAAATACGATTGAAGCAAATACATAGCCTTCCATTGCAAAACCTAACCATTCAGGATTTGTTTTCGCAAGATTAAGCATTCCTACAATTTCTAAAAGACCCACTACAAATATTAAAGGTGTATCTTTCACAAGCGCTAAGAATGTATTTGCTATACCTGGAATTACTAATTTAAGGGCTTGTGGTAAAATCACAAATATATGCATTTTCCAATAACCCATTCCTAAGGATTTTGCAGCATCATATTGTCCTCTAGGTAAAGCCTGTAAACCACCTCGAATTACCTCTGCTACATATGCAGCTTCAAATAATGATATTGCAATTATAACTCTTACAAGTTTATCAATAAACATGTCCTCCGGAAGAAACATTGGAAACATAACAGAAGACATAAATAAAACTGTAATTAAAGGTACCCCTCTCCAAAATTCTATAAATCCTATAGATATGTATTTAATGATGGGTAAATCAGATCTTCTCCCTAAAGATAGGAATAATCCTACTGGAAAACAGAATATTAAACAGAAAAATGAAACTATAAAAGTTAGTGATAATCCACCCCAAGCTCCAGTTTCAACCCATTCGAAAGCTTGTATCTTTCCTAATTCAATTAGTTCTTCGTAAAAAAATACATACTTTAATAATATATATATTGTGATCGGTATTATTAAAAAATAATACATTTTAAATTTCGATGGGATAAAGAAACCTATTATAATAGAGATCACCGCTGCAATAATTCCATATGAAAAATCAAAAAATATTGGACCACCAGAAATAAAAAAGAATATAAATAAAAATGCAATTATTGGATAAACAACAACATAATATAATGTTAGATATTTTTTGAACTTTTCTGTTGCAAAAAACCCTACTCCACCAAGAAAAGCAAGAGCGATAAATGATAAATTTATTCTCCACTGTTCTGCATTTGGATACATGCCATACATAAATCTATTAAACCAAGTTTTAATGTAAGCCCAACACGCACCAGATCCTGAGCAAGCGTCTTTTGAATCACCAGCAAAATTTGCATCAATTATGAACCAACTTAAAAGCGGTGGAAGTGATTTTATAACCGCAAAAATAATTAATAATGATAAAAGGGCATTAAATTGATTTGTATTAATATTTTTGTTAATAATGTCTAAAAATTTTATACCTGAATATTCAATTCTAATTAAATGCAGACCCATAAAACCTATTATCAAAGGCAAAAAGTAACTTATTGTTCCTGGTAGAAAGCTAGTCAAATCTAAACTGAAAAAAGAATTCAAGAATACAATTAATATACTTAGAGAAAATAAACCAATACCTGAATACAAATATGCGTATAAATTATTTTTGTCTGGTGATAAAAAATTTAATTTATTCATTATTTTTCTTTAATAGCTATTTTTTTATTATACCAATTCATAAATATTGAGATTGTTATGCTTAAAGTTAAATAAGTTAACATTGTAATGGAAACAATTTCAATTGCTCTTCCTGTTTGCATTAAAGCAGTTCCAGCAAAGACAAGTACTAAGTCTGGATATGCAATTGCAGCAGCAAGTGATGAATTCTTTGTTAAATTTAAATATTGGTTGGTTGTTGGAGGAATTATAATCCTCAAAGCTTGTGGCATTACAACTAATTTAAGAACTTGGTTAGGAGTTAAACCAATTGAAGCTGCAGCTTCTTTTTGACCTTTGCTTACACCTTGAACACCTGCTCTTACACATTCAGCGATAAATGTTGCTGTATACAAAGATAGGGCTAGTGCTAGAGATATTAATTCAGGTGGTAATTTTAGACCACCTTTAAAAGTAAATGATGTTTTTGATAATTGTTCAATCACTGGTATTTCAACAGATGCACCTACTCCACCTAGAAAAAAACTTAACAATGGCAAAATAATTAAAAGACCAATAGATATTGATAAAACTGGTGTTTGAATACCTTGATTTTCCTGCTTTTTTTTAGCGTATAATCTTACAAAAACTATTGCGATGATTGCTGCGATTACTGAATAAATAAAAATATCTAGATTATTCCAAACAAAAGCTGGAACAAAAAAACCTTTAATTGTTAAAAAGAAAACTCCAAACATGGGTTCTGCTTTTTCAGGTAAAGGTAATGCTCTTAAAGCAGCAAAATACCAAAAAAATATCTGTAATAGCAAAGGAATATTTCTAAAAAATTCTACATAAATTGCTGCTGTTCTTTCAATAAGATAATTACTTGATAATCTAGCTATACCGACTACAACTCCAATTATCGTTGCAAATACAATTCCAATAACTGAAACTAAAATAGTATTTAATAATCCAACTAGATAAGCTCTAAAATAAGAATGCGAGCCGTCATATTCTATAAGAGAAAACTGTACGTCAAATGACGATTCTTGAGATAAAAATCCATAACCAAATGTAATTCCCCTGTTTTCCATGTTAACTTGCGCGTTATATGAAAAGAAGCCAAATACTAGAATAACAACTACTAGCGTAAGTAACTGGGGTAATATTTTTTTAAAATTCACTATTAAATATGGTTTATAAAAAAAAGGGCTAGAAAAATCTAGCCCTCTTTATATTCTTTTAAAAAGAATTATCTTGCTGGTGGTACGTATAGTATTCCACCTTTTGTCCATAACTCATTTGGACCTCTGTCAGGTAGAATTCCAGTATCTGCTATATTTCTTTTATAGCTTTCACCGTAATTACCAACTTGCTTGATTATTCTTAAACTCCACTCATTATCTAAACCTAGAGCAGCTCCTAATTCACCTTCAGCGCCAACTAATCTTTTTACAGCTGGATTATCTGAAGTTTTCATCATATCAGCATTTGCCGATGTTACGCCATACTCTTCAGCTTCGATCATAGTGTTTAGTGACCATCTTACAATATCTTCCCAAACAGAATCACCTTGTCTAACAACCGGGCCTAGTGGCTCTTTTGAAATTGTTTCAGGTAATACCATGTGGTCATCTGGGTTACTCAATTTAATTCTTTGAGCAGCTAAACCAGATTTGTCTGTTGTATATGTATCACATCTACCAGCATCATATGCAGCTACAACTTCGTCAGCTTTTTCAAAAGTAACTGGCTCATATTTAATTCCTTTAGAATTAAAGAAATCTCTCATATTAAGCTCTGTTGTAGTTCCAAGGTTAGTACATGCAGAAACACCAGCTTTAAAATCATTAACTGATGAAATTCCTGAATTTTTTCTAACCATAAAACCTTGACCATCATAGAAGTTTACTCCTACGAAAGTAAGACCGATATCCGCATCCCTTGAAAGAGTCCAAGTAGTATTTCTAGATAGAATATCTATCTCGTTAGATGTTAGAGCAGTGAATCTTTCTTTAGCACTTAGTGGAGTAAATTTAACTTTACTTGCATCACCTAGTACTGCAGCAGCAACTGCTCGGCATACATCGACATCAACACCAGTCCAGTTTCCTGCAGCATCGGCGTTAGAAAATCCTGGTAGACCTTGTGAAACACCACATCTCACAAAACCTTTTTTCTGAGTGTTTTTAAGAGTTTTTGACTTCTTTGCAGCCATAGTTTCTGTTGTAAACGTAAATAGAACAGCAAACATAGCAACAACTGAAGTCAATCGTTTTACTAATTTAAACATTATTTATTCCTCTTGTTTATTTATTTGTTAACAAATAATTCAAATTAATTTTTGAATTGCCCAAGTAAAGCAGAAACAAAGAAACGCATCAATATTAAATATATCGCAAAATCTATGCCTTATTTGGATTTTGGCGCGCTCTGAAGGATTCGAACCTTCGACCTACGGTTTAGAAAACCGTTGCTCTATCCAGCTGAGCTAAGAGCGCACAAGATGATTTATAATACTAAATTAATTTTTGAAAAGAAATTTTTTTAATAAAATTATCACTGATAAAAGTTCAATTCTTCCAATAATCATAAATATTATTAATGAAATTTTACCAAATAAGTTAAAGTTATAAAAATCAAGATTAGCTAAATTATACATTTCAGAGTTAACAGTATTCATAATTGTTAAAATGCCTAATTTAAATGATGTTTCAAAATCTAAATTAGAAAATGTTAATAAAATTGATACTAAAAATAAAGAGATTATAAAAATTAAGATAGCAAAAAAATATTTATTTATATCACTAATATTTGTTTCAGTCTTATTTAGAGATAATTTATTTGAATAAATTTGATTAGGTTTTGAATGAGACAATAAATTGTTTAAGGAAAATTTTAATAAAGTTAATACTTTTATAACTCTCAAACCAGAACTAGTTGAAAAAAAAGAGCCTCCAAGTATTACTAGTAGAAGAAAAACAAAAACAAGATTTTTTGGAACCTGTTCAAAAGTAAATCCAATATTTGAGACACTACTTGAAATAGAGACTAGTACATTTAAAAAATTATTATCATAATTAAAAAATATAAATGACAATGCAATTACAATTAAGAGATAAATTAAAATATTAATATCTTCACTTAGATAATAGATATTTTTTTTTTTGAAAAAGATTAAATTAAAAACAAAAAAAAGACTAAAAAATGAAAAAAGCATTGATATGGATAAAATAACTTTACTTGTATCAGTAATAAATGTTGTATCGAATTTATCATTGGGTAAAAATCCACCTGAGGATATTATTGAAAGTGAGTAATTATAGGCATCATAAGATCTTAAATTTACCAATTTTAGCAGTATAAATATAAAAATTGTCATTGATAAATAAACTAAAATTATTTTAAACACCTGTTTATATATTTCAGAGGAATTTAATGATATATAATTTGTCAAAGATCTTTTTAAATTTTCGTCAAACAAATCGATAAGTAATAATATTGAAAATAAAAAATATAAACCTCCTATCCATTGTGATCCAGATCTCCATAAAATTAAAGTTTGATCTAACTGATCCAAGTCATTGAAAATTGAAAAACCTGTAGAGGTAAATCCGGAAATAGCCTCAAAATAACAATTAATAAAACTTATATTATCTATATTAAAGTAATAAGGAATAGATATTATTGCAGGTAAAATCAAATAACCTATAAGAACAATTGAAATTCTTTCAAATAAATTAATTTTTTCAAATTTATATTTCCTATATATTATTAAAAAAAGTCCAATAATAAGTGTAATTCCAAATGTTAAAATATAATTATTAAGATGATTTAAAAGATTAAAATAATAAGAGTAAATAATATTAAAAAATGAAAAAAAACTTATTATTAAAAAAAAAATACCAAAGTATTTTAAGCTAAATATATTCATTAATTAGATTGAGCTAATTCTAAATAAATTTTCCACTAATGGTAATTGATCTCTTTTTGCTAATAATACAACTGTATCATCTTTTTGAAATATATATTTAGAAGATGGAAGTATAAAATTATTATTTCTTAAAATTGCTCCAACACGAATTTCATCAGGTAAATCAGCATTTTTGAGTTCTTTATTAATTAATTCAGATGTTTCTAAAATATCGGCTTCAATAACTTCATATTCACCATTTAAAATAGTATATGCATTCTCAATAGTACCTTTATGAACATGTTTTAATATACTTGAAACTGTGCTCATTCTAGGGTCAATTAAATCGTCAATTTTCAAAGATGATTGTAGTAATGAATAGTTGGGTTTATTAATTAGTGCCATAGTTCTCTTATTTTTTGAAAATTTTTCAACAAGAACACTTACCATAAGATTATCTTCATCATCATTTGTTAAGGCTAATACAGTTTCTACTTCTTCTAAGTTAGCTTCGTTCAACACATCTTCATCTAAACCATTTCCATTTATGACGATTGTGTCATTTAAGTAATTTGCAATATGCTCGGCTCTACTTTTATCTTTCTCGATAATTTTTACTCTCGCTTCATCAAAATTACTTTCTATATTTGATGCTAGATTAAATCCAATATTACCACCTCCTATGATAAGTATTTTGCTTGAAATTTTTTCATTATGGCCGAAGGCTTTTAATGTTACCTCCATTTGATTAGATTTAACAATAACGTATGCTTTATCATTGTGTTGAAGCTTGTCGTCTTTCTTTAATATTTTAAAATTTTCTTCTCTAATAACTCCTAAAATATATGCATTTAAATTTGGGAATTTATTTGTTAAATCTTTTAATTTTATTTCATGGATCGGGCATTTTTCGTCAATTAAAATTTCTAGTAATCTAAGCTTATTTTCCGCAAAGGGAACGTTATCTAAGGCTCCTGGGGCCTCTAATTTTCTCTGTAAAGATTTTGCAATTTCTAATTCTGGAGAAATAACATAGTCTATTGGTAAATTTTCTTTATTAAAAAGTGTTGAAAATTTTGGATCTAAATATTCTTGAGATCTAATCCTAGCTATTTTTTTGGGTACTTTAAATAAAGAATATGCAATTTGGCAAATAAGCATATTTATTTCATCATTTCTTGTTACAGCAATCAACATATCAGCCTCTGCGGTATTTGCTTTATCTAAAATTTCTGGAGAAGTAGCTTTACCAACAATAGCTTTTACATCAAGTGACTCATTAATTTTTTGAATATCTTCACTCGATTGATCAATAACAGTAATTGAGTGATTTTGTTCAGTTAATAACTTAGCAATTGTAAATCCTACTCTACCTGCGCCACAAATTATTATATTCATTAATTTAGATCCTTAACTCCTAACAATTTTAATTTTCTGTGTAGAGCAGATCTTTCCATTCCTACGAATTTTGCTGTTTTAGATATATTTCCACCAAATTTTTTAATTTGAGATATTAGATACTCTTTTTCAAAATTTTCTCTGGCTTCTCTAAGTGGTATTGATAAGTTTTCCGCAACTGAAAAGGTTTCGACTGCAGATTTAGAAAGCGATTCTTTAATTATTTCCAATATTTTTTCTTCATCATTTCCAGGAGAAAGTATAGCAATTCTCTCAATAAGATTACGTAATTCTCTTACATTACCTGGCCAATCATAATTTAAAAGGTAATTATCATCTTTAATTTTAAATTTTTTATAATTGTATGTGCTGCAAATATTTTCTATGAAATATTCTATAAGTAACGGAATATCTTCAATTCTTTTGCTTAAGGGTTCAATTTCTATGTTAAACACATTTAACCGATGAAATAAGTCTTCACGAAAATTACCATTTTTAATTTCAACATTAATGTTTTTACTAGAAGCGCAAATAATTCTAACATCGACTTTTATATCATGATTACTGTTAATTCTTTTAAATTTTTGATCTACTACAACTCTTAAAATTTTAGATTGAGTTTCTAATGGAATTTCGGTGACTTCATCTATAAGCAAAACTCCTCCAGAAGCCTTTTCTAAGGCCCCATAAATAATTGAACCATCATTTTTTTCTTCTCCAAAAAGCTCCAATTCATATTTTTTTGAATCTAATAAGGCTCCATTAATTATAATGAAAGGTCCGTTCGATCTCTTTGAATTTTTATAAATTTTTCTCGATATTAATTCTTTTCCAGATCCTGTGGGTCCGCTAATAAAAACCCTACTTTCAGATTGAGACAGTTTTTGGATCTGATCTTTAATTGAAATTATATTAGAACTTTTACCTACTATTTCAAAAGAGTGGAATAATTTGCTCGATAGAGATTTATTTTCTTTTTTTAAATTGAAATTTTCTACAGCTCTTTTTACAAAATTAAGTAATCTTTCTTTATCAAAAGGTTTTTGTATAAATTCAAATGCACCAGATCTTAATGAATTTATAGCCATTTCAATATTGGCATGTCCAGATATTATGATAACGGGAATATCAACATTTTTAGTTTTAATATGTTCAAGTAGCTGGATACCATCGTTATCTCCTTTATCTAATTTCACATCTATTATAGCAACGTCAGGTAATTTTTTATCTATTTCAGATAAACCCTGGTTAAAATTAGCTGCTAATCTTGTTTTATAGCCTACATCTTGTATTAACTCTTCAAGAATATTCCTTATATCCGCATTATCATCAATAATTAATATTTCTGTTGCCATGATTTACTTTGGTATTATGATTTGAACTTTAGCTCCATTATTTGTATTTAAAAATTTAATTGATCCATTGTGGTCGTTTATTATTTTATCTACTATTGATAATCCTAAACCGGTTCCTTTTACTTTAGTTGTATAATATGGTTTAATAATTTCCTTGGTCTTTTTATTTTTAAAACCTTCGCCTGTATCTATTAAGTTAACTGTTATATAGTCTCTTCTTTGATTTATTTCTATATCAATATTTTTCAATGATTTACTTGTTTTTTTAGCTTTCTCTTGAATGCTTTCAATAGAATTTTTAATTAAGTTAAAAAATAATCTATTAAATTGTTCATTATCAAAATTAGTAATAACTTTTTTTCCAGTTTTATTATTAATATTAAAATTAATAGATTTATCTAATTTTTTTAATAAATTAATATTTTCATCTAATACTTTTATTAAATCATTATTTTTTATAAGAGGTTTGGGCATTCTAGCAAAGTCTGAAAATTCATTGACTAAATTTTCTATTTGTTGGATTTGTTTTAAGATTGTTTTTAAATTTCCTTGAAATTTTTCTTTCTTTTCATCTTTTAAATCAGGTAAATATTTTGAATTTAGATTATCAATTGTTAATTGGATTGGTGTTAATGGATTTTTAATTTCATGTGCCATTTTTCTTGCAACAGTTTCCCACGCTTCATGTCTTTCATTAGATAATAACTTATCTTGCTGACTCTTTAACTTCTCAATCATAGAATTAAAATTTTTGTTTAACAATTCCATTTCTCTATCAGCTTTAAGTTCAGGGACCTTAACATTTAGATTTCCTTTTCCTATTCTCTCTGATGCCGATATTAAGTTATTAATAGAAATAAAAAATCTTGAAGAAAATCTTATTGCTATTGTTATGGATAAAAACAGTAAAAGTGTTACTAAAGAAATATAAATTATGGCAAATGAAATTCTAATACCTAAACTTTGATTTTCTACAGTATAATAAAAATTTACAGCTTCTTCAGATTCAATTAAATAATTAGATATATTTTTATCTAGACTTTTCACAACATATAAAAAAGTGTCATCAAAATTTTGTAATCTTATTACAGCTGCAGATCTATTTTCAGGAGCATTTATAATTTTCAAAGGTCTGTCGTCCGATCTTACCATTTTAATAGCCTGTTCTTCTATTTTTATATATTTAGCGTTATTTGCTGAAAGGATTAATTCACCAGCAGAATTAATTAAATAAAGTTGATCTATATCTCTAATTAAATTTTGAGTATTTAAAAAGGCTTTAAATCGATTTAAATCATTTTTGTAAACATTATAATATTTATTTAAATCAAAAGCGATTAAAACAATTTCTGATTGGATTTTATTTCTTTTTTCATCAACGTAATTTTTTGCAATTTCATATGAATTATTAACAGCGGTTGTAATTTTTTTATCAAAGTATTTTTCAAGAGCAAATGAAAAAATAAACAAAGAAAATATTGCAATAAGTAATGATGGAATCAATGTAAATAAAGCAAAAGAAATTATATATTTTCTGTTTGCAACTGATCCTCTTACATTTATGTTATTTTTAATCGAATTTTTAATATCAATAAAAATTAAAACAAAAAACAATAACAAAAAAGCAATATTTAAAATTAGGACAAATTGTAAATTTTGTTGATTTAACTCTAAAAAACTTCTCCCAATAAATGTTAAAAAGGTAATAAAAGATAGTAATACAGTTAGAATAAATAATATTATTATAAATAAATTTCTTTTTATAAAAGCTAGCATAAACTATGAATATATATAAAAATTTACAAATAAATACATGAGTGATTGTTTTATATTATTAAGTGCAGGAAAAAGTAAGAGATTTAAATCAAAAATTAATAAGCAATTTATAACGTATAAAAATAAGCCTTTATTTGAGCATTCTTTAAAAATTGCTCAAGACTCAAAATTATTTAAAAGAATTTTAGTAGTCACAAATAAAAAAATTAAAAAAACTAAATACAAAAGTGTTGATATAATAAAAGGCGGAGTAGAAAGGTATAATTCTACTGCAAATGCATTACGTTTTTTAAAAAATAAAAAAATTAAAAATGTATATATTCATGACGCTGCAAGACCGAACTTATCAATAAATTTATTGAGAAAATTAAAAAATAATTTAAAAAATAATTATGCTGTAGTTCCTTATTTAAATTCTGAAAATTCAGTAAAATATAGAAATAATAATAAAATAAATAATTTAAATCGTGACAAAATCTTATTAACCCAAACTCCTCAATGCTTTAATTTCAATGAACTTTATAATTTATATAAAAATAATAAAGAAAAGATTACTGATGAGGCTAGTCTTTACTTAAATAATAATAAGAAAATTAAATTTATTCTTGGAGATAAAAATAATTTTAAAATAACAACAGTAGACGATTTAAAATACTTAAAATCAGAAACCTATTATGGTATAGGTTTTGATATACATAGATTAATTAAAAATAAAAAACTTTTTCTTGGAGGTGTGAAAATTCCTTTTCATTCAGGTCTTAAAGGTCATTCTGATGGCGACGTAATTCTCCACGCTATAATTGATGGTTTGCTAGGGGCTATGAGAAAAAGCGATATTGGGACACATTTCCCAAGTAATTCAAGTAAATTTAAAAATATAAGGTCTAAGAATATGCTTAGTCCAGTTCTTAAGTTATTAAATCATAATAATTTTTCAATTAATAATATAGATATAAACCTAATATGTGAAAATCCTAAAGTTTCTAGAATTAGAAATAAAATAATAAAATCATTATCAGATTTGCTTTCTGTAAATAGAAATTTAATAAATTTAAAGGGTAAAACTGTTGAAAAATTGGGTATAATCGGAAAAGAACAAGCTATTGCTTGTGAAGTAGTTTGTTCTTTATCAAAATGAAAAAAATTAATGTATTAATATCAACTTTTTTTGGAAATGGATATATTTCTAAAATACCTGGAACCTTTACATCATTAAGCACATTAATAATCCTTTATATATTATTCGAAATATTACAATTTAAAAATCTAAATTATATTTTAATATTATATTCTATAATTTTTTTTTATTCCTTTTACGCAGTAATGGACTCAGAAACAGAGTTTGAAAATAAAGATCCTAGGCAAATTGTAATTGATGAAGTTTTGGGACAAGCAATGCCTTTAATATTAATAGTTTACCTTTCTTCTGATAATCAAATAAGTATACATGTTGAGATATATTATTTGCTGTCTTTTATCTTTTTTAGATTTTTTGATATTGTAAAACCTTTTCCAGTTAGTTATTTCGATAAAGAACATAAAAACTTCTTTGGAATAATAATGGATGATATTATGGCAGGTTTATACACAATGATATTAATTTACTTAATAAATATTAAATTTTAATGAATATCGAAATGCTGCATAAGAAATTAATTAAAAAAAACATAACCTTATCTGTGGCTGAATCATGCACAGGAGGGTTATTATCAAGCAAATTTACCAGACTAAGTGGTTCTTCAAAATACTTCCAAATGGGGATAGTTACTTATTCAAACAATGCCAAAATTAAAATATTAAAAGTTAATAAAAAAATTATAAATAAGTATGGTTCTGTTAGCCTCGAATGTTGTGAGGCTATGGCTCAAGGATTATCAAAAATATCAAAAAGTAAAATTAATATATCTATTACTGGCATAGCTGGTCCAAAAGGTGGCACAAAAGATAAGCCTATTGGTCTTGTATATATTGGTTTAAAAAAAAGAAACAAAACTATAGTTTCAAAAAATTATTTTAAGAAAAAAGATAGAAAATCAATACAAAATAAAACAATTGAAAAGTGTATTAAGTTAATTCAAGATATTATTTAATACACATAAAAATCACAAACTTTCTGCTCTTTTTTGAAAAGCATCTGCTATTTTATTTAGACCAAATTGAAATGATTTTGCCATAATAATATTAAGAAATTTATTTTTTATTTCAAAATCAACATCAAAGTGCACCTCCGTAAAATTATCTTTTTGAATAAATTTCCAGTTATTTTCAAGATAATTAAGTGGTCCTTCAATATTCGTAACATGGATTTGATCATTTATTTTATCGAATCTAACATCGCTTTTATAAGTATCTGTAAAAGGTCTTTTACCAATAGTTAAATCTGCAATTATATTTATAGAGTTTTTTTCCTCTTTTTTTTTATAAACTTTTGAATCTATGCAAAAAGGAATAAATTCTGGATATCTTTCAATATCTAAAACAAAATCTATAAGTGTTTTTTTATCGCGTTCTATAAGTCGCGTTACAGATGCTTTTGGCATGAAATTAATTAAGTCTGGTTTGTTTTAATTTAGCAAAATCTTCATCCGCGTGATATGATGATCTAGTTAAAGGGGATGAAGAAACCAATAAAAATCCTTTTGACTTTGCTATTACTTCTAATTCGTTAAATTCATCTGGATGGTAGTATCTCTCTAATGGATGATGTTTTGCTGACGGTTGCAAATATTGACCTATTGTTAAAAAATCTACATCTGCTGATCTTAGATCATCCATGACTTGAATTATTTCGTCTCTCTCTTCACCTAAACCAACCATTATACCAGATTTAGTAAATACTTTATTATTATTTAATTTTGCATTCTTAAGAAGTTCCAATGATGCAAAGTATCTAGCACCTGGTCTCACTTTGACATACAGCCTTGGTACTGTTTCAATATTATGATTAAAAACATCAGGATTAGCCTCTAATATAGTTTTATAAGACTCACCTTTTCTTAAAAAATCTGGAGTTAAAACCTCAATTGTAGTATCTGGATTTTTTTTTCTAGTCATCAATACTACTTCTTTAAAATGATTTGACCCACCATCTGGTAAATCATCTCTGTCAACTGATGTTATAACAACATGTCTCAAGTTTAATTTATTTACTGCATTTGCGATTTTAACATGCTCAAAAGGATCTAATTTTTCTGGTTTTCCAGTTTTGACATCACAAAATGCACATGCTCTCGTGCAGATATCGCCCATAATCATAAAAGTAGCATGTCGTTTACTCCAACACTCTGTTATATTTGGGCAGTTTGCTTCCTGACAAACTGTGACAAGATTATTTTGATTAACTATAGTTTTCGTAAGAAAAAATTCTTTACTATCAGAAAGTTTAGACCTAATCCATTCAGGTTTCTTTTTAATTGGATTTATAGGGTTTTTTACTTTTTCTGGATGTCTTGGTTTAATTTTTTTCATCATTTTTTATTATATAGGTAGTCTCTCCCTCTTTTCCAAATAAAAATTTGTCTCGTATTAGAATTTCAATAAAATCAAGGTCTATATTTTCAGTTAATAATGAGTTTTTTTGCTCTAAATCTTGAATTTTGATTAGTAGATCTTTCTGTTTAATTTTTAAATCTTTGTAAATCTCTTTTTTTTTTATATAGGAAATTAAACCTCTATCACCTCCTAATAAATTGAAAAAAAAATAAATAAACAAAAATGTTACAATTAAAATAAAATAATTTTTTTTTATTTTATCTAGCATTAATTAACAGTATGCATTTTTGATTTTTTTCCAAGTTCTTGTTCAATTCTTAACAATTGATTATATTTTGAAACTCTCTCAGATCTAGCTAATGAGCCGGTTTTAATCTGATTAGAATCAGTTCCTACAGCAAAATCTGCAATAAATGTATCTTCACTATCGCCAGATCTATGTGAGATTATAGTTTTATAACCAATTAATTTTGCAAATTTTATAACTTCAAGTGTTTCTGTGACAGTACCAATTTGGTTTAATTTAATTAATATTGAATTAGCTGAAAGATTTAAAAAACCAATTTTCAATCGTTCTAAATTTGTAACAAATAAATCATCTCCAACAATTTGGAATTTGTTTTTTGTTTTATTCAAAAGCTTTGTCCAAGCTGACCAATCATTTTCACCAAATGGGTCTTCAATAGACCTAATTTTATATTTTTTTATTAGTTTAAGATAATTTTCTATAGATTTATCTACACTAATATATTTTTTGGAGTGAATTGAATATTTTTTATTTTTAAGCAACTCATTTGCTGCAACATCCAAACATATAACTACGTCTTTTCCATTTTTAAAACCTGATAAATTTATAGCTTTTACTATAAGCTTAAGCGCACTTTCATTATCATTTATCATTGGAGCGAACCCACCCTCATCTCCTACTGATGTAGAATGTCCCATTTTCTTGATTAAATCTCTTAATCTATTAATAACAATAAAACACATTCTAACACCTTCAGAAAAAGATTTGGCTTTATCTGGTCTTATCATAAACTCTTGGATTCTGAGGCCATTATTTGCATGAGCACCCCCATTAATTATATTCATTAAGGGATAAGGTAATTTAAAATTTTTATTTATTAGTAAATTTTTATAAATTGGAATTTTTTTAATTTTAGAGGATAATTTTTTGACAGCTATTGAAACTGAAAGAATTGCATTAGCTCCAACTCTTTTCTTTTGTTTGGTGCCATCAAGTCTTATTAATAAATTATCTATTTTTTCTTGTTGATGAACATTAAAATTTTTTAACTTATTTGATATTACCTTATTTATAAATTCAACGGGTTTTAAAACACTTTTTCCAAGATATTTTTTATTATTAATATCTCTTTTTTCAAAAGCTTCGTAAGTTCCGGTTGATGCTCCAGATGGACAAATTGCTGATGCACTAATATCTTTCACATATACTTCTGTTTCTATAGTTGGATTTCCTCTACTATCAAAAACTTGTCTAGCAATAACTTTAGAAATTTTTGACATTATTATTTTTTTATTAGATTATCTATTTCTACAATCTGATTAATAAGATTATCTAATTTATTAAGTGGAACCATATTTGGTCCATCAGATGGAGCGTTATCAGGATCTTGATGTGTTTCTATAAAAATAGCAGCAACACCAACTGCAACAGCTGCTCTAGATAAATGTTCAACAAATTCTCTTTGTCCACCACTTTTATCTCCTTGACCACCTGGTTGCTGAACTGAATGAGTGGCATCAAAAATAATTGGATAACCATTTTTTGCCATTATGGGTATAGATCTCATATCTGTTACTAAAGTGTTATATCCAAAACTGGCCCCTCGTTCTGTTACAAGAATATTATTATTTCCAGAATCAGATATTTTTTTTGTTACATTTACCATATCCCATGGAGCTAGAAACTGACCCTTTTTCACATTTATAATTTTTTTTGTTTTTGCTGCAGCAACTAATAAATCTGTTTGTCGGCATAAGAATGCAGGAATTTGTAAAATGTCTACATGTGGTGCAACTATTGAGCATTGCTCCTCACTGTGAATATCGGTAAGTACAGGAACTTTTATTTGATTTTTAATTTTATCAAAAACTGGTAAGGATTTTTCTAATCCAGCTCCTCTTTTGCCTTTAAGACTTGTTCTATTGGCTTTGTCAAAAGATGTTTTGTAAATAAATCCAATATTATACTTGCGTGTAATATTTTTAATTTCCCCTGCCATATCTAAAGCATGTTGCTCAGTTTCTAGTTGGCAAGGTCCTGCTATTAAACAAATTTTATTTGAGTTAGAAATATTTATATCTTGACACTTAACAATTTTATTTTCCATGATAATTTTTTGAAGCTTTTATAAAAGATTTAAATAATGGATGTGGTGATAATGGTCTTGATTTAAACTCTGGATGAAATTGAACACCAATAAACCAAGGATGATTTTTTAATTCAATTATTTCAGGTAATTTATTATCTGGAGACATACCCGAAAATATTAATCCTTTTTTTTCAAATTTTGATCTTTGGTTATTATTAACTTCATATCTATGTCTGTGTCTCTCTTTTATTTCATTTGATTTATAAATCTTTTTTATGGCAGAATTATTTTTTAATTTAGCTGTATAAAGACCTAATCTCATTGTCCCGCCTAAGTTTTTTTCTGTGCCCTTAAACACTTTTCCATTTCTGTTCCATTCATGGATTAATCCAATAACAGGATAGCATTTTTTATCAAGCTCTGTAGAACCAGCATTTTTTATATTTAATTTGTTTCTGGCAAATTCAATGATTGCCATTTGCATACCAAAACAAATACCAAAAAAGGGTATTTTTTTTTCTCTTGCATATTTAATTGCTGCAATCTTCCCCTCTGTTCCTCTTTTACCAAATCCACCTGGAATTAATATTCCAGAAACACTTCTAAGTTTTTTGCTTATTTCATTTTTTTTTAGTTTATCAGATTCAATTCTTACTAAATTGACTTTTACATTATTTGCTATGCCGCCGTGTGTTAATGCCTCATCTAAAGATTTATATGCATCTTTTAAGTTTACATATTTACCTATTATTCCAATGTTTATTACTTTATTATTTTTTAGCACGGTGGAAGTAATATTTTTCCATGGATTTAAATTGGGTTTCTTTTTTGATTTTATTTTAAAATATTTTAAAACTTGCTTATCTAATTTTTGGTTGTAAAAACTAATTGGAGCTTCATAAATTGTTCTAACATCAACAGTCTCAATAACGTTTTCAATATCAACATTACAAAATAAAGATATTTTTTTTCTTTGCTCCAAAGGTATATGTTGCTCTGATCTACATATAACAATATCTGGCTGTATACCGATACTTCTTAATTCTTTAACACTATGTTGTGTAGGTTTGGTTTTTATCTCATCAGAAGATTTCATGAAGGGAACTAATGTCAAGTGAACAAATAATGTTCTAGACCTTCCATGATCATTTGAGAACTGTCTTATAGCTTCTAGAAACGGTAAGCTTTCAATGTCGCCAACAGTTCCACCAATTTCACAAATTACAAAATCTTCATTACTAATGTCTTTGCTAATAAATTTTTTTATTCTATCTGTTATGTGTGGAATGACTTGTACTGTCTTACCTAGATACCCCCCTTGTCTCTCTTTTTTGATTACATCGCTATAAATTTTACCTGTAGTAATATTATCCGATTGTTTTGATGAAATATTTGTAAATCTTTCGTAATGTCCTAAATCTAAGTCAGTTTCTGCACCATCATCAGTCACAAATACCTCTCCATGTTGAAAAGGACTCATTGTTCCTGGATCAACATTTAAATATGGATCCATTTTACGTATCCTAACTTTATAACCTTGTGACTTTAATAAATATGCAAGTGATGCTGATGATAGTCCTTTTCCAAGTGATGATACCACGCCGCCAGTGACAAAGATATATCGCGCCATGGAAGTATCTTATAGACCTAAAACTTAAAAATTCAAAGGATTAATTATTGCTATCTGGAACCTTTGGAGCATCATCAGTTTCCTCTATTTTATCTAAAACTGATGTTGTGGGAGTTAATTCACCTCTGGAAAGAATCGTTAAACACAGACTGCATATTATAAATAGAGTAGCAATTATTGCTGTGGCTTTAGTTAAAAAATTTCCTGCAGATCTTGAAAGCATAAAGTTATCTTGAGACACTCCAATACCTAATGCACCACCCTCAGATTTTTGAAATAAAACTAAGACAACTAGAATAGCTGCAAGAATAATATTAATTATTAAAAGTATATTTTCCACGAGATTTAATTAGTTGATTTTTTAATTATATCAATAAAATTTTTTGCTCTCAAAGAAGCGCTTCCTATTAAAAATCCTTTTAAATCATTAATTTTTTTTAACTCTGATACATTTTTAGAATTAACAGATCCTCCATAGATAATTTTGTATTTTTGATTTTTTTTTAATTTGCTAATTATATTATTTATGTACCTAAAGTTTTTTCTTAATTCAGATGATTTTGGTATTTTTCCGGTTCCGATGGACCATCTAGGTTCATATGCAAAAATAATATTATTAATTTTTTTTATATTCTTTAATGCAATGCTTATTTGTCTTTTAAGTACTGAGAGAGTTTTATTATTTTTTTTTTCTTTATAAGTTTCCCCAATACAAAGAATTACTTTTAATTTTTCTTTAAGTGCTGAATGAATTTTTTTATTTATTAGTATATCATTTTCCTGATTTCTAATTTCAGAATGGCCAACAATTACATACTCACCTCCTGCTGACTTAATTAATTTGGAATTTACAGATCCTGTAAATGCACCATAATCATTTAATTGAGAAAGGTTCTGAGCACCTACTTTAATTTTAGTGTTTTTTACTTTATTTTTAATCGATGAAATTAGGGTAAATGGTGGACAGTAAATAATTTGATTTTTTTTATTTTTTGATTGTTTTAAAAATTTTATGGTTTTATTGATGCCAGAGATGTGACTTTTTTCTCCATTCATCTTCCAATTAGCTATAAAGATCATATTATTATTTGTCATCTTAGATAATTTAATTTATAGGTTTGTTTTTTATAATCAATATATAAAGAATTACTCATGTTGGGAAAATTAAGAGGTTTTACAAATAGTAAATTGGCAGGTGTCCTCGTGGCTATAATAATTGTTCCTTTTGTTTTCTGGGGAATGGGAAGTGTCTTTAGTGGCGGGAATACAAATAATATTGCTAAGATAAATAATAATTCAATTTCAACTAAAGACTTCATTGATCATATAAACCGATCAAGAATTAATCCTGATTATATAAAAGAAAATTTAGATAACAATATCTTAGAAAGAATTTTGAGTGACCTTATATCAAAAGATTTAATGTCAATGGAGTATAAAGATTTAAATGTAAAAGTTTCAGATAGATCATTAAAATTAAATTTACAAAACGACATAAATTTTCTTGATGATGACAAAAATTTTTCAAGATTAAAATATGAAAAATTTCTTTTAGAAAATAATATTATTGCAGCTGAATTTGAGAATAGACTAAAAAATTCTCAGTTAAGAAAAAGACTATTTGATTATATTGGTGGTGGTATTAAATCACCTTATTTTCTACAAAATAAAGTTTACATAGATGAGAACAAAAAAATAAGTATTCAATACTATGATCTTGAATATGCTTACGATAAAAATATTTCAGACGTCCAAATTAATAATTATATAATCGAAAATGAGGAAAAACTAAAAGAGGCATACATTGATTTTAGTTATGCTAAAGTTGAACCCTCAAATCTAATTGAAATCAACGAATTTAATGAAGATTTTTACAAAAAAATTGATGAAATAGAAAATGATATATTAAATGAAGTTTCTTTAGAAGATATCGCTAGAAAAAATGAAATAAAATTGCAAAAAAGGAACAATTTTAAGTTCGTAAATGAGGAAGATGTATTTAAAGAAATTTACGAAAATAAAGATAAAAAAGAAATAGTTTTAAAAGATAAAGACAATTACTTTTTACTATATCAAATTACAAAAATAAATAATTTACTACCAAATAAAAATGATACATCCTTTAGAGATAAAGTTAAAAATAGAATTTTATTAAAGAAAAAATTTGATCTTAATAAAAATTTATTTGAAAAAATTCAAAATAAAGATTTCAATGATGCTGACTTTGAGAGCCTAGTAAAAAATAAAGAAGATATAAATTCAGGAATAATTAATTCAATTAATGATATAAGTTTATTTGATGAGACATCTTTAAAGCTTATTTATGAATTGCCAAAAAATAGTTATGTTATGGTTTCAAATAGAACTAATAATATATTTTTAGCAAAGATTAATCAGATTACTTATGAAAATTTAAAAAGCACAAATGAAAATATTCAAGAATATTTAGCTAAAACAAATATTAATTTGATCGATGATATTTATAGTTCATATGATACATCACTTAACACCAAGTATGAAGTTAAAATTTTTAATAACAATATAGATCGAATAAAAGATTATTTTAAATAATGCTTAATATAAGCCTTAAACAATTTAAGATTAATCATAAAAAAAAATTAAACCAAATACTCTATTTATCTTTGGATAGTGATGGCTCTAAAGAAATAATAAATTTAATAAATAATTTTTTTATTGAGAAAAATGCTTTTGTATTTGAGTCAGTAGAAAAAGGATTTATTAAAGGTAGATATACAATTTTTGGAAAAAATCCCGATAAAATTTGGGAATTTAATAATAATGTAAGCAAGATATACGTTGATGACAAAGTTAAAATTTTGAAGGGTAGTGCAAAGAAAAATATAGAACATGTTATTGAAAGTTTTAAATTTAAAATTCCCAGAGAATTACCCTCAATTAGCTCTATAATATCGGGATACTTTTCATATGACATTATTAGATATCTAGAAAATATTCCTAATAAAAATACAGACGATTTAAAATTGCCTGATGCTAGAATTATTAGACCAAGAGAACTAATAATTCATGATAATATAAAAAAGAAATTATATTTTATAATTAATGTTTTTTGTGATGAAAAAATAAATAATTATCAAATAAGGTATGAAAAAATAATTAATCAAATTGAGAATTTGATTTTTTTATCTAATTACAATAATGCGTATCTAGATAAAATTAATAAAAAAGTTAAAACAAAAGTAAAATCAAATATCTCTAAACAAAAATTTTTATCAAATGTAAAGAAGGCTAAAAAATATATTAAAATTGGAGACATATTTCAGGTAGTTCTAAGTCAAAGATTTGAAACCAAGTTAAGTAAAAACCCAATAGAAATTTATAAAAAATTAAGGAAAACAAACCCTTCTCCTTTTATGTATTTTTTTAATTTTAAAGATTTTCAGATTATTGGCGCAAGTCCAGAAATACTTGTTAGGTTGAGAAATAATAAAGTCACGATTAGACCGATTGCTGGAACAAGACCAAGGGGGAGAAATAAAAAACAAGATTTATTTTTTGAAAAAGATTTACTGAATGACAAGAAAGAGCTATCTGAACATTTAATGCTTCTTGATTTAGGAAGAAACGACACTGGAAAAGTATCAAAGATTAATACTGTAAAAGTGACTGAAAGTTTTTCAATAGAAAGGTACTCTCATGTCATGCATATTGTATCAAATGTTGAAGGAGTATTTAATAATAAATACTCAAAATTTGAAACTATGTTATCTGGATTTCCAGCAGGAACAGTATCTGGGGCTCCAAAAATTAGAGCTATGGAGATAATAGATGAGCTAGAGACAACTAAAAGAAAAGTTTATGCTGGTGGTATTGGATATTTTTCAGCAAATGGTGAATTTGATACATGTATTGCACTAAGAACTGCAATAGCTAAAAATAAGAAATTTTATGTGCAATCTGGTGCTGGAATAGTTGCAGATAGCAAACCACAAAACGAATATCTTGAAACAGTTAATAAAGCAAAGGCTCTATTAAAAGCAATTGAGTAGTTATGAAAATAATTTTAATTGATAACTATGATAGTTTTACTTTTAATTTGTATCATTACATATCAAAATTTTGTTCAAATGTAGACGTAATAAGAAATGATAAAATTAACACAAAAGAAATATTAAATAAAAAATATAATAAAATTGTGATATCACCCGGTCCAGGTAATCCTGATCAAGCTGGAAACTGCATATCAATAGTAAATGAATTATACAACAAAATTCCAATACTTGGAGTTTGTTTAGGTCATCAAATTATTGGTCAAATATTTGGATCTAAAATTATTCAAGCCAAAGAATTGGTTCATGGGAAAACAAGTAAAATCATTTCAAAAAATATAGGTATTTTAAAAGGAGTCCCAAAAATATTTGAGGCAACTAGATACCATAGTTTAATAATCGATAAGAAAACACTTTCTAAAGATTTAGAAATTACAGCCATGACTTTAGATGGAATAATTATGGGTGTTAAACATAGAATTTATGATGTTCATGGAGTACAATTTCATCCTGAAAGTATAAAAACTAAAGTTGGTTTAAAAATTTTAAAAAATTTTATTAAATAAATGGAAAAATATTTAAAAAAACTTGAATTAAATGAAAATTTAACATTACAGGAAAGTGTTGGTGCTTTTGAAATTTTGATGAATGGAAAAGCTAATGATAATGAAATTTATAACTTTTTAACTCTGCTCTCTAAAAAGGGTGAAGTTTCGACAGAAATAGCAGGTGGTGTTTCAGTGCTTAGAAATAAAGCGAAAAAAGTAAATGTAGATGACTGCATAGATACCTGTGGAACAGGTGGTGATGGCAAGGATACACTAAACATATCTACTGCTTCCGCATTATTGCTCTCAAGTATGGGTATTAATGTAGCAAAACACGGTAATAAAGCAGTTTCATCAAAATGTGGGTCTGCAGATGTTTTGGAAGCATTAGATATAAATATTAACTTGGAACCTAAAGATATTGAAAGTCAAATTAAAAAAAATCATTTTGGATTTATGTTCGCTCCAAATTATCATAGTGCAATGAAATACGTTGGTCCAACAAGGAAAAAAATTGGTAAAAGAACGATTTTTAATATGATCGGTCCTTTGAGTAGTCCAGCTAATGTTGAAAGACAAGTTGTAGGAGTTTTTGAGAAAAAGCTACTTAATATATTTGCTGATGCCTTGAAAGATTTGAATATAAAATTTGCTTGGATAGTTAATAGCAATGATGGTTTAGACGAAATATCACCATATGATAAAACTATCGTTAAACAATTAAGAAATGGGGAAATTAATGAAATGATTATTGATCCTAAAGAATTAAATGTAAATGCTGAAGGTTTTGATAAGATAGTTGGTAACGATGCAAAATTTAATTCACAAAAAATTATAGATATATTTAAAGGTAATGATAATGATTTCTCTAAAGCTGTGTCATTGAATGCTGCAGCTGGCTTAATAATATCCGAAAGAGAAGATAATTTTAAATATGCCTATCAAAAAGCAAGGGATCATTTGCTATTAGGAAAAACATATTTACATTTAGAAAGCTTGAGAAATGGCTGAAAATATACTTCAAAATATTATTAAAAAAAAAGAAATAAGAGTTGCAGAACTTAAAAAGAAAAAACCTTTAGAAAGTATAAAACAACATATGCCTGACAGTATGAATTATTTAGATTTTAAAGAAACAATAGAAGAAAATATTAAAAATAATAATTTATCAATTATAGCTGAAATTAAAAAAGCTAGTCCTTCTGCTGGTATATTATTTGAAAATTATAATCCAGTAGATATAGCTAAAATATATTTCAAAAATGGTGCTACTTGTTTGTCAGTTTTAACTGAAGAAGATTTTTTTTTAGGTAATTTATCCCACATTTATAAAATAAAATCATTAAATAACCCAATGGAGCCACCAGGTCCAGAAAACCATTGTATTCCAATTCTTTGTAAAGATTTTTTTATAGATGTTTATCAAGTACAATTAGCTAAATATTATGGTGCTGATGCTATTTTAATAATTTTAGCTGGTGTTGATGAAAAAACTGCAGACGAATTATATGAAGAAGCTAAGAAACTTAAAATGTCTGTTATTGTTGAAGTTCACACTGTTGAAGAGGCCAAAAAATCTTTAAAGTACAAAGATGCATTAATAGGGATAAACAATAGAAATTTAAAAACACTTAAAACAAATTTAAATACAACCTACGATATTCATAATATTTTAATTAATCATCGTGGGCCATTAATTTCAGAGAGTGGAATAAAAAACAAAGAAGACGTTTTAAAAATAGCCTCTGAAACTAAAATAAAAACATTTCTGATTGGTGAATCAATTTTAAAAAATTTGGAAAATAATAATATTTTTTCTGTTTTATAAAAAAAAGGGTTGAATTTATTAGTGTTTTTACTGTTGTTAAATTGAAAGAACTTTTGTAGAACATTGATGTACACAATTTGTTCTATGTTAACTAAAAAACAAAAAAATCTACTTTTATTTATCAACAAGAAGTTGAGATCTAGTGGTGTATCTCCTTCTTACGAGGAAATGAAAGAGTCGCTAAATCTTAAATCTAAATCTGGAATTCATAGATTGATTAGTGCCTTAGAAGAAAGAGGCTTTATTAAAAGATTAGCTCATAAAGCAAGAGCTTTAGAGGTCATTAAATTACCTGAAACAGCTTCAGCAAATGATATATACAATAGTTTTTCACCAAGTGTAATTAAAGGTGGGCTTGATGAAGGTTCAAACATAAATAATTCTGATGGAAATGAAATCCCTGTGTTAGGCAAAATAGCTGCAGGTACACCTGTTGAAGCAATTCAAAACGAAGTTGCTAGAATACCTTTGCCTTCAAATATTGAGAAGAATGGAGAATTTTTTGGACTTAAAGTGCAAGGAGACTCCATGATTGAGGCTGGAATAAATGATGGTGATACAGTAATTGTGAGAAAAGCTGATACTGCAGAAAATGGTAAAATTGTAGTTGCTTTAATCGATGATCATGAGGCAATGTTAAAAAGAATTAGAAGAAAAGGTAAAACTGTAGCTTTAGAGAGTGCTAATCGTAATTACGAGACGAAAATATTTGGTCCTGATAGAGTAAAAGTTCAAGGAATTCTAGTATCTTTATATAGAAACTTTTCCTAAAATAGTCTAAATAAATCTGATGAAAACAGTAGCAACTAGATTTGCTCCATCACCAACTGGACCTTTGCACATTGGAGGAGTAAGAACAGCATTATTCAATTGGCTATATTCAAAAAATAAAGGTGGTAAATTTTATTTAAGAATAGAAGATACTGATAAAGAAAGATCAAAAGATAAATTTAAAAATCAAATAATAAATTCATTAAAATGGATAGGAATTAATTATGAAGATAGTGAATACATTCAATCAAAAAAAATGGGTGATCACATAAATGTAGCTAATGAATTATTAAAAAAAGGTTTAGCTTATAAATGTTATTGTTCTAGCTATGAAATTGAAGAGCAAAAAAAAAGAGCGAAACAAAAAAAAATACCATATATATACGACAGAAAATGGAGAAATAGGAGTGAGTCAGAAGCTCCAAAAGAAATTGATCCTGTAATTAGATTTAAAAGTAAGGTTGAAGGTAAATCTATCTTAAAAGATTTGGTCCAGGGAAATATAGAAATAGAAAATAATACTCTTGAAGATTTTGTTTTATTAAGAGCTGATGGATCGCCAACATATAATTTGTCAGCATCAGTAGATGATCATTTAATGGGTATGACACATATAATTAGAGGTGATGATCATAAAATAAATACATTCAAACAAATACAAATTTATGAAGCTATGAATTGGAAAGTACCATCTTTTGCACACATACCACTAATTCATACTATTGAAGGAAAAAAACTGTCAAAGAGAGACAATGCATCAACATTAGATGATTATTCTAAAATTGGAATAATGCCTACTGCTCTAAGAAACTATCTTCTTAGATTGGGATGGTCATACAAAGATAAAGAAATTTTTGACTTAGACGAAAGTATCAAGTTCTTCAATCTAGAAGGCATTGGTAAATCTCCATCAAAATTAGATATTAATAGGATTTATTCAATGAATGAACACTATATTAAAAATATTGATGAAAACGATCTATTTAATTTTTTAAAAACTTATTGTGAAACTTTTAAAGAAAAGATACCAGATATAGCCGAAAAAAAAATAAGACATTCATTACATTTTTTAAAAAATAAAGCAAAAACATTAGAAGACATTTACAAAAATTCAAAATTTTTAATAGATGATAAAATTCAAATCAATAATGAAGATAAAAAGCTTTTAGACGAAGCAGCTATTAAAATTATTAAATTATTTAATGATGATATAAATAAACTTTCAGATTTTAATAGAGAAACACTAGAACCAATAATTGATAAACTAATAAAAAATAATAATACAAATTTTAAAGGAGTAGGACAGCCACTAAGAATATGTCTTACAGGATCAAAGTTTGGACCGGGTATATTTGATATATTGTGTTCTCTTGGAAAAGAGGAAGTTTTAAAAAGATTATCTCAAATAAGATAGCAAAACATTAGACGCTTCATTGCTAGATGAAGTAATAGATTTTAATTCTTTAATAGTTTTATTAACTTGTTTCAACTGTTGCTTTATAAGTTCAGGTTTTTTTAATAAATAATTTACCGTCTTATATATTTCATCTGAATTACATTCGTTCTGTAAGAGTTCGGGAATAATTTCCTTGTTGTTAATAATATTTATCATATTTGCAAATTTTATTTTTAAAAAAAACTTAGCAATTAAAAAATTTAAAGAGTTCATTTTATAAATTATTATTGACGGAACACCATATTTACAAACCTCGAGTGAAACTGTACCAGATTTCACAATTGCAAAAGTAGATTTTTTAATTGTAGTATTTTTTATTTTTTCGTTTGAAATTAGATCAACATTTTCTAGATTATTTTTTTTTATTATTTGTGATAAAAAGTCTTTAGAATTTTCAGTTGCATGAAAGATGTAATTATAATAAATTTTTTCTTTGTTCATTCTTTTAATAAAATCAATAAGTACAGGTACATGTGATTTTAATTCTGATAGTCTGCTACCTGGAAAAATTGAAATTATTTTTCCTTTTAATAATTCACTAATTTCAATCTTTTCGTGATTTGTATTATCTAATATTGGATGACCAACGAATGTATTTTTTATTTTTTCTTTATCAAAATATGTTCTTTCAAAATTAAATAATAAAAGAATATGATCTATGTAATCTTTCATTTTTTTTACTCTACTCTCTCTCCAAGCCCAAACTTTTGGTGCAATGAAATGAATGGTTTTAATATCTGGTTTTTTAGATTTAATTTTTTTTGAAACACGAAGAGTAAAATCAGGACTATCAACACTAAATAAAATATCAGGATTGAAATCTAAAATTTTGTTTACAGTTTCATTTATTTTTCTTTTTATACTAAAAATATTTAATAAAATGTCAGTAAAAGCAATATAGGTAATATCTTTTTGGTCATATATTGTTTTTATACCTAGCGATTGCAAATGTTGCCCACCTACAGACAAATATTCGATATCAGTTTTTGAATTTTTTAATTTTTTTATAACTTCTGAAGCCAATTTATCACCAGATGGTTCACCTGTTAAAATAAAAATTTTTTTCATTTAGCAACTACAAACATATTATTCTTAATTGCAAACTTAATTGCTTTCTGTTTATCCAAGAAAATATTTTGTCCTGCTTTGACTACTATACCTTTAATATTGGCTTTTTTGCTATCTTTCAGTGTATCAATACCAATTGTTGGCAAATCAACACGTAAATCTTGCTTAACCTTTGGCATTTTTAATAAAATATTATTTTTTGATTTATTATTTTTTAATGATTTCAACATGTGTTTTGTGCCATTCCTTTTTTCAAAAGAAACAACCTTCTCATTATTTATTACTAAAGCCTGAACATGATTAAAAGCATTAGATTTATTTAATATTTGAATACCTTTTTTAATTATAAATTTATCATTCATGCTAGGTTTTAATTTTGTGTAACATCCTTTTTTAAGAGTTAATTCTGGATTGTAGGCATTTAATTTAATAACTTTTATTTTATTTTCTGAAAGAATTTTTATTAATTCTTTTAATATTGCAGCATCACCTAATTTTGCTGCTTTTATAATTCTTGGTATATAATAAATTCCTTTAAAATCTAATTTTAATTTTGAAATTCTAGGTTTTATAATATTGCCAGCAAACAAAACCTTCTTACATTTATTTGATTTAATTAATTTTAAAATTTTACCAAATTTTCCAATATTAATAAAATAACTATTTTTCTCTTTTTTGAATTTATTTTTTTTTGATAAATCAATTATAAAATATTTAATTTTTCTTCTTTTTAAACTTTTTAGAATTTCTAATGGTAATTTTTTTTCGCCTAAAAATAACCCTATCATTTAATATTTTCTGGAAGAGATATTGGTCTTTTTTTATCAGAATTTATAAATTCAATTATAATTTTAACATATTTGTTATCTTTCATATTATTATCTAAATTTTCTGCGTTAGATCTAAAATTGTGATTACAAAAGACGATATCATAAAATTTTTGTAGTTTTTTAATATCATCATTTGAAATTTTTGCTCTTCTTAATCCTATCAGATTAAGTCCAACTAAATTATTTCTATTACCTAAAGATAAACCAAAAGGAATCACATCACTTAAAACTCCTGTCATTCCACCAACCATTGCTAAATTTCCTATTCTTGAAAATTGATGAATAGCGCAACTACCTCCAACTATTGCATTATCTTCAATAATAACATGACCTCCGACTTGTACATTATTTGCTAATACTATATTGTCTCCAATATTACAGTCATGTGCAATATGACAATAAACCATTAATAAGTTATTACTTCCTATTTTAGTGATTGTCCCACCTTGAGACGTGCCCGGGTTAATATTAACATACTCTCTAAACTTGTTATTATCACCAATAATTATAGAGTTCTTTTCACCATTGTATTTCAAATCTTGAGGTGGTGTTCCTATAGATACAAAAGGAAACAATTCATTATTTTTTCCAATTTTTGTATTTCCCTTAATGCTAACATGTGAATGTAATATCGAATTTGATGATATTTCTACTTCAGGACCAATTATACAGTAAGGTCCAATCTCAACATTTTTTGAAATCTTTGCTTTGCTATCAACTATTGCAGTTGGATGTATCACAAATCATAGATAACAAAATATTATTGAAAAGGTTATCAAGAATTACTACTAATTATTTCTTTCTATCAACTATTGTTGCAGCCCACAGTGCATCTGCCATTTTTTTACCATCTACTATAGCTTCACCTTTATATTTCCAAACTCTTCCATGGGATCTAACAGCCTCTATATTCAATTCTAATCTACAGTTGGGTATTACAGGGTTTCTAAATCTAGCTTTATCTATAGTCATTAAAAAAACTAATTTATTTTCGTAAGTTTTTTTGTCTATGCCTGCGGCTGTTAATGCAGCTGCAGCCTGTCCAAAAGCTTCAACAATTAATACTCCTGGCATTACAGGTTCGCCAGGAAAATGACCTTGAACAAAAAAGCTGTCCTTTTTTACGTTAACAATTGCAGTTGCTGATGTGAGTTTTTTAATATTAATTAATTCATCAATTAGCAGCATAGGTTCTCTATGTGGTAATAATTCTTTAATTTGATCTTTGCTCAAACTATTTGTCATTTTTTTCCTTTAAAAAATTTCTTATATCCTTGGCAGGATATCCCATGACTTTTGAATTGTCTGGAATATTTTTTATTACTCCACTTCCGCCTCCTATTTGTACATTATTCCCAATTTTTAAATGTCCTGAAATACCAGCTTGACCTCCTATATAAACTTTATTTCCAATTTTAGAACTGCCAGCAAAACCTACTTGTCCAGTTATTATACAGTTATTTCCTATATTAACATTATGAGCTATGTGAACCTGGTTATCGATAAAAGTATTTTTTCCAATGAATGTATTAGATAAAGAACCTCTATCAATAGTGTTGTTACAACCAATTTCAACATTATCTTCAATAACAACAATACCAATATGAGGGTATCTAATATTTTTATTTTTATCAGGAAAAAAACCAAATCCTTTCTTTCCAATTATAGACCCATCAAGAATTCTCACATTATTACCAATATTTGAGTTTTTTATAAGAACGTTGTTACCTATTATACTATTGGATCCAATAACAACGTTTGACTCAATAATTGTATTATGACCGATAACAGAATTTTTTCCTATTTTAACATTTACACCAATCAAAACATTATTACCAAATTTGACATTTTTAAATTTTTTTATGTTTGGGGTTGTCACCTTAAAATCAACTGCATCATCTAATGAGTTTGGATAAAATAACCTTGTGACTTCATAAACAGATTTTAAAACATCTCTTACAATGATTGGATTACAGTAATTTTTTATTTTATCGGAAAGTTTTGTATTAGAAATTACATATTTAACTTTGCTTTTTTTTAATAATTCAAAGTATTTTAAATGATTTATAAAAGATATATCATTAAAATTAGCACTTTGGAGATCGGTAATGTTATTAATTTTAATATCTTTGTGTATATTTTTTTTTCCTAAAATTTTAAATATACTTGATAAAAGTACATACTTTTGTTTTTCAAAAAAAGAATTATTAATTTTCATTGATTAAATTATTATTTATTGTTTCTTGATTTAAAATTTCTAGTATTTCTTGAGTTATATCTAATGATTTAATTCCTACTAATATATTTTTTTTTTCAACAACTAACACAATATTTTCTTTTTCAACATAATTAGTTAATATCGGATTAAGTATTTCTAATATTTTTGCTGTAAAATTTTTTTTACTATCAATAATTTCTTTATCCAATTTAACTCTTTTTATCTGATAATCTTTTAGTAATAAATTAAGCTTATTTACCTTATTTTTTTTTTCAGTCTCACTTATTATATTTTTCAAATTTTTAATTTCAGTTTCCATATTATTTATTTTTGTTTCGTCATCTTTTAATTTGGAGGAATTAAAGTTCTGCATTTTTTTAATTTTAGTTTTATAAAATTTACCTAGATCTGAATTATCTATTATAAATTGTACATCAAGATAAACTATCTTTTGGCTATTAGCATTAGTAGTAAAAAGTAAAAATATAAATAAAACAATAATCTTTTTCATTAAAATGAAGTTCCAATTTGGAATCTAAAATTTTCTGTCACATCAGTATTCGCTTCACTAAAAGGGATGGCGTAAGAAAATGATAAAGGTCCAATAACACTAAACCAATTAATTGCAACACCAACTGAAGATCTTATTTTATTCGATTCTAGCGAACTATCATAATCAACTTCCCAAACATTGGCAAAATCCATAAATAAGTTGAAATCTAAATTTTCATTTTCAAAAAAAATATTAGGGATTGTAGAATTAAGATTTAGAGCTGAAGCATAGTTCCCTCCAATATATTGTGTGCCATCCTTGGGTCCTATTTTACCACTTTCAAAGCCTCTTAATCTTCTACTTGGAACATAAACTCTTTTAGAAATTCTAACGTCATCATCAAATGAATTAATAGTATTTAAGTAAAATTGAGCTGAAAGTATAATATTGTCACCTAATGAATGATAAACTGCACTTGTAAATTTATTTTGTAAAGAGCGATCATCAGCAATTAAAGGTAATGTTTGCGAAAAAGAGTTAATAAAACCATCTGATGGCTGAAAATTTTGATCTAGTTTATTATATTTTAAGGTATATGTAATTAAATTTTCAAAATATGACCCCTCTTGTTTCTTCACTATGCTATTTGCATTTGAAGAAGTTTCAAGATCCTCATAATAGTTGGACATTTCCAGATTTACAAAAAAATCATTCATTTGTTCAAATTCTGTACCAATTGAAACACCAGTTCTACTTGTTTTATAACCACTTACAGAAAAGAAATCATCTGATGAGCTTTCAACAACTGTATTAATCGATTTATCTGTATTATTATAATTAGGGTTGTTTACTGAAAACTTACCTTTAATCGAGTCATCTGTTAAAGTTAAATTTGTATCTAATTTTATTCCTAGCCCAAGATAATTATTTTCCTTAATACCTGCAGTTATATTTGAACCAGTAGTACCCGTTCCCGCACCTGCAAAAATTTCACCAGTTGGTTTTTCCTCAACTTTTATATCAATGATTTT
This sequence comes from uncultured Pelagibacteraceae bacterium, assembly GCA_902596975.1. GTDB lineage: Bacteria > Pseudomonadota > Alphaproteobacteria > Pelagibacterales > Pelagibacteraceae > Pelagibacter. The sequence continues at coordinate 5,973 of CACJWS010000004.1, read as the reverse complement.
ATTAGATATATCATTATCTTTAATTTGATAATTTACACTTTTAAATATATTCAGTGATTTAATATTTGCTATTGATCGATCAAATAGTATTTCATTATATGGATCACCCTCATCAACTATCAATGAATTACGAAGAACTTTTTCATCTGTTATAAAATTTCCCAAAATATTAATCCTCTCCACAAATTTTTTGTCAATCTCATCTAAATTAATTATAACATCAATCCTATTATTTTCTTTGATTATTGTATTGAAACTTGCATTGAGAAAAACAAATTCATTATTTAAAGTAAAGTTATTTATATCATCAATTAATCTATTAATTTTTTTTTCAGAGTAATTTTTTCCCTTGAAGTTTGAAAATTCTTTATTAAATTTTTTTAAATCGTTTTCAGAAATATTAATCGAATTCGAAAATTTTATTTTATCAAAATAAAATTTATTTCCTGCATTAATATTAAAGATAAGTTGAAATTGATTTTGATCAGTAATTACAGCAGTAGTCGATTTAATTTTCACATTATAAAAACCTCTATTCTTGTAAAAATTATTTAGTCTATTTACATCTGCCTGAATACGGTTCAAATCTAGAAATTTGTTTTTTGTTATAAATTTCCAAAATTTATCTTCTTCAGATATAACAATATTTCTTAAAATTGTATCATTATAAATTTTATCTCCAATAAAATTTATTTTTTTTATTTTAGCAACCTCTCCTAAATCAAATCTATATTTAAGGTCAACGGTGTTATTGGGATTTTCATTAACCGAAGTTTCTAATTCAACAAAATAATATCCATATGATTTTAATAAATTTTTTAATAGTAAAACTTGCTCACTTATTTTATTTTCAACAAAGGGATATTTTTCAATTTTTTTCGTAATGTCTTCAATCTTTTCATAAAGACTGTCACGATCTACACCTTCTATAATAACTGTCTGAATAATTGGATTTTCAACAACGCTTATGTTAACGGTCTGACCATCTACAGATAATTTAACTTCTTTAAAGTAGTCCGTGTAATATAATTTTTTGAGAGCTTCATTTAATTGATTTTCATCAATTTTATCACCTAAGTTTAAAGATGAAAACATAATAACAGTTTCATCTGATACTCTTTCATTTCCTTGTATATTAATTTTATTTATATTTTCTGAAAACGTTAATTGAGGATATAATAATTGTATAAAAAGAAAAAAAATAATTTTTTTTATAAAATTTAAATTATTTTTCATAAATTTTTATTTTATTTTTTATATGATTATTTGTAATATCAATCATTCTTTTTATATCATAAATATTCTTAGGTTTTAATTTATAAAATTTCTTTAAAAATGGACTTTTAATGAGTCTTAAAATATTAAGATGTATCGAAATATAATTGATTTGATTTAATAAATATTTCTTCACTAAGTAATCATTAATTGTAATTAAAATAGTTTCAAAAAATGAGTCATTTTCTGGAATGAGCTCAACTATAGAAAGAAGAGGAAATTGTTTAACCGAAGGTGCTTGAAATTTAAGGTTATTTAGTTTTTTTATATGATTTGAAACTAATTTATTACCGCTGCTTTCATATATTTCTAAAGCATTAGAAATTGGAATTGTCATTTGAGTTTCATGAGCCAATATTTTAATAATATTTCCCTTAAAGAATACAATTGCATGAACAAATGACGAAGGTTGAATAATAATTGATAATTTACTTTTTTGTAAATTAAATATTTTTTTTGCCTCTATAAATTCAAAAATTTTATTCATCATAGTTGATGAATCAATTGAGATTTTTCTTCCCATCTTCCAGTTTGGGTGTTTCAAGGCAATTTTAGGTTTAATATTAACAAGTTCTTCTTTTCTTTTTTTAAGAAAAGGTCCACCTGATGCTGTTAATAAAATTTTATCAACAATATTAATGTTTTCATTTTTAATTAATTTCCATATAGAAAAATGTTCTGAATCAATTGGTATAAATTTAGTATTATGTTTTTTTAATTTTTTATTAATTATATCCCAAGCACAAATTATTGACTCTTTATTAGCTATGAGAATTTTATTTGTTAAAGGTATTAATTTTAATGTTGGTTCAAGACCTTCTATGCCCGAAATAGAGTTTATACATACAGATATTTTTTTATTTAAAATTGTATTAATATTATTTTTTAATCCCATATATAAATTAATTTTATTTTTCTTGAAAATAGATTTGTATTTTTTAAAGTTATTTGTATTCTCTATAATTGCGTAAGGTACTTTGTGTAAAATACATTGTTTGAGAAGTTTTTTTATATCTTGATTTGCAGTGAGAAGAAATACTTTAAATTTTTTTGTTGTTGCTAAAGATTTTAATGTTGAAGTGCCAATCGATCCGGTTGAACCTAAAATTACAACCTTTTGCATCATATAAATACTTTCATAATTGATCCTAATAAAATTGCAAAAACAATTCCATCAAAACGATCAAGAATTCCACCATGACCAGGTAGTAGATTGCCAGTGTCTTTTGTATTATTTAATCTTTTTAAATAGGAAATAAATATGTCTCCTAATTGAGATACTGATGAAATGAAAAATATAATAAAGATTAAAGTTAATGAATAGTAATAATCCTTAAAAAGAAAAAAACATATTGATAATGAAATTATAAATGATCCATACATACCCGCATAAGTTTTATTTGGACTTATTTTTGTTAATTTTTTTCCTTTAAGAAGTTTTCCAAAAATAAACCCCCCTAAATCTGTACATACTGAAATAGAAATAATTAATAGTAAGAATACTTTATCTGAATAATTGTTTGTGATTAAAGACATCCACACAAAATTAATCAAATAACTCAATAAACACAAAAGTATTAATAGGCTTAAATAAAATCTTATTTTAATTTTATTAAAATCAATGTCTTTTAACAAATTGAAGAGCTCATAAAATATCTGGTAAAAACAAAAAATTAATAAAAAAAAAAGTATATATTTATTATAAAGTGAAATTAAAAAAATAGTGAGTAAAATTATTGATGTATAAATTCTTTTACTTAACTGAGACATTTAAACCACCAAAATTTCTATTAATTGATTTGAATTTTTTTATAATTTTTTTAAAATCATATTCATTGAAATCTGGCCACATTTTTTTTACAAAAAATATTTCAGAATATATTATTTGCCAAATCAAAAAGTTACTTATTCTGTAAGTATTTCCTGTTCTTATTAATATTTCAGGATCTGGGATATTTTTTGTATATAAATGATTATTTATATTTTTTTCGTTAATTAACAATTTTTTTCTTTTAATTTTATTAATCGCATTAATCAACTCTTGTCTTGAACCATAATTTATAGCCATATTAATTTGTATATTTTTATTAGATTTTGTTAATCTTTGAACTTTATTAATTTTATTTTTCAGACTCACAGGAAAAGGTTTTAAATCACCTAAAATTAAAATTTTCACATTTTTATTTATCAAATTATTTAATTTCTTATCAATATATGAATCTAAGAGTTTAAATAAATATTTTATCTCTTTCATAGGTCTTTTCCAATTTTCAGTTGAAAATACAAATAAGGTCAAATATTCTATTTTTTCTTCAATTGATGCATCGATAATTTTTTCGACAACTTCAAGACCTTTTTTATGTCCAAAATTTCGTGAATTTTTTTTTTTTATTCCCCATCGACCATTGCCATCCATAATTATGGCTACATGTTTGGGTGAATTCATATTTGCATTATTTCTTTTTCTTTGGATAAAACTTTTTCATCAACTAAATTGATATTATTATCTGTATATTCTTGGATTATTTTTTCAAACTTTTTTTCATCATCTTCTGATATTTCCTTAGATTTAAGTAATTTTTTTATTTCATCATTTGCTTCTCTTCTGATGTTTCTGATTGAAATTTTGCACTTTTCACCAGTAGATTTTACAATTTTTTTTAATTCAATTCTTCTTTCTTCGTTTAAATCTGGTATTGGCAATCTAATTAATTGTCCATCAATCTGTGGGTTTAAACCTAGCTCAGATTTTTGTATTGCGGAGTCTACTAAATTAACATTATTTATATCCCATACCTGAATGTTAATTGTTCTAGGTTCTGGTGTAGTTATTGTTGCGAGTTGATTAATTGGCATTTTTTGACCATATACATCAACTTTTATCAAGTCTAGCATGCTTGCATTTGCTCTACCTGTTCTTAAAGAATTTAGTTCTTTTGAAAAAACATCAATTGTTTTTACCATTTTTTGTTTATAGCTTTTATCAATAAACATCACTCACCAATCTTAATCCTAGAAAATTCTAATATATTTAAATCTTGATTTTTTATTTCTAACAATACATCTTTAACTTTTTTCTTGGGCTCCATCACCCAATCTTGGGTCATGAGGCTATTTTCTTCTTTGAACTTATTTATTTTACCAATGCTTATTTTCTTTATAATTTCTGGTGGTTTACCTGAATTTTTTAATTCTTCATTAATTAATTCATTCTCTTTATTAATAATTTCTATATCTATATCATCTGGAGTTAATGATAAAGGATTAGAAGCGGCTATATGCATAGCTAATTGTTTTCCTAATGATTTAATTTCATTATTTTGCTCAATTGCACTTATTGACACTATAACGCCTAATTTAGAAACGTTATCTTTAATTACAGAGTGTTGATATATAAAATTTTGACTGTTCTCATTTTGAATACTTACAGCCTTCCCTATAGTTATTTTTTCTCCTATTTTGGATATAAATGAAACTAAATTTTCCTCTAAAGAAATACCGTTTTTCATTTTAGACTTATTTAATTTTTCTAAGTTCGAGGAACAAACATTATTAATCTCACCAATTTCTTTAACAAAATTAACAAAATCATCATTTTTTGCTACAAAATCTGTTTCACAATTAATTTCAATCATTGATGTTTTTTTTGAGTCGCCACAAATTACAATAGCTCCATCCTTAGCATCTCTTGACATTTTTTTTGATGCTTTTGCTATACCTTTTACTCTTAGAATTTCTGCTGCTTTTTCTAAATCACCATTTGATTCTTTTAAGGCTAGATTACAGTCTTTAAAACCAGCTCCAGTTGACTGTCTAAGTTGTTTAACTTTTTCAATTTCACTCATATTTAACTAATTAGGTTTTTTTTCGTTAGCCTTATTATTTGAATGAGATTTGTTATCTTTTTCAATTATATCTTCTTGTGCTTTTTTTATATTTTGTTTTGCATCATTTATTGTTTCTTTCATTAGATTGCAGTACAAATCAATAGATCGTCTTGCATCATCATTTCCTGGTATAGGATAGTCTATTCCTTCTGGATTAGAATTTGTGTCCAATATTGCAACTATTGGGATTCCAAGTTTAATTGACTCTTTGATTGCAAGAGATTCATAATTTGTATCTATAATAAAAACTAAATCAGGAATTTTTTTCATTTCCATAATTCCACCCAGCGATCTTTGTAGTTTGTCTCTTTGACCGCTCATTTTTAATAATTCTTTTTTTGTAAATCCTCTATTTTCAGAGGAGAGGTCAGAATTAATTTTGTTTAATTTTTTAATTGAATTAGATATAGTATCCCAATTAGTTAGCATTCCACCCAACCATCTATAATTAACAAAGTATTGATCTGTGTCCTTTGCAAGTTGTGCTACTGCCTCTGATGCTTGTTTCTTTGTAGATATAAATAATATTTTACCTCCTGAAGAAATAGTATTGTGAACTTTTTCTAAAGCTATAATAGTAAGTTCCATTGTTTGTGTTAGATCAATGATATGTATGGAGTCCCTTTTCCCAAAAATGTATCTCTTCATCTTAGGGTTCCATCTCAAAGTCTTATGACCTAAGTGAACTCCAGCCTCTAATAATTGTTCGATTGTAATTTTAGGTATTTTCATATTTTTTCCCGGTTATGCCACCACAATTATTGCCCAAGGGACCGGAGGTATAAAACCAGTAATTGTGTGCGTGTTAATT
>CACJWS010000003.1 GCA_902596975.1 uncultured Pelagibacteraceae bacterium | reverse complement strand
ATTTTTTGTAATTTTTGTTGAGCTAACAGCATTTATAAATGAACCCATTCTCATAGTTGTGCTCACATACTCTTTAACATTGGAATATCTTTCGCTTTGATATGTATTCAGCAATTTATCTGAGTGATTATTCTTTAAACAATGAGATATTTTCCATGAAAGGTTTGAAACATCTCTTATTCCTGCACACATTCCTTGGCCCATAAAAGGTGGCATCAAGTGAGCAGCATCTCCAGCAATGAATATTCTACCTTTTCTCCAACTTTTACTAATCGCAGATTTGAATGTGTATATAGTTTTTCTCTCGAGTTTAGCATCTTTTTTACTAAGCCATGGTTTAAGAAAATTCCATATGTACTTTTCAGACATAATGGTTTCTTCTTTTTCTTTGTTATTAATTACAAACTCCCACCTTCTTCTTCTGCCTACATTTCTGCAATATGTTGCAGGTCTTATTTTGTTAGAAAATTGAATTGTACGATCTGGAAGATTATTTTTCTTTTTCTTCAAAATTAAATCAACCACTGCCCATTTTTGAGTAAATCCTAAATTACTCATATTTGTTTTTATTTGATTTCGAACTGTTGAGTTTGCACCATCACATCCAATTAAGTATTTAGCCTTAATATTCAGAATTTTATTTTTTTTTATGTCTTGGTAAATTATTTGAACACTATTTTTTGTATTTTTAGCTTTTAAGAGTTTGGTATTTTGTTGGATATAAACCTTTTTAAAAGATTTAAGTCTATTTCGTAATTGCTTTTCTAAATCAGGTTGGTGAAATCTATAACTTGGATACCATCCATTTTCAGTAATTTCTTTTGGTCTAGGCCAATCTAAAATTACATCACCTTTTTTATTTACAAACTTAGTTCCTTTGTTAATCAAAGTATATTTTAGAAATTTATCTGTAATTCCAATTGTTTGGAAAACTCTCATAACCTCATCATCAAAATGGACTGCTCTTGGAAGAGGATAAAAACTATTTTCTTTTTCTAAAATTAAAATTGAATAACCTTGAATTGCTAATAAGTTTGCTAAGGTTCCTCCTGTTGGACCTAATCCAACAATTACTACATCATATTCTTTCATTAATTTTTAAATTTATTTCTTTTTAGCAATATTTGAATATAGCCAAGGGCAATCTACTAATAAAGGAGCTTGTTTACCTTCTGCAGCAGTTTGCATTCTTTTATCTCTAAATTTTTTTCTTTCCTCTTCTGGCAAATACAATCTTTCATGTCCCCAAAAGCTTGGACCTTCAAAAGTTTCAATAGCTTCCCACTTTTTAGGGTCAATTATTCTTCCACCCCATCCATTTTCTACAAAGAAACCTGATGGTGTTATTGAATAAAATGAAGTCATGTAATCATTAGTATGCCTTCCCATTGTATAAGCAATTTTATCATCCTTTAAATTCATTAAGTCATATCCCTGACCAACATCATCTAAAGAATTGTACTCTACCATAAAATGGTGAAATCCTTGTTGGCCCGATCCAAACAATGCAAAACTATGATGTCTACCATTAACATGAAAGAAACATAAAGATATTGGTGTATTGCTATAATCACTGATTTTAAAATCTAAAAGTTCTTTGTAGAAAGGAACAAGTTTATTAAAATCTTTAGCATGTAAAACAACATGACCCATTCCTAATGCACCAGTTTTAAATCCTGAAATTGGTCTAGATGGTTTGAAAGGATCACTATCTTTCATTGGATCAAATATTAATTCTATCTGATTACCCTGAGGGTCTTTAAAATAAATTAAATCTTTAACAAATCTTTTATCTGCAAATGAAGATTGTCCATGAGTTACTGGGATATTATTATTTTCAAGTCGATCAGCATACATTTTTAAATCTTCTTTTTTCTCAACTTCCCAACCCATGAAGGCCAGACTATCTCCAGTATCTCCCGTCACAACTAATCTTTGTTTTTGATCATCCATTCTAAATGAAAGAGAGTCTTTTGCTCTATCAACTTGCTGCATTCCCAAACATTTTCTAGAATAATCTGACCAGTCTTCAATTCGATCTGAATTAACGCCGATGTAGCTTAATGCATTTATTGCCATTCAATTATTATACAGGATTAAAATTGAGCCTGCATTATTTAATGCAGGCTCAAAAATTAGGTTTAAATTAACCGTCTATTTTAGATATTATTTGTCTTGCTCTTTTTAGAACTGCGTCACCATCAAGGCCTTTGCCTTTCATTTCAGCAAGCCAGTTTGCTTCGATAGGTGCTAATATTTTCTTATATTCAGCTATAACATCATCAGAAGCTACTATGATCTCATGTCCAGGTTTATTCTCTACCTCAACTCTCATTTTAGCGTTTTGACTATCTATTAATCCAGATGCCCAGTCACCAAACCACTGACCACTAAATTTATCTACACATCCTTTACCTTTGGCTGATAAACCATCATATTTACCTTGGTTCATTATCAAACCAAATGTTGCATTAGTTATGTTAACTTCAGTGTGATACTTAGTTACATCAAATAGTCTGAAAGATCCAATTGCAGTGTAAGGGAATGGAGTTCCATCAATTACACCTTTGTTAAGTGCTTCCGATGTTCCAGGAGCTGGCACTCTTACACCAGTTGCTCCAAGAGTTTTTAAAATTGTTCCAGCAATTTTACTTGGTACTCTCATTTTCTTACCTTTAAAGTCAGCAGGTCTTACAACTTTATCTGACTTCATATGTATTTGATAACCAGGATTAGAATGTAAACCAATTAGTTTAATTCCTGCCATCTCTTTATCTAAGTAACCTTCTTCATAAAGAGTATTTAAAGCTCTAGATCCTGCTTTTGAAGTTTTTGTTAAAAAAGGTAATTCAATTACAGAACTCAATGGAAACTGTCCTCCTATATATCCAAGTACTGTCCATGAAATGTCTGCTACACCTTTTGTAACAATATCATATTGTTGTGGTGGTTTTCCTAACACACCTCCTGCAAACATTTTAACATTAACTGCTCCAGCTGAACATTCGTTTACTTTATCAGCCCATGCAGCAAGAATTTTGCTTGCGATAAATGCTTTTGGTGGTTCAAATGTTGCAAGTTTAAGTTCAGTTGCTGAAGCAGCATTTACTATACCTAAACTTAAAACACCAAAAACAAATCCAATTATTTTGTTTTTCATATTTCTCCCTCTAAAATTTATATTAAAATTTTAACTCTAATTTGAGATTATTTCATCCTTAATAGTGTTAGATAAAACACCAATATCAGTGATTTCGACTTCAACATTGTCTCCTGGTTTCATAAAAACAGGTGGATTTCTTTTAAAGCCTACTCCACCAGGAGTTCCTGTTACCAAAACATCGCCTGCTCTCCATGCCATAGCTTTGGATACATATGAAATTAAAATTGGTATATCGAAAATTAATTGACTTAGTTTAGCATTTTGCATTACTTCACCATTAAGCCTAGTCTCAATAGTTAAACTTTTATAATCTGCAATGTCTTCTGCTAAAACCATGTGAGGACCAAAACTTCCTGTCTTTTCAAAATTTTTTCCCATACCAAATTGTCTAGTATGTCTTTGCCACTCTCTAATAGTACTTTCGTTGTAACAAGAAAAACCGACGATGTGCTTTAATGCATCCTCCGGTTTGATATGTTTACCACCCTCACCCATAATCACTGCCATTTCTCCTTCAAAGTCTAAACTTTCTGATACAATAGGCCTTTGTATTGCTTGCATATGAGCTGTTTGGCTTTCTGGAAATCTGTGAAATATAACTGGGTTTTCCTCAACAGTACGGTTTGTTTCTTTTACATGCTCACTATAATTCAAACCTACACATATGATTTTACCAGGATTAGGAATTAAAGGAGAATATTTAATTTGATCTGGTTTTATAGATCCTGGATTACTCTTTGCATATTCTTTTGCTTCTTTAATCTTTTTTATCTTTATTAATTCTTTTAAACTTAAAGCTCCTTCTATCTTTCCAGTTAGATCGGTTATTAAATTATTTTCAATAATTCCAAACTTTTCACTGTTATCATGATTGAATGAGATAAATTTCATATTTTTATAACTTTATACGTTAATCTCTGATAAATTAGAAGAAAGTTTATCAAATGAAATTTAAAATTAATTACATATTTGATCTTTCAGCAATTATATCAGGATTAATATTATTATCTTTAGCTATACTAACTTTTTGTGATGTCTTTGGTAGAAGATTTCTAAATTCTCCTGTTACAGGAACAATTGAATTAGTTGAATTTGGAATGGCATTGGTTGCCTTCTTAGCAATGCCAAGAGCTTTCTTTTTAAATGCAAATGTTTCTGCTGATTTTATAAAAAATGTCTCTAACAATACCTTTCAAATTTTCATAAACATTTTTAGATTTATTTTAATGATAGTGATTATGTCCATGATGTCATATGCAACAACAAAAGAAGCTATGGCTTTTTTTAAAAATGAAAGAGTAACTATTGATTTAGAAATATATTTTTATCCTTTTTATTATGCAGCGTCAGTTGGCATGTGGTTAAGTGTTGTTGCTATAGTTTTTTGGCTAATTAATGCTTTAAGGAGTGAAAACTCATGAGCTTTGATCCTATTGTAAGTGGTTCGTTATCTTTTTTAGTTGTACTAATTCTTATGGCATTAAATGTTCCAATAGGAATTTCAATGTTGGTAGTTGGTTTTACAGGTTTTGCTTTAATAACAGGTTTTGAACAAGCTCTTTTTGTTTTAGGAACCGCTCCGTTTGAAGCTGTCTCTAAGTATACTTTATCTGTATTACCTCTTTTCGTTTTGATGGGAAATCTTGCAAATAGAGCTAACTTATCCCGAAATTTATATGATGCAGCTTATGCAATTGTTGGTCACTATAAAGGTGGATTAGCAATGTCTACTGTTGGTGCATGTGCTGGATTTGGAATGATTTGTGGATCTTCAATTGCAACAGCAGCTACGATGTCACAAATGGCAGGACCAGAGATGAAAAGACACGGATATAGCGATGCATTAATAAGTGGTTCCGTTGCATCAGGTGGAACATTAGGAATTATAATTCCACCAAGTGTAATATTGATAATTTATGCCTATTTAACTGAGCAGTCGATACAGCAACTATTTTTTGCAGCTTTGATACCAGGATTGATTGCAGTAGTTTTATATATGATTGCTATCAGAGTTTATTTAGTAATTTACCCTGATCAAGGTGGTCATGGAGAAAAAATGACTGCAAGAGATAGAATATCTGCTCTAACAAAAGTTTTTCCAATATTTTTAATCTTTGCGATAATTATGGGTGGTCTTTATCTTGGTTTCTTTACAGCTACCGAAAGTGCTGCAGTTGGGGTTATTTTGGTGATCATATTTATTTTTTTTAGAGGTGAGCTAACAATTGAACTGCTCAGAAATTCTATATGGGATACTGTTAAAACTGTTGGTGCTCTTTATTTAATTGTTATTGGTGCAAGTGTTTTTAATTTTTTAATAACAGTCACTCAATTACCGTTCACGGTAGTAGATTTTATTAATGACCTTCAACTAACTCCATTAGGGATTATTTTAGTTATATGCGCTATTTATTTAGTTCTTGGAACTGTAATGGACTCTCTGGCAATGTTATTTTTAACTATTCCTGTTTTTTATCCTGTAATTGCTGATGCTGGAATTGATCCAGTATGGTTTGGAATATTTGCTGTAATTGTTGTTGAATTTGGGTTGATTTCACCTCCAGTTGGTATGAATTTGTTTGTAATTAAAGGAGTAATGAACAAAACGCCCCTTCAAACAATTTGGTTTGGTACTTTGCCGTTCTTAATTACTGATGTTATTAGACTTGCATTATTAATAGCTTTTCCAGCTTTATGTTTGTACTTGCCGAGTTTAATGTATCCTTAGATTACCAAACACCAATCATTATACCACCATCTTCAGAATAATCTCTCTCTTTCAAAACAAATTCATCGTCAGCGGCAGTTCTATTTTTTCGATCTGTTAATCTTTCTAGTAAAATATCTTTCATTTGATTTAGAATGTTTTGATGATCTTTAGATTGACCAAGATCGTTAAATTCATCTTTATCTTTTTCTAAATCAAATAATTGTGGTGGAAAACCTTTATAATAAATATATTTCCATTTATCGTTTCTAATCATATAGGCTCTTGCATCTGAAGCACCTATGTTTAAAATTTTTCTTGCTTCATTAAATGAATAATCTATCTCGCTAAATACACTATCTCTCCATTTACTAATTTTTTCATCTCTTAGAATTGGAATTAAAGAAGAACCTTCAAGTCTATGTTTGCTCGCTTTACTTTCAACAGCATCTAAAAATGTTGGAAGTAAGTCAATTGCCTCTATAAATCTTTTCTCTTTTTTTCCTCTTGTTTTATTTGCTTCTTCACTTGGATCATAAATAATCATAGGTACTTTTACTATTTGTTCATGAAATAATTCTTTTTCACCAAGCCAATGATCACCGTGATAATCACCATGATCTGATGTAAAAACAATCATAGTATCTTGCATATTCCCATTTTCTTCCAAAAACTTAAAAAGTCTTCCTAGATTGTCATCAATTTGTTTTATTAAACCCATATAACCAGCAAGAACTGTCTCTCTTACGTTTTCTTGTGAAAATGTTTTTGAAATACTATTTTCCATAAAAGCTTTATAAACAGGATGATTAATATTTTTTTCTGAGTCTGATCTTTGAACAGGGTAAAATTGATTTTGTGAATACATATTATGATATGGCGCAGGTGCAATATAAGGCCAATGTGGTTTTATATATGATAGATGCAAAAACCATTGTTCTTTATTTTCTTTTATAAAATCGATTGCTCTATTAGTCATAAATGCAGTTTCTGAATGTTTTTCTGGTAACCTAGATGGTTTATTTGAATTTCTTAATCTCCAACCACTTAAAACTTCTCCGTTTTCTCCATTAACTGAATTTGCCCAGCTATCCCATGGATTATCTCCATCATATCCTAGTTTATTTAACCATTCGTTATAGGATAATTTTTTTTCAGATTTTTTCATAATGTTGTTTGGATGCAGACCATCATCTCTCTCGTAAGGATCAAACCCTGGTTCCATTACTACAGAGCCAATTTCTGTTGTTTTTGAAATTCCCAATCTATTCATGCTATTAATATCAGGTCTCATATGTGTTTTGCCGACAACACAAGTTTTTATTCCTGACTGTCTCAAGTAGTCACCAATAGTTAATTCGCCAATTGGAAGTGGTACTTGGTTCCATGTAGAGCCATGACTAAATACTGTTCTTCCTGTGTAGTAAGATGCTCTCGATGGGCCACATACAGGTGCTTGAACATAAGCAGATTCAAACATTACACCTTTTTTTGCTAAACTATCTAAGTGAGGAGTTTTTAAATGTGGATGGCCATAACATGAAAGGTAATCCCACCTAAGTTGATCAGCCATTATAAAAAGAATATTCTTAACTTTCATTTATTTCCTGACAGTTAATTATTTTTATAATGAAATTTTACTAATCTCAACTAACAAGAGACTTTTGAGGTTTCATATCACTCTTGCTTATACCGGCTACTTTAACTGGTTTTTTCATAGCATCTCTTCTGAATGGCTCACCTAATTCTTGATTTAAAATTATTTCGATAAATGTAGTAATACCTTTTTTCTGATCTTCACAAGATTGTTTAATAGCTTTAGTGGTTTCTTCCATTGTATTTGCAATAACACCTTTTAAACCACATGCATTAGCAACTTTTGCATAACTTAATTCTGGATCTAACTCTGTTCCAACAAAGTTATCATCAAACCACAATATTGAATTTCTTTTTTCAGCGCCCCATTGATAATTTCTAAAAATTACCATTGTTATTGCTGGCCACTCTTCTCTTGCACACGAACTCATTTCATTCATGCTTATTCCAAATGCTCCGTCACCAGCAAAACCTATAACTGGAGTATCTGGGCATCCAATTTTTGCTCCAAGAATAGATGGAAATCCATATCCACATGGTCCAAATAAACCTGGTGCCAAATATTTTCTTGGTTTCTCAAATGTTGGATAAGCATTACCTATTGCACAATTATTTCCAATATCGCTTGAAATTATAACATCTTCTGGCATTCCAGCTTGAATAGCTCTCCATGCTTGTCTTGGGGACATTCTATCTTTATCTCTTTCTCTTGCTTCTTTATTCCAAACAGTTCCTGGATCATCATCCTCATGATCTAAACTGGTAAGAGTTTGCAACCATGCAGATTTTGTTTGATGAATTAGATTTTTTCTATCTTCTCTACCATTATCTCCAGCATTTGATGAAAGTTTTTCTAATATCTGTTGAGCTACCATTTTAGCATCACCGCAAATACCAACTGTAACTTTCTTGGTTAAACCAATACGATCAGGGTTCATATCTACTTGAATAATTGTTGCATCTTTTGGCCAGTAATCAATTCCATATCCTGGTAATGTTGAAAATGGATTTAATCTTGTTCCTAATGCTAAAACTACATCAGCTTTTGAAATTAACTCCATTGCAGCTTTAGATCCGTTGTAACCTAATGGACCAACAGCTAATGGATGACTTCCTGGAAAGCTATCGTTATGTTGATATCCATTACATACAGGTGCATCAAGCTTTTCTGCTAATTTTTTACAATCATCAATCGCATCACCTATAACAACTCCTGCTCCAGATAAAATTACTGGGAATTTTGCTTCTGATAATAATTTCGCAGCTCTATCAACAGCATCTTTTCCACCACCTTGTCTTTCAAATCTTACAATTGGAGGTAACTCTATATCTATAACTTGTGTCCAAAAATCTCTTGGTACATTTATTTGTGCAGGCGCTGAACCTCTAAATGCTTTTTCTATTACTCTGTTTAAAACTTCTGCCATTCTTGATGGGTCTCTAACTTCTTCTTGATAACACACCATGTCTTTAAATAAATTCATTTGCTCTACTTCTTGAAAACCACCTTGGCCCATAGTTTTGTTTGCAGCTTGTGGTGTAACTAAAAGTAGTGGAGTATGATTCCAGTAAGCAGTTTTTATTGGTGTAACAAGTCCTGTAATACCTGGACCATTTTGAGCAATCACCATAGACATTTTTCCAGTTGCTCTCGTGTAACCATCAGCAATCAATCCACCATTTGTTTCATGAGCAACGTCCCAAAAAGTTATTCCAGCTTCTGGGAAAAGATCAGAAATAGGCATGAATGCAGAACCGATAATACCAAACGAATGTTCGATACCATGCATCTGTAAAACTTTTACAAAAGCTTCTTCGGTTGTCATTTTAGCCATATCAAATCCTTCTTAATTCTATTTTTTAATTGTCAAAGTGCCCAATTCATATATAAATTGGGTCGAATTTCAAACAAAGAAATCGTCACAATGGCCGGCACAGATATTATAATCCATGATGAAAAAGACAATGTAGGTGTTGTAGTTATTGAAAAAATTACTCCTAAACAAGACTGTGATTGCTGGATTATGGAAAATGATAAATCAGTAAAAATTCAATCGATGGATGAAATACCTTTGGGTCATAAAATTGCAATGACTGATCTTAACGAGGGAGATACAATATTAAAATACGGGCATGATATTGGCAAAGTAGTAAAATCAATTAAAAAAGGTGAGCATGTACATGTTCACAACGTAAAAACCAAAAAGTGGTAAAATGGAAATTCCAAAAACGTTTTTAGGATATAAAAGAGAAGATGGAAGAACAGGTACAAGAAATCACGTAATAATTCTTCCTGTTGATGATATTTCAAATGCTTGCGCTGAAGCTGTAGCTAATAATATTAAAGGTACGATTGCACTTCCACATTCTTATGGAAGATTACAATTTGGAGCAGACCTAGAACTTCATTTTAGAACAATGATTGGAACAGGAAAAAATCCAAATGTTGCAGCAGTTATAGTAATTGGTATTGAGCCTAAATGGACAAAAAGAATTGTTGATGCAATTGCAACAACTGGAAAACCAGTTGAAGGTTTTAGTATAGAAGGTGTAGGAGATATAGACACTATCGCAAGAGTTTCAAAGAAAGCTCAAGAATTTTCAATTTGGGCATCTGAGAAACAAAGAGAAGAGCGTCCTATAAGTGATTTATGGATATCAGTTAAATGTGGAGAGTCTGATACAACATCAGGATTAGCATCAAATCCTACAGTTGGAAATTTAATGGATAAATTAGAGCCCCTTGGTGTTCATTTATGTTTTGGTGAAACATCTGAGCTGACGGGTGCTGAAACTGTATGTGAAAAAAGAGGAAAAACTCCTGAAGCTCAAGAAAAGTTTAGAAAAACTTGGAGTTCTTATAATGATTTTATCTTAAAAGAAGCAACAGACGATCTTTCCGAAAGTCAACCAACAGCTGGAAACATAGCAGGTGGACTTACTACAATTGAAGAAAAAGCATTTGGAAACTTTCAAAAAATTGGTGGATGTAAATTTATTGATGTACTAGAACCAGCAGAAGAACCAACTAAAGGTCCAGGTTTATACTTTATGGATACCTCATCAGCTGCTGCTGAATGTGTTACCTTACAAGCGGCAGGAGGGTTCAATCTACACCTATTTCCAACTGGACAAGGAAATATAATTGGAAACCCAATTGAACCTGTCGTAAAACTAACTGCTAATCCTTTAACTGCTAGAACTATGAGTGAGCATATTGATGTTGATGTTTCTAAAATTTTATCAAGAGAAATGAATTTAGATGAAGCTGGTGATGAATTAATTAAAGCTACAATAAGAGTTGCAAACGGAAGATTAACATGTGCTGAAGCACTTGGTCATAGAGAATTTGTTATGACTAAATTATACAGAAGTGCTTAAGCTTTAAGCTTAGCTTCTCTTGCTTTATTCCACTTAGAAATATAATTTCTTAAAACTGCAGCTCCAATTCCAAGAACTACTGCTAATACAACTGATGTAAGTCCATAAAATACTGGAAGGTCTTTTGAATAATCTAAAATAAACTGTGCAATGTTTCCAAGGTTTTTAGTTCCATTTGCAACTGTTTCAACGATTACATCTTCTTTAATAAAAGTGTCATAAGCAATTGCAATTCCAACTAATAATAAAAGTACTGCTAAGATTGTTTTAAATTCTGAGCTATCAACTTTTTCACCAATTTTTTGACCAAACTGAACACCAATAATTGAACCAAGTATAAGTACAAAAACTAAAACAAGATCAATTGTTCCATAATTAAAGGCATGAAGAACTGTTACGATTGCACTTACAAATATTGTAACAAACAAAGATGTACCAGGAATTAGTTTAGTTGGCATTCCAATAATATAAATCATTGCAGGAACCAATATAAATGCACCACCTACTCCCATAATTGCAGCGATATATCCTACAATTAAACCAATAATAATTGGAGTAAATGCGCTTTCATAAACCTTTGATTTTTTAAAACGCATTCTAAAGGGAAGTCCATGTATCCAATAATGCGTATGTAATTTTTTTCTTACAACAATTTTTTTTCTAGCCTTATCAATTTCTGATACTCCTTGGATAAGCATTAAAGTTCCAAGTATAGCCAAGATATACATGTAGGCTAAAGAGATAACGATGTTTATTTTTCCAATATCTTGAAAATAAGAAAAAGTTAAGATCCCTAGTAAAGTTCCAATAGTTCCTCCCACTACAATCATCAATCCCATTTTATAATCTAATGTACCTTTTAAATAATGAGTAGTTGAACCGGATACCGATGTTCCTAAAATATTACTTGCTTCATTTGGTACTGCATAAGCAGGTGGAATACCTAAAAATATTAAAAAAGGTGTCATTAAAAATCCTCCGCCTACACCAAACAATCCTGAAAGAATACCAACTGCTAAACTTAAACCAAATATGAAGAGTATGTTAATCTCGACTTGAGCTATTGGAAGAAAATATTCCATACAATCTAACTATTCCTCTCATAATCTAAAGTCAATGATTATAAGAATAAATTAAATAAAATTTTGAAATGTTCCTAGGATTATAAATGCCCAAGTAAAAAATATAAAAAGATATAGAAAAGATTTAATTATTTTTGAAAGCTGATTTGAAACTAATAAAGGGATTTTCTTAATATTTTGATTAAAAGCTTGAAGCATACCCGCGAAATACCACAAGTTTTATTAAATGCAAATAATATTTAGTTGAATTTAAAAAATAGTTGCTCCAAAGACTTTGACCTCATCTCCCTCTTCTCCAAGAACAAGTCGACCTAAAAAGTCTCCAGGTATCTCTGTACTGTTTTGTTTATAGACAACTGTTACGTACAAGCCTCTTCTTAAACAGCCTATAGCCTTACACCCTTCTTTAAGACTTGAAATCAGCTTATTGCTTGCCCATTGCTTACCAAGCTCTACTTCGTTGGCCCCGTAAAGCATTTGTGAAGATAAATCCCTAGTAAAACCACCATAATCTTTCATGTTTGAACATCTAACCATGTTATCCCAGATAGGATCAGCAATTTTAATGATTTCTTCGTCTGATTTGTCGACAATACTCATGTAAAATGGTTAGGAAGCTTGCTTCTTCTCTTTATCATCAACGATATGATAAACAGGCTTTTTCTCCATTTCAAATTTTCCAGTTTCAGGATCTCTTCTAGAAACAGTTAAACAGTGCCAGTTTTCATCATCAAGTTTCATATGATCGCCTCTATAATAATAGCCTGGCCAACGCGTTTCTTCTCTAAATAATGTATGATGAGCAACACATTCTGAAGTTACAGCTCTATGTTTGAGTTCCCATGCTCTCATCAATTGGTGATAATCTTCAGCTCCGACATGATCTAAGTCTTCTTGGAGTAATTGTAGCTGTTCTAAGCCTTTTTTAAGCAGATTATCGTTTGTCATGTAATTATTTGTTAACCCACCACAATATTCATCCATAATTTTTTGTAGTCTTTGTAGTCCTTGTATAGGTAAAATATAGCTTGGAGAAACAGTTCCTCCAGTAATTTCATTTCTTCCCACAGTATAATTTTCAATTGGCTTGAATATTTCTTCTTTAAGCTTCTCTAATTGTGCATCAGAAACTTCAATATCATCAGCTTTTTTATCTTGAATATACTTAACAGCAGCTTTAGAGGCTAATCTTCCTTCTGTAAACGAACCAGATGAAAACTTGTGAGCACTTCCGCCAACTGCATCTCCTGCTCCAAATAATCCATCGATAGTCATCATTCTATTGTATCCCCAGAAATATTCATCAGGTGCTATATCTTCTGGTCCACTAACCCATGCTCCTGAACAAGTAGCATGAGATCCCATTACATATGGCTCTGATGTAGTTAATTCAGGATTTGTATATTTCGGATCAATATTTTGAGATGCCCATACAACTGCTTGTCCAACTGTCATTCCTAAGAAATTTTCCCATCCTACAGTTTCTAAATGTGGATCTTGAAATGCTTCTTTTGTAACCATGTGTATTGGTCCACCACCCGCAGCTGTCTCTTGAATAAATGCATGATTTCTCAAACAAGTTGGTGTTGGATGATGGTCTATATATTCACCTACTAATTCTTTAGTAGCTTCATACCATTTCTTCTCATAGTTTTCGCCATTAGCGTTTTGAGTATATGTTTTTAAATGAAGGAAATATGCTCCAACTGGACCATAACCATCTTTAAATCTACAAAGTACAATTCTATTTTCCATTTGAGTCATTTTTGCCCCTGCTTGAATAGGTAATGCATAAGCAGATCCATTACTCCAAGGTGCATACCATGTTCTACCCATACCTTCACCAACTGCTCTTGGTTTAAATATGTGCGATGCTCCACCAGCAGAAACAACTACTGTTCTAGATTTAAATACGTGAAAATTTCCAGTTCTAACATTGAAGCCAACTGCACCAGCTATTCGGTTTGGATTTTTTTCATCTTTTAAAAGATGGGTAATCATTATTCTGTTATAAATTTTATCAGCAGATTTTTTTGCGGCCTCTGCTACAATTGGTTTGTAACTTTCACCGTGTATCATAATTTGCCACTTACCTTCTCTTTGATATCTTCCAGTTTCTTTGTTTTTCATCATTGGAAGACCCCATTCATCGAACATGTGAACAGTTGAGTCCACATGACGTGCCATGTCATAACCTAAATCTTCTCTAACAAGACCCATCAAATCGTTTCTAGCGTACCGTACATGGTCTTCTGGCATATTCTCGCCCCACTGCATTCCCATATAACAGTTAATTGCGTAAAGACCTTGTGCAACGGCACCACTTCTATCTATATTTGCTTTTTCAACACAGATTATTTTTAAATCTCTTCCCCAGTGTCTTGCCTCAAAAGTAGCCCCTGTTCCAGCCATACCTCCACCGACAACTAGTACGTCACATTCTTCGATGATAGTTTTGTGCTTAGCCATTAATAGTAAACGCCTTGCTTAAATGAATTCTTATCTAATGTTGGTAAATCTTTTTCAGTATTTAAACCATGTGGCTCATTATATAAAATTTGTGAGTTAATCTCTCCTTGATTAGGAGTATCAGCTTCAGCTAATTTTGGTATGAATTTACCCCAAGGTTTTGTTGTTATTGGTGATACAAAATTCTTCTCTGTACCGTTTCTAAATTTAATTCTCCAAGAAATAGTTCCTTTTTCTTCTTCTCTTCTAACTCTAACACTATGACCCATTGGAGCAAAGTCAGCATATCCTCTTACATCAATTGCATGATTGGGACATGCCTTAACGCATGAATAGCATTCCCAACAAAAATTTGGTTCTATATTTTTTGCTCTTCTAATAGTTTCGTCTATGTGCATAATGTCTGATGGACATATATCTACACAATGACCACAACCATCACATCTCGTCATGTATACAAAAGTTGACATATTTACTTATTACCTTTCTTTAAAATTTTATCAATCATATTAATAGTGCTTTGGTGCCTCACGTTTAATTCCAAGTCCAAATTGTTCTGGAGCATCTGCAGGTGGAGGCAGGTTATCTCTGGAACCATCTGCCTCTGCTAAATTTTTTTGGATTGCAGCACCTGGTTTGTAGAACATATGAGCAAATTTAGACCAGTAAACTCCTCCAAATAAAACTATGTTAGCAACAGCAAACAAAATTAAAAATAAAATACTTAAACCATTAGATCCTGAATATTGGAAATACGACCAAGCTAAACCAAACGTAGAAGATAATACTAAAGCTAAAACAAATAAATCTGCTTTTATGATTCTAAAAACTGAGTGAGCTTCAGCAGATACATCTACTCTTAAAAAAAACCAAAACCAATATGCTCCAAGGCAAGTTAAAATTGCACCAGCGTGCCAAATAATTGGCCATATAGATGGGGTTACAGCATTTGGAGAAGAATATCCAAATATCATTACGCCTGACCCGATCCAAAATAATATTGTTCCATACATTCCTAATACATGTGCAAATCTTCTTTTACCTAAACCTAATTCAGATGTAGTTCCAATATCATGTACTACTGTTTTTGAAATTATCGCTGTTTTTTCTCCAAGACTTAAATCTCTACTCGCTGCTTTTTTTGCTTTTTTAGCATTATTAAAAAAATATTTTACATTCTTCTTATGAATAATATCCATCAGTGTTCCAATCACTACTAATGCTAACATCAATAAAACAAATGCTTGCAAAGCAATTGAAGGAACTGTTGAGGAAAGTACAGCAAATGGATTTGTTGTGAACATATTATTATCTCCGCTAAATATAATACTAATCTGAGTTTTTAATCTATAAAAAATATTAGTTCAACTGACTAATAATCTCATCTAAATAAAAAAATGTTAATAAAAGTTACTTTTTCCTTACATAATGCTGTTTAGAAGAGATTACAGCTCGAACACCACCTTGAGGGTTTTTAACATCATTTTTTCGTCTTGGAATCAAATGAATATGACAATGATTAATAGATTGTCCAGCAACCTTGCCGGAGTTGGTTCCAATGTTAAAACCCTTCACAGATCTATCGATCTTTTCAATTTTTTTTTTTAATTTTTTTATTAGCTTATTGCACGCTAGGATTTCTTTTGAGGTTAGATCAAAATAGTTTTTAACACACCGCTTTGGAATTATAAGTGAATGAAATTTTGATACAGGGTAAGTGTCAGTAGTTGCATAAGCTAGTTCATTTTCAAAAAGATATTCCTTTTTCTTTGTAAAACAGAATATGCAAGGGTTATTAGGGTTTCTCATAAATAATTACTCAATTTTTTCTGTTTTAGTATTTTAGTTTGATATTTACTTATGAAAGTTTCGTAAGATTTATATTTTTTTCTATTCCAGTCTTTCTCTTTTATAGATGAAACAGTAGAAACTCCCTTTCCAGATCCGATTAGAAGTATCTCCTCGTATTGATTTAATTTATTTATATTAATATTAGTTTTTTTTATCTTAAATTGCTTTTCAAAAAACTTTAAATTAACTCCTCGATAAAATTTCCTGATAGGTGAATAGTATTTATTATCTTTTATAAAAATAATATTTGAAGTTCCTGTTTCTAGAATTTTTCCATTTGAGCAAAGAGCAATATCTGATTTTGTATTATCCATTTTAGATAAATTTTTTAAAATAAATTTATACTTTAGATTTTTATGTTCAGGCTTAATTCTATTGTAATTGACTAACTTTAACTGAAGATTTTTTTTAATTTTTAATTTATCTCTCAAAGATATAGAGATTAAACTTTTGGTTACTGCAATTCTCAATAAATGATTATAATTTTTTTGTTTATTTAAATTGGATTTAATTATTTTAAATATATTTCTTTTTAAATTTCGATCATAAATTTTATAATTTTTAGTAGACTTAATGAGATTTGCTATGTGCTCTTTAAAAAATAAAATCTTTTGAGGCTTTCCATAGATCCACATAGTTGTAAATACCCCATGGGCATTCCATAGATCTTTAAATTTTTTTTCTTTAAGATCTTTTCGACTGTAAGATTTTTTTAATAAGAATTTTACCATTTGTTGTTAAAAAAGATTCTGGATGAAATTGAAAACCATATACATCATCTTTTATGTTTTCAAAAGCCATAGCAATATCAGTTTTAGCGCATCTCATAGTAATATCAAAATTTTCTTTAATAAATGGCTCTTGCAGCTTAAGTGAATGATATCTTCCAACTTTAAATTTAGAATTCTTTCTAAAGATGGATTTATTCGAAACAACTTTTACTTCAGATTGATAACCATGAAATATTCTCCTTTGTTGAATAATTTTGGCATTTTCACAATGTAATATTTGCTGATACCCCAAGCAAATTCCTATGATTTTTTTTCTTCCTTTGAATTTATTATAAATTTTTGAAGTATTTGGATAATCTTTGGGTGAACCAGGTCCAGGAGATAACACAATTATATTAGCTTTATTTAATAAATTGTTATTTATTTCAAAATAATTTGAACAATAAACATTATCAAACTGAGAGAATTGATGAACTACATTCCATGTAAATGAATCCTGGTGATCTATTATATAAATCATTTAAATAATTCTAATAATGATTTTGCTTTGATAAAATTTTCATTAAATTCTTTTTTTGCTGCACTATCTAATACAACTCCAGATGCTGCAGATATTTCTGATGTATTTTTATAGTTTAATATAGATCTTATTATTATGTTAAATCTCATATCTTTATTAAATTTTATATAGCCAAAACTACCTGTAAAAATATTTCTATTCTCTTTTTCTTGTTGATTTAATAATTCCAACGTTCTTATTTTTGGACAGCCTATGACTGATCCACCAGGCATCATAGATTTGATAATATTTTTTATAGTCGTACCCTTTAATAGGCTTCCGGATATAGTTGTAACATAATGAAATAAGTGCCTATATTCCTCAACATATTTTTCTTTATCAATTTTTACTGTTCCTGGAATACAAACTCTGGATAAATCACTTCTTTCCATGTCAACAATCATATTATGTTCTTTAGTCTCTTTAGAATTATTTCTAAAAAACTTTAAAGCACTAGATCTGTTCGTTTTTTTACTTTTTCTTAATGTACCAGCAATAGGCTTGGTAATGATTTTGTTGCCCTTTTTTAATAATAAAGTTTCAGGAGAGCAGCTTACAATAGAATAGTTTTTATCTCTTATCATAAAAGATTCTGGTGAAGCATTTGACTTCATTAATCTCCAAAAAAAATTAATTGGATTTATTGAAGATTTATTACGATATTTTGTGCAAATTTTTATTTGATATGTTTCTCCTTGTCTTATTTTTTTTGAAAAAATATCAAATATTTTTTTGTATTTTTGATATTTAATATTTAATTTAAATGGTGATAAAATTTTAGTTGGTTTAAAATAATTATTAAATTCTTGCTTTTTTTTATTTGAAAATATTGAAATATTATCTCTAATTTTAATAATTGTTTCTGGTTTGTAAAAAACTCCTTTATAAAAACCATTTTTAGACTGTTTGCTTATTTTAATACCAAGCAAATTATTTAGAATTTCATATCCAAAAAAACCAACATATTGGTCAGTTTCTTTTTTATATTTCGTTTTTTCAAAAGAGTTTAAAAATTTGTGAATATTATTTTTTGATAAGTTAATTTTTTTAGAAAAATCTGTATAAATATCATAACCATTTTCCACCTTGTAAATTATCAATGGTTTATCCGATTGATAAAGTTTTTCTAAATACGGGTTAAATTTAAGTTTATGCGATTTGTGGTCGTTCAATTGGCTTCTCTTTTATAGGTAAATGTATCAAACCAGCAAAAATAGATAATGCGATAGATATGTACCAAGCATAATCAAAATTGCCGTTAAGTTCGTAGAAAACTCCACTCAAATAAGCTCCTAAAAAAGATCCAATTTGATGACTTACAAAAACAATTCCATATAACAATCCGATATATTTAGTTCCAAATACTTTTCCTATGATTCCATTTGTTGGCGGAACTGTTGATAGCCATAACATCCCAAAAGTAATTCCAAAGATTACTGAATTAAATACACTTGGTGGTAAGAATATGAAATAAATAATTGATACTCCTCTTAATAAGTAAATCGCACTTAATAAAATTTTTTGACTGTATCTAGTTGCAAGATATCCACTTGTAATTGTTCCAACCATGTTAAAAAGTCCGATTAAAGCCAATACCATTGCTGCACACCAGTCTGGTAATCCTTTATCAATCATGTACGTGGGTATATGAGTTGCAACTAAAGCAATGTGCCAACCACATACAAAAAAACCTAACGTAAGATAGATGTAACTTTTATTTGAAAAAGCCTCTTTTAAAGCTTCTCTAGCTGTTTGGTTGTTATTTTGATTTGTACCAACAGGTATTTTTGGTGTTGAAACAAATAATGCTACAATTAATCCTAAGCCCAAAAAGAAACAGAAAAATAACATTGTATTTTCCCACCCATGTTCAACAAGTGAGTATCTAGTGATTAGAGGTGATATAAAATATCCAAAAGATCCAGCTGATGTTACAATGCCTGTTGCTATTGTTCTGCTTGAAACTGGAAAATGTTTTGCAACAACTGAAACAGGTATACTAATAGCTGTGGATCCCAATCCAACACCAACTAATATTCCAATTGTTATAGTAAAATAATAACCAGTATTAAAGCCTGAATAAAATAATAAAATCGCTAATAAATAAAAAACAAAACCAATAAAGATTGCAATATTACCACCATACTTGTCAGTAATAATTCCAAACATAGGACTGAAAACACCCCACAATAAGAGCTGTAATCCCATTGTAAAACCGAACTGTGTTATCGTGATGTCTAAATCAGTTGCAAAATCGAAATAAAACATTCCAAAAGTTTGTCTTATTCCTAATGCAATAATAACAACAACAGATGCAGCTATTACAGTAACTAGTGCTTTTTTTGTTGGAAAAAATTTGGTGTCATTCATCTTACAGATTTAATAGCCTGTTTAATGTCAGCAATCAAATCATTTGGGTCTTCTAAACCAATATGTAATCTTATAATATGTTCGTTATTACTCAGCTTTGTGTAGCTCCTATTACCCAGTGCCAATTTGTCCTGATATAAAGCAAGACTTTCAAATCCACCCCAGCTGTAACCATGGGCAAATAATTTTAGTTTATTCAAAAATTTAATTACAGAGTTTTTATTTTTAGAAATAATTTTTACACCCATTAACCCAGATGATCCTGAGTAATACTTTTTCCACATTTTGTACTGTTTAATATTTTTTTTAATTGGGTAAAAAACCTCTTTAACTTTTTTTTGTTTACTCAAAAAATTAGCTACCTTGATTGTATTATCTTGATGTTTGTCTAACCTAATATCTAATGTTCTTAGTCCTCTCATAATTAAATAGGCATCATCAGGGCTTAGTCTTAAACCAACTGCTTTTTGACTTAATTCCACTTGTTTAAAAAGTCTTTTTTTAATAGCTAAGCTGCCACCCATAACATCTGAATGACCAGAATAATATTTTGTCGCTGAAACTATAGACATATCAAAACCTAAGTCTAAAGGCTTGATTAAATAAGGTGTTCCCCATGTGTTATCAATAGCTGTATAAATATTCTTATGCTTAGCAAAAGATAATATTTTTTTTAAATCTTGAAATTCAAATGTGTTACTTCCAGGGTTTTCAACAAAAATAAGTTTAGTCTTTTTTGTAATTTTTTTTTTTAAGTCATCTAAGTTTTTTGGATCATAAAATACTGCTTTAATATTGAATTTTTTTAAATAGTCTTCGGTTAAAAATCTTGTGGGAGAGTAAACTGAGTCTGTTATAATAATTTCATCACCAGGTCTTACAACGCTAATCACTCCAAGAAAAACAGCACCAAATCCTGTTGGTGTTAAATAAACTTGGTAAGCATTTTCTATTTTTCTTAATAGTTGTTGTAATACAAAAGTAGTAGATGTTCCTTTTCGACCATAATCAAAATTTTTACTTAAAGGATTTTTTTTATAATTGCTTTGTGTTTTCTTTATATCTTGTAAAGTTTTAAATATTATCGTTGAAGCTCTAACTACTGGCGGGTTAACCGACTGATTTTGATAATCTTTTCCTACTTGTTTCAAAAAAGTTTTAACTGAATTAACCATAAAAAAATTGATTAGTTATATTGACAATGCTATATCCTTCGAATAAGTCAATAAAATTGTAAAACTAAGGAGATTATGGGATACCCCAAAAAGCATAGAGGCCGAAGAAAAATGGGATCGAAAAAGAGAAGGGCCAGAAAAAAAAATAAGAAAAAGTAATATCCGTAAAATGAATAATCTCAACAAATCCAGATTTGTGGGATTAGCAATATTTTTGATCCCCATTATTACCATAAATATAATTCTTATATTGTCTCAAAGCTTTGAATTTAGCAGTGAACCTACACCAGGTAATTGGTATGGACTTGAAAATGCTGACAAAGAATACTTTAAGGGTATTAAAATTTATAATGCTGGCGATGCTCTTAGAGACAAGCAGAGTATAAAGACGCTCGGTTATGCGATTCCATATATTGATGGCACAACATCAATAAGTAGACTTGGAAGGGTATTTCCAAATAATTTAATCTTTAAACCATTCATGATAATTACAGGAATTTTGTTAATTTTATTTTGGTTTTACCAAAAAAAGATTTTTAATTGTTATGATGTGGACAACAAAATAACAAATAAAATTTCATACTTAGGTTATGTGAGTGGAATAACTTTAATTCTTCATACAATTTTTTTAGGTTTAAATTTTGATAATAGTTTAATTAAAATTTTATTGAAAATTAACTTGGCTATTTGTGTAATTTCAGCAATATCTTGTAAATTTTTTTTTGTAAAATTAATAAACAATTTATCTGGAAAAAATCAAATATTAAAAAATGTATATTTTAAATTGCAGGTGTTCATTGTAAATATTCTAATTATTGTATTACTTTTTTCAATTTTCTTTTTTGCTTTTAAAGTTGAAAAATCAATAATACAAATGATTGAATGGAATTATTTTGTTTTAATTTTTTTGTTTTATTTTTTTTATTTTTTTGGATCAAAAGATTTAACTCGTAATCCATCCGCCACCTAATACTTTAAATCCAAATTGGTCTTTTTTATAAAAAACACACGCTTGTCCAGGTGAAATACCATCTTCAGGGTTATCCAAATTTACCTCAGCACTATTCTCGTTTAAAAGATTTACTTTACTGGCTAATAACTTGCCAGTAGATCTAACTTTGACTAGTACATCTTCACTTAATTCATTATGATCAGATAATAAATTTATATTTTTTAAATTAATTTTCTTTTTCCCAAGGTGCTCTCTTCCACCGACAATAATCTCATTATTTTTGGCATCAATTTTAATCACATATAATGCTTCTTTGTTAGCCACTTTTATTCCTTTTCTTTGCCCAATAGTAAAATTAACAATTCCATCATGTACACCGATTACATCACCATTTAAATTTTTAATATTACCTTTTTTTAATGAGTCTGGTCTAAATTTTTTTATTACAGATGAATAATCTCCGTTTGGAACAAAACATATGTCTTGACTATCCGGTTTATCTGCAACATTTAAATTGAGATCTTTTGCTATATCTCTAGTTTCTTTTTTTAACATACCTCCCAATGGAAAGCGTAAATAATTCAATTGTTCTCTAGTTGTATTGAAAAGAAAATAACTTTGATCTCTATTTTCATCTATTGCCCTATACATATTATTTTTTTCATTAATTGTTATGTTTTTTACGTAATGACCCGTAATCAGAGCATCAGCTTTTAAATCTTTAGCAAAATCAAATAAATCTTTAAATTTAACAGTTTGATTACACTGTACGCATGGTATTGGAGTTTCTCCTTTTAAGTAGCTATCTACAAAATTATCAATAACTCCTTGCTTAAATTTATCTTGGTAATAAAGAATTTTATGGTCAATATCTAACTTATGAGCAACTCTTTTTGCATCTATAACATCTTGTCCCGAACAACAAACTTTTGATTTAACAACTTCTTTACTATCGTTGTATAGTTTTAAAGTTATGCCAGTAACGTTATATCCTTGCATTTTCATCAAACCAGCAACAGTAGATGAATCTACGCCACCGGACATAGCAACAATTACTTTTGTATCAGACGGTTTCTTGTTTAATCCAATTGAGTTTAACTCTAAATTCATGAGGTGGTATTTATACTCATTTCTATTATAAGTAAAATCAAATGATTTTAGATTTTGAACCAGGTGATAAGGTTATAAATCCTAATAATAAAGATTGGGGAATAGGACAAGTGCAATCTATTATTAAGGAAAAAGTAACTGTGAATTTTGAAAATGTTGGAAAAAAAGTTATCAATGCTAAAAATATTGAGTTAGAAAAATTGGAATAAATGAATAAAATCGAAATAAAAGAAATTATTGAAAAGCTGATTGATACTTTTTTATACGCAGGAAAAGTTTCAATAAAATTAAGGGAAAAAGGATTAACAAAAGAAATTAAGGAAGATAATACGCCTGTTAGCAATGGTGATCTCGAAGTTAATAAAATTTTAACTGAAAAAATAAATGATTTAACTCCTCAAATACCTATTGTATCAGAAGAAACTAGTCATAATAAATCCAAGAAAGATTTAAAAAATTTTTGGCTAATAGATCCAATTGATGGAACTTATGATTACATTAATGATCTTGATGAATTTACTTTAAACGCTGGTTTAATAGTTAATAATCGAGCAGTAGCAGGTATAATATATGCACCCGCTAAAAATAGATTATTTTATTCTTATGAGAAAGATTGTTCATTTGAAATAATTAATAATAAACATGTAAAATTAGACTGTTCAAAGACTTCTAATAGTAAACTTAAATTTGTATCATATTCAAATAAACTAAAACCTGAAATTAGCAAAATATATCAATCAATGAATGTTAGCAAATTTAAAAGGATGAAAAGTTCTTTAAAATTTTGTGTAATAGCTTCAAATGAATACGACGGCTATGTTGCTGAGCCTAGAGCATGTGAATGGGATATAGCTGCTGGGCATGCAATTCTTGAAAATGCAGGAGGTATAGTTACAGATTTTGAGGGAAATGAAATACTTTACGGAAAAGAAAATTTTAAAAATCCTAGTATAATTTTGAAAAGAAATAAAAATATATAATGAGTGAACAAATAAGAATAATATTAATTATAATAGTATCTGTATCAATTTTTGGTTTAATAGTATTTGTGATGGTAAAAAACTTTATAAAAAACAAAATACAATATTATTTAGAAGAAAAGAATAAAAAATCTAAAGAAGATTTATAATTTTCAAATATTCCTCTTTATCTAGATCCATTACTCTCCTTGATACTTCAAAATCAAATCCAGATCTTGCTAATATTCCAATATCTTTTTTGTAAAATAAAGTTCTATTATCTTCAGTTCTTGAGGGACCAATTCTTTTTTTTTTACAAACTTTTATGGCTGAAAAAAAATCTTGATCTTCATTATTTTCATTAATTTGTTCAATTGTATTTTTTATGTATTTTTCTCCAACTCCTTTGCTTATTAAATAATTTCTAATCTTATTTATTGATGATCCACGTTGGATTAGACTTTTTGCCTTTGTTTCTGAATAAAATTTATCATTTATAAATTTAGATTTTTCTAAATCTTCAGCTACAATCTCGATTAGATCTGAAATATTGCTTCTTTTAACGTTATCAACTTTAGATCTTAAATATTTCTTTAAAAGATATGTTTTTAGCTGTTGTTTTGATGGTGCAAATTTTTCTACATAATTAAGTGCAAAGTTACGCATTTCATCAATTGTCGCTTCTAAGTTTTTTTTTTTATTTTTTATAGGAATCATTATTGCATTTAATATAATATAACCCTGATGATTGAACAAATATCTGCATTTTTTACAGTAGAAATGATCTATATGTGGCTGAATATAGGTGTAATACCTTTTTGGTTAATGCTTATTATTTTTCCACAAACTAAAGTTTGTGGTTTATTTGTTACATCAATAATTCCAACATTTATTTTGGCAAGCGTTTATGTTTATCTATTATATATATTCTTTTTTGCCGGATATGATTTTGATAAAAACTTTATTTTGTATTTAAGTTTTTATGACCTAGCCGAACTATTTGAAAGTAATGAGTTTTTAATTTTATTTTGGACACACTTTTTGGCTATAAATTTATTTTGTGGATCTTGGATTGTTAGAGATAGTCAGAGATTTTATATGTCAAAAATACTAGTCTTCTTTCCTTTAATAATTACTTATTTTGTTGGTCCTTTAGGTATATTTATATACTGGGTAATAAGAATTTTTTTCGCAAAAAGAATAACTTTGTTTGATTGATTTATTTTTCTACTTTGAAACCACTGCTCTTCATTTGAGAAAACCCACCATCTATATGTGAAATTTTTTCAAACCCCATATCTTTCAATGATTTTGTAGCTAATGCAGATCTTAGTCCGCCTGCGCAAAATAATACCATTTCTTTATTCATATCTATCTTGCCTTCTTTAAAGTAAGGACTGTCTGGATCCATCCAAAATTCAAGCATGCCTCTTGGAATATGATGTGAATTTTCTATTCTTCCCATTTTCTCTAGTTCTCTGATATCTCTTATATCTATTAGATTACATTTATCTGAATTTACCATTTCTAGAGCTTCAGCTGGAGAAAGTGTTTTAATTTGATTTAAAGCTTCGTTAACAAGTGTTTGTGATGATTTAATTTTCATATTGCTATACAGTTATATTGTGAAAGAATTAAAATTAAAGAAAAAAAATTCATTTATTGAAAAACTGTTAATTAAAATAAATCGATATTTTGGCTTCGAAATAATCAATAATAGCAATTACGATATACCTTCATTGAAGGATTCCAGTAATCAAAATCTTTCCACTATAGGACAAAAATCAATAACAATACCAATGGGTTCACTAAAAATTACAAGAAAAGTAAAAGCTTTAGAAATTATTTTTAGAAGCTGTGCCTCTGTTTTAATGTTATCTCAAACAAAAAAAAGAATATTTGATAAAAAAAAAGAGGAGTATTCAATAAGATCATTAAATTCTTTGGTAAATTCTATCAATTCATCCAAAGATCTCTTCGAGTCCATAAAATTAAAATTAACAATAATAGATCATAATTCAGATCAAGAAATATTGAATAAATACAATAAAATTTTAAATAATCAATTTTTTGAGAGCAGAATAGAAAAGTTAGATATTGAAAAATATAAATCATTTATAGATCATAAAAACGAAAAAAATGAAAACGTCACAGATGCTCAAAAATCAAATATGTCTAATATTCATCAATCAATTGAAATATCAAGAAATTCTGATGATCTAATTTACTTTGTTGAAGATGATTACATTCATAAAAAAAATAGCCTTGAAGAAATGGTGTTTGCGTATGAAAAATTTTCAACAATTTTAAATGATGAACTTTTTCTGTGCCCAACAGATTATCCATATTTATATTTTTCGCCAGAAGATACAAAAGTGCTCCTTGGTAATCAATCTCATTGGAGGAAAATAGATCAAACTTTATGCACTTTTTTGACAAGTAATAGGATGGTTAATAAGTATTTTGAAAAGTTGTTAAGTATGTGTAAAAAAGAACATTCTCCATTTGAAAAACCTTTGCACGACATTTTTAAATCAGAGGTATGTTTGAGCCCAATTCCGTCTCTTGCAATACATGCAACCAATGTAAATTCTATTTATGGAGTATCTCCACTTGTAAATATAAAAAATTTGTGGGAAGAAAACAAATATGACAAAAATAGCTAATAGAGCTGCACCTAATTTTAAAATACCATCCACAAATTCTGAGAAATTTCAATTAAACAAAGTTAAAAGTAAATACAAAGTTTTATATTTCTATCCAAAAGATAATACACCTGGCTGCACAATTGAGACTAAAGATTTCAATTCACTTCTTTCACAATTTAAAAAATTAGACTGTGAAGTAATTGGTATTTCTAAAGATAGTATGGAAAGTCATGAAAAGTTTAGAAATAAATTCAAAATTAAGTTTGATTTAGTAGCAGATGTAAAAAAAGAAGCAATTAAGGCATATAAAGTTTGGGGCAAGAAAAAATTCATGGGCAGAGAATTTATGGGATTAATAAGAAGCACATTTTTATTAAAAGATGACAAAATTATTAAAGAATGGCGTTCAGTTAAAGTTAAAGATCACGCCAAAGAAGTTCTAAAATTTTTAAAATCAGTAGAATAAAAAAAGGCCCCAATTAAGGGGCCTTTTTGATTTAACTTAAGGGAGGGAGTTAAATTTAGTCTCTTATTGCGTAAGCTATCACACCAGTTTCGGTTACGTCTGTACCTTTCAGTTCAGCCTCTTTACTCAATCTGATACCCATAGTATTTTTCATAATTGCCCATACAATGTACGACACTACGAAAACAAATGCGTTTATCGAGATTACACCGATTAACTGTGCACTAAAGTTTGCATCAGAGTTTGTTAGTGGAACAGCTAATGTTCCCCAAACTCCAGCAAATAAGTGAGCTGGTATTGCACCAACAACATCATCGATTTTAAATGAGAATAATAGTTTTGTTCCAAACACTACTATTAATCCACCAATCGCACCAATGAATATTGCTGCTATAGGTGCTGGCGCTAGCGGTTCAGCTGTTATCGCAACTAATCCACCAATCGCACCGTTAAGCATTTGAACTACATCAGTTTTACCATACATTAATCTAGTAATAACTGCTGCAGCTAAAACACCACCACACGCTGCTAAGTTTGTATTAATAAATATATTTGATACTGCTACCGCATCATCGAAAGTTCCCATAGCAAGTTGTGAACCACCGTTGAAACCGAACCAACCTAACCATAAAATAAATACTCCAACTGTTACTAAAGGTATAGAAGAAGCTGCAAATGGTCTCATTGGTTTTGCTTCACCTGATTTAGCAAATCTTCCCGTTCTCGCACCTAACAACATAGCTCCTGCTAATGCTGCAGCACCACCAGTTGAGTGTACAAGAGTTGAACCAGCAAAATCATTGAAACCTAAAGCGGCTAACCAGCCACCACCCCATTGCCATCCCATGACAATTGGATAAATGATACCTGATAAAATTGCTGCAAATAAGAAGAAAGGCCATAATTTAATTCTTTCTGCTAACGTACCAGATACAATTGATACTGTTGTTGCACAGAATACCATTTGGAAATACCAATCCGAACCATCTGCATATCCTGTATCAACAGCACTTGCATCAGACCACGGAGTGAATGTTCCTATATAGCCACCTTCTGGAATTCCATATGCTAGATTATAACCTACCATCCAGAACATAATTCCAGCGATTGAAAATAATCCTATATTTTTTGCACAAATTACAGATACACTTTTTGAAGTTACCATTCCTGATTCTAGCATCGCAAATCCGCAAGCCATAAACATGACAAGAAAACCACAAACTAAAAATAGAAATGTATTAAAAATAAATCCAACTTCTGCAGAGACTGTAGATTCGGCATAACCTACACTTGTCATATTCAGTAAGAAAAACAAACTTACTAAAGGACCGACAAGTTTTTTTAAATGTTTAGTCATTTAACCTCCATTGTTAAAAAGAGGTTCTTATAATTTTAAAATAAATAAAAACTAATGATTGTTGTTAAAAATAGATATGCAGTTTTTGCATGTAGAAACAGCCTTTATTAAGAATTCTACCATTCCTAATAAAGGCTGTTAAATGAGATTTACTTGTTAAATACTTCTTTAAGTGCTTTAGCAGGTAAAAACTTTACCTTTTGAGAAGCAGCGATTTGGATTTGCTCTCCAGTTCTTGGATTACGTCCAATTCGGGCTTTTCTTTTAGCCACTTTATATGTACCAAAACCTGCAATCTTTACAGAATCGTCGTTTTTCAACGCATCTAGTATAGTGTTCGTAATAGTATCAAAAGTACGCTCTGCATCAGCTTTACTTTGATTTAACGAACCAGCTAGCTTTGCTACTAATTGTTTTTTGTTCATTTTAGCTCCGGTTTTAAAGGTTTATAAAACTATACTTAACAAAATCATTGATAATTCAAGCTTTTTTTTAGTATATATTTTTTTTTGAACAACAATATATAGTGGTAAAAAAAGTCAATAAATACAATGTTTTTTTAGCTATTAAAAAAGCCTTAAAATAAGCCTAAATCTTTAAGGTCATTAAATGTTGCGAAAAACATCAAAGATAACAACAAAAACATTCCGATTCGAAAAAAACCTTCCTGTGTTTTTTGACTTAAAGGACGACCTAAAACTTTTTCAAATGCGTAAAACATGAGATGTCCTCCGTCTAATAAAGGTATGGGAAACAAGTTAATTAATCCTAAACTTATTGAAATATAAGCCATCATACTGACAAAAGGTATAATTCCAAATTCTGCAACTTGGCCAGAAATTTTTGCTATTCTTATAGGACCACCCAATTGAGAGCTGTCCCCTGCTCCTGTAAACATTGATCCAAGATATTTAAGTGATGAAGTTGTTACAAAATAAACTTCATTAAATGATTGAAGCAAAGCTTGTGCAGGTCCAAGTTTTTTGTGTGTTATTTGATTGTTATAAGGACTAAGTTTAATACCTACCATCCTTTTCTTTAATTTGTTTCCTAATTCATCAACGCTATCAACAAAATTTGGTTTAACTTTTAAAATTATCTCCTGGTCATATCTTGAAACTTTAAAATCGATAAATTCTGATGTTGACATTGCTATTAATTTAGAAACATCAAGAATACTCTCAACTTTTGTATTATCTATTTCAATAATAACATCATTTTTTTGCATACCAGCAACTTCTGCTGGACTATCTTTTAATACTTCATCAATTACAGCTGGTGTAAAATCTTTACCTGCAAACATGTATATGAAAGTAAAAATGACTAAAGCTAATATAAAATTAGCCAATGGTCCTCCAGCAACAATTAATGCTCTTTGGTAAAGAGGTTTTGTTACAAACAATTTATGTTGGTCTTCTTTGCTATATTTTTTTAGTAGTTCCTCTTGATCTGCTTGTGAAAATACATTCCTATCTCCGAAAAATTTTACATAACCGCCTAGTGGTATCCAACAAACTTTCCATCTTGTCCCTGATTTATCGTTCCATCCAAATAATTCTCGACCAAAACCTATCGAAAAGTCTGTTACACCAACACCATATCTTTTTGCAAAATAATAGTGTCCATATTCATGAATGAAAACAACAACAACAATTAATACAATAAATGGTAATATAAAATTGAGCATTTATTAAATTATACAATAATTAGGTTTTTAATAAACATCAATTATTTCAATTTCCATGCAATTATTGGTGATAAAGTTGCCGCAATAAATGAACAAAATAAAAGAGATTGAGAAATATACGATGGTGCAAAATCCATAGGCAAAATTACGCCAAATAGTATTGATTTAGAAAAATCTGGACTTGGGAAAAATAATAGTCCTGCAATTAATCCTATTAATATAGAAACATATGCATTTTTTTCATCATAAGATTTAGAATAAAAAGTATAAAAAACACTTAGAACAGCCGCACAACAAAATAAATCTGCTATTAAGAATAAATAAAGAATACTAAATCCTTTTGATGCAACAAAAAAAGCTATGACCGAAAGAAAAATAACAAATTGTTTTGAGATATTTAAATGATTATTTTTTAAATTTAATACTTTATCTACATCGACTATTACCAAACTTGAAATAGCATTTATTAAAGTATCAATACTGCTTATTGTTAAAGAGATAGCTAAAATTATTACAATGACTGAAAATATTATTAAATTTTCTTTTAATAAAATTGAGAAAAATGCAAGATCAGGTATGACATTAGTATCTTGAGAGACAGCCACTAAACCACTAAATCCCATAAAGAAGACTATTGGTAATATTATTAAAAATGAAAATATTAAACTTTTTTTTAAAACCTCGTAATTTTTTGCAGCATAAACTCTCTGCCAATTACCTTGATGAAAAAGATTAGTTGCAGCAACGGCAATAAAGAAAGTTAAACCAGCAGTATAATTTGGGAGATAACTAAAACTTAACAAATGCGGATTATTATTTTTAATAATTTCAAAGTTAAATTCGTTTGTTTCAATTGAGGTAATAAAAATTAAACTAATTATTAAAAGAGCTGTAAATACAAAAAATTGAATATTATCTGTGATTAAGGATGCTCTTAACCCTCCATATAATGTGTAAAGTAACGAACATGATATTACTATTAAAGAGGTAATCCACAATTCAGTACCAGAAATGTAATTAATTAAAAAAGCTACAGCAGTAACTTCAGCAATTAAAAAGATTGTCATATAAAAAATGGAAAAAACTAAAATAAGTTTATAAAGATTTGGTCCAAATCTTAATCTTATAATTTCAATAATACTTTTGCCTTGCGGATAACTAGTTCTAAATTTTTTACCAAGATAAATTAAAATAAAGAGTGGAAATGCAGTTCCTAGTGAATAACCAATCACTGCACCAATTCCTCCCCATGTTGCTGCTGATGCAGGTCCAAATAAAATCCAAGCACCAAGTGCTGAAGCAACAAGACTTGTTGTTAAGGATAAAGTTCCAATCGAACGGTTTGCAACTAAATAATTATTAAGTCCTTTAAATTTTTTTGAAAAATAAATTCCAACAAAAACAAATATTAAAGAAATTGAAATAATTAATATTATTGCTGATGATTGATTGATTATATTTAAATTATTCATTTTCCCTTTCTGAATTACCGGACAGGTTCTAAGGGTATTTCTCAGCCTTCTGGCACCCCATCTTCAACTTATTTCAAAGATTATATGAAATCAATTATTAACTTAGCACTACTAACAAGAATTAAAGCGTAAATGATATTATAAAATAAATTTTCCTCAATTATTTTAAGTAATTTATAACCTATAAATATTCCAATAAGCGCTAAGGGAAAGAGAGTAACTGATTGATATAAAGTATCAAAATTCATCATAGATAAATAAACATACAGAGGAAGCTTAATTAGATTGACGCAACTAAAAAAAATAATTCTTGTGCCAACATAAATTTCTTTTTTCATTCTTAGTGGAAGCAAATAAAGACTTGTTGGAGTTCCTCCCGCATGAACACAAAAACTTGAAAAACCAGCAATGGATGAACAAATAGCACCTTTAAAAAAGTTTTTTTTTGCCGGTATAGTTTTTTCTTTTTTAAATAAAAAATAATGACCAGAAAATAAAAAACCCATTATCCCAACAATTAATTTAAGCAAATCCTCAGAAAAATAAGTAAATGTAAATGAGCCAATTATTATTCCAATAGCTGCAAATGGAACTATTAATTTAAGTGTTCCAAAATCAAACTCTCTTCTAAATCTATAAACTGCAATAATGTCTGAAAAAATTAATATTGGTAAAATAATTGCAAGTGCTTGATTTAATGGCATTACTACTGTCATTAATGGAACTGAAATTAATGATATTGATCCACCTAAACCTGACTTAGCAATTCCATATAATACGATAGCTGGAACAACGCTAACAAAGAATAATAAATTTATCTCCATTATAAATTAGAAATATAGTAATAAAGATAAAACCACTAATATTAAAACTAATATGATGACAGCTATGTAATTGAGTTTGATTTTAAATTTGCTTAATAAAAATTCATTAATTTTTTCCCAGAAAATAATAATTAAAATTAATAGTACTGCTGGAAGAATAAATTTAATCATAAATCTATTTACATCAAAAAATACATCAATCCAAATATAACAAGTATAATTATTATCCAAATTGAAAAATTAGATATCAATTGTTTAATATTTGAGTTTGATCTGAGAAAATTAGGTAGAACTAATATTAAGACTAATATTAAAAATATTGCAGGAATTATCTGGTCAACAGTCAAATTAATTTTTTATATTATAACCTTTTTTAAGTATAATTGAGACAATAGTTACACATACAATTAAAAATATAAACATTGTTGAAATACTTATCCAAATATCAAAATCAGAAACTCCATAAAATGCAAACCTCAGGCCATTAATTAAATATACAACAGGATTAAAATAAGTGACTGTTTGCCAGAAAGTTGGGAGCATATCTAGCGAATACAAACTTCCACCTAAGAATACCATTGGTGTTATGACAATTGTTGGTATTATAGACATTTGCTCGAAATTTTTACTAAGAAGTCCAATTAAAAACCCAAACAAAGCAAAAGTAAAAGCAACTAGAATTAATAAGAAAATCATTAGTAAAGGAAACTTTACATTTACTTCTGCAAAGAAAAGTGAAGTGCAGAAAATTACTGCAGCAACAATTAAGGTTTTAGTTGCACCTGCACCAACATAAGCAATTACAATTTCTACAGTAGAAATTGGAGCTGCTAAAATTTCATAAATTGTTCCATTAAATTTAGGAAAAAAAATTCCAAAAGAAGTGTTACTGATAGATTGCGTTAATAATGTTAACATCAATAATCCTGGAACTATATAAGAGCCATAACTAATGCCATCAATTTTTTGTACATAATCCCCAATTACCGAGCCGAATACTATAAAGTATAATGAAGTAGATAAAACTGGAGAAAGAAGAGATTGTATTAATGTTCTTCTAAATCTATCCATTTCATGAAAATAAATTGCTCTTAATGCGTAAAAATTAATCCTCATTATTTTCCTTTACCAATGTCACAAAAATCTTTTCAAGATTATTTTGCTCTGTTTTTAAATCTCTCATCCTCAAACCTGCATTTTTTAAATCTTGAAGCATCTTTGTAATACCTGTTCTTTCAGCATGTAAGTTATAGTTGTAAATTAATGAATAATTATCATTAGAGATTGATAGATTATATTCATCAAGTTCTGATGGAATTTTTTCAACTTTATCCTGCAACTCAATAGTTAATTTTTTATGACCCATTTTTTTCAATAAATCTATTTTATTATCAACAACAATGATTTCTCCTTGATTAATTACAGCAACTCGATCTGCGATTGCCTCTGCTTCTTCAATATAGTGTGTTGTTAATATTATAGTTACTCCTGTTTTCCTTAATCCCTCTACAACTTTCCACATATCTTTTCTCAATTCTACATCAACGCCTGCTGTTGGTTCATCAAGAAATAATATCGAAGGTTCATGTGATAATGCTTTTGCTATCATTACACGTCTTTTCATTCCTCCTGAAAGCTGATTTAACCTTAAATCTTTTTTATCCCATAAACTAAAATCTTTTAGAACTTTTTCTATATGTTGGGGGTTTGGCTTTTTTCCATATAAGCCTCTTGAATATGAAACATTGTTAAACACTGTTTCAAATTGTTCTAGTGAAATTTCTTGGGGGACCAGTCCTATTCTTGATCTTGTTTCTCTATAATCTTTTATAATATCAAAACCATCTACTGTAATTACTCCAGAAGTTGGTTTAACTATACCACATACAATACTTATGAGTGTAGTTTTGCCAGCTCCATTTGGTCCAAGCATAGCAATAATTTCACCTTGTTTTATATTTAGATTAACAGTTTTTAAAGCGTTAAATCCATTGTCGTATACCTTTGAAAGGCCATCAATTGTTATTAAATCTTTAGTCATTATCTGAGATCTTAATTTGATATAGAGATGTTTTTAGTGACAAGCAATATTATATTTTTTTAATCTCCAATAATTGTATGGCCATGGAGTTAAAAATCCAACTAAAAGCATTATTGGTACTACCCACCAATTTAAAATAGCTCCACCTGTTAAAATTACATCTGTGAGGTTCATGGCTATTTCCATACTGACCATTGATATAAAGCTCATACCAAGTGCAGTCTTTAATGCTTTGGAAAAATCAAGTTTTTGTCTTAGTAAAATTATAGTTTCTAAAATAATACTTGTAATCAAACCATTTATAATTGCTAAAGTCATGATGGCTAAAACAGGCCAGGGAATTCCTGTTATCTGAAAATACAATATAGT
Source organism: uncultured Pelagibacteraceae bacterium (assembly GCA_902596975.1). Taxonomy (GTDB): domain Bacteria; phylum Pseudomonadota; class Alphaproteobacteria; order Pelagibacterales; family Pelagibacteraceae; genus Pelagibacter. The sequence goes on along the minus strand of CACJWS010000003.1, from coordinate 101,266 downwards.
TCCAAAGTCACCAATTGCACAGCCTAGTAAACACCAAGCAGTATTTTTTGCGCTTCTTTTCCAAGTATGCTTGCATGACCAATTAAAATTAATTGCTTCTGAACTCATTGTTTGCTCATTTCTAAATGATATTCATAAATATCATCTTTCCAATAAGATTTAATGTACGAAAGAATGTTATCAATACCTTCATCACTTATTTTATCACCAAAACCCATCATCTTGCCTTCATAATTTTTTATCAATTTAGCAAATCCATACTTTATCATTCTATGTAGTAACTCATCTGTATGATGCCAAGTATGACCAGTTCCATTTAAAGGGGGTGCTTTTCTATGCCCATCTTCATCTAAACCTTGCCAATTTGTAGCTCCAGCTAAATTTGCTTGGTGACAAGAAACACAATATTGATTGTATAATATCTTGCCATTTTTAATTGCTTCTAATGAATCTCTTGTTATGGGGTAGTGCGAATGAGAGAAAGCAGTATCTGCATAAAATAAAACAATAAGAATAAAAAAATACTTTTTCATTAGTGTGGAGCCCTATATCTGCTATGACAAGCTTTACAGCTCGACCACATATATTGTTTCAAAGCTGCTCTAAAATCATCTTGGTCTTCTATAATTGAGGCTAGTTTTATCATTTGATCAGATGATTTTTTCATTAGAGCATTAAATTCATCTTTTTCTTCCCAAATAATTGGTAAAGCCTCTGTTCCATGTCCCTCTTTTGTATTTTCTGGAAATAAATTTAGTAATTCTAAATAATTATCACTCATTCTAATCATTAGTTTTTTTGAGTCCTCAATTTCAACTTCGTTAAGCAAAATACTAATTCTTTTTGCTAGTTTATAATTTTGACTGAATAAAGATTTTCTTTTCTTTATAATGTCTTTTGCACTTTCTTCTGATAAAACATTAGAGTTAAATGAAAAAGAAAGTGCTACAATAAACATTATTTTGAAAATATTATTTATTTTTATAAAATAGCTCATGTCGAATAGTATAGCATTACAATATAGTTGGTTAGCTAAATTTTTCCATTGGTTCACTTTGCTCCTTCTAATTGCTCAGATACCAATGGGGTTTATTTTAGTCAGATTGGATTTTTCGGATTTAAGAATAACTATAGAAAATGTGCACGTAATTGTTGGAATATCTATATTTTACATAACCTTATTTAGGTTAATTTATAAATTTTTTAGCAAGTCCCCAAAACTAATGCCTGAGGCATTCTTTGGACAAAACTTGATTGCGAAATTGAATCATTTCGCTCTTTATGTCGCACTTTTAACAATAACAACATCAGGAATTTTAAAAAAGCTATTTAATGGTGAAAAGCTAAATTTTTTTATTTTTAAATTAAGGATTGAAGATAACTTTGATTTAGCAGATCAATTTTATAATGTTCACGTTATTTCAAATTATACATTAATAGTTTTAATCTCATTGCATATTTTTGCAGTTTTGTTTCATCAAATATTTTTGAAAGAAAACATCTTGAAAAGAATGACCAGATAATTAAATAGAGCTCATGAAAAAATATTTTGTCTTTTTTATTTTATTCTTGATACCAAATATCTCATTTGGTTTTGAAAAAACCACAAACTTTGATCTGAAAAAATTATTTGAAATTCAAAAATCTGGTAAAACAATTGTTATTAATTCTTGGAATGAATATTGTTCAACTTGCGCAGCACAAACAAAAGTTTTCGATCAAGCAATGAAAGACTTTAAGGATGTAGAATTTTTATTCTATGAGCAAACAGAACATGAAGATATTGCTAAAGCTTTAGGTGTAAATTATTGGACTACAATAGTAGTTTTTAAAGGTGAAAGTGAAGTAGCAAGAGAAATTGGTTTAACTGACAAAGACCAAATATATAATTTAATAAACAAAGGGATATAATTCCTTTTTACCTCCCCTTTCGAGGAGGTGAATTCAACAAAAAAGAGAGAAATAAATGAATGTTAAATTCAGGAATAATTTTTTAAATTATGATTGCTATATAGAATTAATTTTTTTTTTGTCAATTTATGAAAAAGCAAGAAAAATTAGGGATTTTAATTAAGCAATGCCTTTTGAGCTGGTAAATAATCATGACCAAATACATCAGCAACAGCTTTATGAGTAACACCTCCTTTAAATACATTTAATCCTGCTTGAAAATTTTGATCATCATTTAGAGCTTTTAAGTACCCATCTTTTGCTAGTTTAGATAAAAAAGGAAGAGTTGCTTTATTCAATGCAATTGTTGATGTTCTAGGAACACCACCGGGCATATTTGCAACACAATAATGAATTATATCATCTATTATAAAAGTTGGTTCTGCAAAAGTAGTCGGTTTACTGGTTTCAACACATCCTCCTTGATCAATTGCAACATCTACAATTACTGATCCCCTTTTCATTTTTTTTAACATATTCTTTGTAACTAATTTTGGTGCCTCAGCACCTGGTATCAAAACTCCACCTACTAACAAATCACATTCAGAAATTAATTTTTCTAAATCAGTTTTGTCGCTTAAGTTGGGAATTATTTTGTCTCCAAATATTTGGGAAAGTTCGTTTAATCTTTTTTCAGATTTATCTACAATATTAACCTTGGCTTTCATGCCTGTTGCAATTATAGCAGCATTTTCTCCTACTACTCCACCTCCAAGTATAACTACATTTCCAGGCTCTACACCAGGAGCTCCTCCTAACAAAAGACCACGGCCTTTTTGATTTTTTTCTAAACAATGTGCACCTGCTTGAACTGACATTCTTCCTGCTACTGCACTCATTGGTGCTAGCAAAGGAAGTCTTCCGTTGTTATCTGTGACTGTTTCATAAGCGATGCATATTGATTTGCTGTCTATTAAGCCTTGTGTCAGTTCCTTAGCTGCAGCAAGATGAAGATATGTAAAGACAACTTGATTTTCTCTTATCATTTTTACTTCACTAGATTGTGGCTCTTTAACTTTAACGATGATGTCAGAGTCGTTAAATATATCTTCAGCTGTATTAACTATTTTTGCTCCGCTTGATACGTAATGATCGTTTTCAAATCCTGCTTCAAAACCTCCATTATTTTCAATTAAAACTTCATGGCCATTAGAGGTTAATGCCTTTACACTTTCTGGAGTGAGTCCAATTCTATTTTCTTGAGGCTTTATTTCTTTTGGAACCCCGATTTTCATAGAATTAAATTAATTTTTTTTGCTTTTTGAATAGTTGGTAATACCAGTTCTTAGTTTCTCTATTATTTCATCAATATGTTTTTTTTCACAGATAAACATTGGAGCAATAATTAAACAATCTCCAGTCGCTTTAAAGTTAACTCCTGCATCATAACAGTGTTTGAAACATGTAAATCCTGCTGCGCCAGGTTTTTTATGCATTTTAATATCAATACCACCCATCATTCCATAACCTCTTATGTTATCAACAACATCAATATCTTTTAAAGACATTAAACCTTCTTGGAAATATGGAGATAAATTTTTTGCTCTATTAAAGATATCATCTTTTTCAAAAATATCTTGAACCGCTAAGCCTGCAGCTACTGAGACAGGAATTCCAGAGTAAGTGTAACCATGAAATAATTCTATTGTTCCTTTTGGAGATCCATCCATAACTGTGTCATAAATTTCTTCTTTACACGCAACTGCACCTAAAGGACTTATTCCATTTGTTGTAGCTTTAGCCATTGTAATAATATCTGGTGTAACTCCGTATTCTTGAGATGCAAAAGGCGAACCTGTTCTTCCCCACCCTGTAATAACTTCATCAAAAACTAATAAAATACCATGCTTATCGCAAATTTCTCTTAATCTTTGTAAATATCCTTTTGGTGGAACTAAAGTTCCTGTTGATCCAGCAATTGGTTCAACAATGCAAGCTGCTATATTCTCTGATCCAAAATTTGTACAAATTCTCTCAAGGTCTTCTGCCATCTCCGCACCAGTTTCAGGTTGACCTGAAACAAATTTATGTTCTGGTAAATGTGTATGTCTCATATGAAGAACACCCGGCATTAAAACATTGGCAAATGTTTTCACATTATTAATCATTCCACCAACGGAAGTAGCTCCTATATTCATGCCGTGATAACCTCTTTCTCTTCCAACAAATCTAAATCTATGTCCTTCACCTCTAGCTTTATGATATGCAACTGCAATTTTAATTGCAGTCTCAACAGCAGTAGATCCACAAATTGTATAAAAAATTCTATTTAAATTTCCTGGTGTATGTTTAGAAATTTTTGTTGCAAGTTCAAATGAACCACCAAAACCTTGTTGAAATGGTTGAGCATAGTCTAATTTTTTTAATTGATTTGTAATCGCATTAATTATTTCTTCTCTTCCGTGACCTAAAGGATTGCAAAATAATCCCGAGCTTGCATCTATCTGGGTTTGACCTTGATGATTTTTTAAATAAACACCTTTTGCCTCTACAATTAATCTTGGAGATTCTTTGAAATCTCTATTAGATGTAAATGGCATCCAATGTTCATTCAAAGAATTTGGTATTTGAGGTTTTTCTGAACTCATAATTATGTTTCGATTCATAGACTAATTATATAAATTAACCAGTAAATTTTAGTCATACTTGCTATGTTAAATGATCGCAACTGTAGGTTGTAACTTATGACTTTTGAAGCCTGTGTAATTTATTCATCATTTACTTAAAAGAAAATTTAAACTTAAATATCGATAATTAAATTTAATTAACAGGAGATGAAATGAAAAAAATAATTAGTTTCATTTTAGGAAGTTTATTTGCTCTAAACTTAACAATCACAGCAGCAAACTCTGCTGCGAACGAAGTTAGAGTTGCATACTTTCTAGAGTGGCCAAGTCCAAATTTAGAGGACATGCAAAAAAAGAATTTTGCTAAAGCTTTAGGAGTTCCAGTAAAATGGACAAACTTCACAAATGGTGGAGCAATGACAGATGCAATGTTAGCAGGAGATATTGATATTTCTTACTCACAAGGTTTGGTACCATTTATTAATGCTGTAAAATCAAATGCACCTATCAAATTAGTTGATATTGCAATGGAGTACGGAATGGGTGGAACAACTTGTGTAACATCTAATGCATCAGGAATAACAAAAGCAAATGCAACTGAATTAGAAGGTAAAAAAGTTGCTGTTCCGTTAGGTACTATGGCTGAGTACGTTTTCGACGAAAGTATGAAAGTTGTCGGAGCTGACAGAAGCAAAATGGATATAATTCAAATGGACCCTGAAGAAGGTGCGGCTGCATTAGTAAGTGGAGATGTAGTAATGGCATGTCTATTTGGTGGTAATTCTATCAAAGCTGCAGTTGCTGTAGGATCAAGACTTTTAACTGTTCAAGAAGCAAGAGATGCAGGTATTTTAGGAATAGATATTACTTCTGTAACAGACAAGTTTATGAAGGAAAATCCTGGAATGTTGAGAACTTTTATTGAAGTAACTCATGAAGCAAATGAAAGATATAGAAATGGAAAAAGTGATATGAATTCTATGTCAAAAGCTTCAGAGATGAAAATTGCTGATATGAAAGACACTTTAAGTGGTTTTAAATTCTTAACTCCAGAAGAAACTAAAAAATCTATGGAAAGCGGAAACTTAGATGCATTCTTAAAAGGAATGGGAACTCCAGGTGGAGCAGTAGACACTAGTTTCTTACCTTTATAATTTAAAGATTAGAATAATTAAATAGGCGCCAATTTTATTGGTGCCTATTTTTTTAAGTAAATATTTTATATAAAGTCAGCTAATGAGTGATTTGATATCTCAAAATCTAAACATGATTTTCAAAACTCCAAAAGGAGAGACTGTTCATGCTTTAAAAGATTTAAATTTCAAATTAAAAAAAGGAGAACTTCTAACAGTTCTTGGGCCTTCTGGTTGTGGAAAAACAACTTTGTTAAATATTGCAGCTGGTTTCTTAAGACCAACATCTGGAAATATAACTTTGAATGGTAAAGAAATTGATGGACCTGGAGTTGAAAGAGGCATGGTTTTTCAACAAGGTGCATTATTTGAATGGTTGACTGTTGCAGAGAACGTAAACTTTGGTCTCAGAATGAAAAAAAAAGATCCTATAGAAACTTCAAAAAAAGTTGATGAGTGGCTAGAGATTGTTGGCTTAAAAGGATTTGGAAATACCCCAACATATCAATTGTCTGGAGGAATGCAGCAAAGAGTAGCTCTTGCAAGGTGTTTAATCAATGATCCTGATTTGATTTTAATGGATGAGCCTTTAGGTGCTCTTGATGCTCTAACAAGAGAAAAAATGCAATCTTTAGTTTTGAAAATTTGGAAAGAAACTGGAAAAACAATTATTTTAATTACACACTCGGTTGAGGAAGCACTACTGCTTGGTGAAAGGTTGTACGTAATGGCACCAAGACCAGGTAGGATACATAAAGAATATAATCTTCCATTTGCAGAGATGGGTTTAAAAGAAGATTTAAGAGAAATAAAAAAAAATAAAGATTTTTCGTCAAAAAGAGAAGAAATTTTATCCATGATTTGGAACATGGAGGAAGAAATTATGGGAAAAGAAAATTAAATGTTTACTCAAATAATAACAATATTAATTGTCGTATCAATTATCGGGTGCATACTTTATGGAAGACGTTTAATAAAAACTGAAAAAGTTGATGCAGTTTTTGGAAATCCAGAAAGAGCAAAAGGTGGAACTCATTGGATAATTGTCGGAAGCAGTGCAATATTGTTAGTTTGGCTTTATTATTCTTGGGATATTGCAAAAGGATTTTATCCAAAATCAGCAAATGAATTATGTCAGGTCGCAAAAATAAATGAGTCTTTATTAGGATTAAAATATCAATTTCCAATTGAAGAAAGAGAATTCAAAAGTACTTCAATAATAAAAATAGAAAATAAAAATCTTAAAAAAATAAGTTTAGAAATTCAAAATTCGCCAGATTTAAGCAACATACAGAAAACTGCATTAGTTGGTTTTATTAATAAAACAAACAAATTAATTCCATTACTTACTAACGATAATCTAATGGAGATTAACACAAAAATTAAAATAGATGAGATGACTGATGAAATTAGATTGTTAAGCACTAATTTTCAAAAGAAAGATTATCCATTTGAAACACCAGAGCAAAAAAATGAAAGACAAAAAGCAATTGCTGAGCAAGGAAGCTGGGGCATAGTAACTGTAAGTGCCGGAACAGGATCAATAGAAAATACTATTGAAGTGCCTTTAGTGCCTGAAACAGATAGAGGATTAAAATTTCACGCTGCAGCTGAACAATTAAAAAAAATTAACGATAAATTTTTTAAATTAAGAAACCATAATCCTCAATTCAAAAATGCAATAAAAGAACTTAAATCAGAGATAAAATTATATAGAAAAAATTTAGATGACACTGAGGAAGTGGCATCTACTTACGCAAAAAACATTGTAAAAATTGCAAGAAGAATTGAATTTGCAAGTATTTATCCACCAAATGCTCTTAATGAAATGCAAAATGCAATTATTGAATTTGATAATCTTCAAAAAACTGAGCAAGGGGGTTTAAGATTAATTGACATTCTTTTATTCCCTGCAGGAACTATAGTTGCAAGTGGTCCTAGTTGTTCTGAGCAAGGTTCAGGTAGATGGTTACCAAAACCCTCAGATACACTTAATAAATTTATTTTAATGTCTAAGCCAAGTGTAGGTTACAAAAATATCCCACTTCTTTGGATTGATATGATGGATGTAAGCCAAATAATTGGCTTTATATTGCCAGATTGGATAGCTGATGTTTTGCCTGGAGAATATCCGGTTCACACTAAAGACGGTGTGGTTAAGCAAAATTTTAAAGGTAAAGTTTTAAAAATTGTTACTGGTGATTTTAAATTATTTAAAATCCCTGTTCCTTATGGTCATATTTGGGATTCATTTTTAAGAGTTTTTCTTGGATTAGTTTTTGGAATATTGATTGGTGTTCCATTAGGACTTTTCATGGGCTTAAATAGATTTGCTAAAGGTTTCTTTGATCCATTAATTGAACTTTATAGACCAGTACCTCCACTTGCGTGGGCTCCTTTAATAATCTCGGTTTTAGGTATTGATAATACTGGAAAAGTATTTTTATTATTTATGGTTTCATTGTCTATAATGATCATTTCAGCTAGAGCTGGAGCATCAGGTACACAGCTATCTAAAATACATGCAGCACATTCTCTTGGTGCTTCTAAAAGACAAATACTTAGATATGTTATTTTTCCAAATTCTTTACCTGAAATTTTAACAGGTATTAGAGTGGCGGTTGGTATGTGTTGGGGAACTTTGGTTGCAGCAGAATTTTTAGCAGGTACAACTGGAATTGGATTTGTTGAAAATGTTGCCAAAAAGTATTTTCAATATGAAGTAATTTGGATCACAATTTTTATAATGGGTATGTTGGGTCTTCTTTTTGATGTAACTTTGAGAAAAATTATAGATAAGACAATACCTTGGAGAGGTAAAGGCTAATCCTTAATCGTCGAGTAAGCGTAATTCTTTTTCGTCGAAATTTAAATAAACGTTTTCTCCAACATTAAATATTTCATTGGTATCGCTAGAAACTACGTAAATCTTACCGACTTTTGAATTAACTATATATTGATAACTATTTCCAACGAATGACGCATTATTAACAGATGCATGTATTGAGTTTTCTTCAGGACTTTTTGAAATAGTTATTTTTTCTGGTCTTAAAGAGACGGAAACTGAACTTTCTAATTTTTGATCACTTTTTATATTAATTTTCATTTCTGCTAATTGAATCTCGTAAACATTATTATTTTGTTTAATGATTTTAGCTTTAACAACATTTGCGTCTCCTATGAAGTTGGCTACAAATTTAGTTTTAGGAAAGTTATACAATTCTTTTGGGCTACCTTGTTGAGCAATAATAGCATTGTTCATTACAATTACTTTGTCAGAAATTGCTAATGCTTCCTCTTGATCATGAGTTACATAAATTGTAGTTACTCCAAGTTTTTGTTGAATTTCTCTAATATCCTCTCTTACTTGTCTTCTTAATTTTGCATCTAAATTAGATAAAGGCTCGTCAAAGAGTAAAACTTTAGGTTTCAGCACAATTGCTCTTGCAACCGCAACTCTTTGTTGCTGACCCCCCGATAGCTCTGAAGGCATCCTATTTTCGTAACCTTCTAAATTAACTAACTTAAGAGTTTCTAATGACTTTTCTGTAAATTCTTCTTTTGGAACATTAATCATCTTCAAACCATAAGATACATTTTCAAGCACACTCATGTGTGGAAACAAAGCATAAGATTGGAATACCATAGATACATCTCTGTCTGTTGCTGGTAATAATGTTACATCTTCATTTTCTACTAAAATTCTGCCACTAGTAGCTCTTTCTAGACCAGCAATAATTCTTAAAGAAGTGGTTTTTCCGCATCCAGAAGGACCTAGTAATGTAGTCAGTGTTCCTGCTTCAAAAGTACAACTCACATTATCAACAGCAACAGTCTCATTAAATTTTTTTGTAATATTTTCAAATTTTACTTCTGCTTTTTTCATTATCCAAAATTTCCTTGTAGTATTCCTGCTGTTTCTTCTCTTCTTCCTAATTTTCGTTTACCTATTATTAATTGCATTAAAGTTATTGTAAATAACATAACAACAATTAATGCAGACGAATAAACAATTGCTAGACCATAATCATTGTTTTCTAATCTTCCTAATATATATGAGACAGCTAAATCATAATTAGCACTAACAAGGAATATAACAGCACTAATTGCCGTCATTGCTCTAACAAAACTAAAAACTAAAGAAGCAGTAATTGCAGGTTTAAGCAATGGAAGAATTACATTCCTAAATGTTTGAGAACTAGATGCATTCAATGTTGATGAAGCTTCATCTAAGTGAGGATCTAATTGATTCATCGAAGCTATACCTGCCCTAACCCCAACAGGCATATTTCTAAATACAAAAGCGATTACCAAAATAATTCCTGTTCCTGTAAGTTCAAGTGGCGGAACATTAAACGCAAAAACGTAACTTACACCAATAACACTTCCAGGTATTGCAAAACTTAACATTGTGCCGAATTCAAAAGCATTTTTTCCTTTAAACTTATGTCTTGTAAGAAGATATGCTGTTAAAATACCTATTGCAGCAGTAGGAAATGATGAAATTAATGCTATCGCAAAAGTAGTATTAAAAGAATTCCACGCGGTACCAGTCCATAAAATTCCTCTTTCTTTAACCCATTCAACACTAAATGCTTCAACATAGTGTCTTAAAGTAAAACTGTGATCGACACCCCACATCTCTACAAATCCACCAAACATAATCATTATATAAATTATAAATGTAAGGAGTGCCCAAGGTAGAACAGTTGAGTAAATTATCCACTTAGTATTATTTGGTAATTCAGGATGAACTCCACTATCACCTTTCCCAGAAATTGAAATATAGGATTTTTTTCCCAACCATTGATTCTGAAGATAAAATACTACCAGAACAACGGTTAATAAAATCATTGCTAATATTGCAGCTTTAGTTTCATCATACTGTGCACCTACAATTGCAAAGAATATTTCTGTAGATAAAACATCATATTCGGCACCTAGTACAAGTGGATTTCCAAAATCAGCTAAGCTTTCAATAAACCCAAGCAAAAATGCATTCGCAATTCCAGGTCTCATTAAAGGCAATGTAACAGTTTTAAAAACTTGCCATTTTGAAGCTCTCAATGTTTGTGAAGCCTCTTCCATTGCAGGACTTACACTTTCAACAACTCCTATCAAAACTAAAAAAGCAATAGGTGTAAAAGCAAGAGTTTGTGCAAACCATATTCCTGGTAAACCATAAATCCATCTCGAGGGCTCAATCTCAAATGCCCATTCAAGAAAAGAACTTACAACTCCCGTTCTACCGAATAATATTATTATTGCTAAACCGATTACAAATGGAGGTGTTATGATTGGTAAAACAGATAAAATTCTAATCGTTTTTTTAAATTTAAAACTTGTTCTTGCAATTAATAAAGCAAAACCTAAACCCAAAATTGTTGAAGAGAAAGCTGTAAGTGTTCCCATAGTAACAGTGTTCCAAAAAACACCACATGCATAATCACTATACAAACAATCAAGGCCCCAAATTCCTTTATTAAATATTTTGGTTGAAAAATTACTAATTTCATATCCACCCTCTGTGCCTTTAAAGGCAACAGCAAACATTCTAAAAATAGGAAAAAAAACGAAAGTTGAAACTAAAATAATTATGCTTCCTATACTGCCTACAATAAAATTATCTCCATTCAACCACCCACGTGAGGATAGCCCGTGTGTAATGTAAAAAATAAATGTAGAGCATAAAAGAACTGCTCCAGACCCTACTCCAAATTGATTTTCTACATCGCCAAAAATCGATTGAAAGATTTCAAAATTCCACCCTCTTATACCAATTGAAAACCCCTGAAGAATAAAATAAAAAATGCCAAACAATCCTGAGTACAAGAAAATTTTGGAATAAATGGGATTATTCTGATTTAATTTTAAAGTTGATAATGGAAAAAATAAAGGGACAATTAAAGGTAGAAGCCAATATTTTTTATTTATAAATACCTGTGGTAATACAGAACCGTAATCTTCTAAAGAATATTCTAATATCCAATTTATTGAGAAAAACCCGTCACCTGTTACATACCATGGAAATATTAGGAAACCCAATACTCCAATGAGCATCCAACAGATAACGAGCCCTCTCATTATAATTCCTTATCGAGGAATTACAGAAACATCGTTATCCCATTTGGATAACAAACTCGCTCTAGTACTTTTGTCTCCATAAACTTTAAAATTATAATCAATTAAGTTTATTGTTGATAAGTCTGGAGCATCAGGATCAGCTTTTGCCTTGGTATTAGATGGCACTTGCAAAGATTTTCCTGAAGTGAAAACCATAGTTTGAATAGCAGGACTTAAAGCCCAGTCATAAAACTTTTTAGCTTCCTTCATATTTCTTGCACCTGCAATAATACTCATAGATCCAACTTCATAACCAGTTCCTTCAGCAGGAGAGACGGTAACAACCGGCAAACCTTTCTTCGTTTGTTTAACACCATCGTGTTGGAAACAAATACCAATTAAGTTTTCACCTCTACCAGTTGCCTTAATTGGTGCAGAACCAGATTTAGTGTATGTATTTATGTTTGCATGAAGTTTTTTCATGTAATCCCAACCTTTATCTTCACCAAATATTTGAAGAATAGTAGCTAAGGTTGTGTAAGCAGTTCCAGATGAGTTTGGATTTGCTACTTGTATTTCACCTTTATATATTGGTTTTGTTAAATCCATCCACGATTTTGGAGCTGGAAGACCCTTTTTTGCTAAAAGATCTTTGTTGTATCCAAAACCTAATGCACCAACATAAATTCCTACTGATTTAAAATCAGCATTTTTTGCTTGGTTCTGAGCTGCAGGTAATAAATCATTAAAATGAACAGATTTATATTTCTCAGTTAAATTTTCTTGTGCTGCAGTTAAATGTGGATCACCTGTTCCACCAAACCAAACATCTCCTTTTGGATTCGATGCTTCTGCTTTTATTTTTGCAAAAGTTTCACCACTACTTGCTCTTGTCATAGCAACTTTTGTTCCAGTTTCTTTTTCATAAGCTTGTTCAAGCATTTCACAAACATCTATTTCAACACTGCAATATAAAGTTAGTTTTGCAGCTGAAGCTTTATTTGTGATACCGAAAAGTGTTAATGAAAGAACTAGTGCCATAGAAGCTACTTTAAGTATATTTTTCATATATCCCTCACTTTTTTATTTGTTAATGATAATAAATTTAAACGACTAATGTTAATCTTTTGTTACTTTAAATTTAAAGATAATTTTAATAAATAAAAAAAATATTCAATTTATAGTTTAATTTTCAAATCAATTATGTTTACATAAATTATGAATGAAAAAGAGCTTAAAAATTTAATTATTAAAATTTTTACTAATTTTAAATTAAGTAGAAAACACTCTATAATTTGCGCAAATGCAATTATCAATGCAGAGCTTGTAGGTGCGCCTTCACATGGATTGTCTCGTTTAAAAATGTATTGTGAAAGAATCTCAAAAAAAGTCATTAATCCGAGACCTAAAATTACTGTAAAAAATATATCAAAATCTATATCAATAATTGATGCTGATAATTCTATAGGTTTTGTTGCAGCAGATGAGGCTATTAAAAAAACTATACAAAATGCAAAAAAAACAGGGATTGGGTTTGTTGCTGTAAAAAACAGCGGACATTACGGTCTATCTGGATACTACGTCGAGCAAGCGGTTAAAAAAAATTTAATAACTTTCGCATTTACAAATGCTCCTCCTGCTATTGCGCCTTTTGGAGGGAAAAAATCAGTCTTTGGAACTAATCCAATATGTTTTGGAACTCAAACTAATAGCAAGGTTCCATTTATACTAGATACATCAATGTCTATGATTAATAGAGGTAAAATTAGGATTGCAGAAAAGTTAGGAAAAAAAATACCATATGGAGTTGCTTTAAACAAATTTGGTAAACCAACTACAAATGCAAAAGAAGCTCTTGCTGGGGTACAACTTCCAATAGCTGGATTTAGAGGATCTGGATTAGCCTGGATGGTAGATATTTTAACTGGAGTATTTGTTGGAAGTAATCATGGTGGCAAAGTAAAAGACCCATTTGATGATTTCTCTGGGCCACAAAATATCGGTCACTTATTTTTAGCATTTAAAGACAATCTATTTGTTAAAGATTATAAAAAAGAGATAAAAAAAAATATTAAAAGAATAAAAAAAATACCTAATTTAAAAGGACAAAAAATATTTTATCCCGGTGAGCAAAAGTATTTAAGAACAAAAACAAACTCCAAAAAATCTATAAAAATTCCAAAAAATATTAAAAAGGATTTAGATATTCTCTTAAATAGTTAACCTGCAAAATAACCTAGTATTCCGATAGATAAACAGACTGAAAGTATTATTATTTTTGACTGAAGTGCCTCTTTTTTCTTTTCAGTGATAACTCGTTTCTTTAGAACATCTATATTTACTTTACGAGGGGACATTCGAATTACTCTTCGTTTTTTTTCAGGTATTTCAATATTAGATGTTCTGTTTAAGCTTTCAGTACTCATTAAATAATTAAAACATAAAGTAAAAAATTTTACAGATTTTAACTGTTCAAAATGGGTTGACTCAAGTTTTAAAATTGTTCAAATTGGGTTTTGATACATTATGAAGCAGCTACCAAGTGTAAATTCAGAACTAGATGATGAACTGATCGATAAAATTTTCAAAAATCATTTTGATATTTTAAGTCCTTTTTTTTTAAAACTTATGTCTGAATGGACAATCGGTGCTTATAAAGTGTTTAAAGATATAGATACTTACACGATTTTAATTTATTTGATTAGTAAGCAGTTTGATTTTTACAGACGAAATAATTTAAATATTACTTTCAATGATTTTTATAAGGATAAAACATTAGAGATTGAGAAAATTAACCTTATAAGAATATCAAAGGATCTTAAAATACCAAAAGAAAGTGTCAGAAGAAAAGTTATATCCCTAGAAAAAAAAGGAATAATTAAAAAAAAAGGCAAGAAGATTACAATAGATAGAAGTGCATACAATTCAACACAGCCAAATGATACATTAAAAAATATATGCGCACTTTTATCTGTTTTTAGTCAAATTTTAAAAGAAGAAAAAGTAATAAAAAACGAAATGTCCAGTAATGAAATTAATAACTTAATTAAACATAATTTCTCATTTTGCTGGTATCAATTTTATAAATTTTTATTCCCTTACTGCTTAAGGTGGAAAAATTATTTTGGTGATATGGAAATATTTACTATTTTAGCAACTATAATTTTGAATAATAATTCAAAAATTGGAAGGCAACTTAAAGGAGTTGATAGTTATTTAGATAAATGGAGAGATAAAATTATTAATAAAAAAATAAAAGGAATTAATGCAATGTCTATTTCTGAAATAACAGGAATACCAAGACCAACAGTAGTAAGAAAAATCAAGAAATTAACTAAAAGTAAATTTATTTCTTTAGACAAAAATAAATTGATAAATTTTGATGTCAGCAAACAAAATTTTAAAGATATGTCGATAATCCAAGATGAAAATTTAAAATCAATAAATGTTTTTATAAAAAGAACTTACAATCAAATAAATCTTAATTAGAATTTTTAAGAATATATATAAATATAAATCCAGTTATATACATTATTAATGCGTAAGCAGCGGTGGGAACCATATAAGCGACATCATTGAAAATTTGTGTTGCTACAAATACAGCTAAAGTTCCATTTTGTAATCCACATTCTAAAGAAATACATTTTCTTTGTGGTATTCCAGTTGCAAAACCTTTTGCAATGTAAAATGCCAAAGTCATCATGACTACGTTTAATATTAAAACAGCTAAACCCGCTTGACCTAAGTATGATATTATATTTTCTCTTTCCTCAATCCATATTGCTGCAAATACAACAATAAACAAAATTCCTGTAATTCTATTTACAATATTAATATTAGAAGAAATAAAGTTTTCAGCAAATCTTCTAATTATCATTCCTAGAATTACTGGCACAGTTACAACTAGTGCCATTTTAAAAGCAATACCAGTCATCGTAATATCTGAGGATAAATCAGTTACACCTAATAATTTTGCTGAAGAAAAAACAATAAATGGAACAGAAAAAATACTAATTAAACTACCTACTGCTGTTAACGAAATAGATAATGCAACATCTCCATTTGCAAATTTTGTTAAGACATTTGATGTTACTCCTCCAGGAGCAGCAGCAATAATCATTAATCCTAAAGCTAATTCAACTGGTAATCTTAATATTAAAAGTAAAATATAAGCGACGATTGGAAGAAGGATTAATTGACAAATTATTCCGACTGTAAAATCTTTTGGATTATTTATAACTCTTAAAAAATCTCTAGTTGATAAGCCCAATCCCAGACCTAACATTATAAGTGCTAACGCTATAGGTGCAATTTTTGTAACTATCTCCATCGTTTATTCAATTTTAAACTATTTTTATATCGAACGTAATAAAAAATATTGATATTTAGAACCATAACAAATATTTAAACTCATATGTTATCTGATAAATCTACAGTTTGCCCTGTTAATCTACTTAATATAGCCCATCAAAAAAGGGGTGTAAAAGCAGCAATTGTAAATGCAGGCAAAAAATTACCAATGATGTCGGTAATGGATGCTGTCTCAGAAAAATTGATTACCCCAATATTAATAGGTGATAAACAAAAAATACAAGAATGCGCAGATGAGCTTAAATTTGATATATCAAATTTTGAAATAATCAATGAGCCAGTTGAAAACAATACAGCTGGAATTGCAACAAAACTTGCATCTGAAGATAAAGTAAAAATTATTGTAAAAGGACATATTCATACTGATATATTGATGAAAGAAGTTCTTAAAAGAGAATATAAATTAATTGGAAAAACAAGATTAAGTCATATTTGGCATATGACATTACAAAAAGATGATAAACCATTAATCATAACCGATGGAGCATTGAATGTTTCTCCTAACCTAAAAACTAAAATGCATATTTTAAGAAATGTTATAGATTTTAGTCATAGAATTAATATTCCAAGACCAAAGATTTCTGTCCTTTCAGCAACAGAAGAAGTAATTGATAGTGTACAGAGTTCGGTTGAAGCTAAAGAATTAACTGAATTGGCAAGTAAAGAAAATTTTAATGCTGATATATTTGGACCTTTGGCATTTGATAATAGCATCTCAAAAAAATCTGCTTCAATTAAGGGAATTGAGAATATAGTTGCTGGAGAGGCCGATGTATTATTAGTTCCAAATGTCGAAACTGGGAATGCGCTTGTAAAAATGATGATTTATTTTATGGGAGCATGTGCAGCAGGCGTAGTTGTTGGAGGTAAAGTGCCTGTTGTTATAACAAGTAGGTCAGATGATGCGACAGCAAGACTTGCTTCAATAGCTGCAGCTGTTGTTGCTTTAGATTAAACTTCTGTTGAATAAACATCTTTTATAATTTAAACATTTATAAAATTAGAGGAAAGATAATGGCAATTACTTATATAAAAAAAGCTGAAAAAACTGCATTTACAGGTGAAGATGAAACAAGAACTAAAGTAAGTTCAATTTTAAAAGATTTAGAAAAAACAAAGGACCAAGGGGTTAAAGATATTTTAAAAAAATTTGATAATTATGAAGGTGATATAATTGTTAGCAAAGAAAAAATTGAGGATATAAATAAAACTTTAGATCAAAAGATTAAAGATGATATTCAGTTCTCTCATGAAAGAGTAAGAAAGTTTGCAGAACATCAACTAGAAAATCTCGGAAAAGACTCAGAAGTTGAATTATCGCCTGGTTTAATAGCAGGACAAAAATTAATACCTGTAAATACTGTTGGGTGTTACGTTCCTGGTGGAAGATATAATAATATCGCCTCTGCTATAATGAGTGTGACAACTGCAAAAGTCGCTGGAGTAAAGAATGTAATTGCAACAAGTCCACCGAAAGATTCGAATGGTGCTAACCCAATTATAATTTATACAGCTAATCTTTGTGGTGCAGATGTAATTATGAACATTGGTGGTATAGGGGCAATTGGTGCGCTTGCTTATGGTTGCTTTGGTAATCCAGAAGTAGATATGATTGTTGGACCTGGAAATAAATTTGTAGCAGAGTCTAAAAGGATTTTATTTGGAAAAGTTGGAATTGATTTATTTGCTGGACCAACCGAAATAGGCATAATTGCAGATCATACAGCTGATAAAGAAATAATCGCTTACGATTTAGTTGGACAGGCTGAACATGGTCCTGACTCTCCAGCGTGGCTCTACACTACTGATAAGTCTTTATGTGATTATGTAATGAAAAGAGTTCCAGAAATTATTCAAGAGTTACCTGAACACAACAGAAATAATGCTGATGCTGCATGGAGAGATTATGGAGAAGTAATTATGTGTGATACCAAAGAAGAAATGATGAAAGTGAGCGATGAATATGCGCCTGAACATTTGGAGGTTCAAGCTGAAAACTTAGACTGGTATTTAAAAAATCTTAAAAATTATGGTTCTTTATTTTTAGGTGAAGAAACAACAGTTGCATATGGAGATAAATGCTCTGGACCAAATCATATTCTACCAACAAAAGGTGCAGGAAAATATACCGGAGGCTTATACGTTGGAAAATTTATTAAAACCGTTACATACCAAAAGATGAATAAAGAATCTAACAAAGAAGTTGGTGCTGCAGCAGCTAGAATTTCTAGATATGAAGGTATGGAAGCTCATGCTAGAACTGGTGATGTGAGGCTTCGAAAATATGGTTATTCAAATTAGAGAGCTTTAGTTTTCAAGATTTAAAAATATTAATTCCGATTTGACTTAATATATGCGCTAGATCTATCGGTACCCAATTTTCTCTAATTTTTCCCTCATCATGATGGTAAAAATCCATAACTCTCATGGTTACTTTATTTTTGTTTGAATTATATCCTAGCCAATCATTTGAATCATAGACTGCTTGTATACTGTGCCATCCAGCAGTAAGTGAAAATTTACCATCTCCTAATTCACAATAATGTCCTAATTCCCAGTAATTTCTTTCTTTAAATGTTTTTCTAAAAGGAAGTTGATGATGATCAATGAAACCTTCCAAAGAGCGAGCTGTTCCTATACCGCTAGGTCCATACCAAATCATTTTTTCATGCCAAAAATCTTTTTGTGGGTGATTAAGAAGTTTTTCCTTTAAATCAGAGTCAGATGATGCCTCTAATTCTGGTTTAATATTTAAACTTCTTTGCATAGTAAGAGATTGATCTAGAGTGGCTTTTGAAACATCTAAATTGTTTTCGTAAAAATTTACACCATCTGAGTTTATTGGTGTCATCCAAATGCCCTCATACCCTCTTGAAGGATTTATTGGAAACTTCCCTACTTGATTTAGAAAGTTTATTGTGTCTATTAATATGTGACTTTCAATAATTTTATCATTTTTTAATTCGTGTATCTCACAGCATCTTAAATTTACCATTTTAAAATTTGGCTCTACATTAAGCCATTTCTTTTTAAAAATTCCTGATAAGGTAGATATTGTCCCAACTTGGAATTTATCTCTAAAAGCTCCACCTATAACAACTTGTTCTCTTCTCTCTAAATCAGGAAACGCATCAAATAGTGGAGTCCAAAATTTATCTCTAAAATTAGACAATCCTTTAAATTCATTTATTGGAAAAAAACATTTAATGCTTACATCTTCGCTAAAATATTTGTTCAAATTTTCTTCTATATTTGATGATCCAAGCTTGTATATGTTGCTCAAATAATTTCTAACTATTTGTTTATTTTGTTTATTTTCTTCAGCTGTGATTTTTAATTCTTGAAAATTATTTTGATTTTTAAGTCCTGTATCAAATTGTTCTATTTGCATAAGTTGCAATTTATATTTAAATAGACATAAATAACAAGAATATGATTGACAGATTGGCAAAATTTAATGAACTGGTTCCAAGCAGTCTTCCTTTTGTGGAAGGGAGGCTAGAAGGTCATAAAGAAAGAAAAAATTATACAATTATTGGACGTGGAGTTGCTGAAGACGCCAAACAAATAATAAAAATACAGTCTTTACATGGGTATAATTTAGGAGCTGTGAGTGCCATGCCAAAAAATGGATCTGGTCTTCACAGTCATACTACGGCTGAGGTGTTTGTAATTTACTCAGGTAGATGGAGATTTTATTGGGGTGCTGATGGAAAACAAGAAACAATATTAGAAGCTGGCGATATAATCTCAATGCCTACAAATATGTTCAGAGCATTTGAAAATGTTGGAGATAAAGAAAGTTTAATGTTCGTTGTATTAGGTGGAGATGATCCTGGTATAATAACATGGGTTCCAGAAATTCTAAAAAAAGCAAAAGAGACTGGTATGGCATTGCTTGATGATAATTCGTTAATAGATTTAAAAAAGGTTGAAGTACCTAAAGGAAGAAAAATGATAGAGCCTATCACCAAAGATGAATTAGAAAGATTTGATAATTATTTGCCAGAAGAATTAGAGAAAAATATTTATAGAAATAAACAAAACAATATCAGCGATGAAATTAATGGTATTAAATTATATCAAGTATTAGGAAACAAATTTAATAAAAAAACTTATGAACCTTCAATCAAACAAGATACTGGATTTAATTTAACAACACTAAATTCTATATCTGGTGAAATTAAAGATATTGAATGTATAAAGCCTACCGTTCTTTTTGCTCAAGAAGGTAATTGGGAAATAATAATAGGAAACTCAAATATAAAATTAGAAAAAGGGGATACTTTTTCAGTTCCTTTGAGTAGCAAAATAGATATCTCTTGTAATAATTCAGAAAATAGTATTTTAAATTTTGTTAGTCAGATCTAATGAAAGGATTTGAAAGTAATTATAAAAATTTAACTGATTACATTTTAAAAATTACAAAACAAATTTGGGAAAGGAAAGATGTCGAGTCGATATCCAAATACTATTCAGAGAATATCCCCGTAAGATCACCCTTTGGAATAACCTATGGTTTTAAACCTGTTATTGATGCAACTTATAAAACTTTAGACGAATTTCCAGACAGACAATTACTAGGTGAAGATGTAATTTGGAGTGGAAATGACGATGAGGGATATCATTCATCTCACAGAATTCTGAGCAAAGCTACACATTTAAATGACGGGTATTACGGAAAAAAAACAGGAAACAAAATTGTTTATAGAGTTATAGCTGACTGTGCATGTAAAAATAATCAGGTTTATGATGAGTGGATTGTGAGAGATCAAGGTGCAATGGTTCGACAGCTAGGTTATACACCTGAACAATTTGCAAGGCATTTAATTGATAAAGAAGGTGGTGTATCTAAAGCTATCAAAGTTTTTAATAGATCTTCTGATAAAAAGTCAGATTATACTCCAGTAAAAGTTAATGAAGTTTCATCAGGTTATATATATTCCAATATTTTAAAGAAAATATTTAATAATGATTATGATTTTGAAGATTATGATAGAGCAGCCAGTCTATTTTGGCCAAGTAATAAAGTTGGAAATGGCAGTGAAGATATAATTAAATATTGGAGCTCTTTAAAAAATATATTTTCTGAAATAAAGTTTACAATCGAACATGTTGCATCATTGGATGAAAAAAATAACAATCAAAAAGCTACCATCAGATGGTTTTTAAGTGGTAAGCACTCTAAAGACAGTGAAGAATTTGGGAAAAAGACTGACAAAGATTTATTTATAATGGGTATAAATCATGCAGAATTAAGAGATGATAAAATAATAAGAGAATGGGTATTGTTTGATGAAGTGGCTATTTGGAAACAAATATTAATGTAAAAACTATGTATAAAATTAAAACCACACATGTTGGAAGTCTACCAAGATCAAAAAAGCTATCTGAGATACTTTTTAAAAAAGATAAAAATGAATTATTTGATCAAGGAGAACTTGATAAGATAATTGAAGAAGACGTAAACAGAATTGTAAAAAAACAAATTGATATCGGAATTGACATTATAAGTGATGGTGAAATGTCAAAAATAAGTTACGCTACCTACGTCAAGGATCGATTACATGGCTTTAGTGGTCAAAGCGAGAGAAGAGCTCCTAAAGACTTAGATGATTTTCCATCATATAAAGAAAAAATTGCAAAATCAGGAGGCACACCTACTTATACAAGACCATGTTGTACTGCTGATTTAAAAATCAAAGATACTAAGTCTCTTACTAAAGATATCAGTAATTTAAAATCTGCATTAAAAAAAAATAACCATTCTCAAGGATTTATAAACTCTGCATCACCAGGAGTAATTTCAAATTTCCTTCCAAACAAATTCTATAAAAATGACGATAAGTATTTAGAGGAATTATCAAAAATGATGAAAACTGAATACGATGAAATAACAAAAAATGATTTATTATTGCAAATTGATTGCCCAGATCTTGCACTTGCAAGACATATGACTTTTAAAAATGTATCAGATGAAGAATTTTTAGTAAGAGCTGAAAAACAAATCGAATGTCTTAATGAAGCAATCAAAGATATCGATGCCTCTAAGTTGAGAATGCATATCTGCTGGGGAAATTATGAAGGACCACATATTCACGATATTGGATTAGAAAAAATATTACCTATTGCTTTAAAAGCAAATATCCAAACTTATTTAATTGAAGCCTCGAACCCAAGACATGCTCATGAATGGCAGGTTTTTGAGAATATTAAACTTCCTAATGACAAAGTAATAGTTCCTGGTGTAATAGACTCAACCTCAAACTTCATAGAGCATGAAGAGTTAGTAAAAAATAGAATAATTCAGTATTCAAAAGTAATTGATAAAGATCAATTGATGGCTGGAAGTGATTGTGGATTTAGTACTTTTGCGGGCTTTGGAAATGTTGATGAAAATATTGTTTACAAGAAATTTGAATCTTTGGTCGCAGGTGCAGAGCTTGCGTCAAATGCGATTTAAAAACTACTTTTAAATTCCCTAAGGAATATATATCCTTTCACCCATAAATTTAAATTTAATGAGGGAAACAAATATGAAAAAAATATTAATATCTTTATTGTTTCTTCTTTTTGGAACTTCTGCTTACGCAGATTGTAACATTAAGAGTGGATCAATAAATATTTTAGCTAATGATTTTCCAGCTTTAAGAACTTTCGTGGAAACAGCTAAAGGATGTAAAGGAAGTGCGGATTTTAAAGTCACACACTCATCTGAGCACAATAAAATTGCTGTGCCAGCTCTAACTGCAAATCCATCAGAGTTTTCTGCAAGAATTGCAGCAAATAGCTCTATAGTTCCTTTGATGAACCAAGACTTAATTAGACCACTTGATGATCTTGTTAAGAAATATGGAAAAGGAATACAAGACTCTCAATTGATAACAATTGATGGAAAAATAATGGCAGTTGCTTTTATGGCAAATACTCAGCACTTATATTACAGGGAAGATGTTTTAAAAGAATTGGGTATAGCTGTTCCTAAAACATATGAGGAAGTTGTTGCGGCATCAGAAAAAATAAGAGCATCTGGTAAAATGCAATATCCTTACGCAGCAGCATACAAAGCTGGTTGGAATTTAGCAGAAGAATTCGTTAACATGTACATTGGACATGGAGGAGAATTCTTTAAAGCAGGAACTGCTCAACCAAGCATTAACAATGCAAAAGGTGTGGCAACATTAAATATGCTAAAAAAATTGGCAGGTTTAAGTAACCCAGATTATTTAACTCACGATAGTGAAGCTATTAAAGTTGAATGGGAATCTGGAAATGTTGCATTAATGACTCTTTGGGCATCAAGATCAGGAACATTGCTTGATGATGATGGTGATGCAAAAATTACAGCTGCAACTAAATTAACTGGACCAGCAACGGTTGCTGGAGGAAACATACCAGCAGCGACTTTATGGTGGGATGGTTTCACGTTAGCAAAAAATAGATCTGACGCTGATGCTGAAGCAACATTTAGAGCTTTGGCACACGCAGCTGCTAACAAAAAGATGGTTGCAGATGCAGCGGATCAAGCTGTTTGGTTAATTGAAGGTTTTAAGCCTGGACCAAAATCAATTGGAGTTATCGAAGCTGTTAAAATGAAAGCTAAACCATATCCAATGTTACCACAAATGGGTTTAATGCATGGTGCATTAGGAAGTGAGATTGTTGAATTTTTACAAGGTAAAGAGTCAGCAGAACAAGCTTTAAAAGATGTGGAAGCAGCTTACATGAGTAAAGCAAAAGAACAAGGCTTTCTATAATCAATAAATTTTAAGTGGGGATGAAAATCCCCACTTATTACATTAATGCCTAACAAAACTTTTTTTTGGTTTTTCTTGCCAACTGGATTGGCAATGATTTTATTTATAGGTCTTCCTATTATTTCAACAGGGATACAATCATTTTATGCGCAGCACGACCAAGTTGTTAAGGAAGTAAAAAAATGTGATCCTTTTGGATGTACAGTTTCTATAGTTGTTGACCAAGAAAAAACTTCAAAAATTCGTGAAGAAAAGCCTTTAGGAAAATTCAATGGATTTGGGACTTATGTAGATAGAAATCATCTTGCAATAGAAGAAATTGGAAAATTTTGGAATGAAACAAATAGTTTTGGGGAATTTGTAGATCAAGTTACCAACCTACCCTTTTACAAGGCTCTAATTTTTACTTTAACCTATTGCTTGTTTGTGACGCCTAACGTCTTACTTTTAGGTTTTATAATTGCTTTAAGTCTTAATGCAGTAACTAGAAGAATTAGAGGACCATTAATATTTGGAACCATATTGCCGATGATTGTTACCCCATTGGTAGGTTCTTTAGTTTTATTTTGGATGATAGATGCAGAAGGAATTATTGGTGCAAATTTGCAGATGTTAATGGATGACCCTTATTTATCGTTAAAATCCTCAAAAACTCTTACTTGGATAACTATAATAATTTATGGAATTTGGCACCATTCACCATTTGCTTTTGTAGTATTTTATGCAGCTTTACAAACTGTTCCTCAAGAACCTGTTGAAGCAGCTATTATTGATGGAGCATCAAGATGGCAGAGAGTAAGACATATTGTTTTGCCTCATATTTATCCTGTAGTTACATTTGTTGCTCTTATTTCATTGATGGATAATTTTAGAGTTTTTGAGCCTATAATTGGTTTCAGTGCTGAAGGAAGTGCTCAATCTTTATCTTGGTTAATTTATGATAACCTCGTTAATGAGGAAGTAATATTATTTGGTTCGGCCGCAGCCACCTCGATGATGACGATTGTTGGGATAGCCATACTTTTAGCACCAGTTTTAATAAGAACATGGAAGGAATTTAGGACAGCGAGATAAATGGAATACGGACTTGATAAAAGATCAAATGCTTTAAAAATTTTTAATACAACCTTTATAATAGTTTGGCTTTTGGTTGCATGCTTTCCTTTTATTTGGACTTTCTGGGGGTCATTTAAGGTAAGAGCTGACTTTTTTTCAAGAGCTGACTGGTGGTACGCTATCACAGCATTCAATACATTGTTAGAAACTGGAGGAAAGTTTACAACAGATGCTTATAGTCAAGCTTGGACTGAAGGAGAGTTTTGGAAGGCATCAAGGAATACAGTTATAGTTACATTTTTTGTTGTAACCATTTCTCTGTTCCTCGGGACTTTAGGAGCTTATGCTTTATCTAGATCTACAAGAAATTATGCATTTTGGATTTTAATTGCAGCATTAATTTTTAGAGCAATGCCTCATATTACATTAGTCTCTGGTTATTTATTTCCGTTTTTTCAATTACAAATTTGGGGAATACTACCGACGACCATCGTTGTCCTTGTTGCAATAAATCAACCATTTACTTTGTGGTTATTGTATTCATTTTTTAAAACTGTTCCTAAAGAACTTGATGAAAGTGCTTTAATTGATGGCTGTTCTTATTTTCAAGCATTTAGACATATCATTATGCCAGTTATGTGGCCTGGAGTAATAACAGCTGGATTATTTAGTTTAATGCTTGCGTATAATGATTTTACAGTGACAGCTCTTTTATTAAATCAGGAAAATCATACTATGGTACCCAAAATTCAAAGTTATCTTGGAACAAATCAACATGAAGGTAATTTGATGTGGGCTGTTTCAGCAGTTGTTTCAGCTACTGCTCCTTTATTTATGTTAGTTATGTTTTTCCAAAGACAAGTCATCAGTGGATTAACAGCTGGTGCTGTGAAGGGATAATGAGTTACAAAGCTGTTTTATTTGGTTCTATTGGAACTTTAGCTGAGACATCAGATCTTCAAAGAGATGCATTTAATGAAGCTTTTAAAATAAGTGGATTAGACTGGTTTTGGGATGAAGATATATACAGAAAACTACTGTCAAAATCAGGTGGAACTACGAGAATCAATGATTACGCAAAAGATACTAGTGTTGAAATAGACGGAAAAAAAATAAGAAATTTAAAAACCAAAATTTTTAATGAATATTTAAACAAACACAAAGTTGAGCCTAGAGACGGTGTAAAAGAAATAATTCAATTTTGCAAAAAGAACAAAATAAAAATTGGGCTTGCTAGCTCAACAACGAGTAACAATATCAATTCTATTTTTAACTCGTTAAGAGGAAGAATTGAAAAAAAAGATTTTGATTTTATCGGCAATAATGAATTCATATTAAGAGAAAAACCATATCCCGATATTTATAATTATGCTTTAAAATACTTGAATATTAACTCAGACGAATGTGTGGCAATTGAAGATACAGAAGAAAGTTTAAATTCTGCTTTAAGTGCAGATATAAAATGTGTTGCATTTCCTGGAAAATATCACACTCAATACGGATTTGATGGGAACCATCTAAAGGTTAATAAATTATCAAAAAAAATCTTTAATAAATAATATCTCTAATAATGTAAAAAACTATACCTGACATAAATATTATAATAAAAATATTTATGTATTTCCAAAAGCTTCTATTATTTAATTTGTCTGAAAAAATCTTAGATAAGTATCCTAAAGAAAAGAAAAATAAAAAAGAAGCTATAGAAGCGCCTATTCCAAAGTAAATTTTGTTTTCAATATTAAAGGATTTTGAGAAATTTCCTAAAAAAAATACTGTATCAGAATATACGTGAGGATTTAAATATGTAAAACCTAAGGTCTTAATAAAGATATTAAATGAGCTCTGCGCTACGACATTATTTTTGAATTCTAAAGATTTAAATTTAAATATTTCTTTAATTTTTCCATAAATAAAAAAAGATAAAAAAATAATTAAAAGTATATTTAAAATCAGCTCCACTACATTATTAAAATAATTAGAAAAATAATTAAATAAAAAGATACCTAAGAAAATTAAAATCAAATCAGATAATGCACAGACTAAGCAAACTAAAAATATATATTGTTTCTTTAGTCCTTGCTCTATTACAAAAACATTTTGAGGTCCTATTGCAAAAATTAATGTTAAGCCCGTCAAAAAACCTAAAAAAAGGAAAGACATGTTTAAGAAACTGATTTTTTATCAGCAACAAAACTTACTAAAATAATTAATATTAAAAAAGGTATACAAATAATATTCATTATTTTCCATCCAATAGAATTTAGTAAAATTCCAGCAGATAAACTGGCCAAAGCCATAGTTGAAAAAACAATTAAGTCATTTATCCCTTGCACTTTAAATTTTTCTTCTTTGTTGTAAGTCAAAACCACTAAGCTGGTACCTGATATAAATAAAAAATTCCAACCGAGACCTAAAAAAATTAATGAGAGCATATAATTAAGATATGTCTGTTCAAATAAACTTAAAAGAACTGTAATAAAAAAAAATAAAACTCCACCATAAATTATTGCACTGTGTCCATATTTTTTTATTAAATTACCTGTTATTAGCGAAGGTAAAAACATTGCAACCACATGAAATTGTAAAACCACACCAGTTTCTTTTAAGCTCATATTTTCCATAACATGCATACTTAAAGGAGTTGCTGTCATTAAAAATGACATTACTGCATAAGCAAAAGCAGCTGCAGTAATTGCTTGTAAAAATCTTGGTTGTAATACTATAGATTTTAGATTTCTTACATTTCCTTCCTTTAGACTATCCTCCTGAACATTTTCTACATTTTTAAAAAAAAATAAAAAAACTCCAGGCATAAAAGATAGTAAAGATAGCAAAAGATAAGAACCAACATACAATTGATCTTGAATTAAATCTTTAGTGTAATTTGCAAGAGTTATACCTAAAAATGCAGAAACAATTCCTGCCAACAGAAGAGTAGAAACTGCTTTTGGTATTTTTTCTTTTTCAACACTTTCAGCTGCTGCAAATCTATATTGATGATTAAATGCAGCGCCCATTCCAAGAATTAAGCAAGATAAACAAAATAAATTAAAACTTTTCTGACTGATAGCAAAAGCAGCAAGTAGTGCTGAACAAGAACTTCCGATAGCCGCAAATACAAAACCATTTCTTCTTCCAATTTTACTCATAATATTTGCAGCTAAGACAGTAAAACTTGCTGTTCCAACTACGAATAAAGCAGTTGGTAAGGTTGATAAAGATTGATTTGAGCTAATTTGAGAACCAACTATTCCGCTAAGAAATACAGTTATTGTTGCTGTAGTAAAACCAAATATCTGACTTAACGTAAGCAAGGATAAATTTCTGTTCATATTTAGCAATAATATATTTATGCTGTTATTTAAATATCTATATAGATGTTTTGAATTTTAATATAGAAGATATTATTTAAATTATGATTGGAATATTAGGTGGCATGGGAACTCAAGCGGGCTTAGACTTTTGTGACAAGCTAGCAAAATTAAACAGAGGAAAATTAGATCAAAAATATCCAATGTTTGTCCTTTATAATAAATCAAATACACCGCGAAGAGCAGAGAATTTAAAGCAATACAAAAATGTTTTAAAAGAATTAATTGCTGGTTGTCGAATGCTGGAAAAAAATAAATGCAAGTTTATTGTAATGCCTTGTAACACAGCACATTACTGGCATGAAGATATTCAAAAAAAAATAAACGTGCCATTTCTAAGTATGCCAAAAGAGGTATATTTAAATACACAAAAACAATTTAAGAAAAATTCAACTATTGGATTATTAAGCACTGAAGCTACTTTAGACACAAAAATCTATCATAAGTATTTTGAAAAAAATTATAATTTGATAAGTCCAAGTGAAAGATTGCAAAAAAGTTCAGTAAATACTGCTATTAAATATGTAAAAAAAGGTAAAGTAAAAGATGCTGAAAAAGCTTTAAGACCAGCAGTTAAATTTTTAATGAAAAAAAAATGTAAAAAAATAATTCTTGGTTGTACTGAACTACCAATAGCTATTTTTTCATACAAATCATTTAAAAAAGCAAAAGACTCTAAAATATTTGTTGATCCAAATCTTTTGTTAGCTCAAGTTTGCATGAAAAAATATAAAAATTTAAAGTAAATTCAATTTTTTTTATTACAAATAAAATATAATTTTCTTGGAAATGATCCTTCTTCAAAATACTCAATATTTAAGTTTTTAAATCCATTTGTTAAATTCAGTATTTTATCTTTAGAAAAAAAATGAATAATAAAACCATCTATTTCGTATAGATCTTCTCCTCTATGAATTCCTTTTTTATAGTCTCCATCATCAGTATTTCTGACTGTGTAAATATTTAATCCTCCAGGTTTTAAAATTCTATGAATTTCGCTATTAAGTTTGTCCAAATCTTTCTGGGTTAAAGCCATGCAATAAAGCATATGTGAATAACAAGCGTCAACTGAATTAGTTTCAAATGGTAAGTCTTCTCTTATGTCAAATTTTAATGTTGAAATTGAAGATGTTAAATTTTCTTTTTTTATTTTTTCATTGATAATTTTAATTCCATTTTCACTATAGTCTAATGCTGTCACATTTATCGAATTCTTTCCAAAGTAAATGCTATCTCTTCCTAGACCTGCTCCTAGCTCAACAATTTTAGAATAATTATTTTCTTTGAAAATATTTAAAGCTTTTTTTGCAGGTAAACTTGGTTCTAAACCAAACATCTCAGGCTTATTTGAGAAATTAGTTTCCCAATGCTGAGATTGTCGGTTTAAAATATTTTTATCCAATTTACTTAGAAGGATCTGGAACCTTTCTTAGATAAGGTTTTACAGTTTCCCATCCATCTGGATATATTTTTTTAGCTTCATCATCTTTAATCGCTGGCAAAATAACAACATCCTCTCCCTTTTTCCAATTAGCAGGAGTAGCTACTTTATGTTTAGCTGTTAGCTGCATAGAGTCTATTGCACGCAAAATCTCTAAAAAGTTTCTTCCAGTTGCCATAGGATATGTAAGATATAATCCAATTCTCTTATCAGGTCTGATTACAAAAATAGTTCTTACAGTTTCATTATCAACTGCAGTTCTACCCATTGACGTTGTGCCGGCATCACCCTCCAACATATTAAACAATTTTGCTACTTTTAAATCTTCATCAGCAATAATTGGATAATTTGGTTTTGTACCAGATACATCTTTAATATCATCTAGCCATTTTTTATGATCCTCTACCCCATCAACGCTTAAACCAATTACTTTGACATTTCTTTTATCGAATTCATCTTTCATTAATCCTAAAGCACCAAGTTCTGTAGTACAAACTGGTGTAAAATCTTTAGGGTGTGAAAAAATAACTCCCCAACTATCACCTAACCATTCGTGAAAAGAAATATCTCCTTCAGTTGTTTTAGCTTGAAAATCAGGACACATACTATTTATTTTTAACATTGTCTCCTCCTTATAAAAAAAATATTATATGAAAGATTGTTTTACTAAGCAAACTTTTATAAAGTTAAGTATTTATGATATTTGAACAACTTTTCGATCAAAAATCTTCTACATACACTTATATAATTGCAAGTGGTGAAGGTAGAGAAGCATTAATAATTGATCCAGTCATTGAACATTCTGATGAGTATTCAACTATATTAAATAATTTAGATCTTAAACTTGTAAAAGTAATTGATACTCACATTCATGCTGATCACATCTCAGCATTAAATGAATTAAATAAAAGAACAAACTGTATAAGAGTTATGGGAGAAAAATCTAAATCAGAAGTGATAGATCTAAGAATTAAAGATGGTGAAAAAATTAAAGTTGAAGAAGTTGAACTTCAAGCAATTTATACTCCTGGTCATACTGACTGCTCTTATAGTTTTTTGATGAATGATAGAGTTTTTACTGGAGATACACTTTTAATAAATGGAAGTGGTAGAACAGATTTTCAAAATGGTAATGCTTACGATGCTTATGATTCTATATTTAATAAATTATTAAAATTACCCGAAAAAACTCTCGTATTTCCAGCTCATGATTATAATGGCAAGAAATTTTCCACTATCGAAAATGAAAAAAATAATAATCCAAGATTACAAGTAAGTTCAAAAGAAGAATACGCAGACATAATGAATAATCTAAATCTTGCAAATCCAAAAATGATGGATGTCGCAGTGCCTGCTAATGTAAAAGGGCTTACTTTAGACAATATTAATTAACTTTAAATTTCAACATTAATAACTATATAGGCAGTCTATGAATGACTATTTGCAATCAATTATTGATAGGGATCCAGCGGCAAGATCTAAGTTAAGTGTAATATTAACGTACCCTGGCGTTAAGGCTGTATTTTTTCACAGAATTGCAAATTTTTTTGCTACTGCAAAATTCGATCTTATCGCAAGAATAATTTCTCAATTTTCAAGATTTTTAACTGGTATTGAAATTCATCCAAGAGCTAAGATAGGTAAAAATTTATTTATTGATCACGGTATGGGCGTCGTTATAGGTGAAACATCTGACATTGCAGATAACGTAACAATTTATCATATGGTTACTTTAGGTGGAATATCTCCAAGCATAAATTCCAATGATCAAAGAGAAATTAAAAGACACCCTACTCTTCATGATAATGTTGTTGTTGGTTCAGGGGCACAAATTTTGGGGCCTGTAGTTGTAGGGAAAAATGCAAGAATTGGTGCTAATGCAGTTGTAACAAAAAATGTTCCTGAAAATGCTGTTATGGTAGGAATACCTGCTAAGAATGTTGGAACAGCAACTGAAGAATTTAAACCTTATGCTGTTACAAATGGCAATGAGGAAAAAGAATAATGAAAAATTACAAGGATGATTTTATCCAATCAATTGGAAATACTCCTTTAATAAAACTGAAAGCTGCATCTGAAATAACTGGCTGTAACATTTATGGTAAAGCCGAATATTTAAATCCAGGAGGATCTGTAAAAGACAGAGCAGCACTTGCTTTAATAAGGGATGCTGAACAAAAAAAATTAATATCTAAAGGTGGAATAATTGTAGAAGGAACTGCAGGAAACACTGGCATTGGTTTATGCCTTATTGGAAATTCACTTGGTTACAAAACGATTATTGTAATGAATGATAATCAAACTCAAGAAAAAAAAGATACATTAAGAAATATTGGTGCAGATTTAAAATTAGTTCCACCAAAACCTTATAAAGATGAAAATAACTTTGTTAAAGTTGCTGCTAGAATGGCTGAAGACCTAAAAAGTTCAAATAATCACGGAGTTGTTTGGGCAAATCAATTTGATAATACAGCAAACTCAAAAGGTCACTATAATACAACGGGTCCTGAGATATGGGAACAAACTGAAGGTAAAGTTGATGGATTTGTATGTTCTTCTGGAACTGGGGGAACAATTGGTGGAGTAAGTAGTTTTTTAAAAGAAAAAAATAAAGATGTAAAAATTTATCTATCAGATCCAAAGGGATCCTCTCTTTACAATCACATTGAAAACGGTGAGTTAAAAGCTGAAGGTGGATCAATAACTGAAGGCATTGGATCCAGCAGAGTAACTGCTAATTTTGCAGAAGCAAAAATAGATGGAGCCTTTTCAATTGAAGATAAAGAGTCTTTGCCAATACTATATGATTTAATCAAAAATGAAGGTTTAAGTCTTGGAACAAGTTGTGGAGTAAATATTGCAGGCGCAATAAGATTGGGTAAAAAATTAGGACCAGGAAAAACTATTGTCACTATTCTTTGCGACAAATCAGACAGATACAACTCAAAGATGTTTAATAAACCTTTTTTAATTGAAAAAGGTTTGCCTTATCCCGATTGGATATAATAACGCATATCAGCACTGTAATAAAACCATTACATTTTTAACTTACAATAAATAATAATAATTAAAAAATTAAGGAAATTTTATGGACGCAAAAGAAGTAGTTAAAAAAGGATATGAACTTTTTGGCAAAGGAGATATGGAGGGATTTATGGAAATGGTACATGATGATATCACTTGGATTTATCCTGGGGATAAGCATCCAATGTCAGGAACTCATAAAGGCAAAGAGGCATATATGAAAACCATGATGCAAGTTCCAAATCTTTGGAGTAATTTTTCAGTAACCCCTGATATGATGATTAGTGAGGGGAATAAAGTGTTTGTTAAAGCAACTGCTAAGGCAGATGGCATGGATACTATTTTTGGTCATTATTTTGAAGTAGGCGATGATGGTAAACTGACATTATTTATTGCGTTTGATGACACACTAAGCATGTTCAATGCAATTAAGAAGTAAGAGTTTATGAAAAAATTATATTTTATTTTAATTTTAAGTTTATTTACAGCTAATGTTTACGCAGATAGCCATGTAAAGAGAATTATATCAACAAGTCAAACAGGAATGGGAAATGATATTGTATACCCTACTGGAAAAGCAAAGATAACAGCTTTTGAATTTACTGTACCTGTAGGAGCTCCAGTAACTCCTCATACGCACTCATTTCCAGTTCTAATAATGATTCAGCAAGGTGAAATTGAATTAATTCATGAAGGAAAAACCCAAGTATTCAAAGCTGGTGATGCATTTGTTGAAGATGTTGGAATTGTACACGAGTCGAAAAATATTGGAAATGTTCCAGTTAAAGCGATTGTAGTTGCAATTGGTGTCGAAGGACAGAAAATTATGACACCGGTAAAATAAAAAGGAAAAAGAAATGATCATAAAAATAGAAGAAAATATAAAATCATTTTCATCTTGGATGAATATGGTAAAGGCGAATGCTGAAAAAATTAAAGGATTTGGTGCTACTATTATTTTTGCGGGTGTATCTAAAGAAGACCCTTCAAAATTTACTGTAATCGTTAAGTATGCAACCATGCAAGGTTTTGAAGCATTTAAAAATGACAAAGAACTTCATGCAGCAAGAGCTGAAGCAGGTGTGGATTTAGATTCAGCAAAGGTTACACCAATGCATGAAGATTTTATGGAAAATTTTAGTGGATAAACAATTAATATAAAGAAAGGATAAATTATGGAAACAGAAACATTAGTCGTAGCTCACCTTAAAGAAGGGATGCTAGAAAAGTTTATGGGCTTTATGCAATCGGATGCTGGTATGGCAGAGAGATCGAAAGTTGCAAATGTATCAAAAACAATTGGAACAGTTGCACCTGACAAAAAAACAGTAATGTTTAAAATTTTTGTGACCGATAAAGCTGCTCTAAAAGCGTTTATAGATGGAAGCAATCCAGTATCAGCTCCTGTTATGAAAGAAGTTATGGAGAGTTACAGTGTCTACGAATTAAATAAAGTAGATATGTAATAATTTTTGTAATAAGGTTTGTAATGCCTTCAGGATATATCATATTAAATATTAATGTGTTAAATCCTGAAAATTACAAAGAGTATTTGGAAAAAGCTCCTCCAACTGCTCAAATGTTTGGTGGCGAATACATTATAAGAGGTGGCGAAAATGAAGTCATTGAAGGTGAGTGGAAATATCCAAGAACTGTTGTAATTAAATTCCCATCTTATGAAAAAGTTTTTGAGTGGTACAATTCAGAAATATATAAACCTATCAGACAGATTAGATTAGATAATACTGTATCAAATACATTAATAATTAAAGGAGCATAAAGGAGAAAAAAAATGTCAATATTAGAAAAATATAGTGCTGCAATTAAAAATAAAGATGAAGCAGCAATGAATGAACTTTTGCATGATGATTTTAAATTCACAATGCATAAATCGGGGAGTGTTTTAACTAAAAGTGATGTTATCAAATGGGCAATGAGTGGTGATATCAAACAAGATAAAAATAGAATTGTTTATGAAAATGATGAAGTTGGTGTTCACCATGCGTTTGTAACATTTGATGATGGTAATGTAGAAGCAGTTATGGCAGTCTACAAATACAAAGATGGCAAAATGATTAGTTTAGAAACTGGCGCAACGCCAATGCCAAAATAAGTGAACAACATAGATTTTTATTTTTCTATTGGAAGTACTTATACTTATCTTTCGGTTACTCGAGCACTAGAAGCAGAAAAACAACATCAAATTAAGTTTAACTGGACTCCTTTTAGTGTGAGAGCAATAATGAAAGAAATGAACAATGTTCCCTTTCCTAAAGAAAAAAAAAATAAAGTAGATTACATGTGGAGAGACATAGAAAGACGAGCAAAAAATTATGGATTTTTTGCTAAAACACCAGTCCCTTACCCTTTAACAGAATTTGATTTAGCTAATAAAATTGCAATATTAGGTTTAAAAAATAATTGGGGTGTAGATTACGTTCAGCTTACGTATAAACGATGGTTTCAAGAAGGAAAAGAGCCTGCTGTTGAACCCAACTTGAGTGAAATCTGCGAAAAACTAAGCTTAGATAAAGAAAAGATTGTTTCAGAGGCAAGCTCTGAGGAAGTTAATAATATTTATTTATCAAATACAGAAAAGGCTAGAAAAAATAAAATATTTGGAAGTCCGTCATTTATTGTAAAAAATGAAATATTCTGGGGAGATGATAGAATGGAAGATGCAATCAAATGGTCGAAGGCAAATGAATAATATAACTGCTTATATAATTTTATTAATCGCAGTAATTCTTGGAACAGCTTCAAATAGTTTTGCTAAAAGTGCTCAAGGTTTTACATTATTAATACCTAGCATAATTACAGCAGTAACAATTGTTGGATGCATGTATACTTTGTCTTTAGTTATGAAAAGTATACCAGTTGGAATAACATATGCCTCTTTTGCAGGCTTATGTATAATTGCAACAGCTGCTGTTGGTTTTATAAAATTTAATCAAGTACCAAATTTTTATACAATAATTGGATTGATTTTAATTATATCGGGTGTCTTAATAGTTAACTTATTAGGAACAAATAAATGAAACCATTATCTGGTTATATTTATTTAGTATTAGCTATATCAACAGGAATTGCTGCAAATAGTTTTGCTAAAATTTCAGATGGATTTTCAAAATTAACCCCAACGATATTATCAATAGCTTTTATGTGTATAACTATGTATGGACTTGCAAAAGCAATGTCTATGATAC
Source organism: uncultured Pelagibacteraceae bacterium (assembly GCA_902596975.1). Taxonomy (GTDB): domain Bacteria; phylum Pseudomonadota; class Alphaproteobacteria; order Pelagibacterales; family Pelagibacteraceae; genus Pelagibacter. Next base: position 65,324 of record CACJWS010000003.1, on the reverse strand, counting down.
CAGTAGGTTTTACTTATGCTACTTATAGTGGGACAACAGTAGCTGCTATATTAGTCTTCGGGATGATTAAATATAACCAGATACCAAATATATACGGTTTAATTGGGATTTTTTTAATTATTATTGGCGTTGTAATGGTTAATTATCTTGGAAGAATTAATTAGCTCTTATTTAATAATAAAATTAGTACACCTACTACAAATATAATTATCCCTAAAATTTCAGTAATTTTTACTTTTTCTTTAAACATATACTTTGAGGATATGTAGCTGAACAATAATTCTATTTGGCCGACAGCTCTTACAAATGATGACTGTATTAACGTAAAGGCATAAAACCAAGATAATGTTGCTAGAAAACCAGCAAAACCTGCTATCAAACATTCATACTTGTTTTCATATAACTTTTTAAACTGTGATTTTTCAAATATAATTAAATAGATAGTAATTAATGTTGTTTGTATAACTAGACCAAAAAAGAGTGTTGCTATAGCTTTTTCAAAGTTACTACTAAAATTTTCCAATGTTAATGCTGCTGCTCTAAAGTATACAACGCTTACACCTAAAAATAACCCTGCGGATAAACCGATTAAAGTGGTTTTTGAAAATAAGTTTTTTAGAAATAAACTTAAGTCTTTAATCGATAGTATAATTACTCCAATTGTTGACACAATAATTCCTGTTATTCCAAATTTATTTAATTTGTCCCCTATTATCAAATATTCAAAAATTGCAACCTGAATAACTTCAGTTTTGCTTAAAGAAGTTCCAACAACAAAATTAGCAAATCTAAATAGGTAAAGTAAAATAAATGTAAAAATTATTTGAAATATTGAACCTAATAATACGTTAAATATAAATTTTTTTTGAATTAGAATTTCAGGAATTACATTTAAGTCTTGAAAATACAAAAAAAATAAAATTGTCACAAATGGTAATGCAAAAGCAAATCTTACATAAGTAGATGCAATAGTTGACACTTTTTGATTAAGTTTTTTCTGTAAGGTTGATCTAAGATTTTGAAAAAAAGCCCCAGAAATAGCTACAATTATCCAATTCATTGATGATTATTAATATTGTATTTAATTTTAAAGTCGACTTAAATAGTGTGATTAAACAAAAAAGAAGGAAATAACATGAAAATCTTTAAAAGAATAATATTTTCTCTAATTTTTGTTTCTTTTGCCAGCGCAAGTTTGGCAGAAACAAAAATGAGAATTACACTTCAATTACCATTAAAGGCTCACTTGGGTCAGAATCTTTTGGTATTTAAAAAAGAATTAGAATCTAGATCAGACATTAAAGTGGAGATTTACGACTCTGCACAACTTTATAAAGATAAAGAAGTTCCACAAGCCGTAGGTTCAGGAGCAATAGAAGCTGGTGTTGCATCTATAACAAGATTTGCAGGAACTAATCCTGAAGTAGATGTTTTCTATCTTCCATTCTTGTTTGATTCAGAACAAAAAGTAAGAAAAGCAACTCAAGCTGGATCTGAGATAAGAGCTATTCTTGATCCTGCAATAGCAAAGACTGGAGCAGTTCCACTTTATTATCAAGCTTATGGATCAGCAATAATGTTATCTAATGGTGGTCCGATGAAAACTCCGGCTGACTTTAAAGATAAAAAAATTAGAGTATTTGGAAAAACACTTGGAGCTTTTGTAAGTTCTTTAGGCGGTAAACCAGCATTAATATCTGGATCTGAGCAATATTTAGCTTACCAAAGAAATACAGTTGATGCAGGTATGACTGGTGTATCTGGTGTAAAATCTAGAAAATTATATCAAGTAATGGATACTTTAACAGTTACAAATCATGGCGATATCGAATTCGTTGTTGTTGCTAATGATAAATGGCTAAGCTCATTAACTCAAAAACAAAGAGACGCTATAGCTGAAGCATCAAAAGTAGCTGAAAAAGCTGTTAGAGATGACATGGCTAACATCGAGGCTGGCGCTTACAAAGAAGCAAAAGCAAATGGAATGAACATTGTAAACCTAAGTAGTTCTGAAGTTTCTGCTCTTAAAAAAGCATCATCATCTGTTATTGATGATTATATTTCAAGAACAGGTGGAGCTGGTGGAGTTGGTGATCAACTTGTAAAAGCTGCAAACAAACTTTAAATCATATAAATACCCCGCACGTAAGTGCGGGGTTTTCAAATGAATACCTACGACAAAATTGTAAAATATTCTGGCTATTTAGCTTCAGCGTTGTTTATTATGATAGGCTTTATAGTTTCTTATGAAGTTATAATGAGATACATATTTAACTCACCTACTATCTGGGTAAATGAAATTTCTCGATTTTTACAAATTTGGGCTACTTATTTAGCCTTAACTTATACTTTTCACAAAAATGATTTTATCAGAATAACAGTTATATATGACAAAGTAGGAGATAAAGGAAAAAAGATATTAGATTTAATAAGTGCAATTTTTATTTTAATTTTTAGTGGATTTGTACTTTATTATGGATGGTTAATTGCTTATGACTCTCTTAAAGTTGGAAGAACAAGCTCTACAATTTTAGATGTTCCATCCTTTCTTACAGAATTTGCAATACCATTATGTTTTGCATTTTTGGTATTAAGAGTGCTTTTCGAAGTACCTAAATACATCAAAGATATAATTAAATGACAGTAGCAATAATCTTATTTTTGTTATTTTTTGTACTTTTTTTAGGAGTGCCAATAGCATTTGGTTTAGGTTCTATAGGATTGGGTTTAATGTTATTTGGAGATATTTCTCCTTTAATGATCCCACAAACTTTTTACAGTGTGGCAGATAACTTTATTTTATTAGCCGTTCCGATGTTTTTGATGATGTCTAATATATTGTTAAAAGCAGGTGTTGGAGAAGATCTTTTTAATTTTGCTCAAAGCTGGGTTGGAAATTTTCCAGGCGGTTTGGCAATAGCAACTATAGTTTCTTGCAGTATTTTTGCTGCTATATCTGGATCATCAGTGGCTACTGCTGCAACAATCTCAACCGTAGCATTTCCTGCAATGATTAATAGAGGTTATCATAGAAACTTTACTTTAGGTATTTTGGCAGCGGGTGGAACTTTAGGGATTTTAATTCCTCCATCAATTCCAATGATTGTATATGCATTTGTTGTGGAAGAGTCGGTACTAAGTATGTTTCTTGCAGGAATTGGGCCTGGAATAGTTTTAGCTTTATTTTTTATTATATTTTCAGTTTTTTACGTAAAATTTTTTAATAAAGAAGTTCAAAATGTATCCAGCACTTTAGAAGAAAAAATTAAATACACAAAAAGAGGTTTACCAATATTATTAATGGCCTTCATCATGTTGGGTGGAATTTATGCTGGAATTTATACACCAACAGAAGCTGGTGGTATTGGTTTTTTAATATCATTTATCTATGTTGTGGCTAAAAAAAGATTAGATTTTAAAGGTTTTATCGAAGCAGGTCTGGAGACAATGAAGACTACAGTTACAATATTTATAATTATTGCAGGAGCAAAGGTTTTTGGTAAAGCAATTTCTCTTTATAGAATTCCTCAAGATTTATCATCTTTCATAGTTACTAATATTAATGAGACTGGTTTGTTTATACTTGTTGTTTGTATTACTTTGTTAATCTTAGGATTTATAATGGAAACTCTTTCATTAATTTTAATTATGATGCCTATATTTTCGATTTCAATCGCTGCAATGAATATTGATTTGATTTGGTTTGGAATAATTTTTACATTAATGATTGAGTGTGCATTAATTACTCCTCCCGTAGGACTAAATATTTATGTTCTGCAAGCTATTGGTAAAGCAAAAATGTCAGAAATAGCTAAAGGTGTGATACCTTTTGTCATTATAATGTTATTTACAGTATTTGTTATTTACTTATTCCCTGACCTGGCATTATATATACCTTTTAAATTATAATTATGTTTTCAAAAATAAAATCAAAAGATAAAGCAGAACAACTAAGAAAATTATTAAATGGACCAGAAATAATTGTAATGCCTGGTTGCTTTGATGCGTTATCAGCAAAATTAATTGAAAGAGAAGGTTTGAAAGTTGGGTTTATGTCTGGCTTCAGTGTTTCATCAACAAAACTTGGTATGCCTGACACAGGTTTAATTTCTTTTTCTGAAATGGCAGAACAAGTAAGAAATATATGTAATGCTACATCAATTCCAATAATATTTGATGGGGATACTGGATATGGAAATTCAGTGAACGTATTTAGAACTGTAAGAGGGTATGCGGACGCAGGAGCAGCTGGTGTGATGATTGAAGACCAAAAGTGGCCAAAAAAATGTGGTCACACAAAGGGAAAAGATGTTGTCGATCTTGATGAAGCTAACTCAAGAATTAAAGCTGCAGTGGATGCAAGAGAGTATGGAAATAAAGATATCTTAATAATGGCAAGAACTGATGCCATAGCAACTAGAGGATTAGATGATGCAATTAAAAGAATGCAATCATTTTCAAAACTTGGTGTTGATATTTTATTTATTGAAGCTGTTAAAAATAAAGAAGATATGAAAAGAATTATTAAAGAAGTTCCAGGTCATCACATGTTAAATTTAATCGAAGATGGTGAAACCCCATTATTAGAAATTAATGAAATAGAGGAAATTGGTTATAAAATTGCTGTAATGCCTCTAACCCTAATGAGTGCATCAGTAAAAACGATGCAAGAATGCTTGAATAATATGAAAAATAAAGTTTATAATAAAAATATTTCTAAATTTTCAGACTTAAGAGATATAGTTGGCTTCAACGAATATTACGATATTGAAGACAAATATAAATAATGTTTCCAAAAAAATTTTCTAAAATTCTTTTCGTTTTTTTTATGGGTTTAGGAATGAGTTTGTTAATGACCCTAATTATTACATTTATAAATACAGGTTATGATGAATTTTATTATAAAAGATTTTTCAAAGCTTGGTCTATTAGTTTGCCAGTTGCATTAGTTGCAACGACTTTTGTTGCACCATTGGTTAATAAATTAGTGGAAAAAATTACTAAATAGAGAGGATATCATATGAGTGAAAATATAGCTTTTATAGGAGTTGGTAATATGGGAAACCCAATGGCCTGTAATTTAAAGAATGCAGGGAAAAAAGTTAAGGTATTTGATGTTTCTAAAGAGATGATTGATAAAGCCATTGAAAATAATCTTGATGTTGAGAAGGATTTTGGAAAGCTAATCAATAGTGAAACGTCTGTTGTAATCACTATGCTGCCTGAGGGTAAACATTCGAAAGAAGTTTATTTAAAAGAAAATGGTGTTCTAGATAAAGTTTCTAAAAATTGTCTACTAATAGATTGTTCAACAATCGATATAGATACTTCTAAAGAAATAGGAAAAAAAGCTAATGAAAAAGGTATTAAGATGATTGATGCACCAGTAAGTGGTGGAGTGATGGGTGCACAAAAAGCAACTTTAAATATTATGGTAGGTGGATCAAATGATGCATTTAATCAAGCTTTACCTATTTTAAAATTAATGGGTAAAAATATTTATCATGCTGGAGAGATAGGAAGCGGAAACGGTGCAAAGATTTGTAACAACATGTCTCTTGGAATAACAATGATTGCTGCTTCAGAGTCATTAATGTTAGCAAGAAGATTGAATATAGATATAAAGAAAGTTCATGAAATTATGAAAAATGCCTCTGGAAATAGCTGGCCTATTTCAGTTTATCCACCCTTACCTGGATTAATTGAAGGAACTCCATCTAACAATAAATATAAACCTGGCTTTTCTGCAGGTATGATGAACAAAGATTTAAAGCTTGCAAATGAATGTGCTAAAAATGCAAATGCATCTACTCCATTAGGAGAGATGGCATTAGAAATATATTCTAAGTTTTGTGAGGATGGAAATAGTTCGAAAGATTTTTCTGCTATATCGAAGGTTATTGGTGGAGATGCTTGGGATTATCCAATAGAATAATTACCAGGAGGAATTTGGACTTTCTAAAAATTTTAACTCATCTGGTGTGGATTTTCTTCCCATAACTTTATTTCGATGAGGATATCTATGAAATCTTTTAATTGCAGCGGTATGATCTTTCCAAAATTTTTTTATCTCATTATAGTTTGGATGGTTAGATAAATAGTTATCTAACAATTTATATGCTCTATCATGATCTATAACTTCTTCGCTATGAATGTATGGCAGTAGCATGAAAAAACGTTGATATTCATCCATTTGATCAAGATACCCGTTATAGACTGCATCATTTACAATCAGTCTTGCTTTATGGTCAAACTCGAAAGCTTTTTTATCATCTCTATATAAATTTCTTGAAAATTGATCCAATAAAATAACTAAAGCTAGAGTGCTTAATGGTTCATCTTGCCAATCATCATATTCATTCAAAGTAGCTTTCTCATGATCATCTTTAAACTTGTCTCTAATCAATTGATCAAAATTATCATCTCTTTTAAATCGTTTTTCAACGACCATATCATCAAACCAAAAATCTAATATTGCTTTGGCTCTATCATTCATAAACTTTATCAACTTTTACCTGATATGATTCTACAAGTCTGTTGGTTTCATTTGCCATTGCAACGACTGCAATAAGTTCACTTAACATCTCAGTAGTAGCACCTTTAGATTTAGCAGCGATACTGTGAGATTTAATACAATACTCACAACTATTTGTCATTGAAACTGCAACATAAATAAGCTCTTTTGTCATTTCATCTAAAGCGCCTTTTTTCATCACTTGCTGTATAGAAGTCCAAGTTCTCTCTAAAGTTTCTGGATTGTTGGCTAACATTTTCCAAAAATTGTTTATGTAGTCTGTATTTCTCTTCTTTTTAATATCTTCAAATACCTCTTTTACCTTTCCTGTAGCATCAGCTTCTTCAATCATATTAAAAACTGCCATTTCACCTCCTTAATTGTAAATTGTTTCTATTTTAGGCATTAATCTTAATAATTCCTTAGTATATTCATGATTTGGATTTTTAAACAACTCTTCTGTCTCAGACACCTCGCATAGTTTTCCATTCCTTAAAACTCCAATGTCATCACACATTTGTCTTACAACTGGTAGATCATGACTTATAAAAAGTATAGTTAAATTAAGTTGTTCCTGTAAATCTTTAAGTAAATTTAGTATTTGGGCCTGGATACTCACATCCAAAGCAGATGTTGGTTCATCACAAACTAACAGTCTTGGTTTTGTTGCTAACGCTCTTGCAATAGAAATTCTTTGTCTTTGTCCTCCTGAAAACTCATGAGGATATCTTTCGGATGAAGACTTGGATAACTCCACAGAGTCTAAGAGATCATTTATATACTCATTTAATTCATTAGAACTAATATTTGTATCATGTAACTTTATAGGTTCGGCAATGATATCTTTAACTTTAAGCCTGCCATTCAATGAAGAGTATGGATCTTGAAATATCATTTGAATTTGTTTTCTAAATTTTAGTAATTCTTTGTTACTTTTTATATTATTAATACATACATCATCAAAATAAATTTCACCTGAAGTGGGTTTAAATAAATTAACAATCATTTTTGCAATTGTAGTCTTTCCACTGCCACTTTCACCAACAAGTCCAAAAGATTTTCCTTCTTGTATATTAAATGAAACAGTATCAACTGCTAATACATTATTTTGAGACTTTTCTGTAAAAAAACCTTCATTAAAAGTTTTACAAAGATTTTTTATTTGAACTAAATCTTTTTTTAAAATCTCTCTTTTATTCCATCTATTTAAAATTTTTAAATTAATATTTTCCTGGTTATTATTTTCTTTCTCTATAATTTTAAATCTGGATATCTTTTTATTTGTGGGAGGAACAGAGCTGACTAAACTTTTTGTATAAGTTTCTTTTGGTTCAGTTAATATTTGCTTTGTTGTTCCCAATTCTACCAAATTACCATTTCTCATTACAGCAACTCTATTGGTAGTCTCTGCTATAACTCCCATATCATGTGTAATTAATATAACTGCTAAATTTCTTTCTTTAGTCAGCTTTTTTATAAGTTCTAATATTTGTGATTGTATTGATACATCAAGTGCAGTTGTGGGCTCATCTGCAATTAACAACTCTGGTTCACAACACAGGGAAAGCGATATAACAACTCTTTGTCTCATACCTCCTGAAAATTGATGAGGATAATCATTAAATCTTTTTTCAGCATCTTTTATACCTACTTCTTTTAAAAGATTTATTGATTTATCTTTTGCTTCTGAGTTACTGAGGTTTAAATGAGTTTGAATTGTTTCAATAAGTTGTTGTCCAATTGTTAAGATAGGATTTAAAGATGTCTGGGGATCTTGAAAAATAAATCCAATTTTTTTTCCTCTTAAACTTAGAATATTTTTTTTATTTTCATGAATATTTATGTCACTTAAATAAATTGATCCTTCAGATACTTTCCCTGGTTCGTCAATTAAATCAATTATTGCGTTTGCTACGGTACTTTTTCCAGACCCAGATTCCCCAACTAATCCTACAATTTCTCCTCTTTTTATCTCAATATTAATGTCTTTTGCAGCATGAACTGTCTCTTTTCTCAATTTATAATCCACGCTTAAATTTTGTATTTTTAAAAAACTCATTTTTTTAATTTAGGATTAAGTGTGTCTCTCATCCAATCTCCTAATAGATTAATGGAAAAAGCTAAAACAACTAAGAATATTGCTGGAAAAAAGGTAATCCACCATTCACCAGAAAATAGAAAGTCATTTCCAAGTCTAATTAAAGTTCCTAAAGAAGGAGTTGTTGGAGGAACGCCAACACCCAGAAAACTCAATGTGGCTTCCGCAATGATTGCTAATGCAAGACCTATAGTTCCTATAACAAGAACTGGTCTTATTATATTTGGAAGAATATGCTTAAACATTACTATAAAATTAGAAACTCCAATGATTGTTGAAGCTGAAACATAATCTTTATTTTTTTCAACTAAAGTTGCTGCTCTTGATACTCTTGCAAACTGTGGCCACTCTGAAATACCAATTGCAAAAATTAAAACATATATTGCCATTTCGTCATGAAGTTCACGCGAAATTATACCTCGCGCAATACCATCAACAAGAAGTGCCATCAAAATACTTGGAACCGTTAACTGAACATCAGTTAATCGCATAACAATCATTTCATACTTACCACCAAAAAAACCAGCAGTAAGACCTAATCCAACTCCTAAAATTAAACTAAATAAAATTGCTGAAAAACCAACTATTAAAGATATTCTAGATCCATAAAGAATAGTCGATAACATATCTCTTCCTTGTCCATCAGTACCAAGTAAAAATTCTACTTTTCCTTCGCTTGTCCAAGATGGTGGAGTGAAAGCGTCCATTAAAGATAAAGATGATGGGTCGAATGGATTATAAGGTGTAATAAATTCTACAAAAAATGAACAGAAAAATATTATTGCTAATAAAATCGATGAAACTATTGCTGTAGGAGATTTTATAAAACTAAAATAAATTTCACTATCTTTTATTTTATCCCAAGTTGTTAATGCTTTATTATCCACTAGCAGAATCTCCTTTAACTCTAATTCTTGGATCTATAAAGTAATACAAGATATCGACTATAAAATTTATCATTACAAAAACGAATGCTATAAATACTAAATATGCCGACATAATTGGAATATCTACAAACTGCACAGCTTGAATGAAAAGAAATCCCATACCTGGCCATTGAAATACTGTTTCCGTAATAATTGAAAATGCAATTAATGTTCCAATATTTATACCAGCAATAGTTATTACTGGAATTAGTCCATTTTTAAGTGCGTGCTTGTAATTAATACTTTTTTCATTAATACCTCTGGCTCTTGCAAACTTTATGTAATCAGTCTGAAGTATTTCCATCATTTCAGCTCTAACAAGTCTGATTATATAAGTCATTTGAAAAAGACTTAAAGTAACTGACGGTAATATAATTGCTTTTAAACCTGATATGGTTAAAAAGCCTGTCGACCAAAATCCTAGATCTACCACTTCACCTCTTCCAAAAGATGGTAGAACGCCCAATATAACTGCAAAAAGATAAATGAATAAAATACCAATTACAAAAGTTGGAAGAGAAACACCTAATAATGAAACTGCTAGTATAAAATCACTCAAAAAACCTTTTCTTTTTATGCCTGTATATACTCCCAATAAAGTACCAGAAACCAATGCAATTAGAGCAGATATTAAAACTAATTCAATTGTTGCTGGTAATCTTTCAATTATTAATTCTGATACAGGTCTTCTTAATTGATAAGATATTCCAAATTCTCCTTTTGAAGCATTGATTATAAACCTAGTAAATTGTACATGAATTGGGTCCATTAAACCCAAAGTTTCTCTTAACTCGGCTCTTTCTTCATCTGAAGTTTCCTCACCCACCATGTTATTAATTGGATCTCCTACAAAATTAAAAAGAGAGAAAGATACAAAAGCTACGACAAGCATAACCATTGCAGATTGAAACAATCGTTTGAAAAAATACTTTATCAATTTATGAAATTTTATTTTTATACAAGCCCTTTAATTAAAAAGGGCTTGTAATAAATTATTTAGTCAAAGCTCGCAAAACGGAATAACGGTTCGTTATTCGGTCTTATCGGAACATTAACATCTTTTTTTGCAGCCCAAGATATAACTTGGTGATGTAAAGGAAGATAAGATATATCATCTTTTACTATTTTCCAAGCTTTAGCTATCGCAGCATTTCTCTTATCTAGGTTAACTTCACCTTCCATAACTCTTATCGCGGCATCTACATCAGAGTTACTAAAGTTAACTCTGTTCCAACTTGCTCCACTTTCATATAAGTAATGGAAAACATAATGACTATCTAAAGTTGGAACTCCCCAACCTAACATATAAAAGTCACCTTGATTATCTTTTAGTTCTTTAAAGTGCTTACTTTTTGTTTGAGCAAATAAATTTACTTTAACACCGATTTTACCTAACATACCAACAACAGCTGTACATATAGCTTCATCATTTACATACCTGTCATTTGGACATCTAAGCTCAACTTCAAATCCATTTGGATATCCAGCATCAGCTAAAAGTTTTTTTGCAGCAGCTACATCATAAGGAAGTCTCTTATCAAGTTCCTCTGTGTATCCATTAACACCTGGAAAAGTAATTATTCCAGCAGGTTCGCTTAAACCTCTCATTACTTTTTTCTTAATAGCCTCAATATCTATAGCTTGATAAAGAGCTTGTCTAACTGCTTTCTTTTTAAATGGGTTATCACCTGTATTACCTGTTCTAAGTTTATCTGCTCCCTGATCCATTCCTAGGAATATAGTTCTCATTTGAGCGGTGCTTTCAACTTTGTGAGCAGGTGAATTTTTAATTCTAGCCAAATCCTGCACAGGTGCATCAGTAACAACATCAATTTCACCAGATAAAAGAGCTGCAACTCTAGTAGCTGCATTTTTTATAGGTAGTAGATGAATTTCTGTTACTTTATCATCTTTCATTGTTCCCCACCATTTTTTATTACGTTTGAAAACTGTTTTAGTATTTGGTTCTCTTAATGTAATTTTAAATGGTCCAGTTCCCATAGCATTTGTAGCTGAAAAAGTTTCTTGTCCAGCATCCCAGTTCTGCGCCATAACTGCAAAATTCTTTTCACTCCATTTTTTTGACATAATAAAAATGTTTGAAAGTTGGTTTAAAAGAATTGGATTTGGTTTGCTTGTTGTTATTTCTACTGTGTAGTCATTAACTGCTTTTACACCTGATACTGTACTAATATATTCTTTAAAATCAGATGTTCTTTGTTTTGCTCTTAAAATACTAAATACAACATCTTCAGATGTAAATGGAGTTCCGTCAGAAAATTTAACATCTTCTCTTAATTTAAAGATCCAAGTATTAGGACCTTGAGTTCTCCACTCTGTTGCTAGTTGAGGTCCAATTTTCATATCTAATCCCCTAGTAACTAGAGCCTCATATACTTGTCTAGATACTTGAGTGGTAGGACCTTCGTTTTGAGCATGAGGATCAAGTGTTAAACTATCACCCTGCATTGACCATTTAATAGTTTTTGCAAATGCTTGTGTTGGAGCAAAAGCTAGAAAAAAAGCCAATAAAATTTTTATAAAATACCCATACTTCATTTCTCTCTCCTATATTATTAAAATAAAAATCTAACTTATTAATTATGTAAACTAAAGTGATTTAATTCACTATTTTTTTGAAGTTTTCGTAAAGAATTTTAGAATATTTGTTCATAGATTGAATATTGTCTTTCGCATCACTATCAAATTTATCAAGAGCTCCCTCTCCTAACTGACTTTCTAAAGCAGACTTATATTCAGGCACACATCCCCATTCTCCTACAGTAGTATTTTTTATCTCTATATGAAATTGAATACCGTAAGCATGTTTTTTGTATTTAAAAATTTGGTATTTCGTTTCAGGAGATGACGCTAAAAGAGTTATATCATTATTATTTTCTAGATTTTGAACTTCATATGAGTGCCATTGAAGTGATTTAATAATATCAGGATATTCTTTAAATAATAAATCATCCTTTTTACTATTTAAAAAATTAATATCTAAAATACCTATTTCTGGATTTTTTGATTTAACTACTTTACCTCCAACTACCTCTCCTAATAATTGACAGCCTAAACAAAAACCTAAATACGGTTTATTTAAATCTACAACAAATTCTTTGATTTTCTTTTTCTCATCTATTAACCACGGGTAATCTTTTTCCATCCAAGTATCCATTGGTCCACCCATACAAAACATTGCATCAAATCCATTTAAATCATCAGGTATCTTTTCACCCTCATCAAGTTCTATAGTTTTAATATTAACTTTATCCTCTAACATTAAATCTTTAATATAACCAGGATCCTCAATTTTAATGTGTTGAAGAACAATTATATTTTTCATATGGCTGGCTTGAGCAATTTTAAAATTTTTTTATGATTTGATGAATTATTTGAAACAATTATATTTCCACCCAACGAAGCATCCTTATTATCCCATGTAGTAATAATTCCACCTGATGCTTTTATAATTGGTATTATTGGATGTATATCCCAAATTTTGTTAGCACATTGAGCTACAACATCTAATCTTCCTTCTGCTAATTGACAGTATGTTAGTGCATCGAAACATGGAAACTGCATTCTCTTAACAAATTTCATAATTTTTTTTTGTTTTTGAAAAGACAAAGTTCCATGAAAAGCCGCAGCTAACTTTAAATAATTAAATTTAATTTTTTTGTTAACTTTTAATTTTCTTCTTTTTCCATTTTCAAATACAAAAGCAGATTTGTCATTTTGATTTAAATAGTATCTTCTCATTCTTGGGAAATTGGCTAACCCAACCATTGGTTTATTCTTATAATTTAAAGAAATTAAATTGCTCCATGTAGGATTACCGGCAACGAATGATCTTGTTCCATCAATTGGATCAATTATCCAAGAAAATAGACTTTTTGTTTTTTTTACTCCAAACTCTTCACCAATAATTTGGTGATCTGGGAACTTGGCATTAATCTTTTTTCTTATAAATTTTTCAAAAGCTTTATCGGCACTAGTAACAGGATCATAACCTTTACCTTTTAACTTGTTATTAATTGTAAAAGTTTTGTTAAGTTTAGTGTAATAAAAATTAGTTAAATCCTTAGCAAGCTTATTCAAAAAGGTGTAATAAATTTTGAAATCTTTTGTTTCTTTGAAGGTCATTTATCTGATGAGTAATAGTTAAAATATACAACTAGTTCAAATAAAATATCTTGAAAATTTTTGAATTTGATAGAAGAATCCAGATAGATGAAAATAGAAATTGATTCTAAAAAAGTATTTATAAATAGCGGTAATAATAAAGAAGAAATTCATCCTTTTTGGCTAAGAGAAAGAATAAATAACGAAGATGCTCTGGATAAAGGAAATCAACAAAGATTATTTGATCCAAATTCTATAAATACTAACATTGATATAGAAAAAATTGAGAATGAAGATGGATTGCTTAATTTATTTTTCAATGATGGGACCAATTATAAAATAAAAGAAGATCAGATATTAAATGAGTATAAATCTCAAAATCTTGATCCTATTTCAATTGATAAAATTAAATGGGACTCAAATTTTAATAATTTTCAAAGATTTAAATTTGAAAATGACATATTTGAAAAAAAAATCATGTATGATTTATTGGTATCATTTTATAAATATGGTTTTGTAGTTTTAACAAATGTTCCAACTGAAGATAATTTTATTATAAATTTTGCAAATTCAATTGGTAGTGTCAGAAGAACAAATTTTGGAGAATTTTTTAATGTTAGATCTGTACCTAATCCAAATGATTTAGCCTATACATCATTAGCATTATCTCCGCATACAGATAATCCGTACAGAAAACCAGTTCCATGTGTTCAATTATTGCATTGTATTACCAATAATGTGAGTGGAGGAAATTCTACCTTGGTTGATGGCTACACAGTAAGTGAAAAAATCAAAGAGGATTATCCAGAATATTATGAAATTTTATCTTCAGTTAAAGTAAAATTTAAATTTATAGACAAAACAGTTGTTCTAGAGGATATGTCTGAGTTAATTAAATTAGATGAAAAAAATAATTTTAAACAAGTTAGATTTAGTCCTAGATTAGATTATGCTCCAATACTAGAAAAATCAAAATTGGATTTATTCTATAAAGCTAGAAATAAAATTTCTGAATTATACAACTCTGATAAATATAAAGTTGAATTTAAATTAGATACTGGAGATTTATTAATGATGGACAATCATAGATTGCTTCATGGAAGAACAAAATATGATGTTAATGAAGGTGATAGATATTTACAAGGATGCTACATTGATTTCGACAGTACAGAAGGTAAACTTAGACATTTAAAAAGAAAATTTAATCTTTAAATAATTCTTTTATTTTTTCTTCAGCATTTTTTATCGACTTTTCATAATCTAAAGCCATTTGATCTGCTGCAACTATATCGATTTTTTTAATACCAAAAAAATTTAACATATGTATCAACCATGGAGTTAAAAAGTCTTCTTCCCCTTGTATTTTTGTTCCACCAGAAGTAATTACTAAATATACCTGCTTATCTTCTAATAAACCTTTTCTTCTTCCGTCATCCCCGTATTTAAATGTCAATTTTACTCTGGCTGCAAGATCAGCCCAAGCTTTAAGGGTTGCTGGTGGGCCAAAATTATAAATTGGCACTGATATAATAATTACATCACATTCTTTTAACTCCGATACTAACTTATCAGATAATTCAAACATTTTTTTATGTTCATCTGTTTGCTCATTCTCTGGAATTTTCATTCCAGACTCAGTTAAGCCAGATATAAAAAGCATTTCGTCATCTAGGTCTCTATAAATGACCTCATCATTATCTTTTTTAACTTTATCAAGTATTTTTTTTGCAAGCATCCTTGAGGTAGAACCTTCTTTTCTAGCGCTGCAATCGATTTGGTATATTTTCATTTTTATCCGAGTTTTTGAAGTATAGGAAAATACTTTAATATGTAAAATCCTAAAGCTTGTAACTGGTTTGTAATCATTAATATTCCTGTTATCAATAATAATCCTCCACCAACTCTTGAAATAGTTATCATTTTTGATTTTAGATTTTTTGTAACAACCATAAAACGTTGAATCAAATAGCCTGATGCAATAAAAGGTAGTGCCAAACCAAGTGAATAGAACACAAGTAACAATATACCTCGGTTCAAACTTTGCTCAATTGAAGCTAGAGCTAATATTGATCCTAAAATAGGTCCAATGCATGGAGTCCATCCAAATCCAAATGCCATACCAACTAATATTGAGCTAAAATTTCCTGATTTAATATCAGTATTAATTCTTTTTTCATAATTTAAAAACTTAATATTAATTAATCCCATAATATGAAGGGAGAAAATAATTATTATACTTCCTGCAATAATTCTTAATTCAAAAGAGTTACTTAAAATTAAAGAACCTAAAAAAGTTGCGGTAGCACCGAAACTTATAAAAACAATTGAAAAACCAAAAGTAAATAAAACTATAGGGAATACATTAATTGTTTTTTTTTCTAATAACTCATTTAAAGAACTTCCAGAAATATAAGATATATATCCAGGTATTAATGGAAGTACACATGGAGACAAAAAGCTTATCAATCCAGCTCCAAATGCAACAAATAATTCTATCATTTAACCAGTATTTTTCATTGCAGCTGAAATACCTGCAATAGATGTTAACAATGCATCATTAAGATCATTTTTTTTATCTGAATTTAATTTTTTGTTTTTGATTTTATTCATAACTACTGCTTGAATTATATTTAATACTTCTGTGTAAATATTTCTTACAATAACTCCTGATCTAAATTTTTTTCTTTCATTTATAATTTCTTTAGGCGTAATCTTTTTATTTAATTTTTTAATAACTTCGAATTGGAACCTAAGTTTTTTTCCAACTCTTTTTAAATCTTTGTCAGCTAAGTATTCCTCATATATTTTTGAAATATCTGGGTCCACTTTTGAAATTACCATATCCAAGATATCCATCATTGAATTGAAGAAAGGCCAATTTTTTTCCATATCTATTAGTGTTTTCTCAAATTTTTCTATCGATGAATATCTTAAAGCTTCTGCACTTCCAAGCCATGCTGGGAGCATTAGTCTTATTTGTGTCCAAGCAAATACCCAGGGTATTGCTCTTAAACCTTTGATATTATCAATATTCTTTCTTTTAGACGGTCTTGATCCAATTGAAAGTTTTCCTAAAGACACATGTGGCGTAACGGTTTTAAAATATTTAATAAAATCTGAACTTTGATTAATATTTTTTCTATATGAACTTTTTGAAATATCAGACATTTTTTCAATTAGATTTCTCCAATCTTTTTTAGGGACTGGAGGTGGTGTTAATGTTGCCTCCATTACCGCTCCTATATAGCTACACAAATTATAAATTGCTAAAGGCTGATATCCATATTTCTGCTGAATAACTTCTCCTTGATCGGTTATTCTAATTTTTCCATTCACTGTATCTGGCGGCTGAGATTTTAAAGTAGCTTGAATTGGGCCTCCACCTCTACCTGCTGAACCACCTCTTCCATGAAAAAAAGTAACATCTATTTTATATTTTTTTGCAATTTTTATAATTTCTTCTTGAGCCTTATATTGATGCCAACTTGCACAAATTTTTCCAGCATCTTTGCTTGAGTCTGAATATCCAATCATGACTTCTTGTTTATATTTTATTAAATCTCTGTACCACTTTAATGAAAATAAGCTGGCCATTATTGATTTTGCATTGATTAAGTCATCTAATGTTTCAAATAAAGGAACAACTCTTAATTTATTCTTAATATTTGCCTCCTTTTGCAAATATAAAACAGAGAGAATGTCAGATGCAGATGATGTCATTGAAATAACATAAGCCCCCAAACATTCAGGTGGCTCTTCAGATAAAATTTTAAATGTTGACCAAACTTCTTTGTTTTCTTTATTTTTAAAATTAAAATTTTTGATGAAATTAGATTTTTTTTTCATCTTAGATGATAAAAATTTAATTTTTTCCTCCTCTCTCCATTGTAAATAATTTTGTCTATTTTTTTTCTGAACAAGTTCATTAATTAATTGTGAGTGTCTAGATGATTCTTGTCTAATATCTAGTTTTGCCAGATTAATTCCAAAACATTTTGCTCTTCTCATTAAATCTAATAATTCGCCACTTGCTATATTTTCACTTTGATTTTCCTCTAAGGACTCACGGACAATTCTAAGAGGTTTTAAAATTTCCTCTTTCGAGTTTAGCAATTTTTTATAGTCTAAAGGTTTTTTGTTCACTATAAACTGTTCAATTGCTCGATGAGTAAATCGCATTTTATCTCTTAAAGGTCTTAAGAAAACTCTGTAAGGTTCAAATGATTTTCCTGTAAGTTTTTGAATTTTTTTTGAACACTTTTTCATTGAATATGATCTAATTAATTTAGTGAGTTCTTTTTCATATAATTTTGCTGCTTCCCATCTTGATAATAACAAAACTTCTTTAGTTACTTTTGAAGTTACATTTGGATTTCCATCTCTATCACCACCCATCCATGATCCAAACTCAATAGGATTAAAATTTTTTGGCAAACCTTTGCCCATATTTTTCAAAAATATCTCATTAAGTCTTCTGTAGACTTTTGGAACAGTTTCCCAAAGACTATCTTCTATTATAGCAAGACCCCATCGAGCTTCATCGGCTGGAGACGGTTTTGATCTTTTTAAGTCATCTGTATTCCAGATAATGGTAAATTCATCGTGAATTTTTTTATTTAAAGATTTTATTTTCAAAGAGTGATCTTTAAATAACTCTCTATCTTCAAGTATTTCTGTAATTTTATGATATTTTTGAATTAAAGTTCTTCTTTTGACCTCTGTTGGATGAGCTGTCAAAACTATTCCAATATTTAGATTTTTTGCAAAACTATAAATTTTATTATTATTAATTTTTTTGTTTTTAAATAATTTCTCGAAAATTTCCTCTATAAAAATATTTTTTTGATTTTTATCGTCTCTTTTATTTTCATATTGATTAAGTTGTCTGGATGCATCGATAGATTCTGCTAGATTTATAAAATTCATGAAATGATTAAATGCTCTTGCAATCTTGTAAGTATTTTTTGGATTTATACTTTTTATTTCTTTAGATATTTTTTTATATGATCTTTTTTGTTTTCTGTTTGCTTTTGACAACTTTCTAATTTTTTCAACAAGATTATAAAAACTTTCTCCTTCTTGTTCTTTAATTACATTCCCAAGCACAGTTCCTAAAAATTTAACATCTTCTCTTAAAGTTTTTGTGGGTATTCTCTCATAGTAAAGATCTCTTTTTATCATAAGTTAATTTTAAATTTTTTATTAATCATTCCAAATACATTTGTTTTAATTTTAAAAAGATTTCCCGAAAGAGGAAAGAGCTTTAACTCTTTTTTGCTCATACCCTTTATTGCAGTAGTGACAAATAACTCTGAATTTCTGTAACCTCCAAATGTACAATTTGTTATATTTTTTGTAGGCATATTAACACTATGTAACTTATTACCTTTCTTATTATAGACTGAAATACAAGATCCATTGTAGTGACAAATCCATAAGTTTTGGTAATTATCTAATGTCATTCCATCAGGAGATCCCTCATTTTTACGAAATTTAATAAATATTTTTTTACTTATAACTTTTAAGTTTTTATCTATATAAATTTTATAAACTATTTTTTTCTTACTATCAGTATGGTAAAAACATCTTTTATTTATAAATGCTGGTCCATTTGTTATCATGTAATTTTTATCTACTTGATTTAAATTTAAATTACTATCTAGACAATAGAGAGATCCATTGTGAATTTTTCTCTCTAAGTTATCCATAGTTCCAAACCATAATCTTCCTTGATGGTCTGTTTTCCCGTCATTTATTCTATTATTTTTAAATTTTTTCTCTATTTTAATTGAAATTTTTTTATTTTTTTTTTTTAAATCAACTATTCTAATTTCCCCTTGCAAACCTAATACAAAAGTATTTTTTGAAACATGCGCTAAAAATCCAATTTCTTTTTCGATCTTGTAAATTTTTTTATTTTTGTTTTTGTAATTAAGCTTGAATATCTTTTTTTTTTTTATATCGACATAATAAAGTGAATTATGTTCTTTAACCCAAGTTACTCCTTCGCCTAAAATGCATTTTGAATTCCATAAAACTTCTGGTTGCGAGGTTTTAATTTTATGCATTAATAAATATAAAATTTTAAATTTATATTTGTATCACTTTTGAATTTTGCTCACCTAAGTTATCTATATTTAATTTAAGTACATCTCCAGCTTTTAAAAATTGTTGTGGCTTCATTCCCATTCCTACACCTGGCGGTGTTCCGGTAGTTATAATATCTCCTGGCTGAAGAGACATAAATTTACTTACATAAGAAACAATTTTATCAACATTAAAAATCATAGTATTTGTATTTCCTGTTTGCATTCTAATACCATTTAAATCTAAGCTCATATTAAGGTTATTTACATCTGATATTTCATCTTTTGTAACTAGATATGGTCCAATAGGTCCGTAGGTATCATGAGATTTTCCCTTAACCCATTGTCCCATTTTTTCTATTTGCCACTCTCTTTCACTCAGGTCATTTACTAAGCAGTACCCTAAAATATAATCTTGAGACTGATTTTCTTTAATATGCTTTGCTTCTTTTCCTATTACAATTCCCAACTCCACTTCCCAATCTAATTTTTTTGATCCACCAACAAGTTCAATATTATCATTTGGTCCAGAAATACAACTAGTTGCTTTCATAAATACTATTGGTTCAGTTGGTGGTTCTGCTCCAGTTTCAGCAGCATGATCTGAATAATTAAGTCCAATTGCAATAAATTTTCCTGGATTAGCAACACAAGAACCTATTCTTTCATTTGAAGAAATTTCGGGTAAATCAGACAAATTAGTTTCTTGCAACCTAGATATGTTTTTAAAATTTAATGTGCGAGGATCTAAGTCAGACACAATAGAACTTATATCTCTTATTTTTCCATTTTTGTCTAAAGCTGCTGGTTTTTCATTTCCATTAGATCCAATTCTTAGTAATTTCATTTTATCTCCTTTAATTATTAAATTGTCATTCCTCCATCTACAGAAAAAACATTTCCAGTAGTAAATGTTGATTCATCACTTCCAAGATATATCGCAAAATCAGCGATTTCTTGTGCAGTGCCTAACCGCCCCATTGGTTGTCTTGCAATAAAGTCTTTTTTTGCTTTTACAGGGTCTTTGCTTTGCCTTACTCTATCTTCCCATGATGGAGTAAATACCGTTCCAGGTGCAATTGCATTACATCTTATATTGTTTTTAACAAAATCAGAAGCAATAGATTTAGTAAGCCCTATAATAGAGGCTTTTGTAGCTCCATATACAAATCTATTTGGTAAACCTTTAATGCTAGAAACTACAGATGAAATATTAATTATACTGCCTGAATTATTTTTTAACATAATTGGTAGTGCCGATTTACACATAAAATACATTGATTTGATATTAACATTAAATGAAAAGTCCCAGTCATTTTCATCACATTCTAAAATTGTTCCATGATGAACAAATCCTACTGCATTAAATAGAATATCTATCTTATCAAATTTATTAATAAATTTTTTTATTGAATCATTATCTGTTGAGTCAAGTTTCTGAACTTCAATTTTTGGAAACTCTTTTTTCAATTCATTTAAAGTTTTGTCATTTATATCCGTTGCAATTACCTTGGCCCCCTCATTACTAAATGCAATAGCTGTAGCTTTGCCTATTCCTTGACCGGCAGCTGTCACTATTGCAATTTTATCTTTCAATCTATTTGCCATTTCTGTTTAACTCCTCAATTTGTATGTACAATGAACTGTGATCTTTTTCAGAATGATTGTTGTCAACTAAATCTTGATACATTTCTTTAATTAATTTAGAAATTGGTAGTTTGAAATTGAAGTTTTCTGCACTTTCTAAAATATTATTCATATCCTTTAAATGTGTAGATGTTTTACCACCTGGTTCAAAATTATACTCTATCATTTTTTTTCCATGATTTTTAAGTATTTTACTATCGGCAAACCCGCCCTCAACAGCTTTAATAAATTTATTTGGATCTGCTCCAGCCTTTTTGCAAAGATGTATAGCTTCTGCTACAGCTCCAATGGTAACACCCACAATTATTTGATTAGCTAATTTTGCTATTTGACCACATCCTATAGGTCCTACTAATGTTGGATTGCCCATTGTATTTAATAGATTTAGTGCTTTATTAAAAACTTCTTTTTCTCCTCCAACCATTATAGCTAAATTACCATTTTTGGCTCCCGACGTTCCACCAGAAACAGGTGCATCTAAAAAATATATTTCTTTTTTTTTTAAAATTTCATTAATCTTTTTTGATGTAATTGGTTTTGTAGAACTCATATCTATAACAATTGAATTTTTTTTTATATTTTCCAAAAAATCTTTATTGCTAATTACTGATAAAACTGCATCATCGTCTGAGAGCATAGTTATTATAATTTTAGATTTTTGAACTGCTTCCTTAATTGAATTTACTACCTCAGCTCCATTTTTTGATAAACCTTGTGCTTTTTTATTTGTTCTATTAAATGCAGTAAGATTAAAACCTGCCTTAAGGATATTTTGTGCCATTGGGTAACCCATTAAACCAGTTCCTATTATTGATACGTTTACCATATTTAATGTGAATGTCTTGGAATTCCTTTTTTTTCAACAATTCTATTATAAACTGATCTAGTTTTAATACATGCCCCATCCTCTAATTGACCCACTGTTAATCTAGACAGTTCTTGCCATGGAGTTTGATTATTAATTATTTTGATTTTATTTTTAGATCTTCTTTTTTTAAATTCTTTAGGTGATATTAAAAGATCAACTCTTTTTTTATTTAAATCAATTTTTATTTTGTCTCCTGTTTTAATTATACCTAGGTCTCCACCCGCAGCTGATTCTGGTGAAACATGAAGTATTGATGGGCTTTCTGAAGTACCACTTTGTCTACCGTCACCAAGTGTAGGTAATGCATTTATACCTTTTTTAAGCAAAGCATCTGGTGGTTGCATATTAACAACCTCTGCGGAACCTGGATATCCTATAGGTCCACATCCCCTAATAATTAAAATTGATTTTTCATCTATATTTAATTTTTTACTATTAATTCTTTTGTGATAGTCCTCAGGTCCTTCGAATACTGCTGCTTTACATATAAATGAATTCGGTCTATCTGGGTCAGATAAGTATCTTTTTTTAAATTCATCGCTTATTACAGATGTCTTCATAATTGCAGAATTAAAGAAATTTCCTCTAAGAACTAAAAAACCAGCATTCTTGGACAGATTTTTTTTAAAAGTTTTGATAACTTTTGAATTAACTTTAATCTTTCTTTTTAAATTTTGACCCAAATTTTTTCCAGTAACTGTTTTTACTTTTGTATTTAGTTTTTTGTTTTTTATTAACTCTTTCATTACTGCTGGTATACCCCCTGCTTTATAAAACCCTTCCATTAAATATTTTCCTGCAGGTTGGCAATCAAC
Organism: uncultured Pelagibacteraceae bacterium; assembly: GCA_902596975.1. Lineage (GTDB taxonomy): Bacteria > Pseudomonadota > Alphaproteobacteria > Pelagibacterales > Pelagibacteraceae > Pelagibacter. The sequence goes on along the minus strand of CACJWS010000003.1, from coordinate 42,245 downwards.
AAGAAGAGGTATTTTGTGTCCTAATTTTTGCCAATTTGATAAATCGAATTTTATGCCCATATGCTTAGCAATAGCTAACAAATGAGTAGTTGCATTACTTGATCCTCCAATCGCGCTAGCAACTACAACTGCATTTTCAAATGCTTTTTTTGTCATTATTTTTGATGGAGTTAAATTTTCTCTGACCATATTTACAATTCTTTGACCAGTTTTATAAGAAATTTTTTTTCTTTCTGGGTAAGGTGCAGGTATAATTGCACAACCAGGTAGCGACATACCTAATGCTTCTGCAATCGAATTCATTGTAGATGCGGTTCCCATAGTATTACAATGTCCGACACTTGGTGAAGATGCGGTAGCCATATCCATAAACTGATCGTAATTAATTTCGCCTTTCGAATACATTTTTCTTGCCTCCCAAATTATTGTTCCTGATCCAGCTTTTTGTCCTTTATAATGACCATCTAACATAGGTCCACCAGAGAGAATAATTGATGGAATATTTACAGTTGCTGCAGCCATTAATGCTGCAGGTGTAGTTTTATCGCAACCAGTTGTTAAAACTACTCCATCTAAGGGATAACCATACAATACTTCAACTAAAGATAAATAACTTAGATTTCTATCTAAAGCAGCTGTTGGTCTTTTTCCAGTTTCTTGAATTGGATGAGTTGGAAATTCCATAGGTACCCCTCCAGCGTTCACAATTCCTTTTTTAATATTTTTACTTAAATCTAAAATATGTCTGTTGCATGGAGAAAGATCACTTCCGGATTGAGCTATGCCAATTATTGGCTTACCTGACTGTAAATCTTTTCTTTTTAATCCGTAATTTAAATATCTCTCTAAATAAATCGCTGTAAGGCCTGGGTCTTTAGGATTATCAAACCATTCTTTGCTTCTAAGTTTAATTTTTTTCACGGAATAAGAATATTACGTTATACCAGCATCAACAATAAAGTTTTGTTTTGTACATCCTGACGAAACATCTGAAGATAAGTAAAGCACAAGATTTGCAACATCGTTTGGCTTTAATTGTCTTTTTAGAGCTTGTTGATTTAGTATAAATTTTTTGTATTGGGGTGTAAGCCAATTTTTTATTTGTCTTTCAGTCGCAATAGAGCCTGGAGTCACAACATTTGATCTGATATTGTATTTTCCAAATTCTTGAGCGAATGATCTGCTAAGTCCAATAACAGCAGACTTTGCTGTTTCATAAACTACTTTATCTCCTTCCCCCAAAATCCAAGACACTGAACTTAAATTAACTATTGAACCACTTTTATTTTTTATCATTCCTTTAATTACAGATTTTATTGCAAAAAAATAATGTCTCAGATTCACATTTATCCTATTTTCCCAGTATTTTTTATCAACTTTAAATGTAGAATGTCTATCATCATTTGCAGCATTATTTATTAAAACTTCTATTATTCCATGTTTTGATATAATTTTTTTTATTACACTCTGAAGTCTGTTAATATTGATGAGGTTGCACTCATAAAATTTTGGTAATCTTAATTTTTTATTATTAATTTTTTGAATTAATTTTTTTGACTCTTTAACATTAAGATCAATAAATATTACTTCAGCCTCTTGTTCACAAAAATATTCAACAATAGTTGCACCAATTCCTGAGCCTCCTCCTGTGACCAATACTTTTTTGTCTTTTAAATCAAAATATTTTACGTTCATTACTTTCTTCCAAGGCTAGCGGCACCTCTTACACCGCTTGAGTCTCCAAATCTATTTTTTAGTATTTGTGTATTGACTGTATCACTAAAAACATATTTTTTTAGTTTAGAATTTATATTTCCATAAATTTGCTTCATATTTGAAACTCCACCTCCTAGTATAATTGCCCCTGGATCTATTATATTTATGACTTGGGCCAATCCTCTTGCTAAATAATCTAAATATTCATTTATAAATTCTAAAGCTTCATCATCTCCATTATTAGCATTTTCTTGAATAGTTTTAGCATCTAAATTCTTTTTATGTAAATCATAATAATGTTTTGCAAGTCCAGGTCCAGAGAGATATGTTTCAATACATCCCTTTTTACCACAATAACAATCATGTCTATTCCATTTGTCATTTGTACCAATAGTCATTTGATTATGTCCCCACTCTCCAGTTATATTATTGAAACCATTTATAATTTTATTATTAATTACAAGTCCACCACCCACACCTGTTCCAATTATAACGCCAAAAACAATTTCGTGTTCTATACCCGCTCCATCATAAGACTCTGACAAAGCAAAACAATTTGCATCATTCTCAAAAAAAATGCTTCTATTTAATCTTAACTCAATATCTTTTTTAAGTGGTCTATCATTTATCCAAGTTGAATTTCCACCCTTTATACAATTTGTTTCTTTTGATAAAGCTCCTGGAGTTCCAATTCCTACACTACATTCAACTTTATATTTTTTCTCAAAGAAATTTACTAATTCACAAACTGTTTCTAATGTACCATAATAATTTTTAGGAGTTTCTTTTCGTAATCGTTCAATTTCCTTACCTTTTTGATCTAATATAATACATTCAGTCTTAGTTCCTCCTAAATCAACTCCGATGTGCATAACTAATAAGTTGCCCTTCCTCCGCTTAAGTCAAAAACAGCTGCAGTAGCAAAAGAATTTTCTTCACTTGCTAAATAAGTAACTAAAGAAGCCAATTCATTAACTTTAGCAAACTTATTTCTTGGAATTTTTGAAAGCATGTAATTTATATGCTCTTCGGTCATTTGATCAAAGATCCTTGTTTTCGCCGCCGCAGGAGTTACACAATTTACTGCTATATTTTTTAATGCTAATTCTTTTCCTAGAGATTTTGTTAAGCCAATAACTCCAGCTTTTGATGTGCTATAAGCTCCAGCATTAGGATTGCCTTCTTTTCCAGCAATTGATGCAATATTAACTATTCTTCCATAATTATTTTTTTCCAAATAAGGGACAACTGCTTTGCAACAGTAAAATACTGCATTTAAATTTAATTGAATTACTTTTTCCCATTCCTCTATAGGATATTCTGCAACTGTTTTGTTCATACCAGTTATCCCAGCATTGTTTACAAAGATATCTATTTTATTATGTTCAGTCTCAATATCTTTTAAGCTTTTAGAAATCTCTTCAAAGTTACATACATTTACAATTTTATAACTTATGTTTTCTGAATTTATTTTTTCGACGGCTTTCTTTGCTTCTTGTTCATCAATATCCCATATAATAACTTTTGCACCTGATTGAATGAATCTTTCCGCTATTGCGAATCCAAAACCTTGAGCACCACCTGTTATAACTGCAACTCTATTGCTTAGATCAAACTTTATCATTTTATTTCTTTTTCTTTATTAATGGAAAACTTAAAGCAATTAAAGATAAAACAAAAAATGTTAATGCAATAGGTCTTTGAAGAAACATTAACCAGTTTCCATCGAAAATAACAAGCGATTGTCTTAAAGTTCCCTCTACCAATTCACCCAAAATTAAACCTATAATTACAGGCACAACTGAAAATCCATATCTTCTCATAAAGAAACCAATAACTCCAAATAATAGCATCAACCAAACATCAATAATTGACTGATTTAAAGAATATGTTCCGCAAACAGAAACTGCAAAAATCATCGGCCATAATAATTTATTCGGAACTAGAGTTATTCTTGCAAATATTTTAGCTCCAAAAAATCCTAATATAAAGAATAAAATATTTGCGATTAGCATTGATCCAAATATTCCATAAAGAAACTCAGGTTGCTCTCTAAATAAATCTGGACCCGGTCTTACACCATGTATAATTAATCCTGTAAGTATTACTGCTGTAGTCGCACTACCAGGAATACCTAAAGCTAGCGTTGGAACCATAGCACCTCCAGTAGCAGCATTATTTGCTGCTTCAGCTCCAGCTATTCCTTCAATTGATCCTTTTCCAAAATTCTCAGGTTTTTTTGACCATCTTTTTGCTTCAGCATATCCTATTAATGATGCAACAGTTCCTCCCTCTGCTGGTAAAACACCAATGAATGATCCTATGCCGCTAGATCTAATTATTGTTTTCCAAGTTTTTTTATAATCATCGATTGATGGAAGTTTAACTGCCTTTAAAGCTACTCTATTAAATATTTGATTAATTAAAGTAGATTGAGTTAACATTTCACTAATAGCAAACAAACCTACTACTACTGGAATAAAACCAATACCTTCAGTCAATTCATTAATTCCAAATGTAAACCTATCTATAGATGTCATAAAATCTTTACCAACAGTTGAAATTAGAATTCCAAAAGCACCGGCAATTAAATTTTTAATAGGACTGCCTTCACCAATTGATGCAAGCATAGTTAACCCAAAAATTGCTAGAGCAAAATATTCAGGTTGACCGAATTCGTAAGCTAAATTAGCAAGTAAAGGTGCAAAAAATATAAGAACTACAACACTAGCAATTCCACCAATTACGCTTGAAACAGTAGCCATACCTAAAGCTCTACCAGCTTCTCCTTTTTGTGCTAAAGGGTAACCATCTAAACATGTGGCTGCTGCTGCAGGGGTTCCAGGAGTATTTATTAAAATTGCGGTAATCGCACCTCCATAAGTTCCTGCACAATAAATTGCAGTCAGTAACACAATTGCAGACAGTGGATCTAGTGTCATCGTAAATGGTAATATTAAAGCACCGCCTGTTGTTGGTCCTAGTCCAGGAAGAACTCCAAGAATTAATCCAAAAATTGTTCCAAAAAATAAAACAATTAATAATTTATAACTAAATAAAGGAGCAAAGATTAAACCTAAATTTTCCATTTTATCCGTAATAAAGATTTGTAATAATTCCAGGTGGAAATCGTAATCCTAAAATTGTTTCAAAAAATACAAAAACAATTAAAGGAAATATAATTGATACCATTATTAAATAGATAACTCTTCTTTCTCCCCAAAAGTAAGAAACTATGATTGAAAGTAATGCTATGCCTAAAAAGAAGTCTAAAAATTTTGAAACAATTATAAAAACTACAAATGAAAGTAATGTGATATAAAATGAATTAGGTAATTTTTTTTCATTTTTCCAGGGATTTTTAAGAGAAATAAAATAAGTTAATAAAGTTAGTGCAATAATTAAAATTAATAGGGCCTTTGGAAATGTTGCTGGCTGGATACCTCTATTTAATATAGGAGGCACTATATCAAAAGTAAACGTAAAGTATAATAGGATTGAAGAAATTACTATTATTACAGCTGATACAATGAATGAACTTTTAAAAAAAAGGGACAAACTTTTGTTTGTCCCTTTTTCTTTATGTACATCATTCATTTAAATGTACAAAATTTATTAATTAATGTAACCCAATGCTTTGAGTTGAGCTGTCATTTCAGCAAGCATTTCTTCCATTTGCTTGCCCCATTCATCTGCACCTACAACACTAGTCTCATCAAGACCAATTTCTGTTAGGAAATTTTTATAGTAGTTGTGGCTCATAGCTTTCATCATTCCAGCTTCTAGTTGTTTTACTCTTTCTGCTGGAGCACCTTTTTTAGTTACGAAACCTCTAACAGTAGATAAAGAAACAGGTATCCCTAATTCTTTAGCTGTTGGAGAGTCTCCAATTTTAGCCATTCTATTATTTGCTAATACAACTGAAACACAAAGTTTGCCTTCATTAATTTCAGTTAGGGCCTCACCTAAATTTAAAACTCCTACATCAATATCTCCCTTTATTAGATTAGTTTTAATTGGCGCAACACCTTTGTAAGCAACAATAATTGGATCTTTTAATCCACCTTTTTTAGTAAATGCAATTGCACTAACATCATCAATTCCACCAGTGTGAGTTGTTCCATATTTTAGTGATTTTGATTTTTGCGTGCTAATAAATTTCTTAGCATCTTTAATGTCATTATTACAGTTAACAACAAATAGTTGAGGATCATCAGTTCCTCTAGCTAGCGGTTGCATATCACTTATTTTGACTTTTGTTTTACCTAAAGCCATTGATACAGCGTGACCAGTAGTCCAAGTCAAAGTGTGATTACCATCAGCAGGAAGTGTCATCATATAGTCCATAGATGCAGCTCCACCACCACCTTTTTTATTAACTAATTGCATGTCTTGTTTTAAAACTCTTCTTGCTCTTAACAACATCATTCTAGTAGTAACATCTGTTCCACCACCAAAACCAGCATGAGTAATTGCTTGTATTGGATGACCATCTGCTTTTGCAGATGTAATCATAAGTGGAAGTGCTACAACGAAAAATTCAGTTACTAAAAATGCAGCAGCTAAAAATAGTTTAAAGCTTTTTTTCATTATTTCCCTCTTAAGTTAATTTATATTTAAATATTTAATCATAATCTGTTAGAAACAGTAAGAAAAAAGATGACAAATAAGAAAAAAAATATTGCTTTATTACTAGGAGATCCATCAGGTATTGGACCAGAACTTATATCAAAACTTTTGACCCAAAACGAACTATCGAATGCAAACATTACTATAATTGGTGAAAAAAATATTTTAAACGCTGGAGATAAAATTTCAGGAAATAATTCAGACCTAGAAATTGTTACTGATTTTGATGAAATAAATTTTGATAAAAAAAGTAAGTATTTTTTAGATATCTCTAAGGGTAAAAACAAAGATTATAATTTATCAGAGTGCTCTGCGGAATCTGGAGAAACAGTTTTAAATGCATTAAATTTAGCACTAGAACTTGCGAAAGAAAAAAAAATTGATGCCATTAATTTTGGTCCTTTTAATAAGACAAGCTTAAAACTAGGTGGATGTAAATTTGATGACGAATTACATCATATGGCTGATAAATTAAATGTAAAAAGTTTTTTTTGTGAATTTAATGTAGTAGATAATTTTTGGACTGCACGAGTGACATCTCATATACCTATCAAAGAAGTTCCAGAACATATTAAGAAAGATAAAATAATGAAGCCAATAAAATTGATTAATGAAGCAATGAAATTAAACGGTATAGAAAATCCAAGAGTTGCGGTTCAAGCTCTTAACCCTCATGCAGAGTTTGGTAATGAAGAAAAAGATGAGATAATACCAGCAATAGAGGAAGCAAAAAAACTTGGTATTAATGCTGATGGTCCTTTGCCATGTGATACTTCTTTCATTACAGCATTTAAAAATAAAAATCATGATTGTATTGTTGGAATGTATCATGATGCTCTTCAATCTGGACTAAAGGCTTTTGGATTTGATAGAGGGGTAACAGTTCAAGGTGGTCTTCCAATTCCAATAACAACACCTGCGCATGGAACTGCGTTTGATATTGCTGGAAAAAATCAGGCAAATTTGGAGCCAACATTGCAATCGTTTAAAATTGCACTAAGAATGGCTCAAAATTTAAATTAAATGTCTAAAATTAAAGATATAAGAACAAAAGTATATCAATGGAATGGTAAAACAGTTCCTCCTCAAAATAATTTTTGCACAAATGCATCAGATTTACTTTATGAAAAATCAGATGCCATGGGTTCTTTCAGATTTCATGAATGGTTAATTTGTGAAATTGAAACTGATGATGGTCATATTGGAATTGGTAATGCAGCTCTTGCTCCTCAGTTAGTAAAAAAAACTATTGATGAGTATCTTAGACCATTAGTTATAGGAGAAGATCCTTTTGATTACTCTTACATCTGGGAAAAAATGTATAGAAGAACTCATGCATGGGGAAGAAGAGGTTTGGGTATGGTTGCAATATCTGCAATTGATATTGCTATTTGGGATATATTAGGAAAGTTAACTAACAAACCCGTATTTAAATTGTTAGGGGGTAGAACAAAAGAAAAGATACCTGTTTATGCATCAAAACTTTATAGCCAACCTATCAAAGATTTACAAAATGAAGCTGAAAAATATAAAAAACAAGGTTTTAAAATGTTTAAAATGAGATTTGGTTGGGGGCCAAAAGATGGTCCTGAAGGTATGAGAAAAAACATTGAACTTGTAGAAGCTGTAAGAGAAGTAATCGGGGATGATACTGACTTAATGTTAGAATGTTATATGGGTTGGAACCTAGATTATTCTAAAAGAATGATACCTAAATTGGTAAAATTTAATCCAAGATGGTTAGAAGAACCAGTTATTGCTGATGATATTCATGGGTATGCGGAACTGAATAATATGAACGCTATACCAATTTCTGGGGGAGAACATGAATTTAATCTATTTGGTTTTAAACAATTGTTAGACCTCAAAGCAGTTAGCTACATTCAATATGATAATAATAGAGTTGGTGGATTTACAATCGCTCAGAAAATAAATGCTCTTGCAGAGGCTTATCAAGTTCCAGTAATTCCACATGCAGGTCAAATGCATAACTATCATTTAACAATGTCGAATTTTAATTGTCCTATCTCAGAGTTTTTTCCAGTTCATGATGTAGAAATTGGTAACGAACTATTTTATTATATTTTTGAAGGTGATCCTGCTCCAATAGATGGAATGATAGACCTAGATGATAATGTTCCAGGTCTAGGGCTTAAGATTACAGATAAATATAAATCAGAATTTAAAATTATTGAGTAATTAATAATTTTCTACTTCATTGATACTTGGCATTGAATTTGCAGCCCCTTCTTTAGTTGTAGAAATGCCAGCAACTTTATTAGAAAATTCTAATGCATCAACAATTTGTAACGATTTAGCTAATGCCACACTAAAAGCTCCATTAAATGCATCTCCTGCTCCAGTAGTATCTTTTACATCATCTTTTAATTTATGAGCATCTACAAAATGACTTTCGGTTCCATTTGAAAAATAAACTCCTTTAGAACCAAGGGTTATTAGAATATTTTTTACTCCTTTTTTTAAAAATTCTTTAGCTGCATTTTCTATTTCAGATTTTGTTTCTATTTTCTTTTCTAAATAAAAACTAGCCTCAGTTTCATTTGGTGTAAAATAGTCTATGTTTTTAAAGTCATTCTCAGATATTTTTGAAGCTGGAGCTGGATTTAAAATAGTAATTGATCCAGTATCTTTGGCTTTTTGTAAAGCATAACTAGTAACATCATGTGGTGTTTCTAATTGTGTTAAGAATATATCTGAATTTTCAATTGCTTTTAAATTATTATCTATATCAGAATTATTTAAAGTGCCAGCAGCGCCTGGTACGATGTTTATTGCATTATCACCTGTATTTGCATTAATCATAATACCAGCAACACCAGTTGATTGATTTTTGTCTATAATAATATAATCGGTATTTACTCCAGAGGATTTATATAAATTTAGTGCCATTTCAGCATTATTATCATCACCTATTTTTGTAATAAAACTTATGTTTCCTCCAAGTCTTGCTGCAGCAATGGCTTGGTTAGATCCTTTTCCACCAGGTCCTATTAAGTGTTTTGTTCCTAAAATAGTTTGCCCCACTTCAGGAATTTTTTCACCAATAAAACATAAGTCTGCAACAAACACTCCAAATACACATATAGATTTCATTTAATTAAGACCAGACTTTACCGTCAGGAAGAATAACTCCTTTAGTAATAATAAAACATCCAAAAGGTCGAGCATCTGTAGTGGTTACAATACAATATGCTTTTTTAGCTTCTTCATAAAAATTTTGTCTTGAAATTGATCCAACTTTCCATTGGGGACCAGAATTATTTTTTACTGCATCAATAAATTCTTTATGAGTTTCAGTTAGTTCCTCTGGTTTATCATCTACTTCCATTCTAAGTGCAGGTGAGCCCCCTTGTGATACGATAAAACTATCTAATGGAAAAACAGATAAAATTGCATTTGCTGCACTTTTAATATCTACCCCATCTAATCGAATTACATTTTTATTCATAGAGTTTGCAGGAAAATTAGCATCAGCAAGAATAATTTTCTCGCCGTGACCCATGGATCTTAAATTAAAAAGTAATTCAGGGCTTAAAACTGGATTAATATTTATTAACATTTTATAAGTATATTATATTCTTTTTAAGATTTCTAACATTACTTGAATTAATTAATTTACGTAATTTTTTTTATCAAAAATTCTGAAAATATTTTCTTTGTATTTATTTATTCATTGAATTTAAAGTGTTATGTTATAACATAACAAATAATATAAAAATTAGGAGAAAATATGAAAATTGCTTATGTATTTAAAACAAGTATGGCTAGTACTTTCCAACTTGCTACAATGATATTGCCACAACTGGAAAAAAACTCTCACGTAGTTGATGTTGCTGGAATGTTTTTTTTTGATGATAACCTTTTTTGTTTAAAAAAAGGAGATCCCATCGGTGAAAGATTAGCAAAAATTGCTAATGAGAAGAAAATGCTGTTGATGGTATGTGATGCCTGCGCTGTTAGACGAGGTTTTGCTGATGGAACTTTAGAACAATGCGGAAGTGGAGACGTTAAAGCAAAAGGTTTGGTTGATGGTGTAGTGGCCGGATGCTTTCCACAATTATATACTGCACTTGGATCAACTCCACCTGATCAAGTAATCACTCTTTAAAATAAATAAAAAAAAGGGTGGAATAAAATTCCACCCTTTTTTAAATGTTATAAACTAATGATTATTTAAAATCGTTAGCGTTTTCTTTTGTTACTAATTGTGTTCCAGTATCAATGTTTGGATCAATACTTCCACCATTAGCTAGCTCAAGTGCATATTTAACACCGTAAGCACCCATGTTATATGAGAACTGAGCAATAGTTGCAGTCATTTCACCTTTTAAGATACTTGTAGCAGCATCTGGAGTTGCATCAAAACCAACTACAACAACATCATTCATATCTGCATCTTTAAGAGCTTGCATAGCACCTAAGCCCATATTGTCATTTGAAGCAAATATTGCTTTGATGTTAGGATTTTTCAAAATAATAGACTCAGTAACTGATCTACCTTTTGCAGTATCCCACTCAGCTGTTTGAGTAGCAACTATATTTAAACCACAATTTTTAAATCCTTTAATTGCACCGTCTCTTCTTAGTAAAGCTGTTGATTGAGACTCTATTCCAGTCAAAATTGCAACATCTGAACCTTTTGGAGTTTTGTCACAAATGAATTTAGCAGCTAATTCTGCTCCATTCATATTGTTAGTTCCAATAAAAGTAACACCTTCATTGATCCCTTTTGTATCTACGAATACAACTGGAACACCACTTTTGATAGCATCATCTACAATTGGAGCAAATGCATTTGGATCTCCTGGTGCAAGAGCTAAAGCATCAACACCTTTAGCAAGTTGGTCTTCCACTTGGTTAATTTGTGCTTGAACATCACCTTCTTGAGGTGGCGCAACCAAGATTAACTTGACACCTAATTTTTTAGCTTCTTCTTCAGCACCTTTAGTAACAGAAGCCCAGAAAGGATTTCCAGACCCAGGACCTTTAATACTGAATAAGATTTTTTTACCATGACCATCAGCAAAAGAAGCTGAAATCATGCTTATCGATAAAAAAATTGCTGATACTAAAACAACAATTTTTCTTGATAGTTCTCTCATAAATTTCCCCTTTAATAATTATTAAAGCTTAATTTAATAAAATTTTTAAAAAAAATTCAACTGTTTACAGGGTCTCTTATGATAGCATCTATTCAACTTTGACGTGTTTATTTTCTTGTGCCGAAATCTCTTCTTAAAACATCCACGTAAACTGCTAATACAATGATCGAGCCAATTAATACCTGTTGCCAGAAAGAGCTTACATCCATCAAATTAAGTCCATTTCTTAAAATTCCCATAATCATTACTCCGGCAAATACTCCAAGAACAGTTCCTCTACCACCAAAGAAACTAGCTCCACCAATTATACATGCTGCGATAGCATCCAATTCAGATTGTAATCCTGCATTAGGATAACCAGAGTCTGTTCTTCCTGCTAAAATTAATGCTCCAATACCTGATAAAAATCCACAAAGTGAATAAACAATTATTAAAATTTTATTAACATTAATTCCTGAAGCTCTTGCTGCGCTTGGGTTGCCACCAATTGCATAAATCCACTTTCCTGTTCGACTATGATTCAAGAAAACCCAAAAAACAAAATATACAACAGCGATCAAAACTAAGCTTACGGGGAGATATTGAGATTTCTCTAATCCAAGCCAAGTAAGATCTATTCTGCCATGACCTAAGTACCTAACTTCATCAGTAAATCCACTTATAGGTGTTCCGCCTGATATTAAGTTTCCTGTTCCTCTAAAAATATAAAGAGTTCCTAAAGTCATTATAAAAGGATGAGGCATTCTTAAAAGTGTTATCCCCAAACCATTTATCAAACCGCATAAAAATCCAGCAAATAAAGGTACTAGAACAACTATAAACCAAGGTGCTCCGGCTTTAGCTACTATTGCTAAAATCATCAATGAAAGCATCATTATTGAGCCAACTGATAGATCTATACCTGCAGTCACAATCACCATAAAAACACCTAAAGCTAACATTGATTGCCAAGATATTTGTTTAAATACGTTTGTTACATTTCTCCAAGACAAGAAGACATCTGGTTGCAATATATGCATTACCAAGATCATGATAACTAATAATAGTAAAATCCCATATTTTTCAAAATATGGAATAAGTTTTACGTATAAGCTATCTTGTTTTTTTTCTTTATCTTCCATATTTATTTTTTTCCCATAATCCAACCAATGACTTCATCTCTTGAAGTTTTATCTAATTGAGACTCAGCAAAGTTTGTTCCTTGAAAAAGTGCCATTACTCTGTCACAAACAGTAAAAATATCATCCATTCTATGGCTTATTACTATAACACCTACGCCAGTACTTTTTAATTTGTTAATTAAATCTAATACTTTTCCAACTTCTTTTATTGCCAAAGCAGCAGTTGGTTCATCCATTATAACAACTTTGGCATTAAATGCTGTAGACCTAGCTATTGCAACCGCTTGTCTTTGTCCTCCAGATAATTCCTCTACTTTCTGATCAGCACTTTTAACATTTATTTTTAGTTTCTCTAAGTGTGCGCTTGTCATTTCTTGAATTTTTTTAAAATCTAGAAATTTTAAGAAGCCAATATTTTTTGTTGGCTCTCTTCCTAAGAATATATTTTCTCCAATAGGTAAATTACCTGCCAATGCAAGATCTTGATAAACCATTTCTAAACCTAAATTTTGAGAGTCTTTTGGACTATCTAACACATGTTCTTTGCCCTCAAAAAATAAAGCACCTGCACTTGGTTTGTACAAACCAGATAAAACTTTCATTAGTGTAGATTTGCCTGCACCATTATCTCCCACTACACCTAAACATTCACCTTCGTGCACTTTTAAATTTACATTTTCTAAAGCAGTTATTGTTCCAAAATACTTTGTGATACCTTTGGCCTCTAAGAGCAATTTATTTGTTGAAGTCATTTAATTTAAATTAAAAAAAAAATTAATTAATTGCAACAGGTTTTGACCTTAAAAGATGAACAGTTTTTCTTAGAGCTCTTTTACAAAATCTTGGATTAAGATTTTTTGAAATTAATTTCATATCTTCAAAAACAATATTACCCATTTCCTTGAATGTCTCGTCTAAAGCACCTGCTCTATGTGCAGAAAATAAAACATTTTTTAATTTTCTTATAGGGTCATTTTTTTTAACTGGTTCTTCCGGAAAAACATCAAGCGCTGCATAAATATCACCTTTTTTAAGCCTATTTTTTAAATCTTTAAAATTAACAACTGCAGCTCTACTCATTAGTATAAAAAGTGAGTTTGATTTCATAAGATTGAGTAATTTTTTATTAATCAGTCCTTTGTTTTTTGTAGTAATTGCAGCAAGCACATAAATAACTTCACACTCTTTAAACATTTTTTTTAAAGTAATTGGTTTAAATCCTTGATTAATAATTTTTTTGTTTGGTATCCAAGGATCATAGATATTTATTTTGCTCGAAAATGGTTTCAATAATGGAACCAAAGCTTTCCCTAGATCTCCAAATCCCAATAATCCAATTCTTTTGTCTGATAACAATGAAGACTTAAGATTTCCATCTAATCCGTACTTTTCCTTTTTATTAATGAAATCCTGATTTGCTCCATGAATATTTCTAAGAAGAGAGAGTGTAAATCCAAGCGCAATTTCTGCGACTGGTTTCGAGAAAACGGGTGAAGTTGCAATAACATGAATACCTTTATCAAAGCAATAATTATAATCCATATTATCTAGAAAGTTACTTTCGACGTTTATTACTGCTTTCAACTTTTTTGCTTTCATTAACAAAAATTTAGGAAGATAAGGCTGTCCAATTATAAATTTCGCTTTATGAATATTATTAATATAAAATTTCTGTTTATTTATTTTTGGTGCGAAAATAAGCTTAAATTTATTTTTTAACTCATTTAATTTTGATTTTGAGAAAATAAGCTCCATAGTTCTTGGATATGGATCAACTATTGCAATATCTTTCATGATCTATAAGAGAATTTTTTTTACTTCTTCTTCTGTAAATCTTTTTGGCTTTTCACACTTAGTTTTTATTTTTTGAGGTACTCCAGATGTTGCGGCTTTCATAGTAGACTCAATTATATCTAAAACATGAAGAGATAGCTCTCCGGAACATCGATGTTTTTTCTTTTTTTCAATTGAATATAACATCTCAGACATTCCAACACTTCTATAGTTTGCATTTGTTGGTGATTCATTAGATCTACCACTTGCAGATGTAATATTTATTTTTCCTAAATGCATTTTATCAGTTTTATGTTCACCCCAACGACCACCTTCTGTAACAGAAATATAAACTGATCCACCAAACATATTTGGATCAGGAACAATAATTGATCCTTTAGTTCCATAAAGTTCCATATGATTTCTTTGATGATTAATAACATCAAAGGATAGAGTAACTTGAATAATTGCTTCATTATGAAATTGAATTGTTGCTAAATAAGTAGTTGGTGTTTCAACCTTAAATGTTTTTCCTTTATTTGGACCTGCTCTATAATTTCTTCTTTTAAACGCCGTTAATGTTCTTCCTTGCACCTGTTTAGCTGGTCCTAAAAGATTAACAAGCGTTGTAAAAAAATAAGGACCCATATCAATTACTGGTCCTCCCTCTTTTTTATACCAAGACTCTGGTTTTGGATGAAAATTTTCAACTCCAGGAAATGCAAAGATTGCATTTCCAAGTTTGATTTGTCCAATCAAATCAGAGTCAATTAATTCCTTTGCTTTTTGTCCACCTCCTCCAAGAAAAGTATCTGGCGCATTACCTATGTACAATTTTTTTTGTTTTGCTAAAGCCACTAACTCTTTTCCTTTTTGAAAGTATGTTGCTAATGGTTTTTCTGAATAAACATGCTTGCCTGCATTTAATACTTTTTTTGATACAGAATAATGTGATTGAGGAATTGTTAAATTTAAAATTACCTCAATGTCTTTATCTTTTAGTATTTCATTAACAGTCATTGATTTGATGTTGTATAATTTCGCACATTTTTCAGCTGCTTTTTGATTAATATCCGCACAAGCAACGATTTTGAAATTATTAAAATATTGGTGTCCCCTAAAATATGTTTCTGCGATATGGCCACATCCTATGAGACCAACCTTAAAAACTTTATTCATGAAATTTAGACACCTTGTCTTTGCTTTGATTTTCCTTCTTTATGAAGTTTTAATGCCTCTTCATTTTCTTTTGTTGATGGCATTTCTAAAGTAGGACTTTCCCAGTAAGCAGAACCTTCTAGCCACTCATAAGAATGAGTTTTTATTGAAATTAAGTAAGTTACATCAGATTTTTTAGCTCTTTTAAATGCTTCCTCTAATTCAGAAATAGATGATACCTCCTCAGATTTTGCCCCCATACTCTCTGCATGTTTAGCAAAATTAACAGGGACTAGATTTGGAGCTTTTGAACTATTAAATAGACAATTAAATTCTTTTCCACCTTTAAATAATTGTAACCTGTTAATAACGGCATGGCCTCCATTATCACATAGAACTATTATTAATTTATTATTTGTTATAACTGATGAATAAATATCTGAATTAAAAAGTAAATAGGATCCATCTCCTACAAAAGCTATTACTTCTTTATCTGGGTTTGCCATTTTAACTCCTAATGCACCAGAAATTTCATAACTCATACAGCTAAAACCCCACTCGGTTTCATGTGTGTTTAATTCTTTTGGCCTCCAAATTTGTACAACTTCTCCAACCAATCCTCCCGCTGCGGTAACTGCAATATCTGTTGGATCTGAATTACGATATATTGCTCCTACAGCATGTGCATAACTAGGTAGCTCTTGATTAGTTGGTCCGCTTTCTTTATCAACATAGTCATTCCAATTTTTTAATTCATCTCTTGATTTTTTATGCCATTCATCAGGTGCTTTCCAATCTCCCAAAGCATTTGATAGCTCTTGTAAGCTTACTTTTGCATCACCTATTACTGACTGCGCCAAATGTTTGCTAGCATCAAATCTAGATACATTAACACTAACAAGTGAAAAGTCTGGGTTCTCAAAATTTGCCCACGAACCAGTTGTGAAATCAGCTAACTTTGTTCCAACAGCAATAGCTAAGTCAGTTTGTTTTGCTAAATTATTTGCTGCTTTGCCACCAAGACCACCTATGGGACCCAAAAAATGAGAGTGATCCCTCTTCATTGTAGAGTAGCCCATAACTGTTTGTGTAACTGGTATATTGTGTTTAATTGCAAAATTACTTATATCTTCCATTGCATCAGAGTAGAAAACCCCTCCACCTGAAATCAATAAAGGATTTTTAGATTTTTTAATTTGCTCAGCTGCTTGTTTTATTTGAAAATCATCAGGTCTTGGTCTTCTAATATTATGAACTCTCTCTTTAAAAAATTCTTCAGGATATTCATATGTTTCACCTTGAACATCTTGTGATAATGATAAGCAAGCTGGTCCGCAATCTGCTGGATCTAACATTGTTTGGATTGCTTGAGGTAATGTTTGTAAGATTTGTTCTGGTCTTGTAATTCTATCAAAATATTTTGTTACTGGTTTGAAAGCATCATTCTGAGTAATGCCAGGATTATTAAAATGCTCAACTTGTTGTAGAACCGGATCAGGCATTCTGTTTGCATATGTATCTCCAGGTAAAAATAAAATTGGAAGTCTATTGCTCATAGCAACAGCCGAGGCTGTAACCATATTTGTAGATCCTGGTCCAACTGAACTAGTTGCAACAAAAAATTGTTTTCTTCTTTTAGCTCTAGCATATGCTATTCCAGTCAGAGCCATATTTTGCTCATGATGCCCTCTATAAGTTGGTAATTTATCTTGATTTTCTTGTAGAGCTTGTCCTAAACAAGCAACATTGCCATGTCCAAAAATACCAAAAGCTCCAGCAAATAGCTGCTCTTTTTTACCATCTATTAAAATTTTTTGAGCAATAAGATGTTTTATTATTGCATGTGCACAAGTGAGCTTTATTTTTTTCATTATTCTATATATAAATCTTTAACTTTTAACAATTAAACACAATTTAAAAAATATGTATAGCAATTTTGGTCAATTCATTGATGGTCAGTGGCAACAAGCAGAAAAAAAAGAAACTTATAAAGTTATCAATCCAGCAACAGAAGAAGTTTTAGGAGAAGCATCAAAAGCATCATCTGTTGACGTTCAAAAAGCATTAAAATCAGCAGAGAAAGGACTCGAAACTTGGAAAAATACCACTCCATGGCAGAGGTCTTATGTAATAAGAAAAATTGCAGATTTGATGCGTGAAAGAAAAGATGTATTAGCTAAATGGCTTACACTTGAAGTTGGAAAACCTCTTAAAGAAGCAATTGGAGAAGTTGGCGGTGGAGCAGATATATTTGAATGGAACGCAGAAGAAACTAAGAGAATTTATGGTGAAACATTACAAAGTAGATTTCCAGAAACAAGAGTTCATGTTTACTATCAGCCAGTAGGTGTTGTAGCAGCACTTGTACCATGGAATTTTCCTATAGTTTTAGCATCTAGAAAAATTTCAACTGCACTGGCTGCTGGTTGTTCAGTTATTTGTAAACCAGATGTAATTACGCCTGGGGCAGTTATGGAACTTGTAAATATTTGTAAAGATGCTGGAGTTCCTGATGGAGTAGTCAATTTATTATCTGGAGACCCAGCTGAAATATCAAATGAATTACTTGAATCAGATATAATAAAAAAAGTTTCTATAACTGGCTCAACACGTGTTGGAAAATTAATACTTAAAAAAGCTGCGGATAAAGTTCAAAGAGTTACAATGGAATTAAGTGGTCATTCTCCATTTATAGTATTTGACGATGTTGACATGAATAAAGTTGCAGATATGGCAATAACAGCAAAATTTCGTAACAATGGTCAAGTTTGTATATCCCCAAATAGGTTCTACATTCAAGAAACAAGAAAAGAAGAATTTGTAAATGCTTTTGTAGACAGAGCAAAAAAATTAAAAATTGGAAATGGTATGGATGAAGGTACTGACTTAGGACCTTTAACAACAGCAAAACGTTTGGAAGAAATTGAAAAATTAGTCGAAACGACAAAGAGTGAAGGTGCAAAAGTTATTTTAGGTGGGGGTAGACCTTCAGGATTTAATAAAGGTTATTATTTTGAACCAACAGTATTTGATGAAGTGCAGGACAATTTTACAATTATGAAAGAAGAACCTTTTGGTCCCTTAGTGCCGGTTTTAACTTTCAAGGATTTTGACGAAGTAGTAGAGAGAGCAAATAATAATGACTTAGGACTTTGTAGTTATTTGTACACAAACTCGATGGACAAAGCTAATAGAGCATCTGAAATGATGGAAACCGGTTGTGTAGCAGTAAATACAGCTGCAGTTGCAGTTGCTGAAGCTCCATTCGGTGGAATAAAACAAACCGGTTATGGTCGTGAAGGTGGATCTATGGCTATAAAAGATTACCTTAATATAAAGTATACACATATGGGTCTAAAAACCTAAGTAAATGAGAAAAAATAAAGCCAAAGAAATAATTAAAAATGGCAAAGCTGTAATCAATGGTTGGTTACAAATTCCAAGTACTGTTTCGGCAGAAACAATGGCTCAACAAGGATGGGACTCATTAACAATTGATATGCAACACGGGCTCGTTGATTACACAAATGCAATGCCAATGATGCAAGTGATTTCAGCGACTGAAGTCGTGCCTTTGGCAAGAGTTAACTGGAATGAACCTGGTCAAATTATGAAAATTTTAGATGCTGGATGTTATGGAATCATTTGCCCAATGGTAAGTAATCGAAAAGAAGCAGAAAGATTTGTTCAAGCATGTAAATATCCACCAGATGGATATAGAAGTTTTGGTCCTGTAAGAGGATTAATCTATGGAGGGCCTGATTATGGAGATCATGCAAACGATGAAATATTAAAAATGGCTATGATTGAAACTAAAGAAGCTTTAGAAAATCTTGATGAAATTATGAGTACCCCAGGCCTTGATGGTATCTACATAGGGCCTGCTGATTTAAGTTTGGCTATAGGAGAAAAGCCTGGTTTTGATAAAGGTGAAGATACTAAAGCTTATTCAGAAATACTTAGAATATTAGAGCATGCAAAAAAAAACAATATATTTGCTGGAATTCATAACGGAAGTACTGACTATGCAAAAAAAATGATTGAAAAAGGTTTTCAATTTGTAACAGTTGGAGCAGACTCCAGATTTATAAGTGCGGGTGCGAAAAATACAGTTGAAAATTTAAAAGGCACAGTGAAATCAGAATTATCTAAAGCCTATTAATAAATAAAGTATAAACTTTTACGTATGAAAAAAATCTTAATAATTGGATCTATACATAATCATGGTATTGATTTACTAAAAGGAAATAAAAATTTTGAATTTGAAGTTGTAGACAATACAGATACAGAATTTTTGAAAGATAAAATAAAAGACTGTGATGGAATAAGTATTAGAACATCTAAATTGTCAAAAGAAATTATAGACTCAGCTAAGAATTTAAAAGTGATATCTAGACATGGTGTAGGCTATGATAATATAGATCTTGAAGCAACCAAACAAAACAATATCACATTAGCAATAACAGCTACAGCAAATGCTCAAGCAGTGGCAGAACATGTTTTATTCATGCTATTCAGCATTGCAAAAAGAAATAATATGTACAACGAGACAGTAAAAACTGGAAAGTTCAGTGATAGAACTAAGCTTCCTAAAACAATTGAGTTATGGAATAAAAGTATCTTAATTGCAGGTTTTGGTCGAATTGGAAAATGTTTACTTAAAAAATGTAAGGGTTTAGAAATGAATATTTTTGTTTATGATCCTTTTGTCAGTGAAGAGGAAATTAAAAAAGTTGGTGGTACTAAAATTAAGGATTTAAATGAGAGTTTAAATAAAATGGATGCAATTTCAATTCATATGCCTCTAAACGAAAATACAAAACATTTAATTAATTATGAAATGATAAAAAAAATGAAAAAAAATTGTATTTTAATTAATGCTGCAAGAGGTGGTATTATTAATGAGGATGATCTTAATAAGGCATTAAACGAAGATTTAATTTTTGGTGCAGGGCTTGACGTTTTTGAAAAGGAGCCTCCATCTGTAGATAATCCATTGCTAAAAAATGAGAAAGCATTTTTAAGCCCTCATTCAGCAGTATTTACCGAAGAATGTTTGTCTAGAATGGGTATTGAAACAGTCCAAAATATTATTGATTTTTTTGATAATAAATTGGAAAAGTCAAAAATAGTAAAAATCTCATGAGCTTAAAATTAAAAAATTTTGGATTGTTAGAGTTTCTTATCATTATATCAGCTGTTTATGTGGTAGGAATGTTGATATGGACAGCGAGTACAAGGCCTGAAGTTGAAGCTCGTGCAAATTTAGTAAAAGAAAATCATAAAAAAGTTGTCGATTTTATTAATGGCGAAATTAATAATTGTGGAAATAACGATGAAGGGAAGATAACAGTTTGGGGTGATCCATGTAATGCTGAATGGATAGCTGAAAAGGTTGTTAATCATATAAATGATAATCTTAAGATTGAAAATCCATTTTCAGATGACAATAAAGTTAAAACAGACCCTGACCCGAGAATAAAAGCAGAGGGAAAAGCTGGTCAGTCAGTAGAAATGGGTGTTATTTTTATAATGTCATCAAATTTTTTAGCAGAACCAGGATCAGAATGGATAGTTGGTACTTGTTTTAAATCTCCATGTGTTGCTGCTGGTAATAATGAATTAACTTCTTTATATAGATAACTAATTATTTTCAATTTCTAAATTTGCACTTTTTAAAGTTTCAATTAGATATTTGTATCCAATTTTAGCATATTCAAAAGGATTTGCTTTTGCGGGGTCTTGCTCCGCTTCTACAACTAACCATCCAGAATAATTTTGTTTTTTTAACAATTCAAAAAAAGGCTTATAATCAATACAACCATCTCCTGGAACAGTGAAGGCTCCTTCCAAAAAAGCCTGTCTAAAACTATAATCGTAATTTAATGAATTATCTAAAACATTTTTTCTCATATCTTTGCAATGTATATGAATTATTCTTTCTTTAAATTCTTTATAAATTTTCAAACTATCCCCTTTTGCAAATAACATATGTCCAGTATCTAAAGTTAGTTTGACACTACCATCTGTGTTTTCTAATAATCTTCTTGTATCTTCCTCACTTTCAATACAAGTTCCCATATGATGATGGTAAGCAAGAGGCATGTCTTGATCCTCTAGATATTTTCCCATTTCTGAAATTTTTTTATAATATTTTTTAGCCTCGTCTAAATCCATTCTAGGTCTTTTAGATAAATTTATATTTGGATCGCCTTGAATAGAACCATAAACTTCTGCAAAAACCATGCAAGGTGCTTTACAATCTTGAAATAGTTTCAATTGGTTTTGAATTTTTGTTTTTTCCTCTTCAAAAGTATTTTTTCTTAAATTTGCTCCGTACCAACCAGAACATAATTTTAAATTATATTTGTTTAATATAGGAATTAATTCTTTTGATGTTTTTGGAAATTTTCCCCCAGATTCTATTCCTTTAAATCCTGCTTCACTAGCTTCGGAAAGACATTGTTCAAGCGGAGTATCACCACCAAGCTCAGGCATGTCATCATTGCTCCAAGCTATTGGGGCTATACCTAATTTTACTGACATAAATAATAGTTTTGTTATGATATTAGATGCTTCAAAAAATTAAACCTAAAAAATTTAAACTTGGAATTGTTGGAGGAGGACCTGGATCTTGGATCGGACATGTTCATAGGATTTCATCTAGATATGATGACAAATACGAAATCGTTGCAGGGGTATTTTCTAGAAGTGTTGATAAATCTAGGAAATTTGGACAAAGTATAGGTTTAGACAAATCGAGATGTTATTCAAATTACAAGGAGATGTCTGAAAAAGAAGCGAAAAGAAAAGATGGTATTAATGTTGTAGCAATAATGACTCCACCATCAAGTCATCAAATTATTGCAGAGAATTTTATAAAAAAAAATATACATGTAATTTCAGACAAACCATTTGCTGGGAATCTTGAGCAGGGAAAAAAACTATATAAAGCGATTAAAAATAACAAAAAAATTAAATATGCACTGACTCACAACTATTCATCTTATCCAATGGTAAGAGAAGCAAAAAATTTAGTGGAAAAAGGAAAAATTGGAAAAGTTGAATATATAAATGTTGAATATATTCAGGATTGGACAGATGGTAATAAAATTTCAAAAACAAATTCAAAAAAGGTTTTTAAATGGAAAGTTGATAAAAAAATTGTTGGTGTATCAGCAGTTCTCAATGAAATAGGATCACACGCATATCATCTAGCAATTTATATTACAGGCCTTAAAGGAGAAAAACTGATAGCCGATGTAAGTAAATATTCGAAGGACGTTAATATGGATAATAACGCACAAGTTTTTGTTAATTTTAATAATGGTGCTAAAGGAATTGTATGGACATGTGTAACAGCTAAAGGTGGTGTCTATGGTTTAAGAATTAGAGTATATGGATCTAAAGGAAGTTTAGAATGGGTTCAAAATGATCCAAATTATCTAAAATTTAATCCAAGCAAAGGAGCAGTAAAGTTTTTAGAAAGAGGTTATACAAAAGCAAATTTTTCAAAAAAATTTTCTAGAGTAAAATTTGGTCACCCTGAAGGTTATTTAGATGCTTTTGCAAATATATATAAGGAATTTGCTGAATATTTAAAAACAAATACAAAAAAAAGATTTTATTTTCCTAACGAAGAAGAGGGTTTGGAGACTGCTAAATTCATTGATGCATGTAAGAAATCATCATTAAAAAAACAATGGGTAAAAATTTAATTAACGTAGCATTATTCGGTTTGGGAAGAATAGGACTAATGCATGCAAATAATTTAATAAATAATAAAAATTTTAATCTTAAATATATTTTCGATGTTAATAAGAAACTTGCAAAAAAAGTTTCAAAAAATCTAAATTGTCAAAATATTGAAAATCCTCAAATAGCATATAAAGATAAAAAAATTGATTGTATTTTTATATCTTCTATTACATCAACTCATCTTAAATTTATATATGAAAGTATAAAAAGTAACAAAACAGTATTTTGTGAAAAACCTTTAGATTTAAATTTAAAAAAAATTCAAAATTACGAAAAAAAAATAAATAAATTTAATCATAAAATTCAAATTGGATTTAATAGGAGATACGATCCAGGTCATAGTTCTCTAAAAAATAATTTAATAAAAGGTAAGATAGGAAAGCTAGAGAAAATCATTATTACTAGCAGAGATCCAGCTGCTCCATCTATAAATTATTTAAAAGCCTCAGGTGGTATTTTTAAAGATATGATGATCCATGATTTCGATCTAGCAAGATATTATGCGGGTAAAGATGAATTTGTTTCTATATTTGCTACAGGGAGTAATATTTCTAATAAATACTTCAATAAACTTAAAGATTTCGAGCTTGCTACGGCAATTTTGAAAACAAAAAATGGTGTTCAATGTATTATAAGTAATTCGAGACATTGTAGTTTTGGATATGATCAAAGAGTAGAGCTCTTTGGAAGTAAAGGAATGATTATTTCTGATAATATCAAAGAAAATGAGATTAGTTTGTATTCTAATAAAAGTACAAATGCACGTTCACGCTTTAAACATTTTTTTATAGAAAGATACGATCAAGCATACAAAGAACAATTAAATGATCTAGCCAAATTATTTAGATCAAATTCGAGACCTAAAAGTGGTTTTATTGATGGAAAGATTTCAATTCAAATTGCAGAAAGTGCTATCAGATCATTAAAATCAAAAAAGTTTGAAAAAATAAAATACTAGAAATCAACTTTAGGTTGAATACAACCTGCTTCTTTACAATCTGAATAAATTTATGTTAGCTTTGATGTTTAAAAGTTAACTTTTATTTAAGAGAGGAAATTAAAAATGAAAACAATAAAGAACTTTATATTAGCTGTTGCTGCATGGGCAATGATGTCTGTATCAGCATTAGCAACTGATATAATTGTTGTTTCACATGGACAAGCTAATGACCCTTTTTGGTCGGTAGCAAAAAATGGAGTTGATGCTGCTTGTAAAGATATGGGAGTATCTTGCAAATACACTGCGCCTGGAACTTTTGACATGGTTGAAATGGCAAAACTAATTGATAACGCTGTATCACAAAAACCAAAAGGTATTGTAATTACTTTACCTGATGCAGCAGCATTAGGAAAATCTGTTAAAGCAGCAATAGCTGCTGGTATACCAGTAGTTTCTATGAACTCTGGTTCGGATGACTATGCATCATTAGGAATTAGTGCGCACGTAGGTCAAACTGAATTTGAAGCTGGCGTTGGTGGCGGACAAAAAATGAAAGCTGCTGGAGGAAAAAAAGCTTTATGCGTTAACCACGAAGTTGGAAACGTAGCGCTTGATAGAAGATGTGCAGGTTTCAAAAAAGGTTTTGGTGGATCTGTTGATATTCTTGGAACATCAAATGACCCAACTGAAATTCAAAAAGCTGTTGCTGCAAAATTAGGTGGTGGATATGACACTATTCTAACTTTAGGAGCTGGTTTATCTGGTGAAGCAGCACTAAAAGCTTTAGAAGCTGCTGGCAAAGTTGGAAATGTTAAATTAGGAACATTTGATATGTCACCTAATATGTTAAAAGCTGCTGCTGCAGGTAAAGTAGAGTTTTTAATTGACCAACAACAATATCTACAAGGTTATTTGCCTATAGCTATTTTTGCTCAGTACATGAGATGGGGAACAATGCCTGCTGGTGTAGTTATGACTGGACCAGGGTTTGTTACTCCTGATAATGCTGCTAAAGTAATTAAATGGGCAGCTCAAGGTTATAGATAAAATCTATATTTAAGGCCTGACTAAATTTTATAGTCAGGCCTTTTTTCAAAATTTAAATGTCATTAAAATCAAAAAGTATTTCATCAAAAAGTAGTCTTAATGAAGATGAGCGTCTAAAAAAAATATCACCACTAAGAGTTTTATTGAATAGGCCTGAGTTAGGTGCATTAGGTGGCTCAATACTTGTATTTATATTTTTTGGAATTGTAGCTGGCGATACTGGTATGTTTAGCGCCTATGGAATGCTTAATTTCCTCGATGTTTCAGCTAATTTAGGAATCATAGCAATAGCAGCAGCGATGTTAATGATTGGCGGTGAATTTGATTTGTCAATTGGATCAATGATTGGCTTTGCTGGAATTTGTATCGCAATTCCTGCGATTTATTGGGGTTGGCCTTTATGGATGAGTATAGTTTTTGCTTTCGCTATGGCAGTATTGGTTGGATACTTTAATGGCATAATGGTTGTCAAAACTGGTTTGCCATCTTTTATTGTAACACTTGCAATGCTTTTTATTTTAAGAGGTTTGACATTAGCAATAACAAGATTGATTACTGGTAGAACTCAAGTTCCAGGACTAAGAGTATTAATTGAAGATGATCCATTAGCTTGGTTATTTGCTACAGATACTTTTAAATGGCTTTTTACTTGGTTGGGATCATTAAAATTAATTGAACTAAGAACTGATGGAACTCCTCTTGCAACCGGAATACCTCCATCAGTTATTTGGTTTATTGCATTAACATTGTTTGCAACATGGATATTGATGAAAACAAGATACGGTAATTGGATCTTCGCATCTGGAGGCGATAAGGTTGGAGCAACAAACGTCGGCGTGCCTGTTGGAAGGGTAAAAATAAGTCTATTTATTGGTACGGCAGTCGCTTCTACTATTTTTGCTTGTATTCAAGTATTAGATGCGGGTTCTGCAGATACTATGAGAGGTACTTTAAAAGAACTAGAAGCTATTGCAGCAGCTGTTGTTGGTGGGTGTCTCTTAACTGGTGGGTATGGATCTGCAATAGGTGCTGCTTTTGGTGCAATAATATTTGGTACAGTATCTATGGGAATATTTTATACAGATGTTGACACTGATTGGTTTAAAGTTTTCTTAGGAGCAATGATGTTGATAGCTGTAGTGTTTAATAACTATATCAGAAAGAAAGTGACTGAGAGTAAATAATGTCAGACTATCTCGTTCAATTTAATAATATTAGTAAGTTTTTTGGGAAGGTAATAGCGCTTAAAGATGTCACTATGAGATTAAAAAAAGGTGAGATCATGTGCTTACTTGGAGATAATGGAGCAGGAAAGTCGACTTTAATTAAAACTTTAGCAGGTGTTCATAAGCCTGATGAAGGAGAAATTATATTTGAAGATAATAAAATTGTTTTTGACTCACCTAAAGATGCTTTAGATATTGGTATAGGAACAGTTTATCAAGATTTAGCATTAGTTCCTTTAATGAGTGTTACTAGAAATTTTTTTATGGGAAGAGAGCCTCAAAAAGGTATTCCTTTCCTTAAAACTTTTGATGTGGAGAAAGCAAATAAGATAGCAGCAGATAGAATGGGACAGATAGGTATCGATGTTAGAGATCCGTCTCAGGCAGTTGGAACTATGTCCGGTGGTGAAAGACAATGCCTAGCAATATCACGAGCTATATATTTTGGAGCAAAAGTTTTAGTTTTAGATGAACCAACTTCTGCTTTAGGAGTTCATCAAGCATCAATGGTATTAAAATATATTGTAAAGGCCGCGTCTGAGGGATTGGCTGTAATTTTAATTACTCATAATGTACATCATGCTTACCCAGTTGGTAATAGTTTCACTGTACTTAACCGAGGAAAAAGCATGGGAACATTCCAAAAAAAAGATATTTCTAGAGAAAAGCTTCTTAGTATGATGGCTGGTGGTGAAGAATTAGACAAACTTGAAGTCGAACTTCAAGAAATGGATAGAATTCACAACAAAAATTAGATATTACGCCATATATCTTTACCATGACAAAATCATTTCCTTTGCTCTTTATATTATTATGGTCATCGGCATTCATATCTGGGAAAGAAATTGTTCAAAACGCTTCTCCATTTGCAGCTTTAGCATTTAGGTTTGGGATTGTAACAATTGGTTTTCTTGTATTTGCTTATCTCAGTAATGATAAAATTTTCGGAAAATTAAAAAATATTATTGAAAGTCTTTCAACAGGTATTTTATTTCATGGGATTTATTTAGGTGGATGTTGGTATGCATTTTCAATTGGGATGCCAGCTGCAATTGTAGCTTTAATAGTCACACTTCAACCGATTTTAACAAATATTTTATCTGGTCCTATTTTTGGAGAAAAAATATCTTGGAAACAGTGGGTAGGTATCAGTTTAGGTTTCATTGGTTCTGTCACTGTCTTAGGTATTGATTTTGGAAAAGAAATTCCTCCTTTAGGATTGTTAGCTACAGTATTAGCTTTATTTGCAATAACGGCTGGAACATTGTGGCAAAAAAAATTGAGTGGAAATTTAGCTTTGTCAGTTAACAATGCATATCAAGCAGTTGGTGGTTGCCTTTTTAATCTAATATTAATGTTTATATTTGAAAATGCTTACATAAATTTTACAACTAGTTTTATATTGGGTATGTCTCACCAAATTATATTAGTTTCATTTGGAGCTTTTACTATTCTTATGTTTTTAATCAAAAGGGGTACTGTGGGCAAAACTACTACTTTATTTTTTTTAGTACCTCCCACTTCAGCAGTGATGGCATGGATATTTTTAAATGAACAATTAACATTTACTGACATAATTGGTTTTTTAATAACAACCGTTGGAGTATTTATAGCTACAAGAGATAAAAAAAATGGATAACAGTTTTTTTAAAAAAATAAGAATTTTAGATGGTGGTATGGGTCAATTATTACTTGAAAAAGGAATGGTATCTATGGGGACTTTATGGTCTGCTAGCGCTTTATTAGATGAAAAATATCATCAAATGTTAGTTGATACTCATCTATCATATATCAACGCAGGCTCAGATGTTATTGTTACTAACACCTTTAGTTGTAGAAAATTTAGATTAATAGAAAATAAAGTTGGTGATGAATTCAAAAAAATTAAACAAAATTGCATGTAAACTTGCAATCAAAGCTAAAAATTTATCAAAGAAAAATATATTAGTAGCCGGATCAATTCCAAGCCAAAGAGACACTTATATAACTGATGATCGCGACATCAAATTAATAGAGGAAGATATGTTTGAACAAGCTGATATTTTAAGTGAATTTACTGATTTTTTATACTTAGATGTTATTAGCAGCACTAATGAAGTTAAAGCCGCTCTTAATATATCTAAAAAATTAAACAAAAAAGTTTTAATTGGAATACATTTAAAAAAAAATGGTAACCTACCCTCAGAAGAAAAAATTGAGCAATTACTTGAAATTATTCAAGATGAAAATACACTTGGTGTAGTTTGTGCATGTATTTCTCCAGAAATATCTCTGTCCGTATTAGATAAATTTTTAAATTGTGAAGTACCATTTGGATTTAAAATAAATTTGTGGGGAGTTGATGAACCAGGCCCAATACAGACATTTAATACAGCAAAACCTCATGAAATTGGAGTAAATCCTAATCAATCTTTAGGAAAAAGAGATAATTTTGATGCAAATGAATTTTATAATCTATCAAAAAAATTTGTAGAAGGTGGGGCAACAATTTTAGGCGGATGTTGTGAGACAAAACCAGAGCATATTAGCTCTATATCTTCATTTAAATAATAATTTTTGTATCTGCTTTTCTAACAAAATAAATTCCTACAACTACAGCCAATAAAGATATTAATACCTTGTAAGTTATTAATTCACTTAAAAATATATAGCCTAAAATAATTCCAAAGATTGGAATTAAATATGAGACTTGAGATTGAAAAATTAAACCATTCTTTTTCAAAATTTTAAACCTTAAAAGCCACGCAACTCCTGTTGGTACTATACCAAGATAAATTACTGACATAGTCGAATTTAATGATGGAGTATTTTCCCATGGAGTCTCTAACATACACATCAAAGGAAATAAAATCAGAGTTGCCCAAATTAATATTGATCCAGTAACGTTTTCATTTTTTTTCTTACTAATTTTAAGTGTTAAAACTCCACCTATTACATAACATGTTGATCCTACTAAAATTAATATTGCTGAAAGAAAATTATTTTCATCGATTAAAATATTATCAGAAAATAAATAAACAATTCCTGCAAATCCTATTAATATTCCTATAGTTTTGGCAAAATTAAATTTTTCATTTTTTGTATAAAAGTGACCTAATATAGTAGAGCTCAAAGGAGTAGTGGACATCAAAATTGCTGCCAAATTACTTTGCACTGATTTTACCCCGTAAGCAATTAAAAAGAATGGTATAACTAAATTGATTAGTCCTATTAACATGAACCAATGCCAATCTTTTGAAAATGCTTCAATCACTATTTTTTTATAAAAACATAAAATTAATACTGGTATAGATCCGAAAAACACTCTCAAAAAAGCAATTGTCATTGGACCGAATGATTCTGTTGCAATTTTTATATTAAAAAAAGCAGATGCCCAAATTATTGATAGTAATGTTAATAAAATATAATCTGTTAAATTAGCTTGCTTCATTCTGTAATATCTTTCACATCACCTTTTGTAATTTGAATTAATTTTTCATAATTGATCTTAAAAATTACATTAGGATGTCCAGCTGCAGCAAAAATATCTGTGAACCTACTTAAAGAATTATCTATAAATATTTGAATTTTATTTATATGACCTACAGGAGATACACCTCCAATTGTATATCCTGTTTGAGACTTAACTTCGTCAGCAGAAGCCATTCTTACATTTTTTTTTTCAGAAATTTTTTTTAATTTATTTAACGAACATCTTTTGTCACCAGAAACTAAACAAATTAAAAAATCATTTTCTATCTTAATAAGTAGACTTTTAACAATTGCTCCTACTTCACAATTTAATGAATTTGCTGCATCCAATGCTGTTTTTGCTGAATTTTCTAATTCTACAACTGATAACTTTTCATCAAACTCTTTAAGACACTTCTCTGCTCTTTTAACTGGTTCTTTATTTAGTAAAGTCATATTCAACTTATGATTGATAAAAAAGCACTGAAAATATTGGCATAATTATATGTTTAAATTGCATAGGTGATATCCTCATTATATGTATTCTTTATTATAACAATATTGGTAATTAACCCAGATATTTAATTCTACAGGAGATTATATGAGCGCAAGCAAAGTTCTAAAAAATGATGAAAGACAAGCAGATTGAGTTTGTCGATTTAAGATTTACAGACCCAAGAGGTAAATTACAGCACTTAACTATGGATGCATCGGTAGTCGATGGGGACATGTTAACTGATGGTGTATTTTTTGATGGATCATCTATTGCTGGATGGAAAGCAATAAATGAGTCTGACATGATATTAAAACCAGATTTAAACAGACAAATCGTTGATCCATTTACGTCTCATAATACTCTTGTTTTATTTTGCGACATATTAGATGCAATTAAAAGAAATTCTTATGAAAGAGATCCAAGAGGGATAGCGAAGAAAGCTGAAGCTTATTTAAAGAAGACTGGTATAGGTGATAAAGCTTACTTTGGTCCAGAGCCAGAATTTTTTGTTTTTGATGATGTAAAAATCAAAAACGACATGAACGAAACAAGTTTTTCGATAGATAGTACAGAAGGACCATATAATTCTGGAAAAAGTTATGAAAATGGGAATATGGGTCATAGACCTGGAGTTAAAGGTGGATATTTTCCAGTCCCTCCAGTAGATAGTGCTCAGGATATAAGAGGTGAATACCTAAAAGGTTTAAGAGACGTAGGTATCACAGTTGAAAAACATCACCATGAAGTTGCTCCAAGTCAGCACGAACTTGGAATGCTTTTTGGTACATTAGTTGATCAAGCCGATAATGTTCAATTATACAAATATGTAGTTCAAATGGTTTCACATTCATTTGGTAAAACTGCTACGTTTATGCCTAAACCTGTAAAAGGTGATAATGGATCAGGAATGCATGTTCACCAATCAGTTTGGAAAGGAAAAACTCCAGTTTTTTCTGGAAATAAATATTCAGGTTTGTCACAAACTGCACTTTATTATATTGGTGGAATACTTAAACATGCTAAGGCGATTAATGCATTTTCAAATGCTACAACAAATAGTTATAAAAGATTAATTCCAGGTTTTGAAGCTCCAGTATTACTTGCTTATTCTGCAAGAAACAGATCAGCATCTTGTCGAATTCCAATAACTCTAAGCAAAAAAGGAGCAAGATGTGAAATTAGATTCCCAGACGCATCTGGTAATCCATATTTAACATTTGCATCCATGTTAATGGCGGGAATTGACGGTATCAAAAATAAAATTGATCCAGGCAAATCCTTTGATAAAGATCTTTACGCTTTATCAGAGAAGGAAGTTAAAAAAGTTCCAACTGTTTGTGGATCATTAAGAGAAGCAATGGAAAGTTTAGATAAAGATAGAAAGTTTTTAACTCAAGGTGGAGTATTTACTGACGATCAAATTGATGCTTATATTGCTCTTAAATTTGAGGAGATACACAACTTTGAACATACACCTCATCCTATTGAGTTTGATATGTACTATAGTTGCTAAATAACTTTTTTATTTTTTAGCTATTTTATTTTTTCCTAAACCTTTTTTAACCACGTAGTTGAGGGTGCCATGTGCGCCCGCTTCTACTGGTTTAATTAAATTTCTGAATAAAGATTTTCTTTTTTGAGTTTTTACTTCAGAGTTAATTAGGTTTTTATGCTCAAAAGTGTTCATATCAATGATTCTATCATAGATATGCAATTTACGCAATGCTGATATGCGTATATTAAATACTATATTTTAAAGGACTCCCCGCATCCACATCTCTCCGTTTCATTCGGGTTATTAAATACAAATTGTGAAGAAAATTTTTCTTTTTTAAAATCCATTTCTGTTCCAAGTAAATACATTACTGCTGCAGAGTCTATAAACACTTTTACACCCTTATCTTCTATTATTTCGTCGTTTGGATTTGCTTCTTTTGTATACTCCATAACATACGACATCCCTGCACACCCACCTGACTTGACACCAACTCTAACTCCTAAAGAATCTTTTTCAGCATTAGACATGATTTCTTTTATTCTTTGAGCGGCGTTATCGCTTAATGTTATAATTTGTTTTGTCATAAATTTAATTCAAGTTTTGCAGCTTCAGACATCATTGATTTATCCCATGGTGGTTCCCAGACTAAATCAAGATCTACTTTTGAAACTTCTTTAATTTCTAATATACTGTCTTTAACTTCTTTAGGCAAACTTTCAGCAACTGGGCAGTTTGGTGTGGTTAAAGTCATTTTTACCTTAATTTCTGAATTATTAACTTTAATATCGTATATCAGTCCTAATTCGTATATATTAACAGGTATCTCGGGATCATAAATTTTTTTTATTTCAGCAATTACTTTTTCTTTAAGATCCATTTTCAATCCTCGGTTTTTACAATTTGATCAGAATTATCTAATGCTGATGTAAGAGTATGCCAAGATAAAGTTGCACACTTTACTCTCATAGGATATTGTTTAACACCAGATAGGCTCATTAATTTAGTTTTTTCGTCTTCTTTTAAAATATTAGTTTCTAAAGAATCTTTTTCTTTTATCATTCCTAGAAAATCGGTTACAATTTCTTTTACCTCTTTTTCTTCTTTGCCTCTAACCATATCAGTCATAATTGATGCCGACGCCATTGAAATAGCACAGCCATGGCCTTCAAATGCAATATCCTCAACTTTTTTATTTTCGTTTAATCTGAGATAAACATGAACATTATCACCGCATAAAGGATTATTTCCCTTTGCGTCTTTATTATAATTATCAAACTTTCCTAAATTCCTTGGATTTTTTCCATGGTCTAATATTATTTCTTGATATAAATCTTTTAAGTCCATTATAAGTTAAATATTTTTTTACATTTATTTATTGCTTCATCAAGCTTATCAATATCATCTTTCGTATTATAAACTCCAAATGAAGCTCTTGCAGTTGCAGGTAAATTTAATTTATCATGTAATATTTGACAGCAGTGATGCCCTGCTCTAATTGCTACTCCATCTTCATCAAGAATTGTCGCAATATCATGCGGATGAACACCTTCAATAGTAAATGATATAACCCCACCCTTTTCTTTTGGATTTCCTATAATATTAACTGAATTATTTTTTCTTAACTTTTCTAGTCCGTAGTCTAATAATTCTTTTTCATGTTTTTCGATATTTTGAATACCAATTTTTTCCATAAATTTTATGGATTCATTAAAAGCTATAACTTGAGCTGTAGCCATTGTTCCAGCCTCATATTTATTGGGTAATTCACCATAAGTAATACCTTCTTTTTTAACCTCATTTATCATTCCTCCTCCACCTTGATATGGGGGTAAATCTTCAAGCCATTTTTTTTTAGCATATAGAATACCTATTCCAGTTGGTCCGTACATTTTATGTCCAGATATTGCATAAAAATCACAATCAATATCCTGCATATCTAATTTTAGGTGAGGCGCGCCTTGGCAACCATCAATTAGAACCGGTATATTTTTCGAATGAGCCAATTGTACAATTTCTTTGATAGGTAATATTGCGCCTGTTACATTCGATAAATGACTTACGCTAATTATCTTTGTTTTGTTTGTAATTTTTTTTTCTATAGCTTCTAATGTTACTTCGCCATTATCATTAATTTCAGCAAATTCTATTTTTATATTTTTTGCTTTTCTGAGAAAATGCCAAGGAACATAATTTGAATGATGTTCGAGTTCAGTCAACAATACTTCATCTCCTTCAGATAAATATTTTTGACCAAAAGTGTTAGCGACTAAATTAATTGCTTCTGTAGCACCTTTAGTAAATACGATTTCATCTTTATCTTTAGCATTAATATATTTTTGAACTGAAACTCTTGTCTGTTCATATAAATTAGTAGCAGCAACCGCCAAATAATGAACGCTTCTACCTACATTAGAAAACTCTTTTGTATAAAAATCATAAATTCTATCTACAACAATTCTTGGTTTTTGAGATGAATTAGCACTATCTAAATATACTAAATCATTATTTTGAATTTTATCGTCAAAAATTGGAAATTCTCTTTTTATATCATCTATATTCATTAATTTAATCCAATCATATCTTTTAATAATTTTTTAATTTCTTCATCTGTAATTTTTTCAACAACATCTAAAAGAAAACCGTTAATTAATAATTCTTTTGCAGTTTTTTGGTCTAATCCTCTAGACATTAAATAAAAAATAGAATCTTCATCTAAACTACCTGATGCTGAACCATGTGAACATTTAACATCATCAGCATAAATTTCTAGTTCAGGCTTTGAATTAAATTCTGCTTGTTCATTTAAAAGCACCGCTTTACTTAATTGATAACCATCAGTTTTTTGAGCTTTAGAATCCACATATATTTTTCCTTGATAGACAGACTTTGAACTGTCATCAATTACACTTTTTATTAACTGATAACTTTTCGTGTTTTCATACAGATGTTTAGTATTAGTTCTTATTTCGTGGTGTTTATTTTTAGACAAAAAGTGTATTCCATTAATAAATGCTGACGAATATTGACCTTCAAGATTACAGCTGACTTCATTTTTTATATAATCTGAACCGGATGAAAATATAAATGTTTCAGAAATACTATTTTCTTTTTGAGTAATACTAGAATAATCATACTTAATGTTTGTATTATTTTTTTTATCTATTTTATAATTCTTAAGAATTGCATTTTTATCAAGATTAAAATTAAATAAATTGTTAATGAAATTTTTTTCTGAATTATCGTCAGAAAGATTAATAATTTTTATTGAGCTGTTTTCTTCTAGCTCAAAGTTTAGTTGAAAATTAATATTAGTTTTACTCACTTCCTCATTTGTTATTTGATATATAATTAAAGGCTTTTTGAATGAATAATTTTTTTTAACTAAAATATTATGTATTTTATTAGAAAAAGAATTATTTAGACTTAAAAGAGAATTATAGTCATTTAAGTTTTGGTTAATATTATCTAAAGTCGTTAAATTAACTTTATCGCTCTCTTCATGTTCGAAACTAAATCGCTCAACTTTACCGTTAACAATAACAATTTTATTATGCTCAATTTCCTTTATAAAAATATCGTCATTAATTCCATTTTCAATATTATAATTATTATAAAATGCTAGTTCTCCAATATTTTTTTGTATTATCTGGTTTATATCTGAGAATTTCCAGTTTTCTAATTTTCTACTAGGAAATCCATTTTTCAAAAAATTATCAAGAGCTTCTTTTTTTAATTTAATCTCTTGGTTTGAGAAATTAGAATTACTTATAAATTTATCAAAATCTGTTTTTAATTTTTGTTCCATTTAATTGAAATTTTCATATCCTTTTTTTTCTAACTCTAAAGCTAATTCTGCGCCTCCTGATTTAATAATTTTTCCACCCATAAGAACATGCACAAAGTCAGGTTTTATATAATCAAGTAGTCTTTGATAGTGTGTTATTATAAGAAAGGAATTATTTTTTTTTCTTAATGCATTTACTCCATCTGCAACTATTTTAAGAGCATCTATATCTAATCCTGAGTCTGTTTCATCCAGTATAGACAATTTTGGATCTAAAATTGACATTTGTAAAATTTCGTTTTTCTTTTTTTCACCTCCAGAGAAACCTACATTTAATTGACGATTTAATTTTTCTTCGTCAAATTTTAATTCTTTTGCTTTTTCTTTAACTAATTTTAAAAATTCCAAAGCATCTAACTCTTTTTCACCTTTAGCTTTTCTTATTGAATTTAAAGAAGTTTTTAAAAATATATTAGTATTTACTCCGGGTATTTCTAAAGGATATTGGAAAGCTAAAAAGATACCTCTGTGTGCTCTTTCCTCTGTTTCAAGATCAAATAAATTATTGTTTTCATACAATATTTCTCCTGATACCTCGTATCCTTTTTTACCTGATAGAATATTTGATAAAGTACTTTTTCCTGATCCGTTAGGACCCATTATTG
This sequence comes from uncultured Pelagibacteraceae bacterium, assembly GCA_902596975.1. GTDB lineage: Bacteria > Pseudomonadota > Alphaproteobacteria > Pelagibacterales > Pelagibacteraceae > Pelagibacter. The sequence continues at coordinate 5,861 of CACJWS010000003.1, read as the reverse complement.
CATGAACCTCACCGGGTTTTATCTCTAAGTTAAAACCACTTAATATGATTTTTTCCTGAATTTTTGCATTTAAATTGTTTATTTTTAACATTTAACCAACGCTTCCTTCTAAACTTATTCCGACTAGTTTTTGAGCCTCAACAGCAAACTCCATAGGTAATTGTTGTAAAACCTCTTTACAAAAGCCATTAACAATAAGTCCTACAGCTTCTTCTTGATTTAGTCCTCTTTGTTGACAATAATGAAGTTGATCTTCACTTATTTTAGATGTGGTCGCTTCATGAGCAATATTAGAATTTGAATTCTTATTCTTAATATAAGGCACTGTGTGTGCTCCACACTTGTTGCCCATTAGTAATGAATCACATTGAGTGTAATTTGTTGAATTAGATGCATTTTTTGAAATATCTACCAAACCTCTGTAAGTCATATCTGATTTACCCGCACTAATACCTTTTGAAATAATTTTACTTTTTGTATTTTTTCCTAAATGAATCATCTTGGTTCCAGTGTCAGCTTTCTGATGATTATTTGTAATTGCGATTGAATAAAATTCTCCAATTGAGTTATCACCTTTTAAAATACAACTTGGATATTTCCAAGTAATTGCAGAACCAGTTTCTACTTGTGTCCATGAAATTTTTGAATTTTTACCTTTACACAATCCTCTTTTAGTTACAAAATTATATATACCTCCTTTTCCGTCTTTATCTCCAGGATACCAATTTTGTACTGTAGAATATTTAATCTCTGCATCATCTAAAGCAATCAATTCAACATTAGCAGCATGCAACTGATTTTCATCTCTCATTGGTGCAGTGCATCCTTCTAAATAACTTACATAACTACCTTTATCAGCAATGATTAATGTTCTTTCGAACTGACCAGTGTCTGATGCATTAATTCTAAAATAAGTTGATAGTTCCATCGGACATTTTACATTTGGTGGTATGTAAACAAATGATCCATCTGTAAAAACTGCCGAGTTTAATGTAGCAAAGAAGTGATCGGTAATTGGTATAACTGAACCTAAATATTTTCTAACTAAATCTGGATGTTTTTGTATTGCTTCGGAAATAGAGCAAAAAATAATTCCTTTTTCTGTCAAAGTATCTTTAAAAGTAGTAGCGACAGATACTGAGTCAAATACAGCATCAACAGCAATACCGTTTAATCTCTTTTGTTCTTGAAGTGGTATTCCTAATTTTTTGTAAGTCTCAAGCAATTTTGGATCTAAATCTTCTAAATCTTTAGGCTTCTCTTTAAAACTTTTAGGTGCTGAATAGTAATATAAGTCTTGATAATCAATTTTAGGGTATTTTGGCTTTTGCCAATCAGGTTCTTTTAATACTTTTAATCTTTCAAATGCTTTTAACCTCCATTTAAGTAGCCAGTCCGGTTCTTTTTTTATATTTGATATAAATCTTATAACTTCTTCATTTAAACCTTTTGGGGCTTTAAAACTTTCAATATCTGTAGAAAAACCGTATTTATAATCTTTTAAATCTTCTATTTGTTTATCTCTCATTACAATCTATTTTCTGTTTTGTATATTAGGTCACCAAGATTTTTTTCTTCAAAGAATAAGTTTATGTGTGTCTCTAGCTCATCCCATAAATTATGAGTTATGCATTTAGCAGATTTTCCATTGCATCCTTTTTTTGAATGCTTTTGACAACCTATTGTTTTAACTTTTTCTTCTACGGCATAAAGAATGTCTGAAATTTTTATTTCATTTGGTGTTTTATTAAGAGTATAACCTCCTTTTTTCCCCCTTATGCTTCTTACGATTTCACTTTTTTTTAATTTTAAAAATAATTGCTCAAGGTAGACTAAGGATATTCCTTGTCTGATAGATATATCTCTCAGTGATATTGGCTCATTATTTTTAAATCTTGCTATGTCAGCTAGAGCCATCACAGCGTATCTACTTTTGGTTGACAATTTCATATTTTCCCCAATTGACGGGCTTTATATATACCTGACTAATTTAGTCAAGATTCGGAATATTTAAAATGCTTGCATTTTGTCGCTTAATTTTGATAGAAAAATGTAATTTTTTTTTGAGACTGATAATCAATGCCATCTACAGATACAAAAATTTCAGAAATCTTTATTCCAGGTCCAGCTGGTAGATTGGAAGCAAAGTATTTTAAAAGTAAAAAAAATACCTCTCCTATTGCTTTAGTGCTCCACCCACACCCTCAATATGGAGGAACAATGAATAACAAAGTTGTTGTCGATACTTTTCAAACTTTTGTAGATAATAATTTTTCTGTTTGCAGAGTAAATTTTAGAGGGGTTGGAAAAAGTGATGGTGAATTTGATAATGGCCAGGGTGAACTTGCAGATGCAGCTGCAGCTTTAGATTGGCTGGAGAGAGAAAATTTTGATAACTCCCAGTGTTGGATTTCAGGATTTTCTTTTGGTTCTCTAATAGCAATGCAGTTACTAATGAGAAGACCTGAAATAAATAGATTTATTGCTGTATCACCTCAGCCTAATGTATATGATTTTTCATTTTTATCACCTTGTCCGACTTCTGGTCTAATTATACATGGAAAAAAAGATGAGTTAGTTCCTTTTGAAGATATAAATGAATTAAATAAAAGATTAAGTGCACAAAAAGGTATTAAGGTTGAATTCGATATTATATCAGATGCAAATCATTTTTTTTCAAAAGCAGATGCTAATTTAATAAAATCTTTAAATAAATATATAAAAAAAGAAACTGCCTTATATTAAAAATTTATTTTAATTTCACCTCCTGTAACAGGATTTAAAACATTAGTCGTAGAAGGATAACTAATTATTTTATTAAGATATGATCTAATTGATAAATATGCAAATGCTTGGGACTCTATAAAATCACCGTCTACACTAAATTCATCGATTAGTTTAATTTTATATTTCAATAATTTCTTCATGTGATTTACTAATGCTAAATTTTTCCTGCCTCCACCACATAGAATAATTTCTATTTCATTATCAAAGTTTTTTTTTATATTTTGTGAAATTATTAATGCTGTAAAATATGTTAATGTAGCTACAGCATCTTCAAATTCTAAACCTTTAACAAAACTAAAATCAAATTCATTTCTATCAAAAGAGTGTTTTTGCTGTACATTATAAAACTCGTGTTCATAAAATTGATTAATTATATCTTTATTTATGTTTCCAGATGACGCTATATTTCCATTTTTATCATAATCTATTCCTTTTGTTTTTTTTAAGTACTCATCCATTAAAACATTTCCGGGACCAATATCTTTTGCAGCTAAAGTATCATTAAAACAATAGGTATAATTTGATATGCCTCCTATATTTAAAATTAATGTAGGATTACTTATCTTAAATTTATTTATTAAAAGTTTATGATAAACGGGAGTTAAAGGAGCTCCTTCTCCATTATTTTTAATATCATTTGCTCTAAAGTTATAAATTACTTTTTCTTTTAATTCTTGTGAGAGTAAATTTGCATCTCCCATTTGTATAGAATATCCATCTCTAGGTTTATGAATTATCGTTTGTCCATGAAAGCCAATTAATTGAACATTTAAATTATTTTCACTTATAATTTTCTTTGATATTTTTGAATGATAAAGAGTTAGATCTCTTTCTAAAGATTTATAAGTACTTATATTTTCCTCTATATCTGCTCTATTATTTATATTTAAAATAAAAGAAGAGAGTCTTTTTCTAAATTCTTCAGGATAATTGAAGTACTTATTATCTAATATGTCTAAATTATTTTCACCATCTGATTTGATAATACTTGCATCAATACCATCAAGAGATGTACCGCTCATTAAACCCAGTGCTATAAAAGAATTATCCATTATTGATTATTATTTTTATTTAAATATGTATATTAAAAGTATCATTTATGAATGAATTTTTAAAAGAATTTAAAGGCAGAGGATATTTTTATCAATGCACGGACGAAAAGGCTCTTTCAAAGAAACTGAGTGAAGAGAGTATAAAAGGATATATAGGCTTTGATTGCACTGCTCAAAGTTTACATGTAGGTAGCTTGCTTCAAATCATGTGCTTAAGATTAATGCAAAAACATGGACATAAACCAATTGTTTTGCTTGGAGGAGGAACAACTAGAATAGGAGATCCATCTGGAAAAGATAAAACAAGAAAAATTTTAGAGGAAAATGAAATAGAAAAAAATATAAAAAGTATAGAGAATATACTAAAAAAATTTTTAGAGACAAAAGATGAAAAAGTAGCTCCAATTTTTGTTAATAACTATACTTGGCTAAAAAATTTAAATTATATATCTTTTCTAAGAGATATAGGAAAACATTTTACTATAAATAAAATGTTAAGTTTTGATAGTGTTAAGTTAAGACTAGAGAGAGAGCAATCATTAAGTTATATGGAATTCAATTATATGATTTTGCAAGCCTACGATTTTCTAGAACTAAATAAGAAAGAGAATTGTTTGCTCCAAATTGGCGGATCAGATCAATGGGGCAATATAGTAAACGGAGTTGAACTAATTAAAAGATATTCATCTAAACAAGTATATGGTTTAACAACAGAACTTATAACTTTAGCATCAGGTGCTAAGATGGGTAAAACTGAAAGTGGTGCTATTTGGTTAGATAAAAAGTTGTTTTCAGTTTTTGATTATTGGCAATTTTGGAGAAATGTTGATGATAAAGATGTGTTGAAATTTCTTAAGATGTTTACAGATTTAAATTTAAGCGAAATCGAGAAAATAAGTAATCAAGATATAAATAAACAAAAAATTACTTTAGCAAACGAGGCTACCTCTATTCTACATGGAGCTAATGAGGCTGCTAAAGCAGAAGAAATAGCTAAGAATTCTTTTGCTGAGAACTCATCTGGAGAAAATTTGCCAAATACAAAAATAGATATCTCTAATATTAATAAAGATGTAGTTAATTTACTATCAATTATTGATAAAAATTTATCTAAAAGCGAAATAAGAAGACTAATAAAATCTAATGGTATTAAAATCAATAATGAAATTATTTCGGATGATAAATTTACAATTTCAAATGAGCTTTTGAAAAAAAATAATTTTATTAAAGTCTCAATCGGTAAGAAAAAACATTATAAAATAGTAACTTAATTAGAAATTTTCTCTAAAGTTCTTGTAATAAATCTTGGGGTTAGAGTTTTTATTGGATTAACAGTAGATTTAAGTTTTTTTGGTGGCCCTTTAATTTTAAAGCTTACACCAAATACTCCTTCACCAATTTTTTTTCCAACCAATATATCTCCTAACATTGGTATTTTTGAAATTGTTTTATTAACAGTTGTTGCTGGCACAAGCGTTCCTTTCAAACTAGTTAATTCATCTTTTACAATATAACCTTCCATCATAAGTGAAATTGCTGGGCCTATCGCATACATTTCTTTTATTTTAGTATTATTTCCTAAAGTTTCATAATCCATCTCGAAATCGGTAAATCTTATACCTTCACCAGTGAGAAGATCAGCTATCCCTTGAAGAGATGCTAATGTTAAAAGTTTAGCAAGAATAGGAACCTCTTTGACTTTAAAATCAATAATTTTTAAATTTGATATTGTTTTACCATCATAATTAGATGACTCGTATATCAATTTACCCTCCTTAAAACCCTTAATGAATTTGAAATTTTTTATAAAAGGTTCAGGATGCTCTATTTCTAAAAATGTAATTTTTTGTTTTTTATCATTAGTAAAGATATTTAATTTAAATTTTCTACTATTATTTAATTTTGCATTTATATTTGAGCTAAAAACTTTGTTGCTCTTTATTTGTATTTCACCTTTAACATTTGATAAATAAGAAATGTTCTCAACAAAATATTTTCCAATATCTAAATAAATATTAGTAT
>CACJWS010000002.1 GCA_902596975.1 uncultured Pelagibacteraceae bacterium | reverse complement strand
CAAAAAGGTTAGAATTTAATTAAATCCCTAGATCTACTCTGATCTAGGTATTTAGCTTCTTTTATATTCTTTTTTTCAAATTTCAAAAGTAGAGGATTTCCTGTTGGTATTTCAAGTTTAGAAATTTCATTGTCATCAATTTTAAATAAATATTTTAAAAGTGATCTAATAGAATTACCATGAGCAGATATAATTATATTATCCTGTAAATTTTTCTCTATGTTTTCAACAAAATAGGGCACAACTCTTTCATAAGTATCTTTAAGAGACTCTGTATCTGGAATTAGGTTACGGGGTATATCATTGTAAATACTTATATTTTTTGGATGGTATGGACTATTTATATTTAAAGGTTTTGGTGGATTATCCCAAGATCTTCTAAATTTGTGAACTTCTTCTTCTCCTAATTTTTTTCTCATTTCATCTTTGTTTAATCCTGTAAGTGACCCGTAGTGCCTTTCATTTAATTGCCAGGCCTTAATCATATTATCTGGTTTTACTCTGATTGTATTTAAAATGAGTTTTAAAGTATCAATCGATCTTAGTTGATATGAAGTATAAAAATGTTTGATTTCTAAATTTAATTTTTTTATAAACTCGCCGGCTTTACAAGCTTCCAATTTTCCTTGTGGTGCAAGCTCAACGTCGACCCATCCTGTAAATTTATTTTCTAAATTCCATTCGCTTTGACCATGTCTAACAAGTATTAAGTGACTCATTTATGAATATTTAATATAGATTAACTATGAATTACATAAAGCAATTTTTTTATCTGTCTAATGTAGTTTTATTTATTTTTTACTTGTACCCTGGAAGTATTTTCGGATGTTTAATATATAATGATTGCAAAATTCAACCGCAATTAACAAGAGATTTTTTAGTATCTTCAAATCACTTTTATGTTTTCTTTATTATATCAATTCCAGGATTAATTGCTTTTAAGCATAAATTAAAAAATATATTTATTTATCTTATTTGTATTTCTATCATTTTAGAAATTCTGCACTTAATTATTCCAGAAAGAGGATTTGAATTAGGCGATTTGTTTGGTAATATAATAGGTGTACTTATATCATGTTTAGTTTTTAAAATAATTTATAAAGGTAGATTGCAATGAGTTCATTCGATGAAAGAAAAAAAGGTTTTGAAAAAAAATTTGCTCATGATGAGGAAAAACAATTTAAAATTAATGCAAGAAAAAATAAATATTTAGGAGAGTGGGCCTCACAAATTCTTGGATATGATGAGGAAAAAAAAAATCAATATATTCAAGATGTAATTAAAGCAGATTTTGCTGAGGCAGGTGATGAAGATGTGTATAGAAAGCTTTATGGAGATTTAAAAGATAAAAATATATCCGAAGATCAAATTAGAAAAAAAATGCAAGAATGCAATGAAAAAGCAACTACTGAAGTTAGTTAGTTTTCTATTTTTATTTACATTTGTAGCAACAAATTACTTACTATCAGAAACAATCCTAATTTCAGATAAGATTAAAATAATTGATGGTGATACAATTTTATTAGATAATAAAAAAATTCGTTTTTCAGGCATAGATGCTCCAGAAACTAAATTTAAAGGGAAGCAACAGTTTTGCCTAAAAAATAAAAAAAAAATTAATTGTGGAAAAATTTCAAAAAATTCTCTTACAGAAAAAATTATAAATAAAAAATTAAAATGTCTAATCGAGCCACAAAAGGACTATTTTGGTAGGTATTTAGGTGAGTGTTTTATCAATAATGAAAGTGTTTCAGCTTACATGGTAAGAAATGGATTAGCCTTCGACTATCCAAAATATTCGAAAAAAAAATATTCTAAAGATCAAATTTATGCAAAAAACAATAAGTTAGGTTTATGGAGTATGGAATTTGATTATCCATGGATATGGAGAAAAAATAATAGATAATTTATATTAAACTGTGATTCTTTTTAGAAAGTATTTTTTATTTTTTGGTCTATTATTTTTAACTGCTTGCTCATCGATACCACAAAATACAGCAGATGGCTGTTCAATATTTTCTGAGAGATATCTTTGGTATAAACACGCAAAAAAAACCGAAAAAAAGTGGGGAACACCAATCAACTTACAATTAGCAATAATAAAAATGGAATCTGATTTTGACTGGCTCGCTAAGCCTGCGCGTCAAAAATTATTTAAAGTTATACCCTATAAAAGACCCTCTAGTTCATTTGGATACTCACAAGCCATTAAAGGTACTTGGAAACAATATAAAGATGAGACTGGAAATAAATATGCTTTAAGAACTAGATTTAAAGATAGTGTTGACTTTATTGGCTGGTATACAAATAAAACGGAAAAAATTCTAAAGGTTTCAAAAAAAGATGCTTTCAGACAATATATTGCTTATCATGAAGGCTGGGGAAATTATAAAAATTATAAAAACAATCAGAAAGTTATAGTATTGGCAAAAAAAGTAGAGGGTTATTCAAATAAATTCAAAAAGCAGCTTAATAAATGTAGTAAATCTTTGACTACTAGAAAATATATTATTTTTTAATCAATTGCTTTTCTAGCTCTAGATCTACTGCATCTATTCTTTTGGTATTTTTTGCTAGTGTTAAATACATAGTTGGTGTCACATATAATGTAAAGAATGTTGAAATAATCATTCCACCAAAGATTGTTGATCCAACTGCTAATCTAGACGCCTCACCTGCGCCTGGACCTATGTTACCTACTATAAGAGGCAACATTGCAATCATGGTGCTTAATGAAGTCATTATGATTGGTCTTATTCTTAATTTACAAGCTTCCATCAATGCTTCCTCAATTTTTGCACCTGTTGTTCGAATTTGATTAGTATAGTCGACAATAAGAATACTATTTTTAGTGGATATACCGATTAATATAATCAAGGCGATTTGTGAAAATATATTTATCGAACTATTTAGAAATAAAACGAATACAAGGCCTCCAAAAACTGCAAGAGGCACAGTTAATATAATAATAAAAGGATGGACAAACGAGTTAAAAGTAGCAGCCATTACTAAATATGCAGTTATTAATGCTAAAGCGAAAATAAGAAATATTTCGTTACTAGTCTCTTTTAGTTCTTCAGACTTACCTTTCCAAGTTATTTGATTTTGAGGAGCAACTCTAAACATTACGTCTTCTAAATATTTTATAGCTTCAGACAATGTGTATTCTTCAGATAAAGCTGCCGATATAGTTACTGCTCGTTGTCTATTATATCTAGGTAATGACTCAGCAGTTCCTTTCTCTTCAAATTCTACCAAACTTGCAACAGACACTAATTTTCCAGTAGTTTCAGATCTTACAAAAATCTTTGATAAGCCATCTTTATCTCTTCTATCTGCTAAATACTGTTGAAGAATAATGGGGTATTCTCTTCCTTCTTTATTATATGTTGTAACTCTCTTTCCACCGTATAATGTTTCTAGTGTTCTGCCTATATTTTCTATTGAAACTCCTAAATCATTTGCTCGATTTTTATTTGTGATTAATTTTACTTCGGGTTTATTTTTTGTGTAATCACTTTCAATTCTAAACATATTTCTATTTCTTCTTAGTTCTGTTAAAACTTGACTTTGAATTTGTTCTAACTCTTCATAACTTGTCCCATAAATCACCATTTGAACTGGTTTATTATAGCTAGAAACTCTTATAGATTGAGGTGATATAGGAAACGCAAACGTCTCAGGCACACTAACAACTTGTCCAATAGCTTCTCTTAAAACAACTTGTGTACTCTTTTCTCTATTTTTCCATTCATCTAAAAGTGCAATTATAATAAAAGAGTTATAAGAGGTTGCAGATTTACCAAATCCTGGGACCCTCATAATTAATCTTTGGTAAGGGCTGTCTTCTGCTTGTAACAATTTTAATATTCTTCCCTCAATTATTTGGGCTTTTTCTTGTGTGTACTCGAATGAACTTCCTTCATCTGTAGAACCAATTATTAAATAAGCCCCTCTATCTTCTAATGGTATCAATTCTTTTTTAGTAAAGTTAAATAAATAAACTGAAGCTGCAATTAATAGAATTATAAATATCGAAATTGTTTTCTGTTTATTAATCCAAAATTTTAAGGTGTCAGTATAAAATTCTGTAAAAGATTTAAATCCATTATTGAATTTTTTTACAAAAAAATTAATTTTTTCTTTTTTATTTAAAAACTTACTTCCTAACATTGGCGAAAGTGTTAAAGCTACAAATGAAGAAACAACTATTGAGAAAGATAGTGCTATTGCAGTTTCCTTAAACAAGGTACCAGCTATACCCTCAATAAAAATTAAAGGTAAAAAAACTGCAACCAAGATTAAAGTTGTAGCTATTATCGCAAATGTTATTTGTCTTGAGCCTTTATAAGCAGCTACAAGTGGTGTTTCTCCTTTTTCAATTCTTGTATAAATTGCATCTGTCATTATTACAGAATCATCAGTTATTATTCCAATTGCTAAAATAAAACTTAGGAGAACAAATATATTTATTGAAAGATCAAATATATATAAACCTAAAAATGAACCAATCAAACTTACTGGCAAAGCTACAGCTGGTACAATTACAGCTTTTAGGTTTCCTAAAAACAAGTAAATTATTACCACGACCAAAATAAAAGCAATAATTAAACTTTTATAAACCTCCTGTATTGCAGTTCCTACATAAGTTGCTCTATTAAATGCTATTTCTAATTTTAAACCATCTGGTAAAGATTGATTTAAAATGTTTATTTTCTCTTTGATTTGATTTGAAAGTTCGACAGTTGATGCTCCACTTTTTGCATATATTCCAATCCCAACTGTTTTTAAATTAGCTGCATTTTTTCTTTGAGCTTTAAATAAAGTTTTCTCAGAAACTGGACCAAGCTCAACATTTGCAATGTCTGAAAGTGTTGTGACTTTATCTTTATTTTTCTTAAGAGGAAGCTGCTTGATTGTTTCAATGTTAGAGTAAGACTTGTCAATATTAAGAGTTAAATCTTTGTTACTAGCTTCTAAAGTTCCAGCGGGGATGTTTATGTTTTCATTTCTTAATGCTCTCTCGACTTCCTGAATAGTAAGATTATTGGCTGCTAATTTGATAGGATCTACCCAAACTCTTACACTTAGCTCTCTTAATCCACCGACTAAAATTCTACCAACATTTGGTACACTCGAAAAGGCATCTATAAGATATCTTTCTGCATAATCACCCAAATCTAAATCATTCCAAGTTGGTGACGATAGCGCAACCCACATTGTAGTTGTAAAACCTGCCGCTTGTTTCAAAATTTGAGGTGGGTTTGCTTGATCTGGCAAGTTGTCCGCAACTCTTGATACTCTTTCTCTTATGTCATTTGCTGCATCGTCTAAATCAATATCTGTATTAAAATAAATATTTATTCTACTTCTTCCATTAAGCGAACTAGAATCAATGTTCTTAATTCCTTCCGCTCCTCCTATAACATCTTCTATTTTTTGTGTTATCTCCTCATCAACAATTTCAGCTGAAGCAGATTTATAATCGGTTTGTACCTGTACCACTGGAGGCTGAATGCCATCTGGTAATTCCCTAACAGGTAATTCCCAAAATACAAAAATTCCAAAAATAATTAGTATCATTGACATTACCCATGCAACAACAGGTCTTTTAATACTAACTTCAGTTATATACATGTATTAATTATTTTTTATTTTCTTGTTTTTCAGAGTCAGACTTTTTAAATATATTCAATTTTTGTAACCAGGCAAACATACCATTCTTGTTTTCTTTAGTATCTTTTTTCTTTTTTCCACCCCAACTAGATTTGTTTTGATTAGCTATTTTAGCACCCTTTTTTATAGGTCTTATTATTAAGTTTGGTCTAACTTTTTTTGTTCCTTCAGCAACTACTTTGTCTCCAACATTTAGGCCACTTAAAACTTCAACAAAACCAAGATATCTATCACCAGTATCTATATTTGTTTTTATTGCTTTATTTTTTTCGTCAACTTTATAGATAAATATATTATCACCTTCCACTATTGTGCTGGTATCTGGTATACTTAAGCTTTGTCTTGTATCGTATTTTATTGAAATTTCTAAAAATGAGCCAGGCAAAATTTCACCAGATGTATTATCCATTTTAATCCTAGTTGGTAATGATCTAGTATCCTCACTAATTCGACTAGCTAACGAGTCAACTTCACCTTTATAGGTTTTATCTTTGTATCCAGAAAATTTTATATCAACAGGTAAACCAACTTTAATAAATGGTACAAACATTTCAGGTATATCTACATCACAATAGATAATACTAGTATTTTCGAGATTAACTAAGATTGAAGACTTTGAAACTTCGATATCTTCTGAAAATTCTCTTTTTCCAATTGTTCCATCAAACTGAGCAGTAATTTTTCTATTTTTAAGTTCCGCAATTACATCACCTTTTTTTACTCTTTGATTAAAGTTGATAGGTTTAAGTATTTCATACTTCTCAATTTTATAGGATTGTGTTTTAAATGGTCTTGCTGTTCCGTATGTGCTTATTAAATTTTCAAAAACTCTATTTTCAGCTGCAGTAACAATTATTCCTGGAGGTGGTCTTTTACTAAATTTCTTCTTAAAATGATTTCCAATCATTGTTCTACCAACAATCACTGTAGCTATAATTAAAAAGAAAATTATTATTATGCTTGTAATTTTTGTTGATCTTTTCATATTTTATATTTTACCATATTCTGCCCATGAACCATCATAAATGACTGGAAGATACTTATTATTTACTTGAGAATATGCAAGTGCCAAAACACAAGCTGTGATCCCAGAACCGCATGAAAACACTACATTTACTGGGTCATTTAAAGATAAATTGTTAAAATAAGAAGAAATTTCAGTTTTACTTTTAAAAGTAAAATCGTCATTGATAAGGGTTTTAAATGGTAAGCAAATTGAATTAGGTATTGAACCACTTCCTACATTTTTTCTTGGGTCTGGAGTTATGCCATCAAAACGATCTTTGCTTCTCGCATCAACTAAATCAAATTTTTTTTTAATTATATTTTGGTCAATCTGATCTTTACTCTTAACCATTTCATTATTTTCTTTTGCTTTGTAGCTGGTTGTTTGAATAATTTCATTATTATCCGAAGTTATTCTTTTTTCTTTTTTCCATTTATTAAAACCTCCATCTAAAACATGTACTTTCTTTTTATCATGGCCAAAGTAAATTAAATTAAACCATACTCTACAAGCACTTAAAACATCAGAATTATCATAAATCACAATTTTGTCTTTGTTAGATATGCCCATAGATGATAGTATATTTTCCCAAGAACTAATATTCGTTAACATATGTGGTAAGTCGGTTGATTTATTACAATTTTCGTCAATATCAAAAAAAATTGCATTTGGTATATGCTCTTTATTAAATTCTTCTCTACCACTTCTTTTTGTTGCAGGCATATGCCAAGAGCCATCAATTATTTTTACATTTGAGAGATTTTTTTCTAGCCACTCAGTTGATATAAGTGACATTAGAAACTTTTTTCCAAATATTTCTGATGATAATCTTCGGCTTTGTTATAATTTTTTGATTTTGATATTTTGGTAACGATTTTACCCTTAAATTTTTCATTAATTTCTTTCAATACTTTATTAGCGATTTTATTTTGATTTTCATCATGAACAAATATTTCACTTCTATACTGAGTACCTACATCTGGACCTTGCCGGTTTAAAGTAGTTGGATCATGAAATTCAAAAAAATTTCTTATTATTTCTTCATAAGAAATTTTAGTATTGTCAAATTCAACTTTAACTACTTCTGCGTGATTGGTGTCACCATAACATACTTCTTTATAAGATGTCTTCTCAGTATTACCTCCACAATATCCAACCTCTGTATTTATTACTCCATCTAACTTGCTAAATTTTATTTCAGGTCCCCAAAAACATCCAAGTGCTAAAGTTGCTATTTCCATTGCTAAAAATTTTAATTAATCTAAAGTTATTATCATGCTTTCCAAAAATCAATTAGGCTTTTTTTACATGTTTTTATCAATATGTGCCTTTTCATTTATGGATGTAATAGTCAAGTGGTCATCAGATTATCCAATTGGACAGGTAATGTTCTTTAGAGGTCTATTTGGTATTTTGCCAATTATTTTTTTAGTTCCCAAGAGAAGATTTAGAGATTTTTACAAAACAAATAGACCAGGATTACATTTAATTAGATGTTGTTCAGGACTGATAGCTTTAGCTGCAATATTTTTGGCATTAAGAAACCTACCACTTGCAACAGTGACAAGTATTTCATTTGCTGCACCTATATTTACAACTTTGCTATCAATATTTTTACTAAGTGAGAAAGTAGGAGTATATAGATGGGCCGCGGTATTTGTTGGTTTTATTGGTGTTTTAATAATTACCCAACCAGGATTTTCTAGCTTAAATATTTATTATTTATTTCCAATAATCTTTTGTATTGGAATGTCTTACGTTGCAATTACAATTAGAAAACTTTCATCCACAGAACCAGTCTGGTTGATCTCATTTTTTTTTTCTTTTGCAATTACAATAGTTGGAGTTTTATCAATACCATTTGGTTGGATCATGCCATCTTTCAATGATTTTTTACTTTTATGTGCAATTGGCTTGTTAGGAGGAACAGCTAACTTATTGTTAAGTCAATCTTATAAATTATCTGAGGTTTCTTTGGTTACACCTCTTAAATATTTAGGATTAATATTTGCAATATCTTTTGGATATTTTATTTGGGATGAAATTCCTACAATTAAAACATTGATGGGTGCTTCACTGGTAATAATATCATCTATCATTATATTTCGAAGAGAAATATATTTAAATAAACAAGTAACGGTAAGTAGAAATGAGTAAGGCACCACCATATTGGACAAAAGCTAGAAAACATCTTTCAAAAAAAGATAGTATCATGAGATCATTGATTAAAAAATATAAAGATAATAATTTAACTACTAGAAAAGATGTCTTTTATTCTTTATGCAAAAGTATAATAGGACAACAAATAAGTGTTGCTGCTGCAGACTCTGTCTTTAAAAAATTTGAATTGGCATGTAAAAAAAAAATTAATCCAAAAACTGTTTCCAAGCTAAAAACATCGCAACTAAAAAAATGTGGTCTTAGTCGTCAAAAAATAAGGGGTATCTTGGAAATGTCTCAAAAATTTAAAGATAAAACTTTTAATCCAAGATTAATTCCGAAAATGAACGATGAAGAAGCCATTATATATCTATCAACTTTAAGACAGATAGGAAGATGGTCAGCAGAGATGATTTTGTTATTTACTTATAATAGGTCAAATATCTGGCCAATTCAGGACATTGGATTATTAAGAGCAATATCAAATAACTATAAAAAAAAATATTTTCCACCTGAAACTTTTATAAAAAAACTTCAAAAAAAATTTTCTCCATATTGTTCTGTTGCAACTTGGTATTTGTGGCGTTCAATTGACGATGATACTATTCAGTATTAGCGCCCTCCACGATAAACATATGTCTTTTTGTGGTTTGTTCTGCATAAGACCAAGCTTTTAAATAATCTTCTGAGTCATGACAAGATATGGCTTTGTCATAACTGGGAAATTCCCAAATGACGGTTCTTAATACTTTATCACCACTATAATATTTTAGTTTTCCTCCTCTAACTACAGGAGTTCCACCAAATTTTTTTATAACTGGTATTGCATTTTCACCATATTTTTTTAAGTTATCTTGGTCTAAAATCTCTGTATACAAACTCACCCAATATGCCTTCATATTTGCCCCTTTTCTGTGTTATTCCATTCCTTCAAATATCATATGTTCTCTAATTACATTGTCTTTAAGATATGTTCTTGCCTCAACATATTCTTCAGAATCATAGCATTTTTTAGCAGTTTCCACGTCAGGGAACTCTGCAAGTGCTATTCTAACCATTTCTCTACCCTCAAGTGCAATGTTATTAGCACTACGAGCTAAAATTTTTCCAGAATGTTTTAATACAGCTTCCTTTGCTTTATCTGCATATTTTTTCATTCTTTCAGGGTCTTTAATTTCACTGTAAGTTGCAATCCAGTAACCTTTCATAATTCTCCTTTTTAATTTTTTTTTTTTATGTTACCAAATTTTATGGCAGAAAAATTAATAATCAATTATGAAGATTATAAATTAGCAGTTGAAAAGTTAGCTCTTACAATTGAAAAAAATTACAAACCATCTGTTTTAGTCGGAATAATGAGGGGTGCAGCTCCTATAATTGATATGCTATCAAGAATATTTAAATTGCCCACTGCTTATGTTGTTATTCAGAGTTATTCTGGAGAAACTGTAGAAAATAAACAGGGTGAACTTATTTTTGCAAGAGACATAAGCTCAATAGCTAAAAATGAAGATTTTAAAAATGTTTTATTAGT
This sequence comes from uncultured Pelagibacteraceae bacterium, assembly GCA_902596975.1. Classification (GTDB taxonomy): domain Bacteria; phylum Pseudomonadota; class Alphaproteobacteria; order Pelagibacterales; family Pelagibacteraceae; genus Pelagibacter. The sequence goes on along the minus strand of CACJWS010000002.1, from coordinate 133,110 downwards.
TGATGACTTATCTGATACTGGGCTTACTTTGAATGAAAGTATTAAATGGTTAAAAAAATATGCTCCTGTAAAAAACCATATTGAAGAAATTAAAACAGCTTGCCTTTGGAAGAAAAAGTCTTCTTCTTTTACACCAGATTTTTGTCCAATTTTACTAGATGGTGATCCGTGGATAGTTCAACCATCAGAATATTACGATGAAATAGACATCAATGGTTTAAAGAAAAAACATTCATAAAAAAGGCTAACTTAATTAGTTAGCCTTTTTAATTTTTTATCTAAAATTATTTTGGAATATCTCCCTCTACACCTTTAACATAAACATTCATTCCTAATAACATTCCATCGTCAGCAACTTTTCCTTCTGCAACAAGGATGTTACCTTTTTGATCGTATATAGGACCTGTGAAAGAGTGAATTTTTCCTGATGCTAGATCTTTTTGAAGCTGTTCTGCTTCTTTAACAAGATCAGCGCCCATTCCTTTGTTATATGGTGACATCGCAACCATACCTTCTTTTAGACCATGCCAAGTATCTTGTTGACTCCATGTTCCATCTCTTGCAGCAATCGCTCTTTCAACATAATAAGGAGCCCAATCGTCTATAATTGATGTTAAAATTGATTTTGGAGCAAATCTCTGCATGTCACTTGCTTGTCCAAAAGACCAAATTCCTGCCTTTTCTGCAGTTTGGACTGGAGCTGTACTATCTGTATGTTGCATTATGATGTCTGCACCTTGATCGATTAATGCTTGCGCCGCTTCGGCTTCTTTACCAGGATCATACCAACTAAATACCCAAACTATTTTTGTTTTGATATTAGGATTTACTTTTTGAGCAGCTAAAGTCATTGCGTTTATTCCTCTTATAACTTCAGGAATAGGAAATGATGCTATGTAGCCAATAGTGTTAGTTTTTGTTAATTTACCAGCAATATGGCCCAAAATAGTTCTTCCTTGGTAAAATCTAGCAGAATATGTTGAAACATTTGAATGTTCTCTCTTGTATCCAGTTGCATGCTCAAATTTCACGTTTGGAAAGTCTTTGGCTACTTTGTTCGTCGCATCCATATATCCAAAGCTAGTGGTAAATATTAGGTCATGGCCTGATTGAGCAAGTTGTCTGATTACTCTCTCTGCATCAGCACCATATTTAACACTTTCCACATAAGTAGTTTTTATCCCTGCAGCTTCAACAGCTTTTCTTCCTTCATCATGTTGGTATGTCCAACCATGGTCTCCTGTTGGACCGATGTAAACGAATCCAACCTTAAAGTCTGCTTTTGCACTTATACTAAAAGTAATTAAAAAAATTGCAGAAATTAAGTATCTCAAAAAGTTTTTATACATTTGATTTCCCCTTTAAATTTTTTTTATGATGTTTTTAAGTTAATCAAAAAAATAAAAAAAAAAATGTTTATTTTCGAATAGCTAACATTACTTTTCTTTATAGAATATTCTTCCCAAAGAAGTTGGAGTGTTTAGTTTTATTTTTCTACTATCGCGGGAGATTACAACTAAAACTATTATTGTCATCAGGTAAGGTAGTGCAATTAAAAATTGAACTGGAATTCTAAATCCAACAGCCTGCATATGTAATTGTAATATTGATATTCCGCCAAAAATTATTGCACCAATTAAAACTTTTATTGGACTCCAGGTTGCAAATACAACCAAAGCCAGAGCTATCCATCCTCTTCCAGCTGTCATATTCTCAATCCACTGTGGAGTGTATATTAAAGATAAATAAGCTCCAGCTAAACCACACATGCCTCCTCCATAAAGAATACAACAGTATCTAACCAAAATAACATTAATACCTTGATTTGATGCCGAAACAGGCGAATCGCCAACAGCTCTAACAACTAAACCTAATTTAGTTTTTTTCAAAAAATAATTAGTTAAAAATGGTAAAGCAAAAGCAAAATATAAAACTATAGAGTGTCCAAATAATATTGGACCAAAAAACGGAATACTTTCTCTTAAACTTGAAAATAAAATTGGAAAATCTTTTCCAGGAATACCAACAAAATTTTTTCCTAACATTGCTGAAAGACCAATACCAAAAATTGTTAATGCTAATCCCGTTGCAACATGATTTGTCAGCAGTGATTGTGTTAAAAATCCAAATATTAATGAAATTATAACACCAGACAACATTGATCCAATAATTGCAATAAAAAGGTTATCTGTTATTACCATTAAAGCAAAACCAGAAATTGCTCCTATTATCATCATTCCTTCGACACCTAAATTTAAAACGCCCGATCTTTCAGTGATTAATTCACCTGATGCAGCTAGAATTAGCGGCACTGAAGATGCCATAATTGATCCTATTAAAACACCAATAAAACTAATGTCTAAGCTCATTTTTATTAAAATTTTGAAATTTAATTTTGAAAAAAAGTAAATAATCAGATGCGAGTAAGAAAAATAAGATCATACCCTGAAATACTTGACCAGTGTATTGAGGTATCTGTAAAAAAATTTGAGTCGTTTCTGCACCTAAGTAGGTCAAAGAAACTACTAATGACGCAAATATTATACCAAATGGATTAAGACGACCTAAAAAAGCAACAATAATTGCTGTAAAACCATAATCTGGAGATATCATTCTATGTAGTTGTCCAATAGGCCCAGTAATTTCACCAACACCGGCCATTCCGGCACAAGCACCACTAATCATGAAAACAATCAAAATCATTGTCTTTCCTTTAAATCCTGCATATTTTGCAGTTTTTAAACTTAAACCAGACACTTTAATCTGAAAACCTAAATAAGTTTTATAGAGCACAAACCAACTAACGAAGACTGCTGCAAGAGCGATAAGTATTCCTGCATGAATTCTTAAACCCTCAAATAATAGTGGCATTCTAGCAGAGTCACTAAATTGTCTTGTCTCTGGAAAATTAAATCCCTCTGGATTACTCCATGGACCAACCACTAAGTAATCTAAAATCAACTTTGAGACATAAACTAACATTAGACTAACTAAAATTTCGTTAGTATTAAAATAAGTTTTAAGAATTGCAGGAATAAGTGCAAAAATCATTCCTCCAATTGCTCCTGCGATAATAATTAAAGGCAAAATGTAAAATCCTTCTTGATTATAAAATAAGAGAGCAACCCCCCCTCCTACAATTGCTCCAAAAGTTAATTGTCCTTCAGCACCAATATTCCAATTATTACTTTTGAAACAAAATGATAAACCAATAGCAATTAAACATAATGGAGTTGCTTTAAGTAATAATTCACTAAAACCATATAAATTAGAAATGGGGGTTATAAAATAAAACTTAAGTGCTTCAATTGGATTAAAACCTAAAGTATAGAAAATAATACCACCACCTATAATTGTTAGAATGATTGCAATAAATGGAGTAAAAAAATACAATGTCGTTGGAACATCATTCCTTTTTTCAATTTTAATCAATCGATCCTCCACCCATTAGGATTCCTAATTTTTCTGGAGTCACTTCCACCGAAGGCATTATTTTTGAAAGTTTACCTTTATAAATAACTGCAATTCTATCGCTAAGTTTTAATAGTTCCTCCGTATCTGTAGAAATTAAAATCGTTGATTTTTCTTCATCATTAATTTTTATAAGCGTTTCATGAATATAATTGATTGCACCGACATCAAGACCCCATGTTGGATTATAACAAATTAATAATTCTGGAGCTGTAATTAACTCTCTCCCTAAAATAAGTTTTTGTAAATTTCCACCTGATAGAAATTGACTTTTTAATTCAACATTGTCAGTATTTACTGAAAAATCAGATAATATTTTCTTAGAATGCTCTTTAATTTTTCTTTCATTTACCAAACCCTTCTCAAAAAAATTAGATGATTTGAAATTATTTAAAGCTACGTTTTCATAAATTTTTAATTCAGGTACAGCTGCTTGAGATATTCTATCTTCTGGAGAAAAAGCCATTAAATACTCACGGCGTTGCTTTGGATTTAGTTTAGCAATTTCCTTATTTCGAAAAATGATTGATGTATCAGGTGTAATTATTTCCCCACTCAAAATTTGAAAGAGTTCGTTTTGACCATTGCCAGAAATACCCGCTATACCTAAACATTCTCCTTTCTTTAAAGAAAAATTTAGATTAACTAAATTTGTTTCAAAAGGATCATCGCTATAAAAATTTAAATGTTTTACTTTAAATATCTCATCTTTATTTTTGGAAGTATTAATTTTTTTCTTAATTTTTGCTAGTTTTTGACCAACCATTTTACTTGCGAGAGTTTCAACTTTTTCATTTTGTGTTTGACTAACAGATACAACCTTACCTTTTCGCATGACTGCAACCTCATCGCATAAAGACAAAACTTCTTTTAATTTGTGAGTTATGTAAATAATTAATATTCCTTCATCACAGAATTTTTTTAAAGATATAAATAATTCCTCTGTTTCCTGCTCAGTCAAAACAGATGTAGGCTCATCCATGATTAGAACTTTAGGGCTTCTTAAAAGGCATCTTATAATCTCAACTTTTTGCTTTTGCCCTGCTGATAAATTTAATACAGGAACATCAAGGTCAATACTAAAGTTATATTTTTTTAATATTTCATTTATTCTTACCCTTAAACTTTTGTTATCCTCAGTTGCATCTATGCTTAAGTTTTCAAATACTGATAAAGTTTCAAATAAATTGAAATGCTGAAAAACCATTCCAATTTTATTTTTTTTGGCATCGAGTGGAGAACTTAATTTTAAATTTTTTTCATTTAAAAAAACCTCACCATTATCTGGGCTTATTATACCGGACAAAATTTTTACCAACGTAGATTTTCCAGCTCCGTTCTCTCCTAATAGTGCGTATATTTTTCCACTTTTAAATTGAAGGGATACATTATCATTAGCTATACACCCTGGATATATTTTTGATATATTTGATATTCTTAAGTCTGTTGCCATAGCATTTCTTTAATATAATAAATCAATAACTCAATAATCTTTAAAATTTCCTATCTTTTCAAATTTGAATTAAATTCAAACAATTTAATGAAAGTTTTGAACAAATTGTTAACATAATTCAACTTTAGGTATGTATTAATGATTATTGCTTTTAAAAATAATACTTTATCAAAAAAATTTATTGCTCTGTTTATCACATTAACAATAATTTTTTTAACTGGATGCCAAACAATTAAAAAGAAATCTGATGAAGTGGCTGAAAAAGAGAATGAAAAATTTGGTCAATTCGTTGGAAAAGAAGTTAATGAGATGAGATTAGAATTAGGCTCACCTTCAGAAGATTTTGTCAATGAACTTGGAAATGAAATGCTTATCTACAAAACAAAAAAATATGGAATTCCTTGTGAAAGAAAATTTGAGGTGAATGCATCAGGGGTTATTATCGGATTTAGCTCTAGTGGATGTATTTAGTCTTGTGGGGACTAGCCCCACAAGCAAGGTACTTATTTAATTTCAATAAGTTTCTTTTTTTTATGTTCCGGGATAATCCTTTCACATGCAATTGTTAAAAGACCATCTTTTAACTCTGCACCATTCACTTTTACATCATCAGCAATTGTAAATGATCTCGCAAATTGTCTTTGCGATATACCTTTGTGGATTATCTCTCCATCTTGGTTTTTGTTTTCACTTCTATCAACTTGTTTAGTTCTTACAGTCAATAGATTATCTTCAAACTCTACCTCAACATCTTTTTTGCTAAAACCAGCTAAAGCAACCTCAATTGAGTAGTTATCTTTGCCAGTTCTTCTTATGTTGTAAGGCGGGTAGTTTGATTGCATACTTAAACCACCATTGCCCAACATGCTTTCGAATTGGTCAAACATATCGTCAAAACCAATTGAGAAAGGCCGAAGTGAGTTGAAAATTGATAGATCCTTACTTGTCATATTATCCTCCTTTAATTAAGCAAGTTTATTTTCCGCTAGCCCCATTAGGCGACTAACAAAATTTATATGGTAATTAATTTTGATATTTCAAGATCAAGTGTTTAATTTTCCAGCTATTTTCAAAGCGAACGCGTAGTCAACTGCAATCTCCTCAATTGCTCCATCTCTTCCAGATTTTCCTCCATGACCTGCATTCATTTCTGTTTTTAATAAAAGTAAATTGTTATCAGTTTTGTAATCCCTTAATTTTGCAGTAAATTTTGCTGGCTCATCAAATAATACCCTGTTATCACTTAGACTTGTGGTTATCAAAATGTTTGGGTAATCCATCTTTTTAATATTGTTATAAGGTGCATATGAAAATATGTAATCAAAGTGTTCTTTTTTATCTTTAGCATTTCCAAATTCATCAAATTCGCCGACTGTTAATGGTAACGAATGGTCTAAGTTCGTAGTCAACGAGTCAACGAAAGGAACAGCCATAACAATGCCCAAAAATAAATCAGGAGCTTGGTTAACAACGGCTCCCATCAAAAGACCTCCAGCAGATCCACCCATTCCAATAATATTACCTTTAGACGTAAACTTTTTTTCAATTAAAAATTTTGCAGAAGCAATGTAATCTTCAAATGTATTTTTCTTGTTTAATAATTTTCCTTCTTTCCACCATTTCATTCCTTTTTCCATACCACCTCTAATATGAGAAGTTACCCATATAATATCTCGCTCTATTAAACTTATTCTGGTTGAAGAAAAACTTGGTGACATAGAACTTCCGTATGATCCGTATCCATATAATAATAATTTTGCAGATCCATCTAATTTAGTTTTTTTATGTCTTGTTATTGTAATAGGAACCATTCTTCCGTCATGAGAGGCACACTCTAATCTTTCAACTATGTAGTCATCAGAATTATGACCACTAGGAATCTCTTGTTCTTTAACTAATTTTTTCTCCTTTGTTTTAAGATTGTATAGGTATGTCCTTCCAGGAGTTTTTGGTGATGAATATGATAAATAAACGGTATCAGTATTTCTATCTCTTTGGGTTAACGACACACCGGGTACTATAACTTTTTCATCTGAAAAAAATATTTCTTCTTCTTCATTATTTTTTGGATTTCTTAATATTAATTTTGATAATGCATTAGAAGTTTCAGATCTAATTATCCAATTATCTAAGAAAATTAATCCACCAATTAAAACCTCTTCTCGTGCAGGTATAAATGTTTCCCAGTTTTTTTTTTCTAAATCAGTTGTTTTTTCAATTTTAAAATCTTCCGCATCCTCATTTGTATGTTTATAGAAATTCCCATTCCATGAATTAACTGAATATATTATCCCTCTTTTTCTTTTATCAATTAGTTTCGGTTTTGGAATTATTTCATCTGCTTTAAAATAATACTGTTCGGACGTATTATGATCAGATGACGTAATAAAAAAATACTTTTCATCAGAGCTAAGTCCTATCCCTACAGTAAATGCTTCACTTTCTTCTTTAAATATAAGAATATCTTTACTAGTAGGAGCTCCAATTTCGTGCCTGTAAATTTCTCTTGGTCTGTGATTGTCATCAAGCTTTGAGTAAAAAATATATTTGTCATCTAAGCTAAATGTTATTCCGCCACTAGTATTTTCAATCTTTCCACCAACTTGCTCTCGACTTTTAATATCTCTTATATGTATGGTATAATATTCAGATCCTTTTAAATCTAATGAATAAGCTAGTAATTTATCATTATAGCTAACTTCCAAGTCTCCAAGCCCAAAATATTCTGTTTTAAGCTTTTCTTTTTCTAAATCGCCATTCCAAATTTCCTCTACTTCATCAGAGTCAATTTTTTTTCTTAACTTTATAGAATAATTTCCTCTAGTTGTTGTTTTTGTCCAGTAACTATATCTTACATCCTTAAACGGAAGAGACTCATCATCAAGTTTAATTCTTCCTTTAATCTCGTCGAATAAAACTTTTTGAATTTCTTTTGTATCTGACATTTGATAACTGAAATAATCATTTTCATCTTCAAGATATTTTCTCACCTCTGGTAATAATTTTGAACTATCTTTCAATACTTCAAGTATATTTTCCTGATGTATCCAACTATAATCGTCTTCCCAGGTTACATTGTGACAAGATTTTAATTCTGGTTTTTTTTTAAGCTGTGGTATTTTCATTTAAATTTAATTAATTTATGAATATTTTTTTTTCAATACTAATAATCTTTATAATTCTTTATATTTTACTCAATTGGTTTGCCAAAACCTCAACAAAAAAAATATCAAAATTTGTAAGAACATTTATTATAATTTCTTCAATATTGTTAGCGGTAATAATGGCATATGCAGGAAGATATATATTTTCCTTACCATTTATGTTGGCTATTTTGCCTTTAATTAAAACAAAAGCTGGCATTTCTTTATTTCAGCTATTTAGATTATGGGGGCTTTTTAGAGTTCTAAAAAATTCTGGCAGATTTAATTTTAATCAATTTAATCAAAATATGTCATCTCAGAATATGAGTTTGGATGAGGCATATAGAATTTTAAATTTAGATCCCAAAAAAAAATATACAAAAGATGAAGTGATGAATTCTTATAAAAAAATTATGAAAAAAATTCATCCAGATAGAAGTCCGGAATTGAATAATATTGCTACTTTAGTGAACCAAGCCAAAGACACAGTCTTAAAATCGGTTGTTTAAGTATAACTTAATATTGATTTGTATACTTGTTCGACCTTAATTAAATTCGGATCAATTTCACTTCCATGTGTAATATTATTAATATCATAACCTTCAGGAATAATTCTAATATGATTAGGAGTATAATCTGTATATGCCTTTGGAGTATCTAATAAAATTACTAAGCTTGGTTTGCCAGATTGTGATGAAATATGTGAACCAAATGAATCATTCCCCACATACATATCTGAAGATGCTATGAAAGGAATTACCTCTGAGATATTTTTGTCACTAAGATCTGTAACATTGTCTCTTTCAACCTTATCAATTATTTCTTGAGCAATTAATTTTTCATTAGGACCACACAAAATAAAAAAATTAAATTTATTTAGTTTATTCAACTCATTTATTAGATTTGAGTAATTATCAGTACCCCATTTTGTTGTTGGACCTGAAGATCCAGCACCTATTACAATATTAAATTTTGACTTATCAAAATAATTTGAGACACCTTTAAGTTTATTTTCATTTATATGAATTTTTGTATAAGTTTGACATTTCTCCATATTTAATACGCTAGCAGTGAATTTTTTTGCTGTGTTGATTAAATGAAGATTTTTCTTTTTAAATAAAGGATAGTGATAAATATCTTTTATTCCAGCCAACTTACATGCAACAAATATTCTAGGACTTGGATAATAAATAAATATTTTATCAAAATTGTATTTTTTTAATTCCGATGAAAAACTTAATATATTTTTAAATTTATTATATTTTTTATCTATTACTATGACTTCTTTAATTTTAGGATCATCCTCCAATGCATCCGACAAATTCTTGCATAATGTAAAAATTGTTATAGGTCCAAACTTTTCAGATAATTGATGAACATAACTTAGATGTAACAAATTTGCTCCAAGACCAATATAGCTAAGATAAACACAAACTTTCATAAGTATTTAGAATATATTTTTTTATTATTTTTTTCTTAAATCTATTCTATAAATATACTCATATAATTAAGTTATGATTAATGGAATATATGCAGCTACATTGTCAGTATTAGATAAAAATCTGGCTTTAAATACTGAAAAAACGATTAAATATGCAGAAAACTTAATCGACAAAGGTTGCCATGGAGTAGTTTTTTTTGGAAGTACTGGACAATCACAACTCATATCTCTTTCGGAAAAAATTCAATTAATCAATTTGTTACCAAAAAGTAATTATAGGGATAAATTTATAATTGGAACTGGTCTTAATTCGCTAGTTGACAATATTAATTTGATAAAAATAGCCAAATCAAATGGGTTTAATAAATTTTTAATTATGCCTCCTGCCTATTATAAGTATAGCGATGACGATGTGATTAATTTTTACTCAAGAATAATAGATGAAATTAATGAATGTAAAATAATTTTATATAATTTCGAAAAACTCTCAGGATATAAATTTAGTATTGATTGTGTTGAGGAGTTAGTAAAAAAATTTCCAAGTCAAATTGTTGGAGTAAAAGACAGTTCTTATAATTTGTATGAAAATTTGAAAATTGATAATTTTTCAGTTATGCCTGGTTCAGAGTCAAAATTATTAAAAGGATTAGAATTAGGTTGTTCTGGAATAATTACAGCAACAACAAATGTTACTTCAATTTTAGCAAGAGATGTTTACGATAAATTTCAAAATGGCTCAGATCAATCTTCTAACGAAAAGTTATGTTTAGTAAGAAGTATTTTCGATAAATTTAATTTGATTTCAGGTTTACATACTTTCATGGCACAAATTGACCATGACTACCAGAATTTAACTCCACCATTGAAACTGTTAAATGAAAACGAAAAAAAAATATTTTTTGCAGAACTTCAAAAACTTGATTTTGACTTTAAGCACTTAAAAGCAGCATAATGAAACTTATAAATTTTTTAAATGATTTGTTCAAAGAAGATGGTTTTATCTTAATAGATTATAATTCTAACAGATATGTTATAGGAAAGCCTTTGAAAGAAATTCCTATAGAATTACAATTGTTAGACAAAAGTTTGCATAAAAAATTACTTTTCCATCCTGATTTATATTTTGGTGAAGCATATACCAATGGCTCTTTAAGATTAAAAAATGGAACCTTGACGGAATTTCTTGATATAGCTTTTAAAAATATTGGAAGAGCAGATATTAATATTTATGGAAAGACATTAAATAAAATAAAGGGAACTTTAAAATATTTAACAAGTTTTAATAAAATTCTTAAATCTAAACAAAATGTTGCACACCATTATGATATTTCAGAAAAATTATACGATTTATTTCTTGATAAAAAAAGACAATATTCATGTGCATACTTCAAAAATGAGAATGATACCTTGGAAACTGCTCAAGAAAATAAAATTGATCACATAATTAAAAAACTTCACATACAACCTAACCAAAAAGTTTTAGATATTGGATCTGGTTGGGGAACACTTGCAATTGACATTGCAAAAAAAACAAAAGCTTCAGTTACCGGAATTACACTTTCAGAAAATCAATTAAAATATAGCCAAGAAAAAGCCAAAGAATTAAATTTAGATAATCAAGTTGAATTTAAATTAATGGATTACAGACAATTGAATGAAAAATTTGATAGGATAGTTAGTGTTGGAATGTTTGAGCATGTTGGAAAAAAATTCTATCAAACCTATTTTAATAGAGTGTCTCAAATGTTAAAAAAGGATGGAGTAGCTTTGATACACACAATTGGATCAAATCTACCACCTAGAGACCCTCAGCCCTGGATAACAAAATATATATTTCCTGGTGGATATACCCCTAGTTTAAGCGAAATAGCAAGGCCAATAGAGGATTCTGGACTTATAGCTACAGATATAGAGATTTTAAGGATGCACTATGCTCACACATTAAGAAATTGGAAAGAAAGATTTCTATCAAAAAAAGATCAAGTTTTAGAAATGTTTGATGAAAAATTTTTAAGGATGTGGGAATTTTATCTTACAAGTTGTGAAATGGCTTTTAAATGGGGAGATCAAGTTGTATTTCAACTTCAGCTAACTAAAGATATTAGATCTGTTCCTAATACTAGAGACTATATTTATTAAAAAATTAGCTGATAAAGCTGTATTTCTTAAATGAAAAAAAAAGAAAAAAAAACCTAAAAAAAAAAATTTAAAAACAAAGGTTAAAAAATCAAAAAATAAATCCAAGTCAAAAATAAAGAAAAAAAGACCAAAATTAAAAAAAAAAATAACAAAAAGATTAAATCGAAGAAAAAAAATAAAAAAAGTTAAGTTAAAGACAAGTACTGAAAAGGGTATTATTTCAAGAACGGTCAGACTTGAGGAAGATTTAAAAAATAAGTTTTCTTTTAAATTTAGTTTTAATTTATTAGCAATTGATAAATTAATACAAAAATTTTTTCAAAGTATAGAATTTAGATTAATTCGTTTTAAAGAAATAAGAGCTGAGGAAAAAAGGCAAATTAAACTTGAGAAAATTGAGCAAGCAGAAAAGGAAAAAATCGAAATTGAAAAACAGAAGAAAGCAGATGAGTTAGCTTTTTTAAAAGAAAAAGAAATCCAGTTAAAACAAGAACAAAAATTAGAAAGAGAAAGAGCAAAAGATATAAAATTATTCTTAAGAAAAGAACAGGCTATACTAAGAAAAGAGCAGGCGGAGAGACAAAAGAAATTTTTACAAGAATTAAAATTAGAAAAGCAAATAGAAAAGTTTAGAATAAGAGAGGTAAAAGAATTAGAACAACTAGAAAAATTAGCCTTAAGAGAAAAGAGAGAGGATTATTCAGGATTACAAGAGCGTATCGAAAAACTAAAATTAAAATATCAACAAATAAGAGATCAGAAAATAAGAGAACGAGTTGAAGCGTTAGGCGTAGAAACACAAGAAGGAGACGATAGAGCAAAATTACTTCAAAGAGAAAGGGAGTATACTTTAGCTAGGCAAAAAATTGAGTTTGCACTTGAAAGCTTTTACAGAAGTGCGAATAGTTTAGTTTTTCAACTTAATAAAAGATATATAACTAAACATATGTCTATCTTGAGATGCATAGACAGAAGATTCGAAACCGGAGAGATATTTATAAAATGGGATGAGACAATTGATGATGAGTGGTTAATACTAATTTATATTAAAAATAATTCTCCAGATGAAGGTATAGTCATTGAAGATAAAACAAATGAAGAAAAAAATATTTCACATGAATTTAAACCAAGTGAAATTTTTAAAGCCTCAGATTTAATGGTAGATTCATTAACCCAGCTGATTGCAAAAAAAAGATCTAAGAACAACTAAATTTGTTGGTCTTTGATAATTTTTTCTATTAACTTTATATTTTCTCCACTTTTGATTAATGGATAAATAGATTTTGCTTTTCTCAAGTCATCAACTGCTTTTTCATATTCCTTTAAGCTTAAGTATATTTGCGCTCGTCCTGATAATGCTCCAAAATGTCTTGGCTCTAGATCTAAAACTTTTTCAATATCATCTAACGATTTCTCATAATCACCCAATATAAATAGTAATGTTGCTCTCTTATTCCAACCCTCCGCCCATTTTGGGTCCTCATTAATCACATCTGTAAATAGTTTTAATGCCATTCTATACTGCTGATGGTACATGGAATAAGTTCCGTTCTCTAATTTGTTCGTCAGATAATCATTGTTCGGGTGTCTTGTCCATTTATTCCAAATTTGATCCTCTAGCTTTTCTGCTTGTTGTAAATTTCTTGCATTAAGCAATTCTTTAAACAATATATTTAAATTGTCTGAATACACATTGTTTGTACTTACAAATAAAAATATAATTATAAAACTTACATATTTTTTAATCACTGACATATACAGATACTCCTCTAGAATTAATGTCTACATCAAATTTTTTATGCAATGGTGGAAAAGCTCTTTGAGAACAATCTAGTCTATCACAAGTTCTACATGAAACCCCTACAGGTATCTCTGATTTTTTATCATTCAAATCTAAGTTTTCCGTATAAACAAAATCTCTTGCATATTTGGCTTCACATCCAAGTCCAATAGATAACATACTTTTTTTTTTGTCCATATCTTCCTATACCTTTTTCAACAGTTCTTGCTATACATACATACTTTTCACCATTAGTCATTTTACTTACTGCAGCCTGTATAACACCAGGTCTAGAAAAAGCTGAATATACATTCCATCGAGGACAAGCACCACCATAACGTGGTATTTCTATACCTGACAATGAAAATCTTTTTGAAATATTACCAGCTACATCAACTCTCAAAAAATGAAATGGAACCCCAGGTAATTTTGGATCATTCAAACATGTTACTCTATGTGTGACTTGTTCGAACGAAGTTGCAAAAGTATTTTGCAATAACTCTAAATCATATTTAAGTTTTTTACATTCATAATGAAATAATTTGTAGGGCATTAAAATTGCTGCTCCGCAATAATTTAATAAAGCAACTTTTGTTAATTTTTTCGACTCTTCATTTGGATAATTAAAAGTATCAAGATAAGAATTTATTATGTCACTAGCCCCTTCTTGTGCAATTTGAGCTGCAGCATGTAATTTCTTTGTTTCCAAAGACAAATAATCAGACAATAGCAACTTTCTATTTTTGTTATCATAAATTTTTGAAAAAGGTTTTCCTTCCTCAGGAATTATATCTTGTACTTCAATTTTATACTCTGATTTTAAATAATCACATAAAGCAATATATCTTGTTCTATTATTTTGTTTTATTTGTTCAAAGATTTGATTTGCAAATTCCTCTAGTTTTGGAAAAAAATTTCTATTTTCTTGCAAAAAATCTGAAATTACTTCTCCAGGAAATGAGTTTTTTCTATTATCAACAATTTTTCCTGAAAGTTTTTCAATTTTGTTAACCAATTCATGATCTTTTTTTTTCAAAATGTCTCCTAATCTTATTAGAGCTTTACCAATTTTAGGATTACTATTTGCTAGATCTTTAACTTCTGGACCAACTATATCCAAATCTTCAAAAAGTTGATCATCAAGCAACTCTGAAATTGTGTTGACCATATTGATATCTGATTTATTTGTTAGATCGCTAATGTTGATGCTTAACTCCTCACAAATTTTTAAAAGTAATTCCCCGTCAATTTTTCTTTTACCACCCTCGATTAAAGCTAAATAACTTGGTGAAATGTTAAGTTGTGAGGCTAGTTTGTTTGCCTGCATACCTAGCTGTCTTCTAAAAGCTTTTATTTTTGGACCAATGTTTAATTCTACTTGACTCATTTACTATTTGTAAACTTTGTAAATTATTATTTACAAAAAATTTATTGTATTTACAAGAATTTTAACATTTTTTGTGGATTTTGTAAATATTGTAAATTATAAAGTTTACATGGACAAAAATACTATAAAAAACATTGAAACTAGTTCTCAAACTACAAATCACCAAGAGCACCAAGAGCATAGAAGCAGAGGGGTTTATTTAAGAGATGACCACTGCGATTGGGGATCAAGTGGAATGAATGAGTTTACAGAAGAATATAACGAAAAATAAAAAACTAGTTTTTAAAGGGGGAATAATGTCAGCCGAGAATATCTCGTACGAGTTGAAAAGATTTGCAGGAATACAAAGGGATTATAAGCCAGAAGAAGTAGAAAGGTTAAGAGGATCTATTAAAATTGAGTATTCAATGTGTAAACAGCAATCTCAAAAGCTCTGGAGATTGTTAAATACAGAGCCATATGTAAACACACTTGGGTCTTTGTCGGGAAACCAAGCTGTTCAACATGCAAAAGCAGGTTTAAAAGCGATCTATTTAAGTGGTTGGCAAGTTGCAGCAGATGCAAATAGTGCTGGTGAAATGTACCCTGATCAATCTCTATATCCTTATGATAGTGCGCCTAAATTAGTTGAGTCTATGAATAATTCCTTAATTAGAGCGGATCAAATTCAACATATGGAAATTGTAGATGGAGATATGAAAAGCAGCGAAAGAACTGATTATATGTTGCCAATTATTGCAGATGGCGAAGCAGGATTTGGTGGGCCGTTAAATGTATTTGAGCTAACAAAAAAATTTATAAAAGCTGGCGCAGCCGGAGTTCATTTTGAAGACCAACTAGCTAGTGAAAAAAAATGTGGACATATGGGCGGTAAGGTACTTGTTCCTACTGGAACCATGGTCCGAAATCTAAAAGCAGCAAGATTGGCAGCTGATATTGCCGACGTTCCTCTCATTATTCTTGCAAGAACAGATGCCAACGCTGCTAAACTAATAACAAACGATTTTGATGAAAATGACAAACCGTTTTTAACTGGAGAAAGATCACCTGAAGGCTTTTATTATGTAAAAGATGGTATTGATCAAGCAATCTCAAGAGGGTTAGCTTATGCACCTTACGCAGATTTAATTTGGTGTGAAACTGCAACACCTAATTTAGAAGAAGCAAAAAAGTTTGCTGATGCAATACATGCAAAATTTCCTGGCAAGATGCTAGCTTATAATTGCTCTCCATCATTTAATTGGAAAAAACATTTATCTGATGATGAGATTGCAACTTTTCAAACTAAAATTGGAATGATGGGGTATAAATTTCAATTTATAACTTTAGCAGGTTTCCATACTCAAAATATTGCTATTTTCGAGCTTGCAGAAAAATATAAAAAGGAAGGTATGACTGCTTACTCTAGAATACAACAGAATGAATTTGCTAGAGAAAAAGACGGATATACCAGTGTTAAACATCAACGAGAAGTTGGCACTTCTTATTTTGATGCAGTTTCCAATACAATAAGTTCTGGAAAGAGTTCCACAACAGCAATGGAAGGGTCAACAGAATCTGAGCAATTTTAATTACTCTTTAGCTTTTGGATTTGATCCCAGGCTGAATTAATAGCTCTCATTTTCTTTTTGCTTTCTTCAATAACTTCCTGAGGAACTCCTTTGCTTAGAAGTAAGTCGGGATGATGTTCTTTACTCAATTTTAAATATCTTTTTCTAATATCTGTAAGATTATCATCAGGTTTGCTTTCTAATACCACATATGGATTGAGTTTATCTGATGATTTTCTACCCTCAACTATTCCATTGAACTGGGCGTCACTCAAACCAAATAATTGAGCAACATGTTGTATCATTCTAAATTCTTGATCACTTATATTTCCATCAGCTTCTGCAATGTAAAATAATATATTAATGACTTCTTCTAAGACATTTATATTTCCTTGATAAATCTGTGCTATTTGTTTTGCATATGGTTCGTAACCAGTGCTTTCTTCTTTAGCTTTATTAAAAATTTTTCCAACTTGATCTAATTCATGTTCTGGAATTTTGAGTTTATCTTTTACCGCTATTAATTCCTCTCTACTAACTTGACCGTCTGCTTTACTCAGTTTAGCTGATAAAACTATAAGAGCTAATGCAAAAACTTGTTGAGGTTGTGCAAAAGATTTAAATGATGATCTTGATCTTGATACTTTTCCACCAATTAAGGAACCTAATAGCATTCCAAACGGCCCTCCTAAAGAAAAACCGATCATCCCACCAATTAAACTTCCCCAGATAGACATATAAAAAAAATTTAATATAATTTAATATATTTATGTTCTCAACTTTTTTAGCTTTAACATTTTTATTTTTAATGTTTATGTGGTCATTGGCTTGGGTAAATTATTACAATAAACTAGATAAAAGATTTGGTTCATCTTTATGGAGATGGAGTTATGATTATCCAGTGCCAGGTGATAGAGATATTTCTTTTCTCGATGATAAAAAATTTGTTATTTTAAGAAGAAAGAGAAATAGAGCAGTTACAGTTATGTATTTTATTTTATTTTTCTCTTTTTTTATATTTTTATCTTTTGTAACCCAGATTTTATACGCTATTCAACATTAATTTAGTTGGTGTTTATTTTTTAAATACAAAAAAAACGCTATAATTTCATATCCGACATAAAATAATTGGTAAATAACTGGGAGTTTAAAAAATTTATAAAGAAACTTGTATTTTGGAATATTTTTCCAAATAAGTAAAAAAGCATCAATACCTACATAGATTTTTCCATCTTGTTCCACATGTAGTCTTCTTAGAAGCTCTTTATCGGTTTTTTTTGTTTCTAATTCAGCATTTTTATTTTTAGTAATGTCTATCCAATTCAAATTTTTTATGTTTTCTTTTTTATAAATATTAATTTCTGCTCTGCAAATTTTGCATGAATTGTTAAAAAAAACCTTCATATTTAAACTATATTTGAATATTTTATTTTTACAAATGTGCCAAATAAGCAGTTGATATATTAATAATCACTACTACATTCTTTGAATGTCAAATTTCTTCAAAGAAACAGATATAGATACTTCACAAGCTGAAGCAATTGTTACTGAAACCTTAAAAAATTGTGATGACGGAGAATTATATTTAGAAAATCATAAATCTGAGTCTATTGTTTTAGATGATAATAAAATAAAGAGCTCAACTTATAACTCTGATCAAGGATATGGCTTCAGAGCTGTGACAGGAGAAGTTGTTGCCTACTCTCATTCCAATGATATTTCAAAAGAATCACTAAGAAAATCAAGTGAAAATTTAAAAGATACGTTAAAGTCAAAAAAAGGAACCTATAATCATGAAATTCCTAAAACTAACAGCAAATATTATGAAAATATTAATCCTATTGAAAGCAAGACTTTCGACTCAAAGATAGATTTGCTGAACAGTGTTAATAATTATTTAAGATCAAAAGGCTCAATTGTAAATCAAGTAACTGCAAATTTTTTAGGTGAACATAAATCAATAGAAATTATTAGGTCTGATAATCAAGTTTTGAAAGATGAAAGACCATTAGTCAGATTCAACGTTTCCGTCGTATTAGAGAAAGATGGAAAAAAAGAAACAGGTGTTTATGGAGTTGGAGGAAGACAAAGTTATGATGATTATCTAAAAGATGGAAGCTGGAAAGATGTTTGTGATGAAGCTTTTAGAATCGCAAATGTGAATTTAGAAAGCAAACCAGCACCAGCAGGAGAAATGAAAGTTGTTTTAGGTCCTGGATGGCCGGCAATTTTAATTCACGAAGCAATCGGCCATGGTCTTGAGGGAGATTTCAATAGAAAAAAAACTTCAGCTTTTCACAATTTAATGGGGCAGCAAGTAGCTAGCGAAGGAGTTACGATTGTAGATGACGGCACCTTACATCAAAGAAGAGGAAGTTTAACGATAGATGATGAAGGAACGCCTACTGAAAATACAGTTTTAATAGAAAATGGAATTTTAAAAAACTATATGCAAGACCGTTTAAACGCTCGTTTGATGGGAACTAAGTCAACAGGTAGTGGAAGAAGAGAGAGTTATAAACATGTGGTTTTACCAAGAATGAGAAATACAATGATGTTGTCAGGCAAATATTCGCAAGATGAAATGATTAGTTCAGTTGATAAAGGTATTTTTGCTGTAAGTTTTGGGGGAGGGCAAGTAGACATAACTTCAGGAAAATTTGTCTTCAACTGCACAGAAGCATACGAAATTAATAATGGTAAAATTGGATCACCAATCAAAGGTGCTACATTAATTGGAGATGGACCATCAATTTTAAAAGAAGTTTCATTAGTGGGTAATGATATGAAATTAGATCCAGGTATTGGAACATGCGGGAAAGCTGGACAAGGTGTCCCAGTAGGAGTAGCTCAACCATCAATTCTTATAAATAAGATGACTGTTGGTGGAACAAAACTTTAATCTAAATGATAAGGGATCAGGAATTTTTAAAAGATATAGCGTCTTATTGTATCGAAAACTCTAAAAAACTAGGAGCCACAGATGTGGGTGTAAAAGTAATTCACTCTGTCTCAGAAAATGTTAGTTTTAGAAACAAAAAATTAGACGTGTCAAATAGAGCAGATAGTTTTGCTGTCAATTTAACTACTTATATAGAGAAAAAAAAATCAAGCATTAATTCGTCAGATTTATCTAAATCAAACTTAGAAAAACTAATAGAACGTTGTATTGATGCTACAAAAATCACTCCATCAGATGAAAATAATTCGTTACCAGATAAAGATTTAATGTCTAAAGAGATAAGAGACCTTAATCTCTATGATGAAACACATTATCCAAATGATAAAAAGATTGAATTTTTAAAAAAAGTTGAAGAGACGGCATCAAAGGACGAAAAAATAGTTAATACTGAAGCTGGTTTTACCGAAAATAAAAAAAATTTTATACTCGCAAACAGTAATGGTTTTTTAGGTGGATACAAAACCTCAAATTTTTCATCTTCATGTGTAGCTGTATCAAGAATTAATGGTGCAATGGAAAGAGATTATGAGTTTGGTAGCACAAGATTCTTGCAAGACATGATGAAACCAGACGAAATTGGAAATATAGCTGCCGATAAAGCAATAAAAAAGTTAGGTCCAAAAAAAATCAAGAGTGAAAAAATTGGCGTTATATTCGATAAAAGAATTTCCAAAGGAATATTAAGTACACTAGCAAGTGCAATAAGTGCGAGTGCTATTGCAAGAGGAACTTCTTTTTTAAAAGATCAAATCAATTCTGAAGTTTTTCCAAATTCAATTAATATCATCGATGATCCAAAAATTGAAAAAGGATTAGGTTCTCAAAATTTTGATAGCGAGGGCGTTGAAACAAATTCTCTGAAACTAGTTGAGAATGGCATTTTAAAAAATTATTTAATTGATACTTATTATGGTAAAAAGTTAAATTTAAAATCTAATGGTAGGTCTGGAGGAACAACAAACTTATACTTTGAAAACGGTACCTTAAGTTTTAAGGATTTGTTAAATTCAGAAAAGAAGTTTCTATACATAACAGAGACTATAGGCCATGGAGGTAATATTATTACAGGAGATTACTCAGTTGGAGCGTCAGGATTTATGGTTGAGGATGGAGAATTAACTTACCCAGTAAGTGAAATAACTATTGCTGGAAATTTTAAGGAAATGTTCAAGAATATTACTTTGGCAAACGATCTAGAGATGAAGTACTCTACAAATGCACCTACACTTTTGATTAATCAAATGACAGTTGCGGGAAAATAATTATTGAATTTTTTTTAGTCTATATTCCCATAAACCCATTCTTTTATAAGCTACTTTTATAATCAATGCTTTTTTCTTATCATACCATATTTCAAAATTTAATTTTTTATCATCAGATAGATTTGGGTTGGTAGAAAATAGTCTAAAATGTTCTACGTCATATTCTTTATTATAAAGTTTAATTTTTCCTTTTCCTAAAAATTCTATGTTTTGTTTTTTTACACTTCCAGATAATGGACTTATTTGTGTCTCAGTTTGCAAAATTCTATGATTCCACCAATGACCGATTATATTTTCTCTATCCGCCTCACCCTTATATGATGATCCATCAATTATAAACTTCTCTTTTTTTTCATCAAAAATTAAATTTACATATTTTCTCTTATTGTTTTGAAATGTTTCTGAGTTAAATGAAATTAATTGGTCTCCAATATATTCTTCAGTACCTCTACTATTTATAGAGAATACTGTAACACCCAATAATTTCACTTCAAAATTGGTTGTATTTTTTACAATAAATTTATTTTCTTCTTTTTTAAATGTGAAAATACTTTCTCCAATTTTTTCATCATCTTTAAATATCTCCATTTCTATGTATGAATAATTTTTATAGTGATCAGTATGTGCTTGTAAAAAAAGAGGAGATAAAACTAATAATATTACTAAGAATTTTCTCATTATTTCATATTATTTTAACTAACTTGTCAGAACTTTATATAGAATTTTTATGTTTAAAAGATAAATAGTCTAAAGAATTATGTTTTTAACTATTAAAAATATTCCCTCAAAATCCTGGAGCTCAGAAAAACCTTTAAATTTAAAACCTAAATTTACAACTTTTTTACTTTTATGTATTGGTTTATCTTTGTTTGGGTTGGGTGAGGGCCTTTTATTAGTTTCTACGACTGGTAATTCCCCATGGTCTGTTCTTGCAGAAGGGTTATCAAACATATTAAATATTTCGATTGGTTTATCTACATTAATAATAAGTATTGTTGTTTTAGGGTTTTGGTTTCCACTAAAACAAAAACCAGGAATTGGTACAATTTTAAATATTTTAATTATAGCAGCCATAATTGATTTGACGCTTTTTGTTTTTGATCCTCCTTTAGCTACTTTTTCAAAATATATTCTTGCTGTATTTTCTGTTTTACTTGTCGGTTTAGGAAGCGGCATATACTTAATTGCAAATTTAGGTCCTGGTCCTAGAGATGGATTAATGACAGGTCTAACAAAAAAAACTCAACTTCCTATTGCTTTAATTCGAGCTACTTTAGAAATTTCGGCTGTTGTATCTGGTTGGTATTTGGGAGGAACCGTTGGTCTGGGTACAATAATATTTGCATTTGGGATAGGTCCTGCTGTAGCTTTAGGAATTTATATTGTGGATAAAGTTACGAAGTAAATGTTTTTAGTGGACAATTAGTCGATTGTTAATATTGAATAAAAATTGTAAGTATAAATTATGTCGATAAAAAACTGGATGAAAGAGTCAGCAAATATACTATTTGACGATAGTAAAAATGATTTAAGAGCACTTCCCAAAACTGTAAGACTACAAATATTATTAGTTTTAAGTTTTATATGGACAACAGTATTTAGCTTATATGTATTTTCATATGCCACTTTTGCATTTGGTTGGGCAGGCACATATGTTGCCCATATAGGTTTGATATTTGCTGTTTATTATACATTTAAACAATTTCATAGAGCTGAAGCAAAAGCTGTTAGTGTTTTTAAGACAAAAAACTTTGATCCATTTAAAATCATGACAATTGTTTTTGTTATAGTTTTTATTTTTGTTTTCTCTAAAGGAATTGAAGTATTGACAAGAACAAACTCTTACTCAATTCCATATGATGGACCTAGTAAATCAGCATTTGAAAAGTGGTTGCCTTTCACAAAAAAAGAGAAATAAACTTTTATTTTCAACCAATAATTGAGATTTAAATTATAGTATTTTATTTTTTTCTTAAGTATTCTTTTAGGTTAAATAACTATGCTCAAATTCATTTCTACAATTTTTTTCTTACTAATACTATTCCCTTTAAATAGTAATGCCAAAATTTTAGAAAAGGAGTATGTAGCTATTTTTACTAAATATAAAGTAAACAACAGAGATGTTGCTCAAAGAATTATTAATAAATGCATAAAAGAAACTGGAAGAGATTCTCTTGGTAGAGAGAATATAACAATTACAACTAATAATAACGGTGAAAAAGTTATAGATCATAAAAATGAGAAAGCATTTTTAAGTTGTACTTACACTGGTATTTTAAATGTTATTAAACCTAAAGTAGGAAATAGTTTAAAAAAAAATGCAGTAGAAGATCTATTGCTTAATAATGAAATATCAATTTCTGTTGATGGATTTAGAGGAGCATCAAGAAGATTTGTATTTGATGTAAATGGATATACTCGTTACGATTCTTTAGGAGAAACAAAGTCAACTGATGGATGGAGATGGAGTAAAACGGGTCAACTTAGAGTATTCATGGATGGAAAAAAAACAACATGGAGAATATCAAAAGACCTTAATGCTTTATCAATAAAATACTCCAAAGATAAAACAATTCATTATTTTTTAAGTTATGAGAAAAAATTATTTGCAAAAAAAAGAAGAGAGAAAGAACAAAAAATTGCTGAAGCAAAAAAAATAGCTGAGGAAAAACGTAAACAAGAAGAAAGAAAAAAAGCTGAAGAAAAAAAATTAGCAGAAGAAAAACGGAAAGAAGAAAAAAGATTAGCCGAGGAAAAACGTAAAGAAGAAGAAAGATTAGCTGAGGAAAAACGTAAAGAAGAAAAAAGATTAGCCGAGGAAAAACGTAAAGAAGAAGAAAGAAGAAAATCTGAAGAATTAGAAAAAAAACTAGCTCTAGTGAAAACTAGTGAATTAGAGGAAAGTCAAAATCTAATAAAAAATATTAAATCATTCATTCAAGTTAATCAGGATACATTTGAAATAGTTGAATTAGCAAAATATATGATCAGAGTAGAACCTATACTAAGCGGTAGTTACACTGAACAAAATAAAGAAGATGTAGTTAAACTCAAAAAATTCGTATTGGGTTCTGAAAAATTTAAAAAATATTACGAAAATATTGTAAAAAAAGAAAATAATAAAAAATTAAAAATAATAGATAATGAAATTGATAAACTTAAGGAGTTAATTGATAATGCTAAATATTTTTTAAAAAACAACTTTAATTCACCATTTGCCATTGAGATTGTACAAATTATAGAAATTTCAGAAAAAAAACTAAATAACATTGATAGTTTAGAAAATTTAAAAAAATCTTCTGATGATATAAATAAACTTTTTTTAGATATAGATAAATATACAAATAATTACTCAATTCTTGAAAACGCTATCGTTGATTTAAAAAAATACTTGGCCAAATATATTTCTACAGAAATAGCAAGTTCAATAGTTGGCCAAATTGAATTAATAAATGAAACGTTAAAAGAGAATAATCCAGAAAAAATTAAATTATTAATTCCTGAAATTAGTAAATTTTATACCGATGTAATTGACGTATATGAAGCTAAGCTACTTGATGAACAAAAAAAATTAGCAGAAGAAAAACGTAAAGAAGAAGAAAGATTAGCAGAAGAAAAACGTAAAGAAGAAGAAAGATTAGCAGAAGAAAAACGTAAAGAAGAAGAAAGATTAGCAGAAGAAAAACGTAAAGAAGAAGAAAAATTAGCGGAAGAAAAAAGAAAAGAGGAAGAGGCAAAGCTTCAGGAAATCTTCAATAAATATAACGCTAGCAACCAATTTCAAAAAGATTTAGTGAGAACTTTGCTTAAAATACCTGGAATTAATTTAGAAAATATTAAATTTTCAAGAGGTGATAGATTAATTGAAGCAGACTTCTCAATAAAAATTCTTGATGATTTCATTGGTATTTCTGGGCTTCAATTAAAAAATTTAAATAAAAATGTTTTTTATAAGTTAGTAAAATCTCTTGAAAGATTAGATGTAGAGCCTTCATTATTTGAAGAAAAAAAATGGTTTGATCAAATAAGTGTAGATAATTTTTCATATAATATTGATGGTTCAACTTTTAATTCATCGATAAATTTAAAAAATTTAGAATTTTTAGAATTTTCAAAGAATTTACAATTTATTACAAAGATTTCTAAAGAAATTTATTATGCAGATAAAAATACTGAAATTGGAGTTGCAGCTTTAATGAGCATGTCATTAAAAGAAGTTATTTTTAAAGATTTATTATTTAATGATAAAAATAATAACAGGAAATTTTCTTTCGAATCATTTGATATAAAAAATTTTAGTTTATTTGACTGGGGAAGATGGACTGTAAAAAATTATAAGGATCAAGATAAAAATACTAATACAGAAGTTTATTATGAATATTCAGATTTAAAAAATGTAATATTTGATAAATCTGAAATTATGAAATATGCTCAAAGTTATAATCCAGAAACTTTCAATTTTGATAATGATTATAAAGTTTTTTTAAATTTTATAAATTCTCTAGGTAGCGGGGTGACAAGAAATATTGTCGTAAAAGATTTATCTACAAAAAATAAGATTGTTACAGCTTCTAGTATTAGTTTAAATAGTTTAAAATTTGACTACATTGATAATAATAGGAAACAAAAATCACTTACAGAATTTGATATAAATTTTACAGGGCTTGATTTAAGTGTAAATGAAGTATCTCCTGAATTTTCAAATTATTTTACTTTAATGGGCTATGATAACATTAAATTTGATTTCGGGACGTCATTAAAATGGGTTACTACAAAAAATATGTTAAATTTTGATATAAATTTAGGAATAACCAAGGCAGCTGATTTAGAATTAAAAACTACTTTTTCGGGATTATCTGCGGAAGCTCTTAATATACAAAATGAAGCTGCGCTTGGCGCTTATCTTTTAAGCAATTTTAAACTTAATAATTTGAGTTTATCATTAGTAGACAATTCTTTGAGAGATAATATTTTCAAATTAGCAGCAGCTGAATCAAAAATGACTACGCCCGAATTTAAAAGAGAAATTATAAATCAAATAAATGCTTATACTGCTGGCGCAACCCAAACAAATTTGTTTAATCAATACAAAAAATCAGTTGTAAAATTTATAAATGGTTCAAAAAAAATAGTTATACAAATTTCTCCCAATAACCCAATTTCAATTGCAGAAGTATCACCTTATTTTTTAACTATGGATTACGATCAAATAATTAGGGTATTAAATTTATCTATAAAGAATTAAATGAAAAAAAAAATATTTTTTA
This sequence comes from uncultured Pelagibacteraceae bacterium, assembly GCA_902596975.1. GTDB lineage: Bacteria > Pseudomonadota > Alphaproteobacteria > Pelagibacterales > Pelagibacteraceae > Pelagibacter. The sequence continues at coordinate 107,255 of CACJWS010000002.1, read as the reverse complement.
CTATTTTTTTATTTTTTATAATTTGTACTATATCTTATGCAGTACCAAATAACTACAATGGAAAAGGATCAATTATTATATCAAAAAATATGTTAGAGGAACTTTTTGAGTATTTTGTTGGTCCTAAAAGCAAGCAGCCAGAAATATTTTTAATTAGTGAAGACAAATCAAACTTTTACAAAACATCTTTTAGAAATTATGGACAGAAAAGTTTTATAAACGGGTCTGGTGGTATTAAACGGCATAAATTAAAATGTGAAAGAAAATTCAAACAAAATTGTAATTTATTTGCAAATGCAAGAGTGATTGTATGGGATAATGGAATTAATCCGATGAAAAAAAAGACTTCTTCAATTAAATATAATTTAACTAAAGAAGATTTAGTTATATCTCTAAATGAGTTAGGATTTGAAATTTCTGATGTCAATAATGCTGATGAACAAAATATAATTAAATTAGATAAAAACTTCGGAAAGAATTGAATTAATTAATCAACAAAATTAATATTACGCGTTTTTTGCTAGCCTTTTCCTTACATGCGGGTCGAGCTCGGCTTTTCTTAATCTGCAAGAATTTGGTGTAATTTCTAGCGCTTCATCAGAATTTAACATACTCAATTGTTCAGCAATAGACATCTTTCTTACGGGAGTTAAAACAACATTTTCATCTGTTCCTTGTGTCCTCATATTTGTAAGTTTTTTACCTTTCATGACGTTTATAATCATGTCACCAGGTTTAGGTGACAATCCTACAATCATACCCGAATAAACTGGATCGTTATGTGTAACAAACATTTCTCCTCTTGCCTGTAAATTATAAATTGCGAATGCCACAGCTTTTCCTTGTTCCATAGAGATTAATGCACCATTTCTTCTACCTTCCATATCTCCCTCAAATTTTCCATAAGAATGGAATATTCTGTTTATTACTCCGCTTCCTTTAGTTAGAGTAAGAAATCTACTAGTGTATCCCATTAAACCTCTAGTTGGTGCATGAAAGATTAATCGTTTTTTATTTTTTCCAGTATCTTTAAGATCTATTAATTTTCCTTTTCTTTTATTCATGGAGTCTATAACTTTAGAAGAGAATTCTTCGTCAAGATCCATAGTAATTTCTTCAATAGGTTCTAATTTTTCTCCATTTTCATTTTTTTGAAATAAAACTCTAGGAGGGCTTACTGTCATTTCAAATCCTTCACGTCTCATTTGTGTTAATAATATTTCTAACATTAACTCTCCTCTTCCACTTATTTCAAATGAGTCTTTGTTTTCATTTTCTGCAAAAGAAATTCCAACATTATTTTGGGCTTCTTGAACTAATCTCTCTCTAATTTGAGTACTTGTGAGTTTTTTACCTTCAGTTCCAGCTAATGGAGAGCTGTTTACTGTAATCTTAATAGACATTGTTGGAGGATCAATAGGAGTTGCTTTGATTGGTTTATCTACATCTGTATCACATATGGTATCAGCAACGTTTGCTTTTTCTAATCCAGCTATAACTACAATATCTCCAGCTTCACCAACTTCTATTGGCACTTTTTTAGTTCCTTCGTATCTAAATATTTTGGTTAATCTACCTTCATCAACTTTTTCTCCATCAAGATTAATTGCCTTGATTTGTTGGTTTGCTTTCGCTGTACCTTGAGAAATTCTACCAACTAAACTTCTACCCAAAAAACTGTCAGCATATAAAAGAGTCGAAAGCATTGCAAAAGGCTTGGACTTGTCAAATTCTGCTGGCTTTACATGATCTATTACTAAATCTAATAATGGATTTAAGTTCTCTCTTGGGCCATCTATTTCGTTAGATGCCCAGCCAGATCTTCCACTTGCATAAATAACTGGAAAGTCTAATTGCTCTTCGTTGGCATCTAAGCTTACAAATAAGTCAAAAGTCTCATTTAAAACTTCATCGGCTCTTTGGTCAGCTTTGTCTAATTTATTAATAACTACGATTGGTTTAAGGCCTTGTTTAAGTGCTTTAGCTAATACAAATTTAGTTTGAGGCATTACCCCTTCGGCTGAATCTATTAATAATAATGCACCATCAGCCATACTAAGAACTCTTTCAACTTCTGCAGCAAAATCCCTGTGTCCAGGTGTATCAATAATATTAATTCTAGAATCTTTCCAATTTATTGAAGCTGGTTTGGCAAGAATTGTAATACCTCTTTCCTTTTCAAGTTCGCCGGAGTCCATCAGTCTTTCATCAACAACTTCATTTTCTCTAAAAGAACCACTCTGTTTCATTAAGTTATCAATCAAAGTAGTCTTGCCATGGTCAACATGAGCAATTATGGTGATGTTACGTATCGATGTTGTCATTTGCGCGTTCTTATATATTCAAAATATTTTTTTTCAATTCAAAAAAAAAGGGCAGTAAAAACTGCCCTTTTTGAATTTTTTTTGAGTAAGATTGGGATTACATTCCCATTCCACCCATACCGCCCATACCGCCCATTCCTCCAGGAGGCATACCAGCTGCACCAGCGTCTTTTTCATCTGGTTTATCTGCTATCATTGCTTCAGTTGTTACTAATAAACCAGATATAGAAGCAGCATCTTGAAGGGCTGTTCTTACAACTTTAACTGGATCAATAATACCTTCTTTAAACATATCAACATATTGCTCTGATTGTGCATCGTAACCATTGCTAGGTTTGTTGGTTTCTAATAATTTACCAACAACTACTGATCCATCTACACCTGCATTTGTTGTGATTTGTCTAATAGGTGCTTGTAAAGCGCTTTTGACAATTTCTACACCAGCTTTTTGATCATCACCTTTTACTTTTAGACTATCAAGCTCTTTTGAAGCATAAAGCAATGCACATCCACCACCAACAACAATACCTTCCTCAACTGCTGCTCTTGTAGCGTTTAATGCATCCTCTACTCTATCTTTTCTTTCTTTAACTTCTACTTCAGTAGCACCACCAACTTTGATTACAGCTACACCACCTGCTAGTTTAGCAAGTCTCTCTTGTAGTTTTTCTCTATCATAGTCTGATGTTGTTTCTTCGACTTGAGCTTTGATTTGAGCACATCTTGCTTCAATATCAGATTTCTTACCTGCTCCACTTACAATTGTACTATTTTCCTTATCAACTTTTACACGTTTTGCAGATCCAAGATCATTAAGTTTAACATTTTCAAGTTTAATTCCTAAATCCTCAGAGATAACCTGTCCACCTGTAAGAATTGCTATATCTTCCAACATAGCTTTTCTTCTATCTCCAAAACCTGGAGCTTTTACAGCTACAACTTTTAGACCACCTCTCAGTTTATTAACAACAAGTGTTGCGAGCGCTTCACCTTCAACATCTTCTGAGATAATCATTAATGGTCTACCTGCTTGAACAACTGCTTCTAAAAGTGGAACCATTGGTTGAAGATTTGTTAATTTTTTCTCGTGAAGAAGAATTAGTGGATTTTCTAACTCTGTAGTCATTTTATCACCATTAGTAATAAAATATGGAGATAAATATCCTCTATCAAACTGCATACCTTCAACTACATCGAGTTCTGTTTCAATTCCTTTTGCTTCTTCAACAGTAATTACTCCTTCATTACCAACCTTCTGCATAGCTTTTGAAATCATTGCACCAATCTCTTTATCACCGTTAGCTGAAATTGTTCCGACTTGTGCAATTTCATCACTATCTTTTACTTTTTTAGCTGACGAAATTAATTTATTTTTTACATGGTCTACAGCAGCATCAATCCCTCTTTTAACATCCATTGGATTCATCCCTGCTGTTACATACTTGCAACCTTCTTTAACAATTGCTTGAGCTAATATTGTTGCAGTTGTTGTTCCATCACCAGCTTCATCGTTTGTTTTGCTAGCAACTTCTTTAACCATTTGTGCACCCATATTCTCAAATTTATCATCAAGATCAATTTCTTTTGCAACTGAAACACCATCTTTAGTTGTTCTTGGGGCACCATAAGATTTGTCTATAACAACATTTCTTCCTTTTGGTCCAAGAGTAACCTTTACAGTATTGGCAAGTATATCAACTCCCTTTAACATTGATGCTCTAGCATCTGAATCAAATTTAACTATTTTAGCCATTCTAAACTCTCCTTATTAATTATTTACCTGTTGCAATACCCATAATGTCAGATTCTTTCATTATGCTGTACTCTTTACCATCAATTTTAACTTCTGTTCCTGACCACTTACCGAATAAAACTTTATCTCCTACTTTAACGTCCATAGGTATTAGTTTTCCATCTTCAGTTTTTGCACCTCCGCCGACAGCAACAACTTTACCTTCTTGAGGTTTTTCTTGAGCTGTATCTGGAATAATTATGCCACCAGCAGTTTTTTCGCTGCTATCTAAAACTTCTATTAAAACACGGTCATGTAACGGTTTAAACTTCATACGAATTCTCCTTTAAATTAGCAGTCATATAGAGACATATTTAATAATTTTCAAGATCTTGAATAAAAATTATGGTCTAAAAAACCCAAGAATAAAGCATATTTTTAAGCTATACCTCAAGTATGCCCCAAAACTTAGACAAAGATGGATTAAGATCTAAAATAAATAGTTACGAATTATTTTTTATCGACATATGGGGAGTGATCCATAACGGATTACAAATTTTTGAAGATTCTATTGAAGTATTAGAAAATTTAAAAAAAAATAATAAAGAGTTTGTATTACTTACCAATGCTCCAAGACCAAATTCTACAGTTATTGATTTTTTAAAAAAAATAGGACTCAAAAAATATTATGAAGATGTATACACCTCAGGAGAAGCTTCATTAAAATATTTAATGGAAAATTTTCTAAATGCAAAATTTTATCATATTGGACCACCAAGAGATTTTGACTTATTTAAAAGATTTGAACAAAATAAAGTTAGTAATATTAGTCAAGCTGATTATTTTATTTGTACAGGGTTATTTGAAGATCATGATACAAAACTTGAATATTATAAAGATTTACTTGAGAAATTTTCAAATAAAAAATTTGTGTGTACTAATCCAGACCTAATTGTTGATAGAGGAGATGTTAGAGAGTTTTGCGCTGGATCAGTTGCAAAAATATTTGAGGAAATTGGTGGGAAAGTAATTTACTTTGGAAAACCTTATCCTCCAGTTTATAATTTATCTGCTAACGTAAATGGTAAAAATGTTTTATGTATCGGAGATAATATGAATACAGATATAAAAGGAGCTAATATTCAAAATTTTGACAATTTGTTAATAACGAGTGGTATACATAAAAAAGAATTAAGTAGTTTAAATATTGATAAATTAGAAAAAAAATATGGAGTGAGTGTGAATTACACTCAAACGAAATTAAAATGGTGAACAAAATTAAAATTTATAAAAATTTTGAGATTTTAAAAAAACATCAAAATGCCATGATACTAATTGGTAATTTCGATGGATTACACTTAGGCCATCAAAAATTATTCAAAGAAGCAAAAAAATATAAAAAAAAATATAATTCCAAAATTGGAGTGGTGACATTTGATCCAATACCAAAAATGTACTTTAATAAAAGTATTACAAATTATCGACTTTCAAATCTTAACCAAAAAAGCAGATATTTTAGTGATTATAACGTAGATTTCTTAATAAATAAAAAATTTGATAAAAAATTCTCTAAAATATCTTGTCATAATTTTATTAAAAATATTTTATGCAAAAAGTTAAGCGCAGATTATATTTTTGTTAGTAATAATTTTAGATTTGGAAATAAGAGAGAGGGGGACGTAAATCTATTAAAAAAACTTCAAAAGAAATATGATTATAAATTAATTAACCCAAAACCATTATATAAAAAAAATAAAATTATTTCTTCAACATTAATAAGAAAATTAATCGAAAATGGTAATTTAAAAATTGCAAATCAACTTTTATCTAGAAATTGGTCAATAGAAGGTGTCGTTGAAAAGGGTAGAATGATGGGAAGAAAAATTGGTTTTCCGACCTGTAACATAAATATAAAAAACTATGTAATACCAAAAGTAGGAGTTTATGCAGTTGACGTTTATATCGAAAAAAACAGAAAAAAGATCAAAGGAATAGCAAATATTGGTTATAGGCCTACTTTTAATCAAAAAAAATTATTATTAGAGGTAAATTTATTTAAATTTTCTGGAAATCTTTATAATAAAAATCTAACTATTAATTTTACAAAATTTATTAGAGGAGAAACCAAATTTAAAAATATTGATGCTTTAAAAAAACAGATAAAGAAAGATATTAAAATTGCCAAAAGATAAAATATCATGAGCAAGGAACATATAAATCTACCTAAAACAAAATTCTCAATGAAGGCAAATTTGCCAAACAAGGAGCCAAATTACATTGAATTTTGGAAGAAAATTGACCTGTACAATTTGTTAAGAAAAAAAAGTAAAGGGCAAGAAAAATTTGTGCTCCATGATGGGCCTCCATATGCAAATGGAAATATTCATATGGGTACCGCTTTGAATAAAATTTTAAAAGACATAATTACAAAATTTCATCAAATGGATGGAAAGGACTCAGTTTATGTTCCTGGATGGGATTGCCATGGGTTGCCTATCGAGTGGAAAATTGAAGAACAATATAAAAAGAATAAAAAAAATAAAAATGATGTTCCGGTAATTGAATTCAGAAAAGAATGTAGGGAGTTTGCAAACAAATGGATAGATGTTCATAAAGGAGAATTTACAAGACTTGGGGTAATTGGTGATTGGGAAAACTACTATTCAACAATGTCATTTGATGCTGAAGCTCAAATAGTCAGAGAACTTGGAAAATTTCTTAAAGAAGGAAGCCTTTATAGAGGTTACAAGCCAGTTCTTTGGTCTACTGTTGAAAAAACAGCTTTAGCTGATGCTGAAGTTGAATACATGGATCATGTTTCAGATACTATTTATGCTGCATTTAAAGTGAAATTTTCAAATTTAGATATAATTAAAGGTGCTGACGTAATAATTTGGACTACAACTCCCTGGACTATTCCTGCAAATAAAGCATTAGCTTACAATGCTAGCCTTAAATATGTATTGCTTGAAATTAATGATAACAAAAATTTTGTTAACAGAAAAATTGTAATTGCAAAAGATTTATTAGAACCTTTTAAAAAAGATACCTCTATAGAAAATATTAAAGTTTTAAACGAATTTTTAGGAAAAGATTTAAATGGAACTATTTGCAGTCATCCATTTTCTAAAATGGAATATAATTATGATATTCCTATGCTTGAGGCTAATTTTGTCACTACTGAACAAGGAACAGGTATTGTACATTGTGCTCCGAGCCATGGACCAGATGACTTCAATCTTTGTTTAAATAATAATATCAAAGCAATTGAAACAGTTGATGGTGATGGAAAATATACAAGTGAAATTAAACTTTTTGAAGGTTTGCATATTTTTAAGGCTAATAACTTAATTATAGAAAAATTAGATGAACAAAAAAATTTAGTAACAAATGGAAAACTAACTCACTCTTATCCTCATTCTTGGAGATCAAAAGCTCCACTAGTTCATAGGGCAACGCCACAATGGTTTATATCAATGGAAAGTCACGGGTTAAGAGATAAAGCATTAAAAGCTATCGATAATACAGATTTTTATCCTTCCAAAGGAAAAGAAAGAATAAAATCAATGATTGAAACTAGACCAGACTGGTGTGTATCAAGACAAAGAGTTTGGGGTGTGCCACTACCAATTTTTATTTCAAAAAAAACTGGTGATGTTTTAGTTGATGATGAAGTATTTGAAAATATTGCAAAAATTTATGAAAAAGAAGGTTCTGATTGTTGGTTTAATGATGATTATCAGATCTTTCTTGGAGACAAGTATAAAGCAGAAGACTATGAAAAATTATCAGACATAGTTGAAGTTTGGTTTGACAGTGGATCCACTCACTCCTTTGTTTTAGAGAAAAGAGACGACCTCAAATGGCCAGCATCTATGTATTTAGAGGGCTCAGATCAACATAGAGGATGGTTTCACTCCTCATTACTTGAATCATGTGGAACAAGAGGAGTCGCTCCATTTGAAAGCATTCTTTCTCATGGTTTTGTTGTAGATGGAAAAGGTCTAAAAATGTCAAAGTCAACAGGAAACGTTATTGCTCCACAAGATATATTAAAAAAATATGGAGCTGATATATTAAGAATTTGGGTTGCATCTTCAAATTATGCTGAAGATTTAAGAATAGATTATTCAATTTTAGATCAACACGCTGAGTCTTATAGAAAAATTAGAAATACATTTAGATATCTATTAGGAAATATTCAAGATCAATACGAAAATCTTGATCTAGAAAAAGTTAAATTTGAAAACTTTGATTCTCTTGAAAAATTTATGCTTCATAGAATTTATACAATAAATGAGAATTTTAAAAATAATTTTAAAGTTTATAACTTCCATAATTTATACAAAGAATTACTAAATTTTTGCACAGTTGAGCTTTCTGCTTTTTATTTCGATATCAGGAAAGATACTCTATATTGTGACGCTTTAAATTCCGATAAAAGAAAGAACTGTATAACTCTTTTAAATATTATTTTGCAGTGTCTCCTAAAATGGTTTGCACCAATATTATCATTTACAACTGAAGAAATTTATCAACTAGTTAAAAAGGAAAAAGATAGCCAAAGTATCCATTTACAAAATTTCGTTTCAGTTCCTAATTCTTGGAACAATGAAGAACTTAATTTAGATTGGGATTATGTTAAAAAAATTAGAGATGAGGCAAATATTTCAATAGAGAATATGAGAGCCGAAAAGTCAATTGGTTCAAGTTTAGAAGCAACAATTGAGATAAAATTAAATAAAGAATTTTACGATAAGGCAAAAAATATTAATTTTTCTGAAATTTGTATCACCTCATCTGCCTCTGTAATTAAAGATGAAAATTTAAAAAATAGTATTGATGTAGTTGCAAAAAAGGCCCAAGGAAATAAATGTCCTATTTGTTGGAAAATTTTTGAAACGAGTTGTGAAAGACCAAATTGTGGACTTTTAAATACTAATGGGAAATGAAAAATTAAATAAACTTCTTATAGGTTTTATATTTTTAGTTGTTTGCTTTGCTTTGGATAGATTTTCAAAAATTTATATTCTAAATATTTTGAATAATGAGGGACAAGTTGATTTTTATATAAATCAATACTTAAATATTTATTTAGTCTGGAATACAGGTATTGGATTTGGATTGTTTTCATCAGAGAATAATATTTTTTATAATTTGTTAACAGCAATTATTGTCATTATAAACATTGTAATATTGTATTTTGCTTTTATTGAAACAAAAATTAAATCCTTTTTTTTAATGATAATATTGGGAGGTTCTTTAGGAAACTTATTTGACCGAGTTTATTACAGAGCCGTTCCAGACTTTATTGATTTAAATTATGCAGGTTATCATTGGTTTATCTTTAATGTAGCTGACATATTTATAACAATTGGTATTTTATGCCTTATTTTATCTGAATTTATATTCTATAAAAAAAAAGATGAAAAAATTTAAACTAAATTTAATCTTATTAATCGCTTTAGTGCCATTATTAACTTTTTGTGGCGGAGTTAGAGAAGCTTTAGAAGGTAAAAAAAGATCTGAACAAAGTGATGAGTTTCTTGTAAAAAAAAAAAATCCTCTCCAAATGCCACCTGACATGAATAAACTTCCTATGCCAGGAGATGATTTGGAAGTAAGTAGTCAATCGAATGATAAAGAAGTAAAAGATTTACTCAAAATAAAAGACGATAATAATTCTGAGGACTCTAGTAGCGGGTCAGATTTATTAAATAATATGAAGAAGAAAATCCAGTAATTAATGGAGACAAAACATATTATTTACAAAAATTTTAATAATAAAAATAAACAATTAAATAAAAAAAAACTTAATAATTTCATAAAGCCTAAAAATTTAATTGAAAAATATCCTTTATTAAAATCTCTAACAAATAATTATAATTATTCATTTCAGAAAAAAAATTTACTAAATTTCAAAAAATACTATGAATATAATTTAATAGGAATGGGAGGATCTATACTGGGCGCACAAGCCATTTATGATTTTCTAAGTCATAAAATCAAAAAAAAATTTTTCTTTTATAATAACCTACAGAACATAAGAATAACAAAATCAAACAAAAAACGTTTAAATATAATTATATCAAAATCAGGTAACACCCTAGAAACATTATCAAATTTAAACCTGATCTTATCAAAACAGAAAAGAAACAAAAATTTAATAATAACTGAAAAAAAAAATAATATTCTTAGAGCTGTAGCGAATAAACTGAGATCTGATGTAATTGACCATAAAAATTACATAGGAGGAAGATATTCAGTATTATCTGAAGTTGGAATGGTCCCGGCAGAATTGATGGGTTTAAATGAAAAAAAATTTAAACGATTAAATTATCTAATAAAAAATAAAAAATTTATTAATTTTTTAATTGAAAATGTCTCTTCAATTTACTCAAATATTATTAAAGGAAAAAAAAATTGTGTAATTTTAAATTATGATGAAAAATTAAATAACTTTTTGAAATGGTACCAGCAATTATCTGCTGAAAGTTTAGGAAAAAAGGGTAAGGGCTTCTTTCCTATAATCTCTACAATGCCAAAGGACAATCATAGTCTTTTACAACTTTATTTAGATGGTCCAAAAAATAATTTCTTTAGTTTTTTTTTCACTAGAGAGAGAACTCCACTTAAATTTAATAATGCATATTTAATTGATGGATTAGAACATTTAAAAAAGAAAAGTTTGGATCAAGTAATGTATGCTCAAAAAAAAGCTACGCAAAATGTATTTAATAAGAAAAAATTATCTTTTAGAAGTTTTGAAATTAAAAATAAAAGTGAGGAAACTTTAGGTGAACTATTTACATTTTTTATTTTAGAAACACTAATGCTTAGCTCCTTATTAAATGTAAATCCAATTAACCAACCTTCAGTTGAATTGATTAAAATAGAAACAAAAAAAATCCTAAAATAGCAATTTACCAAATATTATTTTTGATAAACCATATTTTTTTTCTCTAAGAACTTTAAAATGTTCTATAAAATTTTCATTAAATTTCTTATTTCTATGAATTACTATTAATGTACTTTTGTGAGCAATTTTTAAGTCTAAAATTTTCCTTAATAATTTATTTATATTTTTATCTTTAAATGGTGGATCCAGATAAATTAAATTAATTTTTTCATTATCAATATTTTCTTTAGAAATTTCATATGCATTTATTTCCCTGATGACTGAATCTTTATCAATTTCTAACTCCTTAATGTTTTTTTCTAAAATTTTCAAAGAGGGTTTGTAATTTTCAAAAAAAAAAACTTTTTTTACTCCTCTAGACAAACATTCAATGCCAAACGAACCAGAACCGGAAAATAAATCCAAAACTACGTCATTTTTGAATTTAATTTTTTCATTCTTAGAATGCTCTAAAATATTAAATATCGACTCTCTAACCATATCCTTTAAAGGTCTTGTTGTTTTATCTGTAGGATTATGAATTAATTTTCCTCTTAGTTTTCCACCAATTACTCTCATTTATCTATGACTTTATGGCCTATATCTGATCTATAAAAACCATCTTCCCAATTCAATTTATTAATCTGATTGATGATTTCTTTTCTACTTGATAAATAACTATCTGAGATATTAACAAAATTTATTACCCTACCTCCAACTGCTAGAATTTTGTTTCCAGAACTTTTTGTTCCAGCATGAAAAATAAAATTATCTTTAGTTGATTTGAATTCTTTTAAATTTTTAATTTCAACATTCTTATTATATTTTTCAGGATATCCTTTTGAGCATAAAGCAATGCACATACTTTTTTTATTTTTCCATTTTATTTCGTGGGTCTTTAATTTTGAATTACAACAAGAATTTATTATGTCCAATAAATCACTGTCAACCAACGGTAATATAGTTTGGCATTCAGGATCGCCCATCCTGACATTATATTCAATTAGGTATGGTTCATTACTTTTTATCATTAAGCCGGCATATAAAAAACCAACGTACTTCTCATTCATTTCACTTATAGCTTTTAACGTTGGCTCAATTATTTTGTTTAAAATTTTATTCTCTAAATCATCATTAATTAAGCTTGAAGGTGAATAAGCTCCCATACCTCCTGTATTTTTTCCAGTATCACCCTCACCAACTCTTTTATGGTCTTGAGCTGTATTAAAAGTTTTATAACTAATTCCATCTGAAATAATAAAAAAACTCATCTCATCACCTTCTAGGAATTCTTCGATTAATACTTGATCTGCTTTCCCAAATTTACCGTCAAATATTTCGTTAACAGCAGTTTTAGCCTCATCAACATTTTGACAAATATAAACACCTTTACCTGCAGCAAGAACATCTGCTTTTACAACAAGAGGAAAATTAGATGAAGATAAAAATATAAATGAGTCTTCTTTGGATTTACAAATTTTAAATTTAGCAGTTGGTATGTTAAATTTCTCACAAATTTGTTTTGTAAATATTTTTGAGCCTTCTAATTGAGCTACTTTTTTTCTAGGACCAAAAACTTTAATATTATTTGACTCTAGGAAATCTACTAATCCTTCGACTAATGGTTTTTCTGGACCAACAATCACCAATTCGATTTGTTCTTTCTTAATAAAATTATACAAATCTTGAAAATTTTCCAAATTTAAATCAATATTTACAGATATTTCTTCGGTACCAGCATTACCTGGTATTGAATATATTTTTGTTATTTTTTTTGAATTACTTAAGTGATGAACTAGAGCATGTTCTCGTCCTCCACTTCCAATAATTGCAATTTTCATTTAGTAAATATATATCTTAAATATGTTAAATAAGTTAGCTAAATTAAAATACTTAGCAAATAATTTTGAGATCATTGAAGAAGGTGATCATGTGATTTGTGCTGTCTCACAAAAAAAAATACCACTTGAAAACTTAGCTTACTGGAACGTTGAGGAACAGGAAGCCTATTTTTCGTATGTTGAGGCCTCAATGAAAAGAGATTTATTAGATAAAAACTGATTAAGTTTTCCACCTATCGTGAGTCCAGATCCACTGGTCTACATTTTTTAAAATCATTTTTTCAAGTATCTTATTTAGATGTTCAGTGATTTCTTTGATTGATTTATTGTCCCTAATTTTAATCGGTTCTGAAACAAACATTTTAAAATAATTATTTTTTCTTCTCTCTATATAAATAGGCACTAGATCACATTTATATTTTTTAATTAATTGTGCGGGTATGGTCGTAGTACTAGCTGGTTTACCAAAAAAATTAATTTTTATTCCTTCCCTTACCCTTTGGTCTATCATTAAAGCTACTGAGTTACCTTTTTTTATATTTTCAATAATCTGTCTTGTGCCTGATCTTCCTTTTTTAATTTGATTTTTGCATATAAAATTTTCTCTAATTTCTTCCATGGTTTTGTTAAGGAATAAGTTATTTAGCGGTCTATAAATAGCGCACAAATTTATACCAGCCTTTTCTATTTGGAGCGCCATTAATTCAAAATTATTGAAATGACCAGATATAAATACAGCTCGTCTTTTTTCTCTCTTAATTTTGTTTAGGTTTTCAAGCCCTTCTATTTCAATAAATTTATTTAAATTGTTATTTCTAAATGCTTTAAGAAAAGGATATTCAGCAAGTATTCTTCCATAATTTCCATATATTTTGCTGATAATTTTATTGTAATTTTTTCTGTCTACAATGCCAGATTGTTCCAAATTATTTTCAATTAACTTTTTTGATCTAAATATTGGACCAAACAAGCGCCCAATGAAATCTCCTAAATTAGATCCATTTTTATAACCAATTATAATTAGTATAAAAAAAAACAATTTTATTAAAATAAATTCAATTAAATAAAAAAACTTCCTCATAATTTCTTTAATAAAAAATTTTTAAATTCTTTTTCTTTTTCAATTTTTAATCCTATTTTTAAAAATTGGATATTCTTTTTTTGTATATTTGACAATCGATTGTAGTCTTTTTCGGTTGTTATAATTTTTAATTTATTACTCTTAGCTATATTTTTTATATTATTTATATCAGAATTTTTATATTTATAATGGTCAGGAAAAGTGATTGTTTTTTTTATCTTAAAATTATATTTTTTTAATGTTTGTTGAAATTCCAAAGGATTACCTATGCCTGAAAAAACTAGAAAGTTATTTTTAAATTTGAAAGACTCAAGATTTCTAGGAGTGTATTTGGCTCTAAATATTTTTAAATTTGGATTTAATCTTTTTAGAGTTTTCTCGAAAGTTTTATTATTTTTTTCACCATTAAGAAATGCAAGATCATAATTTAAAATATTTGAAATTCTTTCCCTTAATGGCCCGGCGGGCAAAACTAGCCCATTTCCAACTAGCTCTGAACTATTAAAACAAGCAATAGAAATATCATAATTTAAACTTTTATCTTGTAAACCATCATCTAATATAGCTAACTGGTAATTTTTTTTCTCAGCAATTCTCAGCGCGATATCTCTAAAACTTAAACAAATCAGATTTCCATATTTTGATAAAATATTTTGCTCATCAATTTGATCAATATATTTTTTTTTTATAAATACAGTTTTAAACTTATATTTTAAAATTTCATTTATTTTTAAAACTAAAGGTGTTTTTCCAGTTCCACCTAGGTAAATATTTCCAACACAGATTATTTTTATTTTGAAATATTTTTTAAGACTTAAAGATTTAAAAAAATTGAAAATAATTGTTATCAAACTAAATGGTAAGAGTAATAATGATATGAAATTGAAACTATCCCAAAAAATGGGTCTTTTTACTTTCATTATAAATAATTTTTAATTTCTTTAACGTTATTTTCAAAAATTTTAGCACCTAAATAATTAATTTTATTAATTTTACTCTTTAATATTTTGTAATTATGATTTTTTACAAATACTTTTTCCATTTGATCGATATTTTTAATCTCTGAGGATATTTTTAATTTTTTTAATTCCTTATATATTTCTTTAAAATTATGTACTTTTCTACCATGCATCACGTAATTACCCATTCTTACAGCTTCTAATGGGTTTTGTCCTCCATGGTTTACTAAAGATCCACCAATAAATGTTACATTTGAAAGTCTTAAAAATTTTGACATTTCTCCATATGTATTAATAATATATACGTCGCAATTATCAGATGGCTTATATCCGCTTGATCTTTCGGTAACTATCAGTTTTAATTTTCTAAGTTCTTGCTTTATGTCCTCTGATCTATTTATGTGACGTGGAACCAATATAGTAATTAAATTCTTAAACTTTTTCTTCAATTTTAAATGTAATTTTCCGATGATTTTCTCTTCA
This sequence comes from uncultured Pelagibacteraceae bacterium, assembly GCA_902596975.1. Taxonomy (GTDB): domain Bacteria; phylum Pseudomonadota; class Alphaproteobacteria; order Pelagibacterales; family Pelagibacteraceae; genus Pelagibacter. The sequence continues at coordinate 91,937 of CACJWS010000002.1, read as the reverse complement.
TTATAATGAGTGCTAGCTGCACAAAATACTTTTTTATTTTTAAAATATTTTTGAACATTTTTATTCAAACTTTGTTTATCATTTTTAAAATACTTTAAATTTCCTACAAATTTAATTTTTTTAACACCCAATCTTTTTAAATAATTTTGAGTTTCTTGATTTTGAGGTAAAGCTATAGTTATTTTACTGAAAACATTCTTTGCAAAAGATGAAAAGATTTGCCATCTTTTGAAACTTTTACTCGTAATTCTAGCATTGATTAAAATAAGAGGTATTTTTTTTGAATTTATTTTTTCATACATATTCGGCCAGATTTCAGAATCTACAAATATTGCGATTTTTGGTTCCCAATAATTTAAAAAGTTATTGCATATAAATCCAATATCAAATGGATAGTAAATATGAGTTGTTTTCTTTAATGGTTTTTTTGCAATTATTGATGCAGAACTTAAAGTAGATGAAGTAAGTAAAATTTTTTTTATAGATTTGTCTTTTTCAAACTTATTTATCAAAGGGAGTATACTCATGATTTCTCCAACACTTGCACCATGAAACCATACAGTTGTATCAGTCTTTTTTAAATTATAATAAGCGTATTTTTCTAAGATTCTTTTCCAATCTTCCTTTCCATTAATCACTCTAAAAAATAATATAAATGGTGAGATTAAAAAAAAAATAATTCCTAATATATTATACAAAAAATACATTAGTTATTTTTTATTTGTCTTTCGTAGAAGTTTTTATAAAGCAATGAATTTTTGATTAGATCATCATGTTTCCCTGATGATTCTACAGAACCTTTATCAACAACATAAATTTTTTCTGAATTAAGAATAGTTGATAGTCTATGAGCAATAACTACTGTCGTTTTATTTTTTGTTAATTCCTCAATAGCTTTTTGTATTTTTTCTTCTGTTTCAGAGTCGAGAGATGAAGTTGCTTCGTCTAGAAGAATTATTTTGCTATCCTTTAACAAAGCTCTCGCTATCGAAAGTCTTTGCTTTTCACCACCCGATAATTTTACTCCATTTTCTCCTATAACAGTCTGAAATTTATTTTCTAATTTTTCTATAAAATCTGTACACATTGATATTTTTGCAGCTGTAAAAATTTCATCGTCACTCGCATCTGGCTTAGCATATTTAATATTATTAAAAATAGTATCATCAAAAAGTGTTGTATTTTGATCAACAATAGATATTTCTTTCCTTAATGATTTAAGATTAAGGTTTTGTACTTTTTGATTATCAATTAGAATTTCCCCAGAGTCTGCATCATAAATTCTTGGTATTAAATTTAATATTGTAGATTTTCCCGATCCGCTGTGGCCTACTAAAGCAGTCATTTTTCTGCCAGCTATATCAATATTAATATCTTTAAGGACTATATTGTTAAGATTTGATTTGTAACTAAAATTAATATTTTGAAATTTTATTGATGCATCACTTATATCTAATATTTTTCCATTTTCATTTGTTGAAATTTTATTTTGTTGATCAATAATAGGTAATATTCTTTTTCCTGCAGATAGTCCTTGACCAAAAGCAACATTGACTGTTGCTAAAGATTTTACTGGTTGATAAGCAAGCATCATAGCAGCCAAAAAAGAGAAAAAATTGTTTATACTAAGCTGGTCATTCATAATTAATTTTCCCGAGTAAAAAATTAATATTGCAATCATTATTCCAGTTACAACTTCCATTATTGGAGTGGATCTTATAAAAACGGTTGCAATTTTTATTGATTTTTCTTTTAGATCATTGACGAATTTTTCTGATCTTTCATGTTCATAATTCTCTCTTTGAAAAATTTTTATAATTTTATGATTTTTAAAAAGATCAATTAAATATTTATTTAAGTCGCCTGACTTTTCTTGTGCTTCTGTCGCAACTTTAATAATACGTTTTCCTAATTTCTTTGCAGTTATCGTAGCTATTGGAAGCATAATTAAAGCTATAAGAGAAAGCCTCCAATTTTGAAAGAACATCACAAATAACAAGCCAATAAGCGTTAAGCCATCCTTGAATAGGTTTAAAACTGCATTACTTAGCATCCCAGTTATTTGATTTACATCAAAGTTAAGATTTGAAATATATTTTCCTGAATGTTTATCCTCAATTTTTTCAGTATCAGCTTTTATGAAAGAAGATAACATATCGATTTGAATATTTTTTTTCACTTCTTCTGCAGTTTTTATCATTAAAACTTTTGCTAAATATAGAGATATGCCTTTTGTAGCAAAAGCTATTATGATTAAAAGTGGAATTATGAAAATTAAACTTTGATCTTTGTTTATAAAAATTTTTTCTATTGCGGGGTCGAGTAACCATGCTGTCGCTGATGTGGCGCCAGCAACCAAAATAGAAAACACTATAGCAAGAATTATTTTATTTAGATGTTTTGTTGTATAATCATTGTACAATCTTTTTATAATATCAATATTTTTCATTAAGTTAATTTTCCTACTAACAAAATTATTAAAATAATAAGACCCAAAAGATTGTTGCTTTTAAATTTTGATAAGCAGTCATTCCCACTTTCAGTTTTTAATTTAAGAGATTGAAAAATTAACAAATGAGTTAAAGGCACTATTAAAGCAATGTAATATAAATAATTAAAATTCATTTTATAACCAACAAGAAACAATGATATTAAAAATATAATGTAACAAAACGATATAAATTTTTTTGGGTTATTTTTAAATTTAATCGATGTTGATTTAACTCCAATTATTTCATCATCATTAATATCTTGATATCCATATATTGTGTCGTAACCTAATGTCCAAAATGTGGCTCCTAAATAAAATATAATTGGTACTATAGAAACTTCATTTTGAATGGATATCCACGCCAAAACTAGACCGTAATTAAAAGTAATACCTAAAAAAAGTTGAGGCCAGTAAGTAAATCTTTTCATTAATGGATATGTAAAAGCAAGCGGCATTGAAAGAAGAGCCATATAAATGGTAAATTTATTAAAATTTATCAAAACTAAAAACGCGATTAAACATAAGATTGCAGCATATGTTGCAGCATTTAATACAGAAATTTTTTCTGACGCGATTGGTCTATTTTTTGTTCTTTCGACTAGCTTATCAATTTTTCTATCACTTATATCGTTAACAATACATCCTGCTGATCTCATTAGAACAGATCCAGAAAAAAATAAAAAAGCATAAATAAAATAAGTATTTAAAGAAAGTGAAAAATCATATGAAATTGTTAAGCCCCAAACGCATGGCCAAAATAGAAGCATGAAACCAATTGGTTTATTAAGTCTTGTTAATTCAATAAAAATTTTAACCTTTTCAGACATAATTTACTTGTAAATAACAAAGCGTAGATTCATAATCAAACTGATTCGCATGAATATTGATTACACTGTTACCGCATTAATGTTTCCCGCCATTCCTCTTATTATGGCTGTCTATAGTAATAGATTTCATACATTAAGCGGTTTGATTAGAAAAATACACGACGAATATGTTTTTGAAAAGCATACTCCACCAGAGTGGAAGCAGCAGCTAATTAATTTAAATGATAGGGTAAAAAATTTAAGGATTACTATACTTTTTGCAGCATTTGGTTTCCTATTTAATATGCTTACAGTTTTTGCTCTTTATTTAGAGACATATTTTTTAGCTAGAATTATATTCGGATCTTGTTGTTTATCCATGATGGTATCAATAATATTTTTTATAAGAGAAATACAAATCTCGACTAGAGCGTTAAGACTTCATCTTTCAGATATGGATGACCAATTTAAGGAATAATAACTGCTGGTCCAGTTAAAACCCTATTCTCTAAATCTATATGAGCTTGTTTAGCTTCACTTAATTTATATTTTTTAGAAACCTCAATTTTTATTTTTCCTGAAAGAACCGCATCAAAAACCAATTTAGCAGATTTTTCTAATTCATCTCTTGTAATTGTATAATGCATTATCGACGGTCTTGTAAAAAAAAGACCTTTTGTATTTATATGTTTTTTGACATCTATAGTGTGAACATAACCAGATGCATTTCCAAATGCCACCATCATTCCTCTAATTTTTAAACATTCTATTGATCCTTCAAAAGTCTTAGCTCCCACACCATCATAGACAACATCTATTCCGTTTTTACCTACTATTTTTTCAACTTCTTCAACAAAATTATGATCTGTGTAATTGATAACATGATGACACCCATTTTTTTTTGCTATTTCAACTTTTTCTTTAGATCCAACTGTTCCAATGACTTCACATCCTAAAGCATTAGCCCATTGGCACAATATTTGGCCAACACCACCAGCAGCAGCATGAAATAAAACTTTATCTCCTTTTTTAACAGCATATGATCTGTGTAATAAATATTCTGATGTTATTCCTTTTAATAAAATACAAGAAGCTATTTCATCTGAAATACCTTCGGGCACGGTAACTAACTTTTCTTCTGGCATTATTTGTTTTTCCGAGTATCCACTTATTGGAGCAGATGCATGACTTACTCGATCTCCAACTTTAAAAAGACTTACTTCTGAGCCAATTTCTTCTACTACTCCAGATGCTTCTAATCCAAGTCCACTAGGTAATTCAATCGGATACAAACCTGTTCGATGGTAAACATCAATATAATTAAGTCCAACTGACAAATTTTTAACTAGAACTTCCTTTGGACCAGGTTTACCAATTTCAATATCCTTGTATTCTAAGACTTCTGGACCTCCAAACTTTTCAAATCTTATAGCTTTCATATTTACTTTACGAAATTACCATTATGGTAATCATCAATTGCTTGAAGTATTTCTTGTTTGGTATTCATGACGAATGGGCCACCTCTTGCAATCTGTTCTCCTATCGGTTTTCCAGATATTAGTAAAAATTTAGCGTTTGATAAAGCAGTTACTTTCAAGTTTTCACCCTTAGATAATAATATTAATGTAGAGCCTTTAACGCTTTCATGTTTATTGTTTCCAATTTCTATCTCACCTTCAATTAAATATATGAATGAATTGTGCGTGGATGGAACTTGATGATTAAAAGTTTTACTCTCATTTAATTCTACATCAAAATAAATTGGATCTACATTGTGTTTTTTTATTGGACCTTCTGAATTTCTAAACTTTCCAGCAATTACTTTTATAAATTTATCTTCATCCTTATGTGTGCTCATTTTATCAGCGTCTATATAGTGGTATTCTGGTTTACTCATCTTCTCGCTGGCAGGCATATTAATCCATAATTGAAAACCATGAAGTTTTCCATCGTTCATAGCTGGCATTTCAGAATGAATTATTCCACTACCAGTTTTCATCCATTGCACATCTCCTGCAGTCATTTTCCCTTGACCACCTGTACTATCTTTATGTTCGAAACTCCCAGCTAACATGTATGTAACTGTTTCAATTCCTCTGTGTGGATGAGGAGGAAAGCCTGCAATATAATCGTCTTTATTTTCTGATCCAAATTCATCTAACATTAAAAATGGATCATAATAATTTGGTTCAACACCAATACTTCTTTTTAATTTAACTCCTGCACCATCTGATGCTGGTGTTGGATCTATAATTTTTTCTACTTCGATATTTGTCATATTGTTCATATAGGATATATCTAAATTAAATCAAGCAATTCTGATAAATTACTTATTTGTTGGTTAGGTTCAAAATCTAATTTATCAAAAATATTATTATTTCTATTTACCCAAACTGTGTTGTATCCATAATTCCCTGCACCAGAAACATCCCATGTATTAGCACTTAAGAATAAAACTTCATTCTTTTCAATATTATATTTATTTATTGGAAGATCATATACTTTTGAATCTGGTTTAAAAATACCAGCTTCTTCTACAGAAAAAATATCATCAAAAATATCTTTTAATTGATTGCTAACTACAAGTTCATTTAAAAGGTCAGGTGTACCATTTGATAGAATTGATAATTTATAATTTGATTGTTTTAATTTTTTTAAAGCATCCCTTACTTCTGTAAATGGTGAAAGCACTTTATATAAATTTAATAGTTCTGATCTCATTGAATTATCAATATTGTAAAAATTCATAGATTTATCCAAACTATCTTCAGTGATTTGCCAAAAATCTTTGTGTCTTCTCATTAAACTTCTAAGCCAAGTATATTCAAGCTGTGTAGTTCTCCAATAATTAGCGAATCCTTCCCATTTATCTCCTAATTTTTCCTTACATTTTTCAGCTGCAGAATTAACATCAAATAGGGTGCCGTATGCATCAAATATGATTGCTTTAATTTTTTTCATAAATTAATTTAAATATAATGAGCAATATTAGAATATTTTATCCAGAAAAATTATCAATTAATTTAGAAACTAATTTAACTAAGTCTCAATCACATTATTTATTGAAAGTAATGAGGATTAAACAAGGAGAGACCTTTTCAGTTTTTAATAAATCTGGAGAATGGAAGTCAATTGTAACTGAAATTTCAAAAAGCAGCTTAAATTTTAAGGTTGTTGAACAATTAAGACAAAAAGATAAAGAGCAAGAAATCTGGCTAGCTTTCTCACCTATTAAATCAAATTATTTTAACTTTATGATACAAAAAGCAACTGAGCTTGGAGTAACAAAATTTGTACCAATTATTTCTGAAAGGACAATTGTTAGAAAAGTAAATAATGAGAGATTAAATAAAATAATTATAGAGTCGTGTGAGCAAAGTAATAGAATAAATATTCCCTCAATTGAAAAACCTCAATCATTAGATAAATTCCTGTCTAACAATTCAGATATAAATTTAATTTTTGGAGATTTAAATACGAATAATAAAAAAATTAAAATTTCTAATTCAAAACCAAATTGTCTTTTAATTGGTCCTGAAGGGGATTATTCAGCCAGTGAAATTAAAAAGATTCTAAACTTTAAAGGGTCTCAATCGATAAAACTAAGTGATAACATTTTAAGGTCTGAAACTGCGGTTATATCCGCGTTATCTGTGATCAATTATTTGCAAAATTGATAAATTGTCGCGAATTCTCTAGTATTTTTTATAATATTTTCGATTTATATAGAAAACAAATGAAGAAACTATTTTTTGTTTTTATAGCATTAATTTACTCAGTTGAGGCGTTTGCAAACCAACCAAAAAATTGGCAATTAGGTTTCCAAGAGCCTGCATCGCAAACTATGAGAGATATAGTTTGGTTTCATGACTATATGTTAGTACCTATCATAGTTGCTATAAGTGCGTTTGTTTTATTTTTAATGCTTTATGTGATGGTAAGATTTAGAGCATCGAGAAATCCTAATCCATCTAAAAGAACACATAATGTTTTAGTTGAAATTGTTTGGACATTAGTTCCTTGTTTAATCTTGATCGTGATGGCAGTTCCGTCATTTAAAGTTTTATATTCACAAGATGCAATTCCTAAAGCTGATGTAACTATTAAAGCAATTGGATATCAATGGTATTGGGGATACGAGTACCCAGATGAAAATATAATTTTTGATGCTTATATGATCGAAGAGAAGGACTTAAAAGAAGGTCAGCCAAGATTGTTAGCAACAGATAATGTAGTCGTTGTTCCAGTAAATAAAGTAGTTAAAGTTTTAATTACTGCAAATGATGTGCTTCATGCATGGGCATTACCAGCATTTGGAGTTAAAAGGGATGCGATGCCAGGAAGAGTAAATGAAACTTGGTTTAAAGCTGAAAAAGTTGGGACTTATTACGGACAATGTTCAGAGTTATGTGGAATTAAACATGCTTTTATGCCAATTGAAGTTAAAGTAGTTTCAGATGAAGATTACCAAATTTGGCTTTCAGAGGCGAAGATAAAATTTGCAAAAGATGAAAATTTAAATAATAAAAAACTAGTAGCGAGTAAATAAAAATGAGTTCAGAAGCAGCACATATTCACGATCATCATACTCCAACAGGTTGGAAGAGATGGGCATATTCTACAAATCATAAAGATATTGGAACAATGTATTTAATTTTTGCAATTATTGCAGGAGTTATTGGAACAGCTTTTTCAGTTTTGATGAGAATGGAATTAATGCACCCTGGTGATGATGTTTTAGGTGGTAACTACCATCTTTATAATGTTTTGGTTACAGGTCATGGATTAATAATGATTTTCTTTATGGTCATGCCAGCGATGATTGGTGGCTTTGGAAACTGGTTCGTGCCGATAATGATTGGAGCACCAGATATGGCATTTCCAAGAATGAATAATATTTCTTTTTGGTTATTGCCTGTTGCATTTATTTTATTACTTTCATCAATTTTTGTAGATGGACCTCCAGGTGCACAAGGTGTAGGTGGTGGCTGGACGATTTATCCACCGCTATCTTCTACTGCAGGTCAACCAGGTCCAGCAATGGATTTAGCAATTTTAAGTTTACACGTCGCAGGAGCTTCTTCAATTTTAGGAGCAGTTAATTTTATTACAACTATTTTAAATATGAGAACTCCTGGAATGACTTTGCATAAGATGCCATTATTTGCATGGTCAATATTAGTTACAGCATTTTTATTATTACTTTCGTTACCAGTATTAGCGGGAGCAATTACTATGCTTCTAACAGATAGAAATTTCGGTACAGCATTTTTTGATGCACAAACAGGTGGAGACCCAACATTATTTCAGCATTTATTTTGGTTTTTTGGTCATCCAGAAGTTTACATTCTAATCTTACCAGGATTTGGAATGATCAGTCATATCGTATCTACTTTTTCAAAGAAGCCAGTTTTTGGATATTTAGGAATGGCTTATGCGATGGTAGCAATTGGAATAGTAGGATTTGTTGTTTGGGCTCACCATATGTACACAGTTGGTTTAGATACTGATACTAAAGCGTATTTCTTAGCGGCAACAATGATCATCGCTGTTCCAACAGGAATTAAAATATTTTCATGGATAGCTACAATGTGGGGAGGATCTATATCATTCAAAACTCCAATGGTTTGGGCTTTAGGATTTATATTTTTATTTACAGTTGGAGGAGTAACTGGTGTTGTTCTAGCAAACGCTGGAGTAGATACTGCATTGCATGATACTTATTATGTTGTAGCTCATTTCCACTATGTACTATCTTTAGGGGCAGTTTTTGCAATATTTGCAGGCTTCTATTATTGGTTTGGGAAAATGTCAGGGTATGAATATTCTGAGTGGATGGGTCAACTTCATTTTTGGTTAACTTTCATTGGTGTAAATTTAGTTTTCTTTCCACAACACTTCTTAGGATTAGCTGGAATGCCAAGAAGATACGCTGATTATCCAGATGCATTTGCTGATTGGAATTATATTTCTTCAATTGGTTCATATATTTCTGTAGTTGGCTTAGTGGTATTTTTCGCTAATTTAATCTACGCATTTGCAAAAAAGAAAAAAGCAGCACAAAACCCATGGGGAGAAGGGGCCACAACATTAGAGTGGACAGTTCCATCACCACCGAATTTTCATACTTTTGATGAATTGCCGAAGTTTGAAGATTATGAAGGCACTGAAAAATCTAGTAGTTAGTAACGTCTTAAGATATAAAAATTAAAATGGCTACGACGTATTCTAAAGTAAAAAAATCATATTACGAACTAGGTATTATTCCTGAATTATTAAAGTTAATGAAACCAAGAGTAATGTCTCTTGTTATTTTCACTTGTGCAGTTGGTCTGTTAACAGCTCCTACTTCAGTTTCATTTCAACAATCAGTGATTGGGATATTAATTGTAGCTTTTGGTGCTGGAGCAGCAGGAGCACTTAACATGTGGTATGAAGCTGATTTAGATAAATTAATGACTAGAACATGCTTACGTCCAATTCCAAGAGGAAAGTTGAACAGAAACCAAGCGTTATATTTTGGAACATCTCTGTCAGTTGTTTCAGTTGTGAGCTTATACTTTGTTACAAATGCTTTATCAGCATCTCTATTATTGTTTACGATATTATTTTATGTATTTGTTTATACAATCTGGTTAAAAAGAAAAACTCCACAAAATATTGTTATAGGTGGAGCGTCAGGAGCTTTACCACCAGTAATTGGATGGGCAATAGCAACAAATTCTATTTCGTTAGAATCGATTGCTTTTTTCTTAATAATTTTCTTTTGGACACCATCACACTTTTGGGCATTAAGCTTGTACAAAGCTGATGATTATAAAAAAGCAGGTATTCCAATGCTTCCAGTAACTAATGGAATTCAGGATACTAAAAAGAATATTCTAATTTACTCTTTACTAATGATACCTACAATTATTTTCCCGTATTATATTGGATTTGTCGGCGAAGTATTCTTAACACTTAGCTTACTTCTTACATTTTATTATAATTTAATTTGTTACCAGCTTTACAACTATAAAGTTGGGAAATTTAACATAAAGAAAGCTAAACATATTTTTAGCTATTCAATTATTTATTTATTTTTAATATTTGTTTTTTTCTTAGTGGATAAAGTTTTATGATAGTCAAAGATCAGAAATTAAAAAAGAAAAATTTATGGACAGCAGTTGGTTTGGTTGCATTTATAGTTTTCTTATTCATTTTCACATTATTTAATATTGGAGTATTTGAAAGACCTCTATGATTAAAAAAAATACTTTAACTCCACTAATTCTTGCAGGAATTTTTGTCTTTATGTTGGGATTGTCTTTTGCAGCTGTGCCTTTGTATGATTTATTTTGTAGAGTAACTGGCTTTGGTGGAACAACACAAATATCTAAAGAGGCTCCTAATATAGTTTTAGATAAAAAAATAAATGTAAGATTAGATACCAATGTTAACAGTGCTCTTGATTGGAATTTTGATGTTGATCAAAAAACAATGGATGTTCAGCCAGGCAAGGTATACAGAATTAAATTTGAAGTGGAAAACACAGGAGATGAAATTTCATCTGCAGTAGCTACATATAATGTCTCTCCATCATCATTTGGAGCATATTTTAATAAATTAGGCTGTTTTTGCTTTGAAAAACAAACACTAGATCCAGGGGAAAAGGCAAGTTACACCCTGGTATTTTACTTAGATCCAGAATTAGTAAATGATCCAAAAACATCTAGAGTTGAAGATGTTACTATGTCATATACTTTTTTCTCATCTGAATATTATAAAAACGAAAAAAAAGAGAGTTAAAATAAATGTCTGCATCTGGTCAAAAACATGATTATCATTTAGTTGATCCTAGTCCTTGGCCTTTAGCTACATCTATAGCAACACTAGTTACAGCTGTTGGATCTGTTTATTATTTTCACAGTAAAGTTATGTGGGCGATGGTCCTAGGTTTTTTACTTATATTTTATTGTGCCTTTATGTGGTTCAGAGACGTTGTGATAGAAGCTGAGCATAAAGGTCATCATACACCTGTTGTTCAAATTCATCACAGATATGGAATGACATTATTTATTGCTTCTGAGGTAATGTTTTTTGTTGCATGGTTTTGGGCATACTTTGATGCAAGTTTGTTTCCAAATGAATTCATGGGAAATGTATGGCCACCAAAAGATATTGAAACTTTTGATCCATGGGACATCCCACTTATAAATACTCTTGTCCTACTTTTATCTGGTACAACAGTAACTTGGGCACACCATTCTTTATTAGAGGATGATAGAAAAGGATTTATAAATGGTCTAATCTGTACAGTAATTTTAGGAGCATTTTTTACGTTATTGCAAATATACGAATACCAACACGCCACATTTAGTTTTTCAGGTCACATTTATGGAGCTACATTCTATATGGCCACAGGGTTTCATGGTTTCCACGTTTTAGTTGGGACTATTTTCTTAGCGGTTTGCTTATGGAGAGGTAAATTAGGACATTTTACTAAAGAACATCACTTTGGTTTCGAGGCTGCTGCTTGGTACTGGCACTTTGTTGACGTTGTCTGGTTGTTCTTATTTGCAGCTATTTACATTTGGGGAAGTTAATAGTTCTTGAAAAATAAGTTATCTTTTTCAATTTTTGTATATTTTTTTATTTTAGTTTTTTTGGCATTAGGTACTTGGCAAATTATAAGACTAAATTGGAAGCTTGATTTAATAAATTCAATTGACCAATCTTTAAAAAGTGATCCAGTAGAATTTAATGGAAGTAATCCAATTAACTTTAAAAAAATCAAATTTGAGGGAATATTAGATAATTCAAAAATAATTTATTTATATTCCTTAAATGAAAAAGGAGAGCCAGGATTTGACATTGTAAATCCAGTTAGTATTAACAATAAAAGCTATTTAATAAATCGGGGTTGGGTTCCAAGAGATTTTAAATCTAAAAAGTATGTTTCAAATAAAAGTAAATTTGAGGGAGTTTTAAAATTAAAAAGTAAATTTAATTATTTCAAGCCAGATAATGACGTAAATAAGAATTATTGGTTCACGCTTAAAGATGAAGATTTATTGACCTATACAGGTAAAGAATTTTCTCCATTCATTATCAACAATATTAGCAACCAAGAAGGAATTTATCCTAAGTCAAAACAAATTGGAGCCAATATTTCAAACAACCACTTAAAGTATGCTCTTACATGGTTTTCATTAGCTGTTTCCATTTTTTTAATATATTTATATTTTAGAAAAAAAAATTACTGATGGAATATATAAGCACTAGAAATAATTCAGATCATTTTTCATTTAAAAACGTATTTCTGAAAGGTTTAGCTGATGATGGAGGTCTTTTTGTACCAAAATCAATCAAACCATTTAGTGAAAATGAATTAAACAAACTAAGTAGTTTTAATTACAATGAATTAGCAGCCGAAATAATTTTCCCATTTATTGGTGATTTTATGTCAAAAGAAGAGTTAATTTCTATAGTATCAAAATCTTATTCAAATTTTAGAGCAGAGGATGTTGTAAAAATATCTGATTTAGGAAATTTAAAAGTTTTAGAACTCTATCACGGCCCAACACTTGCTTTTAAAGATATTGCAATGCAATTGATAGGAAATTTTTATCAATATCATTTAGGAAATGAGCAAAAAAAAATTAATATTATTGTAGCAACTTCAGGAGATACAGGTGCAGCTGCTATTGATGCTTTAAAAGGCAAAAAGAATCTAAATGTTTTTGTATTACATCCAAATAACAGAATTTCACCAGTGCAAAGAAGACTGATGACAATCCATGAAGAAAAAAATGTTTTCAATATTGCTATTGAGGGTAACTTTGATGACTGTCAAAATTTAGTTAAAGCCATGTTTAATGATGAAAAATTTTCCAGCTCAATAAATATGTCAGGTGTTAATTCAATTAATTGGGCAAGAATTGTTGCTCAAGCTGTTTATTATTTTTATTCTTATTTTAAAATAGGCAATGGACAGTCTCTGTCTTTTTCTGTCCCGACTGGAAATTTTGGAGATATTTATGCTGGTTATTTAGCAAAGAAACTCGGTCTTCCAATTGATAAACTTATTGTAGCTACAAACAAAAATGACATTCTTCATAGAGCAATTTCTGGTGGGGATTACACTCAAAAGAAAGTTGAGGAAACAAATACTCCCAGCATGGATATCCAGATAGCAAGTAACTTTGAAAGACTTTTATATGATGTAAAAGACTGTAACTCAGAAGTTACAAAAGATGTTATGAGTAAGATAAAAAATAATACTTATCAAATTGATAATAGTGACTTAGATGAAATAAAAAAGAATTTTACATCTGAAATGTTAGATGAAAACGAAACTATCCAAATGATAAAAGATATAAATAAAGAATTTAAAGTTGTAGTTGATCCACATACTGCAGTTGGAATAGGTGCTGCAAAAAAACTTGGGTTAGAGCAAAATTGTGTTGTTTTGTCTACAGCACACCCTTGTAAATTTCCAAAAGCAATCGAAGATGCAATCTCAAAAACTGAAGAATTACCAGATAGTCTTAAATATGTTTATGATAGAGAAGAAAAATTTGAGGTTATTTCAAATGATATAAATAAAGTTAAAGAATACGTAATAAACTCAATATGAAATTAAAAATAAAAGATCAAATCCCAGATATAGAAATTTTTTATTTAGCAGATGGTGAACCACAAACAAGTAAAATTAGGGATATATTAGGAAAAGGTAAAGTTGTTTTATTCGGATTACCTGGTGCTTTTACTTCTACTTGTTCAAAACTTCATCTTCCTGGATATGTAGCTAATGCCGATAAAATAAAAGCCAAAGGAATAGATAATATATTCTGTTTATCTGTGAATGATCCTTTTGTTATGAATGCTTGGGGAGAATCAAACAATGCAGCTGGTAAAATTACAATGTTATCAGATCCGTATCTATTATTTACAAAAGCCATCGGTGCTGAAGTAGATAGAAATTCAAAAGGAATGGGTATTCGTTCAAATCGTTATGCAATGGTTATTGAAAACTTAGAAGTGATTAATGTTCAAGTTGAGAAAGAAACTAAGCAATGCGGTTTATCTTCTGCAGAAGGAGTTATAGATTTATTATAATTATTAGGGCAGTGCTGTTGCCAGGTGCCCTTAACTTTGTTTCAATAATCCTTATATTTTATTAATTAGCAATCGCAAAATTAAACCAATTGTAAGATAATAACGTACAGATGACGTATGAAATATCATACGTAATAGATCTATATTTTGGACTCATGGTTCATGATTTGGTAATCTTGGATCATGAAAAACAAAGGCTTCACCCTAATAGAACTCCTAGTGGTAGTAGCTATCATTGGTATTCTTGCTGCTGTAGGCGTGGTTGCTTATAGTGGGTATACCGCAGGTGCAAAGAAGGCAGCCATTAAATCTAATTTTAAAATGGTAGAAAAATATATTAGGGGTGAAATAATGAAATGTGAGATTGGTGTTGAAGCAATTTTTTTAGATGCAGGAACTAGTAAGATTTATTGTACAAAGGTTGGTGATGGTTCCAGATATAATAGTGCTTTTTTAAATGACAAAAACCTCCTATTTTTAAACCCAATGAAAAACAAAAATTCTTTTGCAGCTTATTCAGTGATGATAGATCCTTTTGGAGGAGGAACGATTTCTGATACTTATGGCTCTGATACTTCAGTCGGTCATATTTTTTTTCAGCAAAATAAATGGCCTATAATTTTGAGATCTTGTTTTCAAACACCTTGTTCAGACACAACAAATGTTTTATCTGCTAGTTTTAATTATCAGTAGACAATTTTTATGACGTACACAGAACGTATAGATCGGTTGTATTTTTTAAATAACGTTGATACTGCAAACTAAATTAACAAATGAGAAGGGGCGTTCTGTTGCTAGGCGCACCTATATTGCGACAGAGGACCTTGCCAATAAATCCACTTCATTATTAAGTTTATCTGTTGAATGTGCCTTTACCCAGCTCCATTTAATCTCAAATGTATTTGAAAGATTATCTAATTCGGTCCAAAGTTCTTTATTCTTAACTTCTTTTTTGTTAGCTGTTTTCCAGCCATTTTTTTTCCAATTATGTATCCATTCAGTTATCCCAGATTTTACATATTTAGAGTCTGTAAATATTTGAACTTTGCTTCCTTTTGGAATTTTTTTTAAAGCTTTAATGGGGGCAAGTAATTCCATTTGATTATTTGTTGTTTCTTTTTTGCTTCCTTTAATTTGAGTTTTCTTTCCATTTTCAATAATAATTGCAGCCCAACCACCATTTCCTGGATTTCCAATGCATGAACCATCTGTGTATATTTTAATCATCAAGAATAATCCTTAAATGAGCTCAGATTTCTATGAAAATTCAACTTATCTATATACTCCTTTGGATCTTTGATTTTAATGACAGCATTTTTAGGAGTATTTAAATAATCATAGGATCTAGTCAAAAGATATCTCAAAGCCGACCCTCTGCATAATGTATTTAAATTTCTTTTTTCAATTTCGGTTAATTTTCTAACAGATTGGTAGCCCTTTAATAAATTTGAGGATCTTTTTTTATCTAATACAAATTTTCTATTTTTTTTTTTAAAACATAAAGCGTTAATACAGGTTGCTAATTCATAAGATAGAAAATCATTAGCTGAAAAATAAAAATCTATAAATCCATAAAATTTACCTTTATTGAAAAAAATATTATCAATAAAAAGATCGCTATGAATTATTCCATTTGGCATTTTTTTAGGCCATTTTCTTTTGATATCTTTCAAATCAATTTTCATTAAATTTTTTAAGTTTTTAGACAATTTATTAATTTTATTGTCTATTTTATTTAGAATTGATCCCCATGAATTAATAGATAGAGAATTTTTTCTATATATTTTTAATTTTTTTGAAGCCTCATGAAGAAGTGCTGCATTTTTTCCAACTACAAAACAATCCTTATTATTTAGTTGTTCTTTATCTTTTCCTTCCAGGAAACTGACAATACAAGCTTTTTTATTTTTTAAGTTAAACAAATATTTACCCTTTTTATCTTTTATAGGAACTGGACATTTTACTTTTAATCTAGATAGACCAGACATAAGATTAACAAAAAATGGGAGATCTTTTTTCTGAACTCTTTTTTCGTAAATAGTTAAAATATATTTATTTTTCTTTGTCTTTAAAAGGAAGTTGGTATTTTCAATACCTTTTTTTATACCTGAATAATTTATAATTTTTCCAATATTATATTTCTTCTCGATAAATTTTATCTGCTTATTATTAATTTTAGTATAAACAGCCATTAATTTAATTTTCCAGGAATTTTAAAAGTAATATTTTCTTTTACGATTTCTACTTCTTCTATGTTGACTGTAAATTGATCTTTTAACTCTGCTATAAATTTTTCAACAAGTATCTCTGGTGCTGAAGCACCTGAGGAGATTCCAATTGTATTACATCCTTTAATTTTATCTATAGGCACTGGACTTTCTGAATGTATTAACTCAGCAGAACTACAACCAGAGTTTTTAGCAACCTCAACTAATCTTACCGAGTTAGATGAATTCCTACTTCCAATTACAAAAAACATATCACATTTATCTGCTATTTCTTTAACTGCGGATTGTCTATTTGTTGTTGCATAACATATGTCATCTTTTTTAGGCTCTTTAATATCTGGATATTTAGATTTTAAAGCTGCAATTATATCTTTAGTATCATCTACAGAGAGTGTTGTTTGAGTTATGAAAGATAGCTGTTTATTTGAGACATTTTCATACTTATTTGCATCCTCAATATTTTCAATCAAATCTATTGAACCTTTTGGTAATTGACCCATAGTTCCTATGACTTCTGGATGGTTTTTGTGCCCTATCAATAATATATGATGACCTTGTTTGTTTAAGTTTTCTGCTTCTCTATGAACTTTAGATACTAGAGGACACGTTGCATCTACAAACATCATATTTAAATTAGAAGCTTCCTCCGGAACAGATTTTGGAACTCCATGTGCTGAGAATATAACTGGTCTAGACTTATCTTTAATTTCATCTAATTCTTCAACAAATATTGCACCTATCTTCTTTAACCCTTCTACAACATGTTTGTTATGAACAATCTCGTGTCTCACATAAACAGGGGCACCAAATTTATCTATACTCTTTTTTACAATTTCAATTGCTCTATCAACGCCTGCACAAAATCCTCTTGGTGCAGCTAAATAAATTTTTAAATTTTTGTTACTCATTTTTTTTCTACCATGAATTCAAGTAAAATATGAGGGAAGGTCAATGAAGCCAATCCAACAAATATTATTTTAATAATACTTTCATCTATACCAAATTTTTCTGAAATAAAATAAAAAACTATTAAATACATTATTGCTGTGATTACTGTAAGTGGAATAATTTTTCGTAAAAAAATAGGAAATCCTTTCATCAAATTTTTATTTATTTCACTAATTAAACTTAGTGAGTGTCTTATAGAATGAAGAAAGCAGAAATAAATTGTGAAAGCCAATATAGGGTTAAAAAAATAGTTTAAAATAATTATTGAAAAACTATCTAAAAAAAGAATTGATCTTAAATCATTATTATTACCTCTATATATAAGAAAATTACTTAGCACTGAAAATATAACTAAAGAAATTAAAAAATTATTAGCCACAATATTTTCGTCTATTGAAAAGTTTAACATTTTAAAAATTTCGATTGTCTCAGCTTTATGAAACAGTAGGGGTGCTGAAATAACTAATGATCCTTTAATGAAATAAAAAATTTCTAAAAAATTAGCATTTTTTTTTTCGATAAAGTCACTATCCTCTTTGCCAAAATGATATGCTGCAACTATTAAAAAAAGCGAAAGCAACAATATTGGACTTAAAATCCAAATTAAAATAACAAAAATAGCAATACCTAAATAAGTTATATAGAACACTTCTGTATTTTTAATTTTATAAATTTTTAAAAGTTTTTTACCCTTTTCATGATCCAGCGCACCGTGAGAGATACCAATTGTAAGAATTAAAAAAAAACTAAAAAGTATAAACGAATTATTTCTCAATACTTCAAAGGCAGAAAAAAAAATACAGATATTAAAAAAAATAATAGAATGAAAAAAATTTATTTTGTTGATCATTATTTAAATACAGCTTTAATAAAAATCCATTTTGGCATCTTTAATATAATGGATAAGTCCTCGAAAATATTACTTTTATTGGAAAGGAAATTTATTACTGTTTTTGACTTGCTTTTAAACATTTTGAAGAAAATATTTGGCATGATCTCTGGCTTTTCAGCTAGGACTTTCAAAAAAACATTATCTAAAAACTTATACTTACTTTTTATATTGAAAGCTCTAGTTTGGGTTATTTTATCAATGTTTTGGGTAATATATTCTGCTTGTTCTTGAATATTTAGGAAAGTATAGCCAGTACTTAAACGCGTCATACCTCCAGCAGTTCCAATATTAATCGTATTTTTGTCGTTTTTAAATTTTGGATAAAATAATGGTATGGCCCCAACTTCTTTATAATTAATTTTATATTTTTTTAATTTTAAAGTGTTTTCGATGTAATCAGTAATTTGTTTATCATAATCTTTTTCACTATCATCTTCCATTTTTGAAAGCCACGTAGTTTCGATTAAAGCTGATTTTTTTGAATAGGGTAGTGTATAGAAAAAATGAACACTTTTTTTTTGATCACAATCAAAGTCCATTAAATTCATTATTTGATCATCAAAAAAATCTTTTTCGGTTTCAATCTCAACACCTTGAAAGTGTTGCCATAAATTAGAAACTTTATTCTCAAGATTTGGCAAACTATTAAATAAAATTGCGTTTTCTGTATTTACTTCACTAATATCTTTAAAGAATTGAATATTCGGATTTTTATTGATTTTATTTAAAATTTTTTTGTAGAATAGTCCACTATCAATACTTTCGTAAGGAGTTTCTTTACAATCTTTATATTCAACATTTCCTTTAAAATTGATTGTATAATCTTTCCATCTTTTTTTTACACAATCATCAAACTTGTGAGGTACAGTTTTCCAATATGACCAAGTTTTATCTCTTTTATATTCGTCTCTTTTTTCAATAATCGCTAAAGTCTTATTTTTAAGTTTATCGTGATACTCTAACTCATAAGCCAATGTTAAACCTGCGCAGCCACCTCCAATAATTATGTAATCAAAATCTTTCATTATACTCAATATCTTGCATTATTATCTCATGCTCTTTTATTGTAAGTTTTTTATCTTCTTTTACAAAATATAATTTAATTAAATCACCAATAGATAGCACTGTATGTAAGACTTTTCCCAAATTGTTTACATAAATTTTTCCTGATTTATTATAATTTTCTAAGTTTCCTTTTTTTAAGATTTCATTTCCAATTTGTCTATATACTCGTCTTGCAACCAAAATCGAAAATCTTAAAAAGAATGGAATTTTTTTAATTGATATAAAAGAATTACTATAAAATTTGTCAGCGATTTTTAAAATTCTTTTAATTTCATCAAAATTCTTTTTTATATAAAACCTATTATTGCTTTCATCTTCAATAACATCTCTTGAAATATTAGTTAATTGCATTGCAATACCTAAGTCAATCGCTCCCAAAAGTGCTGATCTTTCTTTGACATTTAAAATTTTTGCCATCATTAATCCAACTGTTCCAGCCACTCTATATGAATAAATATATAGATCTTTGTCAGTGTTGATTTCTACTTTTGATTTTATATCAGCCTCGACGCCATCGAATAAATCATCAATTATTTTTTGTGATATTCCAAATTTGTTTATTAAAGCCCACATATTTTTAATTATTTGGTTATTTTCATTTTTTAATTTGAAATCTTCTTTGAAAGTATTGAAATTTTTTAATTTCGTATCAAGATCACCTTTTTCATCTGCTATATTGTCTATGTATCTACAAAAATCGTACAAATTAGAGCAATCAGAATAGACTTGTTTTGGTAAAAAGAAACCTGCCCAATTAAATGATTTAGCATATATCGACAAATAATTTTGTTCATTCATTACAAAATTTTATCTAAGACCTTTGCGGATGATAGGACTCCTGGAACACCAGCTCCAGGATGAGTGCCCGCTCCAACAAAATATAAACCGTCATAAACCTCAGATTTATTATGAAATCTAAAGTATGCTGATTGAGAAAATTTTGGCTGAATTGAAAAACCAGAGCCATATTTTGTGTTTAATTCATTCTCAAAATAATCAGGAGTTAAATAAAAATCATCTACAATATTTTCTCTTAAATTAGGTAATAAACTTTTTTCCATTTTATCTATCACAAGTTTTTTTAGATTCTCTCCTTCGATTGACCAGTTTATTCCTGATTTATTATTAGGTACAGGCACTAATACATAAAAGCAATCATGGTCTTTTGGTGCCATACTTGAATCTGTTGCGGTAGGTCTATGTAGGTAATAGCTTATATCGTTATTTAATTTTTTGTTTACAAATATATCATCCAAGTGTTCTTTGTACTTATCGCCAAACTTTATAGTATGATGTTCAACATTATCGTATTTTTTTTTTGTTCCAAAATAATAAACAAACAAACCCATTGAATATTCCATTCTATTTATCTTCCAATTAAATAAGGTGTTATATTTTTGATTATTTAGCATTCTTGAATAAACGCCAGGAGGATCTGCATTACAAACTACGTTATCTGCTTTAATTTCCTCATCTTCACTTGTCACTACCCCGACAACTCTTTTATTTTCTGTAAGCAAGTTTTTAACTTCTTTACCTTTAATAATTGTAACATCTTCTTCTATCATCAATTTCTCAAAACCTTTTATGATTTGTCCTGTTCCACCCATAGAATAATGTATTCCCCATTTTTTTTCTAAATATAAAATTAATCCATATATAGAGGTTGTAGTAAAAGGGTTCCCACCTACCAATAATGGGTGCATACTAAATAGCCTTCTTAGTTTTTCATTTTCAATAAAACCACTAACCAAAGAATAAACAGATTTATAACTTTTTAAACTTAGCAATGCAGGAATTTGCTTAAACATAAATGAAGGTTTATCAAATGGCACATCTGATAATTCTGAATAACCCTTATCAAATATTTTTTTTGTAAATTTAAGTAAATTTCTGTAACCCACAATATCTTTATGATTAATTATTGCAATCTGTTCTTCCATTTTCTTTTCATCGGCTGAGTAATCAAAATGGCTTCCATCTTCGAAAACAAATCTGTACCAAGTATCTAAATCTTTTATTTTTATATAATCATCTGGATTTTTATTAAAAAGTTTAAAAATTTCATAAATTAAATAAGGAGCAGTTATTACAGTTGGTCCACCATCATAAGTAAAACCATTACTTTTAAATACTCTCGCTCTTCCACCTAAATCTTTTTGTTTTTCAATTAAAGTAACTTTATGACCTTTTGCTCGAAGTCTAAGAGCTGCCGCCATACCACCAAAACCTGATCCAATTACAATGGAATTCATATTTCTTAATTTACATTATTTTTATAAAATTTGATAAACTATCTTAGTTTAAGAACTGATTTTCTTTAATTCTGTCTTTGTTTCTTCAAGATTTTTATTAAACAAGTTGTCAAGTTTAGACTTATCAACAGATGTAGTAATAATTTTTTTTACAGATTCTACAGCAATATTAATTGATGTATCTTTAATTTCTTTAATGGCATTATCTTTCATTTGAGAGATTTTAGTTTCTGCTAGACTTTTCTTGAGTTCAGCTGATTTATGAAATTTATCATTCATTTCAATTACAAATCTTTCAGTTTCATCTTTTGACTGCTGCATAATCTTTTCACTCTCAATTTTTGCAGTATCTAGCTTCTTTTGCGCCTCATCCAATAGTCTTTTAGATTCAGCTCGGAGTTTTTCACTTTCGTCAATTTCATTTTTGATATCAGTAATCATTTTGCTCAATAAATTATTAACATTCTGTGGAACTTTTAAATAAATTAGCGCCCCAAAAAATATTACAAAAGATACTGCTACCCAAAATGTTGCATCAAATGCCATTATGTTTTTCCATTTCTTTTTTAGAAAGATCTTCAACTATGGCTGAAAGACTACTTTTATTTATATCTTCACCAATTAATTGTTTAACTAGATCGGAGGATGTCTCAATTGCAATTTTAGTAACTTTCTCTTGAGAAGTTTTTTTTAATTGGTCTATTTCTTCTTCAGCTTTTATTATTTCTTTTTCGATATCCTTTTCTAAAGATAATCTTTTATTGTTTATGTCGTCCAAAACTTTTTGTCTTTCACTATTAAAGAAGTTTTTTGCTTCGACTTTTGTATCATTGATAATTTTATCAAATTCTTTAACTTTTTTTTCAGTTTCTTCCCGTTGCTTGTCTGCAGTTTCGATATTCTCTAAGATTTGTGATTTCCTGGTTTCAAGATTGTTACTAATCTTTGGTAGTATGAACTTAGATAAAATTATAAACAATAATCCAAAGGTAAGTACTAACCAAAAAATTTGAGATATCCAAAACTCGGGATTAAGCTGGGGCATACCTCCACGCTCAGCGCTTTGAGCGCTATAAGTAAAGATAAGACTTAAAGCTAGAAATTGAAAAATTATCTTTTTCAACATTAATTAAAACGCGAAAAGAATAATTAATGCAACAACTAATCCAAATAAACCAGTCGCTTCTGCTAATGCAAAGCCTAATAGCAAGTTTGGAAACTGCTTTTGAGCTGCAGATGGATTTCTCATTGCACCAGAAAGATAATTTCCAAAAATTATCCCAATTCCAACTCCTGCACCTGCAAGTGCAATTGCTGCTAGTCCTGCTCCTATCATTTTTGCTGCTTCTAATTCCATTATATCCTCCTTATGTTAATTAATGGTGTAAATTTAATGCATCATTTAAATAGATACATGTTAAAATTGCAAATACATATGCTTGAAGAAAAGCAACTAATATCTCCAAACCTGTTAATGCAACTGAAAAACCTAGTGGTAGCCAGCCCCCAACAATTCCCAAGCTAACTACGAAACCTCCAAAAACTTTCATCATCGTATGGCCTGCCATCATATTTGCAAACAATCTAACTGATAAACTAATTGGTCTACTTAAGTATGAAATTATTTCTATAACAACTATTAATGGCAATAAAACCATTGGAACTCCACTTGGCACAAAAAGTTTTAAGTATCCAAGTCCATGTTTAATAAATCCAATTATTGTTACTCCTATAAATATAAATGCTGCTAATACAAAAGTTACAATGATGTGGCTAGTGACAGTAAATGAGTATGGTATCATCCCAAACATGTTACAAAATAAAACAAACATGAATAAAGAAAATATAAAAGAAAAGTAAGGCTTAGCTTTCGATCCAGCTGTATCACTTATCATTTTTGAAATAAAAGAGTAACTGAGTTCCGCAAGTAATTGAATTTTATTTGGTATGATAGATCTCTTCGTACCTAAATTAAATATAATTAATATTGCTAGTGAGCTTATGACCATAAACAAACTCGCGTTTGTGAACGAAATATCTATGTTATTTATTTTAATTTCTGGACCAATTCGGTAAACGTTGAATTGGTACATTGGATTTGCTGCCATTTGCCTACTATTTTTGCATTTTTTTTGCTGATCTAATAACGTTCATAATTCCAGCTACTACACCAATAAAAAAAAATATTAAAATTAACCAGGGTTTAGTACCAAACCAATTGTCTAAAATAAACCCAATAATTGTCCCAACAGCCACTGCAGATACCAATTCCGTGCTCATTTTGAAGGCTGATCCCATACTTGAGCCTTTATTTCCCTCTTCAGATTTTTTGTCTTTATCGGTTTTATTTTTTGCAATTTTTAGGCGAGTTTTAAACTGGTCTTCATCCATTATTAAGCAACCATACTCTCTGCTTTTTGAAGATCTACAGCAACTAGTTGGCTAATTCCTTTTTCTGGCATTGTTACACCATATAGTCTGTCCATTTTAGACATGGTTAAAGCGTGGTGAGTTACAATAATAAATCTTGTAGATGTGATTTTAGTTAGTTCCGTCAAAAGATTGCAGAATCTTGTTACATTCGCATCATCTAGAGGTGCGTCTACTTCATCGAGAACACATATCGGAGCCGGATTGGTAAGAAACACTGCAAAGATTAAAGATAAAGCAGTCAGGGCTTGTTCACCTCCAGATAATAAAGTTATTGATTGCAATCTTTTTCCTGGTGGACTTACCAACATTTCTAATCCTGCATCTAAAGGATCATCAGAGTCTACTAATTCTAGTTTTGCACTACCTCCATTAAATAGTTTGGTATAAACTTCATTGAACTTTCTATTCACTTTTTCAAAAGCATCTAGAAGTCTTTCCCTACCTTTCTGATTGAGTTCAGTAATACTTTCTTTTAACTTTATAATTGCAGTTACTAAATCTTGTCTATCTTTTTCCATTTTCTTAATTTCATCTTCATATTTTGAAGTCTCTTCGTCTGCTCTTAAGTTGACTGAGCCTAATTTTTCTCTTTCCCTTTTTCTTTCATCAAGCAATTCCTCTTGTGTTACTGTATCTGGATATTCAGATACATCTTTTAGGTTTGAAAAATTCAGTATCTCTTCTTCTTTTAAATTAAGTTCTGTTGATACTCTTTCTAGCAAATCATTTCTTCTTTTATTCAAACCATCGATTGTTGCTCCAGAGCTTGCCTTTCGTTCTCTTATTTCAATAGACTCTTCTTTTGTTGTATTAAGATTACTTCTTAATTCGTTAATCTCTTTATCTAGCTCATCTATTAATATTTCATTATCACTTTTTTCTTTTTCAGAAATTCTTAAATTTTCTGATATTTGTCCTTTTCTTTCAGCTTGTGTTTGAGGTTGTTTTTCAAGACTATCTAATTTTTTTTGTTGAGTATCTTTTCTACTATTTAATTCATTAATCATTTTTTCAGAATTTACCAATAAGTTTTTCCAACTTTCTATTTCTTGGTCAATTATTTTAATTCTTTCACTTCTTTTTATTGACTCTTTTTTAATATTTTGATTTGTACTAAATGCTTCAGCGTATTCTTCTTGTAGACTTTTGATTTCTTCGTTTTTCTTAGTTACTGTTATCGCTAAATCGTTGTCATGCATTTCATTAATTTTCATTTTTAAAAATGAAAGATTTATTTTGCATTCATCTATTAAATTAGTTGCACCATTGATATTGTTCTCTGAGAGCATTTCTTTTGCTTTATCTAACTGCTCACTTGCTAAATCAATAGTTTCTGAGTTCTTTTTTAGAGTATCAAGGTTTAGATTTTCTAGTATTCTCTCTAATTTATCTTGCTCATCTTTTAATTTTCCTTTTGCATTTACCAAATCTAAACCTGACAATTTTTCAGTTTCATAATATTTTGAATCGACTGTAATTAAATTTTCTTTTTCTTCTCTAAGTCTTTTTTCATTAGAGTTTGCATCAATGATTATGCTTTTTTCTCTAACAATATCGTCATCAATTACACCTAAAGCCTTTCTAATTGATTGTATTTCATCATTAACCCTGTCTTTTTCCTCATCTAAACTTTTTAACTCTAGATTTAATCTTTGAATTTTTGACAAGTTTTCTTGATTTTTTTCTCTTATAGGATTTACATTTTTATTCTTTTCAATAATTTTCATACTTAAATCCTCTAATTTATCATTGAAGGACTTAACTTGATCATCAGCCTCATTGTTGATCTCATTCTCTACTTTAATTTCATTATCAATTTCTAAAAGTCGTAAATAATATAAACCTGCCTCAACTTTTTTTATTTCTTCTGAAATAGATTTGTATTTTGCAGCCTCTTCAGCTTGCTTTTGCAAATTTGCTAATTGTCTTTCCTGTTGTCTTCTTAATTCATCTGCCCTTTTTAAATTATTTTCTGCCGCGCCTAATCGTAATTCTGCTTCGTGTCTTCTAACATGTAAACCTGCTATACCTGCTGCTTCTTCTAAAATAGCTCTTCGATCTGAAGGTTTTGCCGTAACCAATGCTCCAATTCTACCTTGACTAATAATCGAAGGTGAATGAGCACCTGTTGACAAATCTGCAAAAAACATTTGAGCATCTTTAGCTCTAACTTCTTTCCCATTTATATAAAATTTTGAGCCTTTATCTTTTTCTATTTTTCTTCTTATTTCAATTTCATCGAGCTCATTATATTGTAGAGGACCATCCTTGTTGTCATTTGATAAGCTCACTAAAACTTCTGCAATATTTTTTGATGGTTTATTTGAAGTTCCAGAAAATATAACGTCTTCCATTCCTGAACCTCTCATACTTTTTGCCGATGTCTCACCCATACACCATCGCAACGACTCCACTATATTTGATTTGCCACAACCGTTTGGGCCAACTATCCCAGTTAAACCTTCTTCAATCAGGAAATTTGTTTTTTCAGCAAAAGACTTAAATCCATTTAGTTGGATTTTTTTAAATTCCATTCACTGACTTATATCAGTTTTTCAATGTATTTTTTTAATTTTTTGTAGTTTGAGTGATTTTCAAACTTTTTTCCGTTAATTATGACTGTAGGAGTAGAATTCACTTTATACTTTTTAACACCTTCGATTCGGTCTTCTAAGATGTGATCCTCTATCTTCTTATCAGCCAAGCACTTATCAAAATCAAGATTATATTCAGTATTATCAATAAATTTTTTCATTGCTTGATTTGCTTCTAATTCATTTTTTCCCTTGATCCACTTATCTTGATTTAAATAAAGGTGATGCAAAATTTCGTGCTCACCATCATTTCTACAATGAGCTAATTTAGTTGCATTAAATGCAATGATATCTAATGGGAAGCTTTTAAATTCTATTGAAATCAATCCTTTATCAATAAAATCTTCTTTTAATTTAGGATATATATTTTTATGAAAATTTGCACAATGACTACAAGTTAAAGATTCAAAAACCATCAACTTAACTTTTGAGTCTGCATTCCCTACTAAAATTGGTTTAACTTCAGAATTAGCATTGATGAAATTAAAAAAAATTAAAATTGAGATAAAAATTATTTTTTTCATTTTATTTTAAAATGTTTACTTAGCTCTAAAAGTGAATTTTTTATTTTGTCATTTTTAATATTATTTATGCTCTTTATATGTTTATTTTTTGTCGCATTAATAGTGGTATTTTTATAGCTTTCTTCAATTTTTCCATCAAATGTATTCAATTTAATGTCATCTAAAACATGATAGCCAAAAAAAACATTAATTTTTTTTATTATTTCTTTTTTAGAATACTCAAGATCAACTTCATTTCCCCTCTTTACCAAAATATTTAAACGACTGCCCGACAATTTATTTGAACTTTTATATGACTTAGGAAAGCTTACTTTAAATAAATCTTTACCTACTAAATATTTCCAATTATCTAAAGTTTCATTATAAATTTTACCTTTTTTACTAATTATTCTTTTTGCTTCTGTGGGTAAAGTATCTTTAAAAGATCTTAAACCTTGAATGGAATTATATCTCTGCTTAGTATTATATTTTTGACTCATATGAATAATAAAAACATACCAAATAAAATTCTACATTGGTACGATAATAATAAAAGAATTTTACCTTGGAGAAAAAAAGGTTCTCAGAAGCAAAAAGAATATTTTACGTTTGTTAGTGAATTTATGTTGCAGCAAACTCAAGTAAAAACCGTTATTCCTTATTTTGAAAAATTTGTAAAACAAATTCCAACCTTTCAATCATTGGCAGATGTTGATGAAAAGATCTTAATGAAACATTGGGAAGGCCTTGGTTATTATTCAAGAGCAAGAAATCTAAAAAAAAGTGCTATTATAATTGTTAGAGATTTCCATGGTAAGTTGCCAAAATCTTATGAAAAGTTGATACAATTACCAGGTGTTGGTGAATATACATCTAAAGCAATAATGTCTATAGCATTTAACATCAAAACTATCCCTTTAGATGGAAATGTAGAGAGAATTCTTAAAAGAACTTTATATTTAAAAAAGCAGAGTGAAATATCTAAAGATTTTTTAAAAACAAAAATTAATTTTTTTGGACTGTCCGATCGTGCCAGCGATTACTCACAAGCAATTATGGAAATAGGTGCTTTAATTTGCAAACCAAAAAATCCAAGTTGTAAAGAATGTCCATTAAGTAAAAATTGTATATCTTTAAAAAAAAATGATTTTGAATTAACTAAAATTAATAAAGAAATAAAAACTAAATATTTTGAAGCGACTATCTACAAAAAACAAAATAATTACTTATTGGTTAAAAATGATAAATTTAAATTTTTAAAAAATATGCCAATTTTTCCTATGACTGAAGTTCGAGAAAGTAAGTATAATTATTCAAATAATAAAAAAATTAATATAAAATTATCTAATATGGAAATGAAAATTTTGTTAAATAACACAAAAAGACCTCCAAAGATTAAAAATAAAATATTAATTAAAAAAGATAAATTAACCTCAGAAATAATTCCATCATTTACTAAAAAAATATTTTATACCATCTCAAAATCTGAATGAAAAAAGTTGCAATTGTTGGAGCTGGTATATCTGGTTTGTATCTTGCAAATGAATTAAACAAAAATACCGAAATAGACTATAAAATATTTGAAAAAAAAGATCACCTCAATTTAAATGAAGGTTATGGTATTCAACTTTCAGTTAATAGTATTAATTTGTTGAATAAAATTGGATTTAAAAATATTTCAGCATCAGATGTTTATTATCCAACAAAAGTTAATTTTTTCCAGGCAAATAATATTAAAAAGATTTGTGAAATTGATTTAAAGCAATTCAATAATGTAAATGACCGTTACACAACACTTAAAAGGTCAACATTAATAAAGTTTTTAATTGATAATATCCCTGAGGAAAAAATTCAATTTAAAGCCGATATTCAGGATATTGAATATAATGAAAAAATAAAGATTTCCTGGGATAATAATAACGAAAGTTTCGATTATATTGTAATTGCTGACGGTGTTTTTTCAAAATTAAAATCTCAAATATCTAATAATCATTTAAATCCAATTTTTAATGGCAACATTGCTTTAAGGGCGAATTTAAAACAACATGAAAAAGATAATATTTCTGTTTATATGGGGTCAAATTTTCACTATGTAACTTATCCTGTAAATCAAAAACTCGAATATAATTTCGTTGCTATAATCAAAAAGAAACTAACTACTAAAGAAATTGAAGATAAAAATATTCTTAATTCAGAAACATTTATCAAATCTTTAAAAGACTTTATTTCAAAAAATTCTATTATAAATTTGGAAAGTTTAGCAAATATAAAGTGTTTTCCTGTATTTGTGAGCACTGAATTACCCACACTAAAATATCAAAATACTTATTTGAGCGGTGATGCTTTATTTGCTTTTCCACCTTCTTTTGCACAAGGCGCTTCTCAAAGTATTGAAACAGCAAATGGTATTTTAGAAAATATTACAAATTCAAATAGTATTTATAAAGATAAGATAAGTAAAATATTACTGGTAAATAAAAGATCAAAATTAAATCATTTTGCCTTCCATTTAACTAATCCAATAATAATATTAATTAGAAATATTGTTTTGAAATTTTTATCAAAAAATAAAAAATTTCTAGAGAGTTATCTTGGAAAAATTTATAGAAATTAAGTAGTTGGCCTTAGTCTTTGCCTCAAATCATCAATTGGTTTGAGTGAATTACCTGATTTATAATACCAAAAAGTCCAACCGTTACAGCTCTCAGCACCTAATATTTGTGCAGCAACTTTATGAATTGATCCTTCTGATTTCCGATATTTTATACTACCATCAATCATAATTTTCGCATTGATTTGTTTTTTTTGATCAAAAATTTCAGTACCAGGTTTAATAATTCCTAATTCAACCAAAGATCCAAATGGCACTCTTGGTTTGGATCTATTATTTTTTATAGTATCTAAATATTCATCTTCTATAATTTTTGTATTTTTAATTCTTTTACTTGCAGCTTCAAAATAGTTTTTTTCTTTTTCTATCCCAAAATAATTTCTACCTAACTTTTTTGAAACTACAGCAGTTGTTCCCGTACCGAGAAACGGGTCCAATATTAAATCGCCTTTATTAGACGATGCTAATATAATTCTGTGCAATAAAGACTCTGGCTTTTGCGTTGAGTGAACTTTATTACCATTATTTTTAAGTCTTTCTTTTCCATTACATATAGGTAAATTCCATGTAGATCTCATCTGTAGATCATCGTTTAAACATTTAAGTGATTGATAATTAAAAGTATATTTTGAGCCTTCACTTTTTGATGCCCATATAAGTGTTTCGTGTGCATTCGTAAAACGTGTTCCTCTAAAATTTGGCATAGGGTTATTTTTGTTCCAAATCACATCATTTAGTATCCAAAAACCTAAATCTTGCATTTTTGAACCAACTCTAAAAATATTATGATAACTTCCTATGACCCATATAGATCCATTTTTTTTTAAAATTCTTTTACATTCTTTAAGCCATTGAACTGAAAACTCATCATAACTTTTAAAACTATCAAATTTATCCCACGCATCGTCTACAGCATCGACTTTAGATCTATCAGGTCGACTTAATTCTTTTTTCAGTTGAAGGTTGTAAGGTGGATCTGCAAATATCAGATCAAAACTTTCAGCCGGAATTTTTTTTAATTCCTTAATACTATCTCCATTAATAATTTTATTTTTTATGTCTGAAATGATCATTTTATATTTTTGAATTAGACTCCAGTCAGGAGTCTACGTCAACCTGTGATTGAATTTATTGTTTGATAATTGTTATGATTATTATTTAAGACTCAATATCTTGTGTATTGGTTGGAAGGTTTTTCTATGAAATCTAGTCACTCCAAATTTTTTAATAGCTTTAATATGATCCTTAGTTCCATAACCTGCATTATTATCCCAGCCGTATTTTTTAAAAGAAAAAGACATCTTTTTCATTAGCTTATCTCTTTCAACTTTAGCAATAATCGATGCGGCTGAAATTTCAGGAATTTTTTCATCACCTTTTACAATAGTTTTAATTACATAATTTTTTAAGTCTGGTGGTTTATTACCATCTATTAAAACTTTTTTAGGTTTCAATTTGAGTTTCTTAATTGCTCTTTTCATTGAAAGTAGGCTAGCATTTAAAATATTAATTTTTTCAATTTCCTTTATAGATGCAGATCCTAACGCCCAAACTGAATTTTTTTTTATATATTTAGCTAGAGTTTCCCTCTGAATTTTGTTTAGTTTTTTTGAATCTTTAAGAATTTTTCTATTAATTTCTTTATTTAATATAACAGCAGCTGCATAAACTGGTCCTACAAGGCTTCCTCTTCCAACTTCATCAACCCCAGCAATAATTTTTTTCATATAAAATATTATTAAAAATTTAAATCTCTAAACCAGTTTCATCTATTTTTTTTTTAATTTCTTTAAGATCGGCCCAAGAATATTTTTTTTGCTCTGCTTGTCTTAGTAGATATGCTGGGTGAAAAGTTATCATTGTTAAATATGTTTTATTATTAATTATTACTTCCTTCCATTTTCCTCTTTCTTTAGAGATTTTAATTTTATTCCCGAAGAGTGCTTCCATTGCTGTGCTTCCCATTAAAATAAGTATTTCTGGATTTATAATCGAAATATGTTTTCTTAAATATTCAGAGTATCTATTTATTTCTGATATTTCAGGCTTTCTGTTATTTGGAGGTCTATAATTTACAACATTAGTTATATACACGTTAGTTCTATCTAAATTAATAGCTTTCAACATTTTATTTAAAAGCATTCCTGCATCACCAACAAAAGGTTTTCCTAATTCATCTTCTTTTTGTCCAGGTCCTTCTCCTACAATCATTATTTTTGAAGATGAATTTCCATCGCTGAAAACAAGATTTTTTGCACTATTTTTTAGTTCACAATCTTCAATTTTTTCTATTTCAACTCTAAGTTTTGCTAATTCTACAGATTTTTCCTCATTAGAAACATTATTTTTAAATCTATTTATTGGCTCATCACTAAATTCATACTCGATACCTAGTTCATTTAATAAATCATTATCTAATCTGTCATTTTGATTTTTTTCATTAAAAGTCATAAAGTAAAAAATGTTCTTAAAAATTTTTTGTTTTATAATATTAATTCTATATCAAACAAATCTCTATTCAAAAGCAGCGAATGAAAAAGAATTCAACCAGAAGTATCTATCAAATTATCTTTCGGCATTATTATCATTTGATAACCAGAAAAATAACGATGCTCTTAAGTTTTTTGAAAATTCAAAATTATTAATTCAATCACATGATAGTTTTTTGCAAGAATATGTATTTTCTTTACTTTTGGATGGGCAGGTTAAAAAAGCAATTAACCAGGTAAAATATTCTAATACCTCAATAGGAGGAGATTTTTTTGAGGGAAATTTATTATTAATTTTAAATAGTATTAAAAAGAAAAAGTTTAAACAAGCAGCTTTGAAGTTAAAAAAATTGGAAAAATTCAAAGACGACGACTCATACAAATTTATAATTTATTCTAGCTTAAAAAGTTACATTGATCTTTTTATATATAAAAAATCTGACATTGTTGAGCAATTTGGAAAATTAGATTTGATAAACATGGCTTTTCAAAATTGTTATTTGAATTCCAAAAAAACTGAGTCTTATTTTTTAAATTTAATTAACGATCCTCAAAGTGATTACTCTAGATATACTTTTTTTTATTTGAGTAACGAAGTGTCTAATAACGACCTTGCAACAGTTGATAATTTTGCAGATACAATAGATCCTTTAAGAAGTAGTTTGCTTATTTCTCAAGTAAAAAAATGGATAGATGAAAAAAAATATACAAAATTAACACAGCATTTTTCATGTCAAAATGAGAATGATATTTTGGCAGAATTCTTTTTCCTTATATCTAATTTTTATTCATCTCAAAGTAGATTTGATTACTCAAACATATATTTAAATATTTCAAATTATTTAAATCCAAAATTTTATTTTAATTTATCATTAATAGCTGAAAACTATCAGTCTAATAATAATTATGATCTAGCAAAAAAAACTTTCGAAAAATTTGATGATAAGGATGAAATATTTTTTTGGTACAAAACAAAGAAGATTGCCAGAATTATAGCAGAGGAAGAAAATTATGAAGCAAGTTTGAACTATATATTAAAAAATCTTGAAAAATTTAATA
Organism: uncultured Pelagibacteraceae bacterium; assembly: GCA_902596975.1. Taxonomy (GTDB): domain Bacteria; phylum Pseudomonadota; class Alphaproteobacteria; order Pelagibacterales; family Pelagibacteraceae; genus Pelagibacter. The sequence goes on along the minus strand of CACJWS010000002.1, from coordinate 58,463 downwards.
ATAAATCGACAAAGATGATTTATGATTTGGCAAATATTTACAAAAACTTTAAAAAATATGATGAGGCTATAAATTATTATACTTTGGCCTTAAAAAATTTGGATAAAAATTCTATGGCTTATGCAGATGTTCTTTATCGTAGAGGTGGAGCGTATGAAAGATTAAAAAATTATGATTTGGCGGATAAGGATTTGCTAAATTCAATTAAAATTAGACCTGACGAGCCCTATACACTTAACTATCTCGCTTATAGTTGGTTAGAAAGAGGATATAAAATTGAAGAAGCAATAGAAATGTTAAATCAAGCTTACAAAGGGAAAGAAGAAGACCCTTACATAACAGACTCTGTTGGTTGGGGTTATTATTTGACAGGAAATTATATTGAAGCAGAAAAATATTTAAGAAAAGCTGTTGAATTGTTACCAAGTGATCCTGTTGCAAGTGATCATTATGGAGATGTTCTTTGGCAATTAAATAGAAAAATCCAAGCTAATTATTTTTGGAAAAGTGCTTTAAATAGCGATGAAGCAGATGAAGAATTGAAAATTAAAGTTAAGGAAAAATTATATAATGGCTTAAATAATAATTCTTAAATGAAGTTTCATAAAATAAAATCATTTGCAAAAGTAAACTTAACTTTAAAAATTTTAAATAAATACTCAAATGGTTATCATAAAATCGAAAGTTTAATATCTAAGATCAATTTGGCTGATGAGATTTTAATAAAAGAGACACAAGGTTCAAAAAATAGAATATCGTTTAGTGGGAAATTTTCCCCAAATATTTCAAATACAAATACAATTTCAAAACTACTAAAAATCTTAAATGATCAAAATTATATTAAAAATAAAAAATTCAATATCAAAGTAAAAAAAAATATACCCCAATCTTCTGGTATGGGGGGAGGATCTATGAATGCAGCATCCATTTTGAACTATTTATTTAAAAAAAGAATAATTAAAACTACAAAAAATAATTTAATAAAAATTGCAAATAAAGTTGGTTCAGATGTAATTTTGGGTCTTTATGAAAGTCCAATGATCCTACAAGGGCAAAATATAAGTAAAATTAATAAAAAATTAAATTTTCATTTGTTAATAATAAAGCCTAATTTTGGATGTTCTACTAAGATGATCTATGCAAAACACAAAGGATTTTCAAAGAGCCTATTCAATAAATCAAACAAGATTGACAGACAAGATCTATTAAAAGTTTCAAATAACGATTTAGAGAGAGCAGCTTTTAATAAATATCCAATTTTAAGAAAGATCAAAAGTTACTTGCAAAATTTAGATAATATTTACTTTGCAAATATGACAGGGTCGGGTTCTACTATAATTGGTTATTTTTTAACCAAAAATGCGGCAATAAAAGCGCAAAAAAAATTAAAAAATAAATATAAAAACTATTGGTGTATTTACTCTAAAACTATATAAAGCTTTTTTTTTGTGTTATACGAAAAACATCTTGGGGTGTAGCCAAGTGGTAAGGCAGCGGTTTTTGGTACCGCCATTCCTAGGTTCGAATCCTAGCACCCCAGCCATTTATGAAAGCTTTACTTAAAAAAATTTTTCAAAACAAAAAAATTTCAAGCGATAAAGATCTTAATTTTCTAGATTTAAAAAATAATAAGGGAGTAAATAAAATATTTGGTGTAATAAATAACCACAATGAAACCAGCGAGATTAGATATGTTGGTGGTTGTGTAAGAAAAATTTTAAATGATGAAAAAACAGATGATATCGACCTTGCAACCAATTTAACTCCTGATCAAGTTAAACAATGCTTAGTTAAAAACCAAATAAAGTTTTTTGAAACAGGAATTGAACATGGCACAATCACAGCAGTGATTGATGATCAAAATTTTGAAATTACAACATTAAGAAAAGATGTAAAAACAGATGGAAGGCATGCTGTTGTAGAATATACAACTAATTGGAAGGAAGATTCATTAAGGAGAGATTTTTCAATAAATTCAATATATTCAGATTTAGACGGAAATTTATATGATCCAAATTCTGGTCATAAAGATTTAAATGTTGGAATAATTAAATTTATAGGTGATCCAGAAACTAGAATAAAAGAAGATTATTTAAGAATTATTAGATATTTAAGATTTTATACCGAATATAGCAAAATCGATCATGAAATTAATATAATAAAAATCATTAAAAAAAATATAGAGGGTTTAGGAAAAATATCAAAAGAAAGACAATTCAATGAATTAAAAAAAATTCTCAAATTGGATAACTTTTTAAAGTTATTTAAAAATAAAACCTCTTGTGAATTATTTTCATTAATTTTTCCTCAACTAAAAAATTTTAAAAAATTGAGCAAGTTATCAAAACCAAAAGAAAAGATATTAAAAAATAAAAGTTTAAATTTCGTCATTTCTTTTCTTGTAATCGATGAAACTGACAATTCTGACTATTTTGTATATAAATATAATTTACCCAATGAGTTAAAAGATAAAATTAATTTTCTAAAAAATAATTCGCTAAATAAAGATAGTACTAAAATTTTTAACAAGAAAGATTTACAAAAAATATTTTATTATGAGGGTAAATCTAGCACAATCGATTTAATTGATTTCAATTTGTTATATTTTAAAGAAAGTAAAAAACTTTCAGAATTAAAAACTTACTTTGAAAAATTAGATAAACCAGAATTTCCAATAAAAGCTCAGTTATTGATAAATGATTATGGATTGAAGGAGGGAAGGGAATTGGGTCAAAAATTAAAAAATTTAGAAATTAAATGGATTGAAAATAATTTCAATTTATCAAAAAAAGATATGGAAAAAGTTTTATCAAATTAAACGTATTTTACGTCTACAATTTCAAAATTTTTTGTCCCTGCTGGTGTATTTATCTCTACAAGATCCCCTTTATTTTTACCTATGAGACCTTTTCCTATTGGTGATTGAAAATATAGAAGCTTTTGTTTTAGATCTGCCTCGTCTTTACCAACAATTTTGTAATTTATTTTTTCATTTGTATCTAAATTTTGAAGGTAGACTGTCGATCCAAATATCACTTTTCCATCATTACTAATCTTCGTGATATCAATTACATTTGCTCTTGCAATTAAATCCTCAACTTCTTGAATTCTTCCTTCGTTATGAGATTGCTGTTCTTTTGCAGCATGATATTCAGCATTTTCTTTCAAATCTCCATGTGATCTTGCTTCAGCAATGGCTGCAACAATTTCGGGTCTCTTTTTTTCTTTTAAAAAAATTAATTCACTTTTTAATTTTTCTAATCCTTCAGTAGTAATTGGTTCTTTATCCATAATTTACCATTTAGCTGTTGGTGGTAATGACATAAGTATAGCTTCAACATTTCCACCAGTTTGTAAACCAAATTTTGTCCCCCTGTCATGTAATAAATTAAATTCAACATATCTACCTCTTTTTTTGTATTGGATTTCTTTATCTTTAATTGTCCATTTTAATTTATTTTTTTTCTCAATTATTTCATTAGAAATGTTTTTAAAACTTATTCCTACTTCTCTAACAAAAGAAAAATCTTCTTCCCAATTATTTTTTTTATAATCAAAAAAAATTCCGCCAATACCTCTTGGCTCTTTCCTATGCAGTAAATAAAAATATTCATCACACCACTTTTTATATTTTTTGTAATAATTTTTGTTGTGCTTATCACATGATTTTTTTAGTTCTGAATGAAACCAATTTTCTAATTTCTTATCTTTCATACAAGGTGTAACATCCATTCCACCTCCAAACCAACCAAATGAAGTAACTATATACCTTGTGTTAAAATGCATCGCAGGCACATGAGGATTTTTCATATGCATAACAACAGATATTCCAGATGCCCAAAATTTAGAGCTTGTTTTAGTACCTGGAACTTTATTTTTAAATTCATTTGAAAATTTTCCATAAACTTCTGAAAAATTTACTCCAACTTTATCAAAAATTTTACCGTTTTCTAAAATTCTATATTGTCCTCCACCTTCATCATTACTTTTACTTCTATTCCAATTAGTAATTTTAAATTTGGTTTTGTTACCCTCTTTTTCCTCTATTTCTCTACAAAGTACTTCTTGTAAAGTTTTAAACCAATTTTTTGCTAATTTCTTTTTTATGTATTGATCCATTTATCCTAACTGTCTTATAAATTCTGAAGCTCCTATGGCCACTGATATTGAAATGTTTAATGATCTTTTATTTTTTAGCATTGGTATTTTAATTCTTTCATTAACCTTAGAATGTACATCTTCTGGAACACCAGCACTTTCTCTGCCAAAGAGTAATATATCATTACGCTTAAATTTAAACTTTGTATAAACTTTGTTAGCTTTTGTCGTCATTAAAACTACTCTATTTTTACTATTTTCATCAAAGAATTCTTTAGGGCTCTTGTAAAATTTAATTTCACTGTAATCTAAATAATCCATAACAACTCTCTTGAACCTTTTATCGCTAAATAAAAACCCACAAGGTTCAATGATTTCTAAACTAGCCCCTAGGCAAGAACAAGTTCGAATAATTGAAGCTGTATTTTGAGGAATATCCGGCTGATATAGAGCTACTTTTAGACCGTGTTTTAAAGGTTTCTGTGTCATTGTTACCATAGAAATATCTCTTTTTTATTATATGAAATCATATATTACCAAAGATATAAAATATTAAAGATGTCAGACCAAAAAGACGAAAAAAAGACCAACAGAAGAGATTTCTTGTTTACTGCTACTGCCGCTGCCGGTGCAGTTGGAGTAGGCGCTGCTGTTTGGCCATTAGTCGATCAAATGAACCCAGATGCCTCTGTAAAAGCATTAGCAAGCACAGAAGTAGATGTGAGTTCAATGCAACCCGGACAATCTTTAACAGTTCTTTGGAGAGGTAAACCTGTTTTTATAAAGAGAAGAACGGATGATGAAATTAAAAAAGCGAGAGCAGTTGATATTAATGATCTTAAGCATCCTGAAAAAGACGAAGATAGAGCAAAAAATCCTGAATGGTTAGTGATGCTTGGGATTTGTACTCATCTAGGATGTGTTCCATTAACAGATAAAGGTGATTATGATGGTTGGTTTTGTCCTTGCCATGGTTCTCATTATGATACATCTGGCAGAATTAGAAAAGGACCAGCTCCAACTAATATGGAGATCCCTAAATACGAATTTGTAAATACTAACACGATTAAGATTGGATAAATATGAGTGATCACGAATACACACCTAGTTCAAAATTTGGTAAATGGTTCAATGATAGACTGCCTTTGCTTACATTGGCAAATCACTTAACAGATTACCCTACACCAAAAAATTTAAATTACTGGTGGACCTTTGGTGGGATATTAACTTTTTGCTTAATTACCCAAATAGTTACAGGATTAGTTTTGGCTATGCACTACATTGCTCATGCAGATATGGCATTCAGCAGTGTTGAACATATAATGAGAGATGTGAATTATGGATGGTTGTTAAGATATGTTCACGCAAATGGTGCTTCTATGTTTTTCTTGGCAGTTTATATCCATATTTTCAGATCTTTATTTTATGGATCATACAAATCTCCTAGAGAAATAATTTGGATACTTGGAATTATAATTTATCTGCTAATGATGGCAGCTGCTTTTATGGGATATGTTCTTCCTTGGGGACAAATGAGTTTTTGGGGAGCAACAGTAATAACGAATTTATTTAGTGCAATTCCACTTGTGGGGGAGAGTATAACAACTTGGTTATGGGGTGGTTACTCAGTTGACAATCCAACTTTAACAAGATTTTTTACTCTTCATTACTTGATACCGTTTTTAATATTAGGGCTTGTAGTACTTCACATATGGGCATTACATGTTCCTGGAAATAACAATCCAGTTGGTATTGATATTAAAAAGCCTTCTAAAGATACAGTTCCGTTTCATCCATATATCGTAATTAAAGATGCTTTTGCGTTATTAATGTTTTGTATTGTTTTTGCGTTGTTTGTATTTTATCAGCCAAATATTTTAGGACATGCTGATAATTATATCGAGGCGGATCCACTTGTAACTCCTGCTCATATAGTTCCTGAGTGGTACTTATTACCTTTTTATGCGATCTTAAGATCGGTTCCTGATAAACTTATGGGTGTTGTTGCTATGTTATCAGCTATTTTAATTTTAGCTGCTTTACCATGGTTGGATACGTCAAAAGTTAGATCAGCAGTTTTCAGACCGTTATTTAGACAGTTCTACTGGATCTTGGTAGCCGATGTTTTAATTCTTGGATATGTAGGAGCGATGCCAGCTGAAGGATTGTATTTGTTAATCGCAAGAGTTGCTACAGCATATTACTTTGCGCATTTTTTGATTATTCTTCCAGTTTTGGGATGGAAAGAAAAAACTACCCCGCTGCCTTTGAGTATTACCGAGCCAGTTTTAGGAGGTTCGCCAAATTTAGCTGCAGCAAGGAATGATGAAAAAATAGAAAAAACAATAAAGTGAGTAAGTTAAAAAATATTTTATTTGTATTAATATTATCTATTATCGTACTAAATTCATCTAACTCTGCTGAAAAATCACCTCCTTTTTTAGAAACTAAATGGACTTTCAAAGGTCTCTTCGGAAAATTTGATAGAGCATCACTTCAAAGGGGTTATCAAGTATATACCGAAGTATGTGCATCTTGCCATTCTATGAAATATTTAACCTATAGAAATTTAGCAGAAAAGGGTGGACCAGAATTTTCTGAAGCAGAGGCCAAAGCAATAGCTGCAAGTTTTGAGGTAACAGATGGTCCGGACAGCACTGGAGAAATGTTTGTAAGACCAGCCAAATTGTCTGATAAATTTGTGATGCCATATGCTAATGAGCAAGAAGCTAAAGCTGCTAATGGTGGTGCTTATCCACCAGATATGTCTGTTCTAGTTAAGGCAAGAAAGGGCGGAGCAGATTATATTTATTCCCTATTGTTAGGATATTCTGAACCACCAGAGGGTGTAGAACTTGATGATGGTGTTTATTACAACAAGTATATGTATGGTAATAAAATTAAAATGCCAGCTCCTTTATCTGATGATTTAATTGAGTATACAGATGGAACAAAAGCTACAGCTGAGCAAATGTCTAAAGATGTTACAAATTTTCTGATGTGGTCAGCGGAACCACATTTAGAGCAAAGACATAAAACAGGATTTAGAGTTATAGCTTATTTGATAATATTGACTGTATTGGTTTACTTTACAATGAAGAAGATATGGTCACGTGTTGAATCTAAAGTTTAGAACATCCCCATCTTTAACGATATAATCTTTACCTTCTAATCTCATTTTACCATTTTCTCTAGATTTTAACCAACCACCACTACCAACGAAATCTTGATAAGACACAGTTTCTGCTCTTATAAAACCTTTTTCAAAATCTGTATGAATTATACCTGCTGCTTGAGGTGCCATGCAATTTTTGTTAATTGTCCAAGCCCTTGTCTCTTCAACTCCTGAAGTAAAAAACGTCTCTAAAGATAAAAGGTCATATCCTTTTTTGATTAATAAATTTAATCCTGTATCATCTACGTTGATCATTTTCATATAGTTTTTTCTTTCTTCATTTTCTAGTTCATTTAATTGATTTTCTATTTCAGCTGAAATAGTTAGAGTGTTTTTAGAACCATATTTTTCAATAAAACTTTTTGTATAATCATTGCCTTTATCAACGCTATTTTCGTCAACATTACAAACATAAAGTTTAGGCTTTATTGACAATAATCCTGATAATTTAACATCCTTTTTATCAAATTCTTCGTATAATTTATTTATATCGTCGTTATTATTAATTAAATTCTGAGCTCTTTCTAGAATTTGGTTTTGATTTTCATCATTATTTTTTTTATTTTTCTTATCTAGTCTTTTTTGAATAGATTCCAAATCTGCTAAAGACATCTCTGTTTCAATTATTTCTAAATCTCTAATTGGATCAACTGTTGGATTTACATTCTGAATATCATCAGAATCAAAACACCTAATTAAATGAATAACAGCATCTACTTCTCTTATGTGGGATAAGAATTTATTACCTAATCCTTCACCTTTAGAGGCTCCTTCGACTAATCCTGCTATATCAACAAAAGATATTGTGGTATTTATTTTTTTTTTTGAATTTGAAATTTTAACCAATTCATCTAACCTATAATCTGGTACAGGAACTACACCTATATTTGGATCTATCGTACAGAAAGGAAAATTTGCTGCTTGAGCTTTACTTGAATTTGTAAGAGCATTAAATAAAGTAGATTTACCAACATTTGGTAAACCAACTATACCACACTTAAAACCCATTTAATTATTGTTAACTTTGCTTGAGAATAAATCTAATTTTTTATCTATCAAAATAGCAATAGAGTCAATTATATTGTGAGTAATTTTTTCTAAGTGTTCTTGTTCGTCATCAGAAAAATCATTTAAAACAAAGTCTGATACAGACATTTTATTCTCTGGCTTTCCAATCCCAATCCTCACTCTTGAATAGTCTTTTCCAATAAATTTATCAATTGAAGCAACTCCATTGTGACCTGCACTTGATCCACCAAATTTTGCCTTTATTTTTCCAAATTCTACATCTAGATCATCATGAAAAACAATCACATCCTCTGCATCTATTTTGAAATATTCAAGCAATTCTCTGATACATATTCCTGAGTTGTTCATGAAAGTCAGAGGTTTGATAGCATAAATTTTCTTTTCCCCGATATTACCTGTTGTAAGTAAACCCTTAAATTTTGGCTTTTGCTTTGAAAGACCAAATTTTTGATTTATCGCATCTACAACTTTAAAACCTATATTATGTCTATTATTATGACTGTTTGGGGTTGGATTGCCCAAACCAACGAGTAACAACATTTTATTTTATTATTATTTTCACAGATTATTATTTTTTCTCTGCTGGAGCTTTTCCTTCGTCTTTTCCTTTATCGCCATCTGCAGCTTTTTCTGCACCTTCTTCAGGTTTAGCTTCTCCATCCGCAGCTGCCTCTGCAGCTTCTCCACCTTCTCCCTCAGCTTCTGCTGGTTTTTCAGGCTCTTTAACAACCGTTGGTGCTGCGACGGTTGCGATTACAAAGTCTCTTCCTTGAATTGTAGGTGTTACATTTTCAGGTAAATTTATAAAAGATATTTTAATACTTGCTCCAATATCTAAGTTATTTAAATCTACAACTAACTCTGTTGGTATGTTTTCTGTAGGACATCTTAATTCAACTTTTCGTCTTACTATATTCAAAACTCCACCTCTTTTTAATCCTGGTGATAATTCATGGTTTATAAACTTAACAGGAATCTCTAAAATTACTTTTGCACCTTTAACAATTCTTAAAAAATCTAAATGTATAGGCTCATCTGTAACTGTATCAAAATCAATAACTCTTGGTAAAACTTTTTGTTCTTTCCCATCAATATTAATTGAAATAATATTTGATAAAATATTTTCTTTATTTAATAAATTTTTTACTTCTTTAACAGAGACAGAGATTTTTTGATTTGGTTCCTCTCCTCCATAAATTATTCCTGGAACCATACCTTTAGTTCTAAGAGATTTAATTTCACCCTTAGTTTTTGTTTCTCTTATTGTGGCTGCTAATAAACTCATAAAGTGTCGGGTTTTTAACTTATGAAACTAAATTTTACAAGTAAATTATTTAAATAGATCTGATACAGAGGTAGAATTTGATATTCTTTTAATAGCTTCTCCAACCAAATTAGAGATTGTTAATACCTCAATATTCTTAGCTTTTTTAACTTTTGTCGAATTATCTATTGTATCAGTTACAACTAAATTTTTTATCGAAGATTTCTTAATTTTTTCAACAGCATTACCACTTAATACGCCATGTGTTACATACACATGAACATCTTTAGCTCCTCTTTTTTTTAGTTCAGAAGCTGCATTTACAATTGTTCCACCAGAGTCGATTATATCATCAACTAATATACATGTTTTATTTTTAACATTTCCAATTACATTCATCACTTCTGACTTTCCAGGAGCAGGTCTTCTTTTATCTACTATTGCTAAATCTACATTTAACAATTTTCCTAAAGCTCTTGCTCTTGCAGTACCACCGACATCCGGAGCAACACAGATTATATTATTTTTTTTTAATTTCTTTTTTATATGTCTAGCAAATATTGGAGTTGCAAATAAGTTATCTACTGGAATATCAAAAAATCCTTGAATTTGTCCAGAATGCAAATCAACTGTAACGACTCTATCTGCTCCTGCTTTTGCAATAAGGTTAGATACAAGTTTTGCAGATATAGATGTTCTAGGAACCACCTTTCTATCTTGTCTTGCATATCCAAAATATGGGATCACAGCAGTTATGTTTTTGGCCGATGATCTTTTTAAAGCATCAATGGATAATAACAATTCCATTAAATTGTCATTTGCAGGAGATGAAACGGATTGAATTAAAAAAATACTATTGCCTCTAATATTTTCATTAATTTCTATATAGATTTCTCCGTCTGCAAATTTTCTTATGTTTGAATTCACTAGTCTATTTTTTAAAAATTTAGATATTTTTTGACTAAGATGTTTATTACTGTTTCCTGTGAGAATTTTCATTCGAGATTTGCTATTTAATCATAATTGCAGAAATATTTCTACCATAATCGTTATGCTTATTTTTTTTTGATCTCCTAGAACTAAAAAAGTTATTTTCTAGAGCGTAGGTATCCTTTCTTATTATATCTATTTTTTTAACTCCATTTTCGTAAAATTGAGATTTTATATATTCGCTTAAATCAAAATAAATTTTTTTCCTTTTAAATGTGAAGAAATTCACATTTTTTTTATTTTTGTCCTTAAACAATTTAAAAAAATCATTTTTTACTTCATAACTATTTTTTTTTATACATGGTCCAATGCAAGCAATCATATCTTTCTCTGAGCATCCATTTTTTTTTAAAAGCTGAATTGTTTTTTTTACTATTCCCTTAAAAGCACCTTTCCACCCAGCATGTATTGCACCAACAAATTTTTGCTTTTTTTCTATAATTAGAATTGGCGCACAATCTGCAGTAAGTATACTAATCGCAATATTTTGTTTATTTGTAATCATCGCGTCTCCAGTCAATTTTTTTTTTGGAACATTATTAATTTTAAGAACTTTATTGCTGTGAATTTGATTAAGAGAAACTAGATTTTCACTATTACAGCCTATTTTCTTTGAAACTATTTTTAAATTTTTACTTATATTAGCAATTTTATCTTTTGAACCTTTTCCACAATTTAAACTTTTGTAGATTCCTTTTGAGGCACCTCCTAATCTATTGAAAAAATAATGTGAAATGGATTTTTGATCTCTAAAAATTTTTGACTTAATCACTTAAAACCCAAATTAAAATTATTTTTAGATTTGCTTACAAATAAAACTTTAAACAAAGAGCCCATATATTTTTCATCAATTAATCTTTTTATTCTATAAAATATGTCCGCTTTCTTACTAAATTGTAAATTTTTACTTATTATCTCAGCTCTTTTTAATATTCCTAATTTAGTTAAGAAATTACCTTGGGTAGTTATTAAAGATTTCAAATTAGAACTTGCAAACTCTTTCTTGTACATTTTAAAATTTATCAAATGAGTAATATCTGAATTATAGGGATTTTCTAAAAAACTAATTTTTCTGTGCTTCTCAACACTTTGCAAAGTATTTTTCATTTTTCCACTTGTAAAGCCATAGTCTATCATTAATAAACCACCATTATTTTTAAAAATAAAATTTGCTATTTCTTTAACAAATTTCATTGCTGAAGGTGAATATTCAACAAATTTTTCTTTTTCTATATTTTTACCTAAATATTTCTCAATTATTTTTGACGACACTTTTTGATCACAAACTTCAAACTTATTTTTTTTGTATGCTACATATTTTTCATACCAATTATCACTTTTTTTTAAAAACTGTTTGATAGGAAAAGCATCAAAAAACTCATTAGCCAAGAATATAGTTGGAGCCTTCGGAATTTCTTTTAAATTTCTTATCCAACTTACTTTTTTATCATCTATTTTACTCTTCTGAATTTTTATCAGTAATGGACTTTTTTCTAAAATTAAGAAATTGGCAGATAAACTAATTTCACTAAAATTATTTAAAGTTTTTATAATTTGTGACATCATCTCACCATTACCTGCACCCAGCTCTACAATATTTATTTTTTTTGGTTTTTTTAAATTCTCCCAAAATGAAATTAACCAAATAGATATCATTTCTGAAAAAAGAACAGAAATATTAGGAGATGTTATGAAGTCACCTTTTTTTCCGAAAGGATTTTTTTTAATATAATAACCATTATCTTTGTCATACAAAGATTTGTAAATAAATCTATCCAATGAGATCTTTTTATTGTGTCCTATTAGCATTTTTATAATAGACGATAATTAATCCGCAGGTTAGTGCTATACAACTTATTATTTGCCCCATACTTAAATTGAAAAATAAATAACCTATTTGTTGATCAGGTTCTCTGAAGAACTCGATAACAAATCTAAAAAAAGAGTATAAAATTAAAAAATACCCCGAAATAATCCCAGGTGTGTTCTTTAATCTATTAAACAACATACTTAAAATAATAAATAGAACAACCCCCTCAAATATTGCCTCATAAATTTGTGAAGGATGTCGATTTAAATCATCAATTTTTATAAACTTTACTGACCATGGTACATTTGTTTCTATGCCATAAAGTTCTGAGTTTATGAAATTTGATATTCTACCTAAAAAAATTCCTATAGGAGAACAAACAGCAACCACATCTAAATAACTAAAAATATTTTGTTTTTTATTTTTGCAGAAAAAATAAGTTCCTATAATAATTCCAATTAGTGCACCGTGAAAAGACATGCCTCCTTGCCAAATTTTTATAATCTCAACTGGATTGCTGATAAAATAAATGGGGTCATAAATAATTACATATCCAAGTCTTCCACCAAGGATGATACTTATGATCAAATAAGTTATATAATCATCAAAATATTCTCTCTGAGCGTTATCTTTGATTAGTTTGTTTTTTGCAAAATACCAACCAAATACTAAGCCAAATATATAAGACAAGGAATACCATCTAATTTCTAATGAAAAGATCTCAAAAGCGACTGGGTCAAAATTATTAATAAACATTTAATTGTAATATTATAAATATTACTTAAACTTTGATAAGAAATTATTATGTCAAAATCAAGATTCGTATTTGATAAATTTGCAAAATTTTTGGAAGAAGGACTGGTCAATTATAAAGATTTTAGTGATGAAGTCGTAAATATTTTACGATCAAAAAAAGAGGAAATTATTCTTAAAATGAATTTAGTAAGCAAAGATGAAATCGACATATTAAATAAAAGAATTGAAAAATTAGAAAAAAAAATTGATGAAAAAAAAATAAAAAAAAAAACTAAACGGGCAAAGAAATAATAACTTTTAATCCACCTAAACTAGACTTATCAAATTTAAGATCTCCTCCATGTGATTTTACTACATCAGATGATATAGCTAAGCCAAGACCAACACTAGACTTTGTTTCCGATCTACTTTTGTCAATTTTATAAAATGGTTTTAAAACATTTTGATGTTCATTCTGTGGTATTCCTGGACCATCATCCTCAATTAAAATACTAATAGTTGATCTTCCTTTTTTTAGATACAATTCAACATTATCAGCAAATTTTAAAGAATTATCTATAAGGTTATTAATACATCTGCTAATTAAATTCTTTCTTCCATCAAAATAAACCCTCTCTTTTAAAAAATATTTTATATTTGGTTTCTCATATTTTTTACAAATATCTTGAAGAAGAACAGAGATATCAAACGTTTCAGTTTTATCTTTTGCACCAGATCTTGCGAATTGCAGATACTCGTTTAACATTTTTTCCATTTCATCAACATCTCTTGAGAGTTTCTCCGCAACACTTTTGTCTTTAATCATAGCAATTTGAAGTTTTATCCTTGTCAGAGGTGTTCTTAAATCGTGGCTGATACCAGATAGCATCTCAGATCTTTGATTGAGATGTCTAATTATTCTTTTTCTCATTTTGTCAAACTCTAAACCAGCTTTTCGGATTTCGAGTGCTCCAGAAGGTCTAAATTCGTCAATATCTTCTCCTCGACCAAATCTTTCAGATGCCTCTGCAAGTTTAGTTATGGGTCTAGTTTGATTCTTTAAAAAAATTATTGCTACAGCTATCATTAATAATGCTGGCAATGTTATCCAAAGACCAAATAATCTAGCCGAACTCGTAGTTAGCCTATCCCTTGGAATATAAAATTGAAAATATCCTTTTGAATATCCTATTTTCAAATCAACAACCTCTTTAAAGTTAGTTGTATCAAACCAATAAGTTAAATTTTTTTTTTTTAACTCTCTTCGTAATGATCGATCAACTGGACTGAACCATCTTTCTGGTATTTTGTCTGGTAAGATTTTATCTTTTTCGTATTTGATATTAAAACCCAAGTGTTCTTTGAATAAAATTATTATAAAATCTTTATTTGTTTCATCGTTATCATAAGCGTCTACAAAAGTTTTGACTTCAGATACTAATGCTCTTGTCATTCCAGAATTAGTTTTGATCCAAAGACTATCAAAAAAAACTAAAGAGATAGTTATTTGCATAACTATTATTGGAACAGCGACTATGAGCAAACCTCTATAAAAAAGTCTTTTAGGTAAGATATTTTTTATATATTTACTCAATCCATAAAACATAACCTTCACCTCTTATTGTTTGTAAATAATTTGGGCTTTTGGGGTTTTCTTCAATTTTCTTTCTAAGTCTTGTAATTATTACATCAACTGATCTTTCTTTATCAATTTTTATAAGATTACCAATTTCCTCTCTTTTAAATATTTTTCCAGGAGAATTAACCATTTTATCTAAAATTATTTTTTCTGTATTATTGATTTTTATTGATTTATCATTTTTTAAAATAAACTGCTTGTTAAGATCTATTTCAATTTTACCAAATTTAAATTTTCTTTTTGTATTTCTATATTTTGTTTTATTTAAGATATTATTAATTCTAAGTATTAATTCTTTAGGCTCAAAAGGTTTTGGAAGGTAATCGTCTGCACCAATATCTAAACCCTCTATTCTCTCTGAAGCTTCGCCCTTCGCAGTTAAAAGAATTATAGGGGTTGAAATTTTGTCTTTGTTTTCTTTTGTAAATTCCAATCCACTTTTGCCAGGCATCATTATATCAAGAACTATTAAATCAAATTTTATAACTTTAACTTTTTCAAGAGCATCTTCGGCGCTATTTGAGCTGGTTACGAGATAGTTATTTTGAGAAAGATATTCCTTAACTAATTCTCTTATACCATCATCATCATCTACAACTAAAATATGTGCTTTAAATTTTTCCATTAATTATTTTTTTTAAAACATTATCAAAACTGACAACCTCATTTGCTTTTGATGCAGAGAATGCTTGGTAAATTCTTTTCTTTTGAGCTGAGAAAATCTCGTTAAATAATTTCTCTCCCTCTTCTGTTAAGAAGACATGTTTTATTCTGGTATCTACTTGATCCTTTTCATATTTTATAGCTTTTAAATTTATTAAATCTTTCAAAACTCTATTCAAACTTTGCTTTGTAACTTTCAATTTTCTTAAAAGTTCTGATATTGTAATACCCTCATATAATGAAATTAGATGAATAACCTTGTTATGTGCGACACCTATGGAGTATTTATTCAACACATTTCTAGCATCTGAGACCGTCTCTCTGTAGCCAAGAAATATTTTTTCAATATATTGTTTGAGATCATCGTCTTTTAAATATAAAAGTTTTTTCATATTGGTAAGTTATATTGACATATTATATATACAAATATATTTTTTTATAAAATTAAATAATGATACCTTTCGATAAACGATCAGGAAAAATTTGGTACAATAATGAGCTTGTTGAATGGCAAGATGCAAAATGCCATGTAATCAGTCACGGACTTCATTATGCAAGTTTAGTTTTTGAAGGTGAAAGAGTATACGACGGAGAAATATTTAAGCTAGAAGAGCATACAGATAGATTATTTTATTCTGCAAAAAGATTAGACATTAATATTCCTTACACAAAAGATGAAATAAATGAAGCCTCTAAAAAAATAGTGACGGTTCAAAATATTCAAAATGGATATGTAAGACCTTTTGCGTGGAGAGGAAGTGAGATGATGGGTGTGTCTGCACAGAAAAATACGATTAATGTAGCAATAGCAACATGGGAATGGCCTGCGTATTTTGATCCAAAATTAAAAGCTGAAGGAATAAGATTAAATATTTCTAAATGGCGAAGACCAGCTCCAAATACTATACCTTGGGATGCAAAAGCAGCTGGATTATATATGATTTGTACTCTTTCAAAACACGAAGCTGAACAACAAGGATATTCTGAATCATTAATGTTAGATTTTGAAGGTAATGTTGCAGAAGGAACAAGTGCAAACATTTTTTTTAAAGATAAAAACAATGAATTGCATACACCAACACCAGATTCTTTTTTAAATGGTATTACAAGACAAGCTGTAATTGAATTAGCAAAATCAAAAAATATTAAAGTTCATGAAAGAAAAATTTCTCCAGATGAACTAGGTAATTTTGATGGGTGTTTCTTAACTGGTACTGCAGCTGAAATAACACCTGTTGCAAGTATAGCAGATCATAAATACAAAATTTGTGATGTTATATTAGGATTATCAAAAAGCTTTGATCGGTTGGTTAGACAAAAAAAAGCTGCCTAATCCTTATTATCTTCAGATATTGCATGGTCTATTCCTTTTCTAAGATAATCATATCCAGTATAAAGTGTTAAAAACGCGGATAGCCATAAAATAATAATGCCAATTGTTTGAGCATTATAATCTTGAAAATTTATTAATTTATTTCCTGTTTCCCCAGTTAAAAGTATTGCTATCGAAAACATCTGCAAGAATGTTTTAAGTTTTGCTAAATTAGATACAGGAAGCTTTATTTTCCCCTTAGCTAGAAACTCTCTTAATCCTGAAATTAGTATTTCCCTTGTAAGAATTATAATAGCTGCAATAACTTCGTAATTTTTTATTGTTTGGTCCATAACCAATAAAATTAAAGCAGTTGCAACAATAATTTTATCTGCAATAGGATCTAAAAGCTCACCAAGTTTTGACTCTTCTTTAAACATCCTCGCCAAAAGGCCATCTAAAAAATCTGTAAATGAGGCAATTAAAAAAAGAGCAAATGGTATAACGTCTCCATAAAATCCAGGAAGGTAGAATGTAAAAACAAATATTGGAACAATTATTATTCGTCCAATTGTTAGATAATTAGGTATTTTAAATTTCATTCGTGAAAGAAGTTATATATTTTTTTTGCAACTTTTTCCTCAACTCCATCAACTGATTTTATTTCATCTAAACTAGCTGATTCCACAGCTCTAGCTGAACCAAAATGATTTAATAATGCCCTTTTTCTAATAGATCCAATACCATCAATTTGATCTAATAATGATTTACTTATGCCCTTTTTTCTTTTTGCTCTATGAGCACTTATAGCAAATCGATGGGATTCATCTCTTAGTCTTTGTAAAAAGAATAATGTTGGATCATTTTTCTCAAACTTGAACTCTCTTCCATTATGAAAAAATGTTTCATTTCCACTATTTCTCATTTTACCTTTTGCTATGGCTACAATAGGTATTTCATGTAGACCGAGTTCATTCATCGCTTCTCTAGCAACAGAATATTGACCTTTCCCTCCATCAATTAAAACTAAATCAGGGAAAGTTAAATAATTATCTTTCTCTTGAACTGCTCTTTTAAATCTTCTGTTAAGAACTTCTTTCATCATTCCATAATCATCTTGAGCATTTTTTTGAATTTTTATATTAAATTTTCTATACCTTTTTTTAACGAACCCTTCATCACCATAAGTAATTAAAGCGCCCACACTATTTGTGCCTTGAATATGGCTATTATCGTAAACCTCGACTAAATTAATATTAGTTTCAAGATTGAATTTTTTTGATACTGCATCAAAAAGATCTCTATTATTCTGACTCTCGTAAAGTTTTCTATTCAAACTATCTTTTGCATTATTTATTGCTTGATTAATAACTTTTAGTTTTGTCCCTTTTTTTGCAACAGTAATTGTGATTTGTTTACCTTCTTTTTGTGTAAGTGTTTTTTCAATTAATTCTTTTTCTTTAATTTCATTTGATAAAATTATTGAAGAAGGTACACTTTTATTTTCATAAAATTGAGAGACAAAAGAATTAATAATATCACTAAGATTTTCTTCTGGATCATGCTTTGGAAAAAAAGCTTGATTACCCCAATTTTGTTTTGACCTATAGAAAAAAACCTGAATACAAGTTTTTCCAGACTCTTTGTATCCTGCAATAACATCTGCTTCGACTAAATTTGCTTCATTAATTCTTTGAGAAGATTGGATAATATTTAATGATTTAATTCGATCTCTTAATATTGCTGCTTTTTCAAAGTCTAAATCTTCACTAGCCTTTTCCATTTGATTAGATAAGCTTTTCTGAATTTTTCTTGATTTACCTGACACAAACTCAATTGCATCATCAACAGTTTGTTTATAATCACTCTCAGTAACGTAACCAACGCAAGGTCCTGAGCACCTTTTAATTTGATAAAGTATGCAGGGTCTTTCTCTATTTTTGAAAACAGTATCATCACAAATTCTGAGATGAAATATTTTTTGGATCATTTTTATAGTCCAATTTGCAGATCCAGCTGATGCAAATGGTCCAAAATAAAATCCTTCTTTGTCTTTTTTCCCTCTGTGCCTTTTGATTTGTGGCCATTTATCTTTGTCACCTATAAAAATAAAAGGAAAGGATTTGTCATCTCTTAGTAAAATATTAAATTTTGGTTTAAACTTTTTAATTAAATTTGCCTCTAAAAGTAAAGCCTCACTTTCATTTGAGGTAGTAGTAATTTCGAGCCTTTTTGTTTGAGAGAGCATTCTCTCAGTCCTAATGATATGATTTTTCTCTGAAATATAACTTTTAAGTCTATTTGGAAGGTTTTTTGCTTTACCCACATAAAGAATTTCTCCTTTTGAATTTAGCATCCTATAAACACCTGGCAGCTTAGGAACCAAGGGCAATTCTTTTTTAATTACTTCTTTACCTATATCAGAGCTGATCATGGCTTCTTTTTTTAGAAATTTGGATCCCGACTGAACTACAATCCTTCATTATTTCTAATTTTTCGATTTGAAGAGTAATTTTATCTATTCTTTTATCTTTGAATAGCTCATCAAAAACATCTTCTGCCAATGTTTCAAGAAAATTGTAATGTTTATTTTTTACTAGTTTTTTTATTAATTTTACTATTTTAGCATAATTAACTATCGATTTAATATCTTTATCGTTAGACGGCTGTTTATCTTGATAATTCACCTCTAAATTAAATTTTACTTTTTGAGGCTTTTCTTTTTCAAAATCAAAATAACCAAGTTTTAAATCTAAAACTAATTCTTTTATTAAAACTTTTTTTTCGTAATTAAATAAGCTTTTCGTTTTATCTATTTTAACAATCTTTAAATTATTTTTTTTCATTATAATAAATTTTCTTTAAAGAAATTTACGAATTGAGGCATATACACATCTTGATTTTGTCCTCCTATTGTAACTCCCTTTGATAAACATTTTTCTTTCTTCATTATTTTAAAAACTTTTTTAAATGTTTTTCTTGGTTCAATTTGAGCTGCATCATAAAATTCTTCTAGAGATTTATAAAGTTTATGTTTATTTATCATCCACTCACCCCAAGTAGGATTAGTTGGATACCCTTTATCATCAATGAAAAAATCCGGACAATTTCCAAGTGTCATTGCACCTCTTACCTTAAATGGTTTTTTACCCATATGAAATTCATGGTACCATCCTTCTTTTATATCAATTTCTATTTGATTGGGTTTGGCTTTAATTCTTTTGATATGTTCTACACATGGTTCCGCTAAAGTATAATCATCAGCACCACCATGAACATATAATAATTTTGTGTTAGTTGTTAGTTCTGGATTTGCAAATAAACCAGCCGAGTGACATTCGGCAGCCTCAGGTAATATAGCATCAAAACCTTCAGTCCCATCTAAAAATAAAGATGTAAATTTCACATCTGCCAAAATAAGACTATTAGTTCCTCCTCTAGAATGTCCAGTTGTTCCAAATTTTCCGTTAGACCTTGGGTGAGACTTAAGTAATTTTAAAGCTAAAATTCCATCGATTGCACCATTAATTAATGGCACCTTTGATTGATCTCTCCATGTATCTTTTGCCCCCCGAGGACAGAAATTATCTATGAACATAACTCCTATTCCTTCTTCTAAAAGTTTTTTGTGTGCATGATAAGTAAAGTCATTCCAAATATAATTTCCTGGACCACCACTGCTGTGTGTCCATATAACAATAGGTACTTTCGAATCTCCTTTTGGAAGTTGAAGATATCCTGTTATTTCAATCGGATTTTTTTTGTGACCACCAATAATTACAGTCCTTTGATCAAATCCAGTGTAAGACTGATATTTAATTAATTCTCCACCTTTATAATATTTATTTTTAGAAACCCAATTAAGCATTGATTTACTTTTTTTACATTCTACTTTTGAATCTAGACTTAAATTTTTTGTAGAATGCGAATAAGCCATAGTTGTGAAAAGTACAAAAATTATTAGCAGAATTAATTTTTTCATTCTTTTCCTCTTGTAATATCTGGCGTTTGCCAATTTAAGTTTTGGCCACTATCAATTGCTAAAACTTGACCGGTAATAGATCTATTTTTAATAAAAAAGTCAACAGCATTGCAGATTTCTTGAACATTTGTCTGTCTTTTAAGAGGTGTTGCCATGTATTGTTTTTTAAAGTGCTTGTCAGACTGTCTTTTATTTTTAATAGTTGGACCTGGAGCAATTCCATTTACTCTAATATTTGGGGCGAGACTCATAGCGCTGGTTTTGGTTAAAGTGTAAAGACCAGATTTACTTAATGTATATGAAAAAAAATATGGAGTTAACTTGAATACTCTTTGATCAATTATATTAATAATATTATTGTTTTTGCCTCTAATATTTTTAGCAAAACCCTTTGATAATAAAGCTGGCGCTTTTAAATTCGCTTTTAAATGGCTTTCCCAACTTTTTGTTGTGAAATTTTCAAGTTTATCGTTCTCAAATAATGAAGCATTATTAATTAAACAATCAAAATACTTCAACTTTGATTTTGAAAATTTAAGCATTCTTTCTATTTCTTTTTCTTTAGTTAAATCTGCTTTTGCTAAATAAATTTTTGTACCACTTTTAGTTAAATCTTTTTTAAGATTTTCTGCTTTGGATCTAGATTTGTTATAATGGATAACAATTTCAATATTAGGTCCAGATAATTTTTTAGCTATGGCAGCTCCCATTCGAGTTGCTGCTCCAGTAATTATTATCTTCCGTGCTTCCATTTTTTATCTCTTTTTTTTGTAACCCTTGTTCCAGGCATACCTAATGTAGATCTACCTTTGGGATAAATTTTATTTTTAACATCGTACTGTCTAATCTTAGGGTTTAAAGTAATTTCTAATTCGGTACTTTGAAGTTTTCTCATTTCATCTCTAATTTTAGCAGCTTCTTCAAATTCCAGATTAGATGCAGCTTCCTTCATCTTTTTGTCTAATCCTTTTAAATGTTTTTTAAGGTTACCGCCAATATTGGAACCTTCGCTTATTTTGACATAATCTTTCTCGTAAACACTTTCTAAAATATCACTTATTTCTTTTTTTACAGATTTAGCATCGATTTTATTTTTCTTATTGTACTCTAATTGAATCTTTCTTCTTCTCTCAGTTTCTTTAATTGCTTTCTTTATACTTTTGGTTTCTTTATCGGCATAAAGAATAACTTTTCCATCTACGTTTCTTGCGGCTCTTCCTATTGTTTGAATTAGTGAAGTTTCTGATCGCAAAAATCCTTCCTTATCAGCATCTAGTATTCCAACTAATGCACATTCTGGAATATCTAAACCTTCTCTTAATAAATTTATTCCAACAAGAACATCAAATACACCCATTCTAAGATCTCTCATAATCTCTATTCTCTCAAGTGTATCTATATCAGAATGAAGGTATCTTACTTTTATCCCATTTTCATGAAGATACTCGGTTAAATCCTCTGCCATTTTTTTTGTAAGTGTTGTAACCAAAACTCTATAATTATTCTCAACTACTTTTTTGCATTCATGCATAAGGTCGTCTACTTGATTTTTTGCTGGTCTAATCTCAACTGGTGGATCTATTAATCCTGTAGGTCTTATTACCTGATCAATAAACTTGCCTTTTGTTTGTTCTAACTCCCACGGTCCAGGAGTTGCTGAAACAAATACAGTTTGTGTTCTCATCAAATCCCACTCTTCAAATTTTAAAGGCCTGTTATCCATGCAAGATGGCAATCTAAAACCGTACTCAGCCAATGTACTTTTTCTAGATCTATCTCCCTTAAACATCCCATTAAGTTGGGGAACTGTAACATGAGACTCATCTACAAAAACTAATGTGTTATCAGGAAAATATTCAAAAAGAGTAGGTGGTGGCTCTCCTGGTTTTCTACCAGATAAAAATCTTGAATAATTTTCAATTCCTGCACAAGATCCAGTCGCTTCAATCATTTCTAAATCAAATTTAGTTCTCTCCTCTAATCGTTGCGCCTCCAATAACTTGTTTTCAGCTTTGTGTTTTTTTAAAGTTTCCTCTAATTCTTTTCTTATTTTTATAATTGCTTGTTCTACAGTTGGTTTAGGAGTGATGTAATGAGAATTAGCATAAACTTTTACTAGACTAAGATCTCTAACCTGATCTCCTGTCAAAGGGTCAAATTCCTCAATCTTCTCAAGTTTATCACCAAATAAACTTAGTCTCCATGCTCTATCCTCCAGATGAGATGGAAATATTTCTAAATATTCTCCCCTTGCCCTAAATGTTCCTCTAAAAAAATTTTGATCATTTCTCTTATACTGAAGAGCAACAAGAGATTTTATTATTTGTTCTCTATTATATTCATAGTTTTTCTGAAGAGTTAAAGTCATTTTGCTGTAAGCTTCTACTGATCCCAAACCATAAATACAGGAAACACTTGCAACAATTAAAACATCGTCTCTTTCAAGAAGAGATCTCGTTGCTGAGTGTCTCATTCTATCAATCTGTTCGTTTATTGATGCTTCTTTTTCTATGTATGTGTCTGATCTTGGTACGTAAGCTTCTGGAGTGTAATAATCATAGTAAGATACAAAATACTCAACAGCATTATCTGGAAAAAAAGTTTTCATCTCACCGTAAAGTTGAGCTGCCAAAGTTTTATTTGGTGCCAATATTAATGCTGGTCTATTTGTAGCTTCTATAACTTTTGCCATTGTAAAAGTTTTTCCAGATCCAGTTACTCCTAATAATACTTGATTAAACTCATTTTTTTTAGCTCCTTGAACAAGCCTTTTAATTGCATCTGGCTGGTCACCAGCCGGTATAAAATCTGACTTTATTTTGAATTTTTTTCCACCTTCGAGTTTTCCACCGATTTTTGGGTTTTTACTCTGAATGTCTGTAATTAGGTCTTGATATGTATTCTCCATATATTAAACAACGTAATTGAATAATTTCATAATTCAATGAGCATAATATCTAATAATTTAAAAAGAATTAAACCATCCCCAACTATTGCAGTTACTCAAAAGGCAAGAGAATTAAGAGCTGCAGGAAAAGATGTAGTTGGACTTGGGGCAGGGGAACCAGATTTTGATACTCCTATCAATGTTAAAAATGCAGCTATTAAAGCAATAAGAGACGGAGATACAAAGTATACAGCAGTTGATGGAACTCCAGCATTAAAAAAAGCAATTTTAAAAAAATTTAAAAGAGAAAATAAACTAAATTATAAACTAGATGAAATCACAGTTGGAACTGGAGGGAAACAAGTTCTCTATAACACTTTTATGGCAACTTTAAATAAAGGAGATGAAGTTATTATTCCTGCTCCATTCTGGGTTTCATATCCGGATATGGTTCTTTTAGCAGGAGGAAAACCAAAAATAGTAAAATGTGGTGAAAAAGATGGATTTAAAATTACACCTGCAAAATTAAAAGCTGCAATTACAAAAAGAACGAAGTGGATAATCCTTAACTCACCATCTAATCCAACTGGATCTGGATACAGCAAATCAGAAATTCAAAAATTAGCAAAGGTTTTAATAAAAAACAAAAAAGTTCACATTTTGAGCGATGATATTTATGAGCATGTTAAATATGATAATTTTAAATTTTTTACTATTGCTCAAATTTCAAAATTAAAATCTCGAACATTAACAATGAATGGAGTGAGTAAATCTTATGCAATGACTGGTTGGAGGATTGGTTATGCGGCTGGACCAAAAGAAATAATTTCTGCAATTAGAAAAATTCAGTCTCAGTCTACTTCGAATCCATCATCAATTAGTCAAGCAGCAGCCGTTGAAGCTTTAAATGGAAAACAAGACTTTATTAAGAAAAGAGCAAAATCATTTAAAGAAAGAAGAGATTTTGTTGTAAAAAGTTTAAATAATATTGATGGTATTAGCTGCTTGAAACCTAATGGTGCATTTTACGTATTTCCGAATTGTAAAAAACTTTTAAATAAAAGAACTAAACTTAAAAAAGATACTGATTTTGTCCAAAAGCTTTTAGAAAAACAAAATGTTGCCGCTGTTCAGGGCTCAGCATTTGGTTTAGATGGATATTTTAGAATTTCATATGCAACTTCAATGGCAAAACTTAAAATAGCAATGTCTAGAATTAAAAAGTTTTGTGAGGATTTAGGATAAACCTATTTTTTTTTATTTAGTCCAATTAGAGAAGAATTTCTAAATCTTAAAATTACAATTGCTAAAGCAATTAAAACAATCGCACCAGCTTCATACAGTAATATCTCTGGATTTAGAGATTTTCCTTGTAAAATAATAAATCTAGCAAGTGCAGTTATGGCAATAAATAAAGGCAGTGTAATTTGAATTGATTGGCTCTCCCAAAAAACTCTAACCATTGCAAGCACTTCAAGATATAGAAAAAGTAAAAGCAGATCTGCTAAAGTAACCCTTTGCACGAGTATCATCTGATACATCTCTTGTCCAAAAGCAATCACTGTACTAACTAAAATGATTACTAAAGCGACAAGCTGGATTTGTTTTACGATATTTTCCATCTAATTAATTTATATTTTAATTCAAATATTTATTCTAGATCAATTTTATTGGAATATAATCAATCGTGGGAAAGAAACTTTTCCGCCTCTAAAGCGGCCATACATCCCATTCCAGCGGCTGTTACTGCTTGTCTAAATATTTTATCTTTTACATCTCCAGCGGCGAATACACCTGGAATATTGGTTTCTGTCGAATCATTCTTTGTAACTAAATATCCTTCTTTATCCATTTCTAACTGATCTTTAAATAATGAAGTTGCTGGATCATGTCCTATAGCTATAAATAATCCATCGATTTTTAGTTCATCTACTTTATTTGTTTTAACATTTTTAATTTTTAATCCTGTTACATTTTTAGGATCATTATCCCCAATAACTTCATCAACAACAGAGTCCCAAATTATTTCAATTTTTTTATTTTCCATTAATTTCTTTTGAAGTAATTTTTCTGCTCTCAAACTATCTCTTCTGTGTATAAGCTGAACCTTTGAGGCAAATTTTGTTAAAAACATAGCTTCTTCGACCGCAGCATTTCCACCTCCAACAACTGCTACAGTTTTGTCTTTAAAGAAAAATCCATCACATGTTGCACATGCAGATACACCAAAACCTCTGAAGCTTTGTTCTGAGTCAATATTTAACCATCTAGCTTGAGCTCCTGTTGAAATAATTATTGAGTCTGCTTCATAAATTTGGCCACTATCTCCAACAGCTTTAAATGGCTTAGATTTTAAGTCCACTGATGCAATATGATCTTGTATCATTTCAGTTCCAACTACTTCTGCCTGACCTTTCATTTGATCCATAAGCCATGGCCCTTGTATTACATCTTTAAATCCAGGAAAATTTTCAACATCAGTTGTTGTTGTTAATTGGCCACCAGGTTCCATACCATGAACTAATATTGGTTTTAACATTGCTCTTGCAGCATAAATTGCTGCTGTATATCCAGCTGGACCTGACCCAATTATTAACACTTTTGTGTGTTTAGTTGGATTTTCACTCATATGAAAGCTATATAATGATTAATGACTAAATTGAAAGGTATATTATTAACAGAAGGTATGCATGGGATGATTAGCCAAGTAGAAGGTTTGGCTAAAGCTTTAGATATAAATTATTCTCACCACACAGTTGAAACAAAAGGTTTCTGGAAAGTTATACCGCCGAAATTCACTCCAATATCCGACTCAGTTTTTAAAAAAATTGAATGTGAAGATGTTGATTTAATAATTTCATGTGGAAGAAAAAGTATTATTCCATCATTATTCTTAAAAAAAAATTCAAAGAAAAAAGTATTTAACATTCATATTCAAAACCCAAAGATAAAACTTGATAATTTTGATCTAGTTGTAGTGCCAGAGCACGATAATCTTGATGGAGATAATGTATTAAAAACAAAAGGAGCTATTCATTATTTAACAAGTGAAGAAATTGAAAAAGACAAAGAATATTTGTTTAGTATTTCAAGCAAATTGAGGGATAAAAATATAATTTCTTTAATAATTGGTGGTCCTACCCAGTATTATGATTATTCAGATAGAAATATCCAAGAAATTTTTTCAAAAGTAAATTATTTAGTTAAAGAAAATAATCTTAATTTAGTAGTCATCCCTTCTATGAGAACGCCAAAGGGAACTATAGAACATGCAAAAATATATTTTGGAAACGATCATTTAGTATTAGATGGTGTTGATAAAAAGGCCTATTTAAGTGCGCTTGCAATATCAAAACATATAGTTATTACGTGCGATTCAAGCTCTATGATTTCAGAGGCAGCTTTAACAGGCAAGCCAATTTATATTGCCACTATTCCACCTAAAAAAAGCGATAAAAGATTTAAAAATTTTAGAAAATTATTTCAAGAAATGAAAATTGTTAGAGAATTAGGAGAAAAATTAGAAAATTGGAACTATGAAAAATTAGATGAAACGAATAGAGTAGCAAATATCATTAAAGATAAAATTCAATTATAATGGCATTT
Source organism: uncultured Pelagibacteraceae bacterium (assembly GCA_902596975.1). Classification (GTDB taxonomy): domain Bacteria; phylum Pseudomonadota; class Alphaproteobacteria; order Pelagibacterales; family Pelagibacteraceae; genus Pelagibacter. The sequence continues at coordinate 31,273 of CACJWS010000002.1, read as the reverse complement.
TTAAATTCAATATTAAAAAATTCGTCAAATCACAAAATTCCTTTTGAACATTGGGAATTAAATCAACCACTAACTGACGGCCAAGTTCAGGAAATTATAAACGCTGATATAGCTAATCCGATAGAACATAATTTAAACTACGATGGTACTAGAGCAATTGATGGAGGTGAAGGTAAGTTTAGAGAAGGTATATCAGACGGAGGCAAGGCACTAAAATTTAGATGTTTTGTGACCAAAGAAAACTCAAATCAATTTCCTAATCTTGTTGAATTTATTAAAGAACTTCAAAATCCATCAACTTATAAAAAAATTTCTGAAATGATAAATAAAGATCTTTCAAATTCATATGTAAGAGTTGAAGTTATATGTGATAGAAAAGGATTCTGGTTAAAACCACATTGCGATATTAAAGAGAAACTGATGTCATGTTTATTATTCGTAAATAGGCATAATGAAAAAGAAGATTTAGGTACAGATTTTTATGATGAAAATCTAAAATTAGCAAAAACTGTTCCTTATAAGGATAATTATGGCTATTTCTTTTCAAGTGGCCCTAACACTTGGCACGGTATGGAAAAAAAAGAAATAGTAAAAGAGAGAAGATGTCTTCAAGTAAATTATGTTACATTTGAGACAGATTGGAAAGTCAATTAAAATTAATTATCTTGCAGAGATTTTACTCTTAACTTGGTTGTTTTTAATGATTTTATTGCTTCTAAGAATGAATAGGCTGTAGACATATTCGTACAATAAGGAATTTTGTTTGCAAGAGTTCCTCTTCTTAATGCTCTAGCATCACTAATCCTATGTTCAGAATTTCCACCTCCAGTATTTATTACCAAAGATATTTTTTTAGAATTTAAAACATCTACTATATGTGGTCTACCACTACTCACTTTATTAATTTTTTTACATTTCATTCCATTTTGATTTAGAATCTCTGACGTTCCTTTGGTCGCAGAAAGTGTGAATCCAAGTTTTATTAATCTTTGTGCAACACCTATTATTTCTTGCTTGTGAGAGTCTTTTACTGATAAGAATGCCATTCCTTTAGTTGGCAATGAATTAGAAGCAGCAATTTGACTTTTTGCAACAGCCATTCCAAAATCATCATCAAAACCCATTACCTCACCAGTAGACTTCATCTCAGGGCCAAGTAATAAATCACTATCTGGAAATTTATTGAATGGAAATACTGCTTCCTTAACAGCAAATTTTTTATTGGTTTTGTATTTTAATTTATACTTACTTAATTTTTCTCCCGACATTATTCTTGATGCAATTTTTGCAAGTGGAATACCGTTTGCTTTTGAAACAAAGGGTACAGTTCTGCTTGCTCTAGGATTAACTTCAATGACAAAAATTTCATCATTTTTAATTGCAAATTGAATATTTAAAAATCCTTTAACTTTTAACGCCAGAGCTAATTTTCTTGTTTGTATTTTAAGTTCTCTTAAAAGATTTGCCTTTATTGATACCGGCGGCAAGCAACAAGCAGAGTCTCCAGAATGAATCCCGGCTTCTTCAATATGTTGCATTATTCCAGCAACATAAACGTCTTTTCCGTCAGAAATTGCATCTACATCTACTTCCATTGCATTGTCGATAAATTTATCAATTAAGATTGGATTTTGTTCTGATGCTTTGAAGGCTTCATTTATAAATTGTTTCAATTGACTTTTGTCATGAACAATTTCCATAGCTCTTCCACCTAAAACATAAGAAGGTCTAACAACTACAGGTAATCCAATTTGTTCAGCAACATTAACAGCTTGATCGAATTTGTAGGCTATTCCACTTTCAGCTTGTTTTAATTTAAGCTTTATAAGCAACTCTCTAAATCTGTCTCTATCTTCTGCAAGATCAATCGATTTATATTGTGTCCCTAAAATAGGTAATTTATTTTCATCTAAAAACTTAGCTAATTTGATAGGAGTTTGGCCTCCAAATTGTGCAATAATCCCAATTAGATTTCCTTTTGATTTTTCTTTTAAAATTATATTCTCAACATACTCTTCAATTAAAGGTTCAAAGTATAATCTATCACTTGTATCATAATCTGTAGAAACAGTTTCTGGGTTACAATTTATCATTATTGTTTCAAAACCTGCCTCTTTTAAAGAAAAGCTAGCCTGACAACAGCAGTAATCAAACTCTATACCTTGACCAATTCTATTTGGCCCTCCACCTAAAATAATTATTTTCTTTTTATTGCTTGGCTCAGCTTCACATTCAGTTTTAATAGAAAAATTTCTTTGATATGTAGAATACATATAAGGTGTGAAAGATTTGAATTCAGCAGCACAGGTATCAACTTTCTTAAAAACAGGCATAACTTTTAAACTTTTTCTTCTAGATTTGACGATTGTTTCTTTTTGACCAGTTAATTGTGAGATCTTTTTGTCAGAAAAGCCTATTGATTTTATTCTATTAAATTCCTCAAAAGTTTTGGGTAGCCCTTTTGAATTTAATATTTTTTCTTCGTCAACTATTTCCTTAATTTGATTTAAAAACCATGGATCTACTTTTGATAATTTATATATAACATCTAAAGAAATTTTTTTTCTAAAAGCTTCAGCAATTAATAGCAATTTATTTGGAATATTGATTTTTAAATTTTTCAAAATCTCTTTTTTTGTGTAACTAAAAATATTGTCTAATCCAGAAAAACCAGTTTCAAGTGAAACCAGGGCTTTTTGAAAAGACTCTTTGAAATTTCTCCCAATTGCCATTGCTTCACCAACTGATCTCATGGATGTGCCTAAAATTGCTTCTGTGTCAGAAAATTTTTCAAACGTAAACCTTGGAATTTTTGTTACAACATAATCAATTGTTGGTTCAAAAGAAGCTGGTGTTACTTTTGTTATTTCATTTTGTAGTTCATCAAGAGTATAACCAACGGCTAATTTTGCTGCTACTTTTGCTATTGGAAATCCCGTTGCTTTTGAAGCTAACGCAGATGACCTTGAAACTCTGGGATTCATTTCAATAATTACCATCCTTCCATTTTTAGGATTTATGGCAAACTGAACATTGGAACCGCCTGTTTCAACACCTATTTTTCTTAAGCAAGCAATAGATGCATTTCTCATTACTTGATATTCTTTATCTGTCAAAGTTAATGCTGGAGCTATTGTAACAGAATCACCAGTATGAGTTCCCATTGGATCAACATTTTCTATTGAACAGATAATTATACAATTATCATTTCTATCTCTGACAACCTCCATCTCAAATTCTTTCCAACCATCTAAACATTCTTCAACCAAAACCTGATTTTGAGGAGACTCGTTCATTCCTTCTTTAACAATCTTAAAAAAATCTTTTTGTGTTCTAGCAATTCCTCCACCTAATCCACCCAATGTAAATGAAGGTCTAATAATTGCAGGTAATCCTATTTTGTTTAAACATTTTTTCGCATTTGAAAATTTATTGAGAACTTCTGATTTTGGTAAATCAATACCAATATCAGACATATTTTTTCTAAATTTTTTTCTATCCTCAGCGTTCGCTATTGCCTTTGAGTTAGCTCCTATAAGTTCAATTTTATACTTTTTAAGTAAACCAATTTTTTCCGCGTTAATTGCAAGATTTAATGCTGTTTGACCGCCCATTGTAGGTAGAATAGCATCAGGCCTTTCTTTTTTGATGACTTCCTCTAGTACTTCCAAAGATATTGGTTCGATATAAGTTTTATCAGCAATACCAGGATCAGTCATTATAGTTGCTGGATTTGAGTTGATTAGTATTACTTTATAACCCTCATCTTTTAATGCTTTACATGCCTGTGTTCCTGAATAATCAAATTCACAGGCTTGACCAATAATAATTGGACCAGCTCCAATAACTAAAATTTTTTTAATGTCTTTTCTTTTTGGCATATTTTTTTATTTCTTTAACAAAATTACTAAATAAATATTTACTGTCTTGTGGTCCAGGATTAGCCTCAGGATGATATTGGACTGAGAAAACTGGTTTGTTTTTTAACTTTATTCCTTCTATAGAATTGTCAAATAATGATAGGTGGGTTATTTCTGTATTTCTTTTTAAACTTTCTTTAACAACCTCAAATCCATGATTTTGACTTGTAATTTCAACTTTCTTTGTAATTAAATTTTTAACTGGATGATTTGCACCTCTATGCCCTAATTTCATTTTTTTGGTTTTTGCATCTAATGCTAAAGCTAAAATTTGATGACCCAAACATATTCCAAATAAAGGAATATTTTTTTTTATTAAATTTTTAACAACTTTAATTGCATATTTACCTGTTGCGGCAGGATCTCCAGGACCGTTTGACAAAAAAATCCCATGTGGTTTTAGATTAATTATGTTATCGGCATTTTCTTTACAGGAAACAACTTTAACCTCACAATCAAAGTCAGAGAAATATCTAAGTATATTTTTTTTAATTCCATAATCTATTGCAACAACTCTAAATTTTTTCTTTTTATTTCTTTCATAACCTTTATTTTTTTTCCAAGTTTTATGTCCTTTCCAAATATATGTTTTGTTAGTTGTGACTTCTTGCGCCAAATCCATTCCGCTTAAACCAGGCCATTTAATTGATTTATTTATTAATTTATTAATATTAAATTTTCCATTTTTATTGTTTGATATTGTTCCTTTTGGAGCCCCCTTATCTCTTATAAAATTTGTTAAACTTCTTGTATCGAGACCAGTTATGCCTACTATTTTATTCTTTTTAAGCCATTTATCTAAATTTTGAAGAGATCTATAATTAGAAGGACTTGTTATCTCTGAATTAAAAATAACTCCTCTTGTCCATATTTTATCTGACTCTATGTCTTCTTTATTAACCCCAACGTTCCCAATGTGTGGAAATGTAAAATTTATTATCTGCCCTGCATACGATGGATCAGATATAATTTCTTGATAACCGGTTAATGACGTATTAAAGCATACCTCTCCGGTTGCCTCTCCTATATATCCTAGTCCAATTCCTTTAAAAAATGATTTATTTTCGAGAACCAAAATAGCTTTACTAAAATCTGAGAGGTGTGAGTTTTTATTTTTTCGTTTTAAAGTCAATTACAACTCATGAGTTAAAGGTTAATACAATAAAACGTATATATCCGCAACAGCTCTATAATAATTTTCTAAAAATACAATTTTTTCTTTTGAACAATTTTGTCTATGAAGTACATTCTAGTATGTCTTTGAGAGATAAAATAGATAACGATTACAAAAATGCTTTAAAATCAAAAGATAAAAATAAGATATCAACTTATAGGTTAATTTTATCTGGAGTTAAGGACTTAGATATTAACAACAGATCTGGCCCAAATAAAAAGGACACAGACGATGAGGATATAAAAAAACTCTTAAAAAAAATGATCAAACAAAGATCCGAATCAATTGAAATATATAAAAAAAATAACAGGTCAGATTTATTAGAAATTGAGCAAGGAGAGCTTGATGTTTTATCCGAATATTTACCTAAGCAATTATCTGAGGCGGATACAAAAAAAATATGTGAAGAAATTATAAAAAGTTCTGGAGCATCTTCAATTAAGGATATGGGTAAAGTCATGGGTGAATTGAAAAAAAACCATTCTGATACAATTGATTTTTCTAAGGCAGGACAGATTATTAAAAATTTACTTAATAGCTAATGAAATATCCAAAGGAATATTTAGACGAAATTAAAACTAGATTAAAAGTTTCAACAGTTGTCTCTAAAACTGTTAAACTTAAAAAAAGAGGTAAAGAGTTTGTTGGCTTATCACCATTTAAAACGGAGAAAACTCCATCATTTACAGTCAATGATGAAAAAGAATTTTACCATTGCTTTAGCACAAGTGAACATGGAAACATTTTTGACTTTGTAATGAAAACTCAAAACCTTAGATTTGGTGAAGCAGTTAAAATGCTTTCAAATCTTGCGGGCATGCAACCTTATACATTTTCAAAACAAGATGAGGAAAGAGAGATTAAATGGAAATTATATAAATCTATATGTAGTAATTTTTCTGATTTTTATAAAAATGAATTATTTAAAAATAAAAATTCAATTAATGCAAAAAATTATCTTAAATCAAGAGGACTGTCTGGTGTTGAAGTTAAGAATTTTGATCTTGGCTTTGTCACAGAGGATTTAGATTATTATGAAGTCCTAAAAAAGGATTTTGATGAAGAAATTATCAAAGACACGGGTTTATTTTACTTTGATGAGAAGAAAAAAAAATATATATCAAGATTTCGAAACAGAATAATTTTTCCAATAAAAAATATATCAGGTAATATAATAGGTTTTGGAGGAAGAATTGTAGACGAAAATAAAAATTTAGCTAAATATATTAATTCACCTGAAACACCTTTTTTCAAGAAAGGCTCTAATTTATATAACCTTGATAAAGCAAGAAAATTATCAAATAAATTAGAAGATGTTTATTTAGTAGAGGGGTATATGGATGTTATTGGTTTATCAAAAAATGGAATAGAAAATACTGTTGCAAACTTGGGAACTGCTTTGACAAGCAAACAGATACAAATTTTAAATCAATTCTATAATCATGTCATTATATGTTTTGATGGTGATCAAAGTGGTTATAAAGCTGCGCTACGAGCTGCAGAGAATATTATAGATGAATTAAAACCAGACAAAAAAATTTCTTTTCTACTTTTAGAAGATAATTTAGATCCAGATAATTATGTAAATAAATTTGGTAGAGAGAAATTCTTAGAAATTTCAAATCATAAAATAATACCTATTCATAAATTTATTTTTGAACATTATATGAGTCAAACGACGGAAAGCCCTAGTTCGCGAGCAATCTTTGAAAAAAAACTAAGAGAGATTGCATCAAATATAAAAGACAGTTTTGTGAAAAAATATACTCTAGAGTATTTTCTTGAAAAAGTTTCAGAGTTAACACCAAATATTAACTCAAAATTCAATAAAAATTATAAAACATTTCCAAAATCTCTTGCTAAAACTAAAAGTTACTACAATGAGACAAAGTCGTTAAAATCTTTTGAAATAAAAGAATTTTCATTTTTATATATATTGCTTTCTAAACCTAAATTAATTCAGAAAAACTTTCATTTAATAGATAGAGTCAAATTATATAGCGATGAAAACAAGCAATTATTTGCTGAAATTTTAAGCCAATCAGAAAATTTAATAAATTTAGACTTACAAAAATTAAATGTGGATAAAAATCTTGTTAATAGAGTTATGAATTATGCTTCTGTCAAACACATAATTTCAAAAAACTTAAATGATGAAGAAAAAATTTTAGAGATTTTTAAAGAGATTATACAAGATCTTAAACATTATGAATTAGAGCAAAGAATATCTGAATTAGAATCAAAGTTTTTAGAAGATATGAGCGAAAGCACATTTAATAAGATAAAAGAGTTAAAAAAGCTACAAAAAATCAACTAAAAATAAAAAAAATCACATAGATTTTTTTGTAATAGACATTATATAAGACCATCAAACTTTTTATTGTGGAACGAATAATTACAAAATCATTTGCAAGATTAATGGGCAGAGGGATCCATAGAGGATTTATTACCCATGAAGAATTAAATAAGTCTTTAGGTAAAAGAAATTTATCAAGTGAAAATCTTGCTCAAGCTTTTATTCATATTCTTGATGAAAGTATTGTTCTAGTTGAAAAAAAATCAGACTATAAGATTTTAAGGAAAAAAGATTCGTCATCAAAAGAAGAGGGAAAAGCTTTAGAAAAAAGTGATGACCCAATAAGAATGTATCTCCGGGAAATGGGAGGTGTGGAATTATTATCACGAGAAGGTGAAATTGCCATAGCGAAAAGAATTGAAGCAGGCAAAGATGTAATGTTAAATGCACTATCTCAAAGTCCAATAACAGCACAACAATTTTTTGAATGGAACACCAAACTTCATAATGATGAAATTTTAGTCAGAGAAATTATCGATATCGATACAAATTATATGGATGACGAAGAAAATACTAATAATACTAAAACAAAAAAGCAGGACGATGAACAAAGCCAAGATGAGAATAATAATGTTGATGACGATGAATTTAATCCAACTTTGGCTGCAATGGAAACTGAAATCAAACCAAAAGTTTTAGAAACAGTTCATTCTTTGACTAAAGAGTACAATAAGTTAATTAAATATCAAAATGAAAAACTTCAATCTATTTTGAATTCAAATAAATTCTCTTCATCAAAGGAAGCAAATTATAAAAAAATTGTTGAAAATATTTTAGATCAAATAAAATCTTTACAGCTTTCTCCTTCAGTTTTAGAGGAATTAGTCCAAAAGCATTATGCTGAAAACAAAAAAATTGTCTCTCTAGAAGGAAACTTATTAAGGCTAGCAATTGACTCTAAAATATCTAGAGATGAATTTATTAAATTTTACGTTGGCAACGAAATCAATCCAAACTTAAAAGAGTTTTTAGATACAAATGAAGTATGGAAAAAATTTTTTCAAAAAAATAAAAACGAATTTAAAAATATAAGAGACAGACTTGTTGAAATAAGTCACAAGTTAGGTATTTCAGTCACCGATTTCAAAAAATTAGTAAGTAGAGTTCAAAAGGGTGAAAAAGAGTCAAGAATAGCCAAGAAAGAGATGGTAGAAGCTAACTTAAGATTAGTAATCTCTATAGCGAAAAAATATACAAATAGAGGCCTTCAATTCTTAGATTTAATTCAAGAAGGAAATATCGGTCTTATGAAAGCCGTTGATAAATTTGAATACAGAAGAGGTTATAAATTTTCTACTTATGCAACATGGTGGATAAGGCAGGCAATAACAAGATCAATTGCTGATCAAGCCAGAACAATCAGAATTCCAGTACACATGATCGAAACAATAAATAAAATTGTAAGAACACAAAGGCTAATTTTATCTGAGTTTGGAAGAGAAGCAACTCCTGAGGAATTGGCTAAAAAATTGAGAATGCCTTTAGAGAAAGTTAGAAAAGTTTTAAAAATTTCTAAAGAACCAGTATCACTAGAAAAACCTGTGGGAGATGAAGAGGATAGTAGTTTAGGTGACTTTATAGAAGACACAAAAGCTCTAGCACCACTCGAACAAGCAATTAAATCAAACCTAAGTGAGGCAACTACTAAAATACTCTCAACATTGACACCAAGAGAAGAAAGAGTTTTAAGAATGAGATTTGGTGTTGGAATGAATACAGACCATACACTAGAGGAAGTAGGATTACAGTTTTCTGTTACAAGGGAAAGAATTAGACAAATTGAAGCTAAAGCACTTAGAAAATTAAAACATCCAAGTAGATCAAAACAATTAAAAAGTTTCTTAGAAAGTTAGGGCCGTTAGCTCAATAGTAGAGTACTGCATTGACATTGCAGGGGTAGTTGGAGCGTAACCAACACGGCCCACCATTTTTAAATTATCTTTAATTGCTAACTTATAAAAAATGTTATAATTAAGTGTTCAATTAAGGGCCTGTAGCTCAGTTGGTTAGAGCAGTACACTCATAATGTATTGGTCCCAGGTTCGAGTCCTGGCGGGCCCACCAAATCTAGCAAAAATAAAGTATTTATAAATTTAATTTTTCAAAATTTAACTAAAATTGTAATATCTTTATAAATAAAATGAAGTTTAAAATAAATATCAGCCCGATAATATCATATTATATCTCAATATTTGTATCTTCTACAATTCTTTTTTATTTTGCTTATAAGGGTGTTGTTGCATATCTAATTCACAGAGAGTTATATGGAGGAGGATTAGATACATTAGTATTATTACGTGCATCTATTTCAGGAATAATGCTTCTTTTAATACTTTTGTTTATCCAGTTTATAAAAATACCAGACTTAAAAAGTCATCGTACAATTTTAAGAGGAGTATTTATTGGATGGACAAGTGTATTTATAATACTGATAATTGTTGATTTGAGCTCAATTTACTTTGTTATAGTAACTGGATTAGTGTCATTTTTTTCATTAATAACTCTATTCAGTTTAGAGGATCAAATCAAAGAAGCAAAAAATACACTTACAGAAAAAGAAATTTATCTTCTTCAACAACTTGCAAAAAAAAAGTAATTTTGTTTTGAAAAAAATAATATTTTTAATTTTATTTATATTATGCCAAAATCATGTTTCTTCTAAAGATATGATTTTAGATAAATTAAATAATCCCAATTTAACTAATCAATTTCAAAAATGGAATTTTATTACCGATCAAGTGATGGGAGGTGTATCAACAGGAAAATTTATAATTGAGAAAGTTGATGGAATTAAGTGTTATAAAATGACAGGAGATGTTTCTACAAAAAATAACGGTGGATTTATTCAAATCAGAGCAAAATTAAATCCAGAAATTAATAGTAAAGATTATAATGGAGTATACGTAAAAGTTTATGGTAATGAAAAAAATTACAATCTTCATTTAAGAACTGGTTTAACATTAGCTCCGTGGCAATACTATAGTTTCACTTTTTTTTCATCTGAAAAATGGGTTATTATTAGAGCACCATTTGTTGAATTTAAAAAATCAAATTTTTATCAACCCAAAAGTATCTTAGGACAAAATATAAAATCTATTGGCTTAGTTGCTGGATTTGACGATTTTAAATCTGATATATGTCTGAGTGAAATCGGATTTTATTAAATTATTTAATTAAAAATTCTTCAAGTGTTTTAAATAATGCATTTATATCACCATCATTATTTTGTATAATTGAGTTAAACTCTTCCTTTTGTGTTCTGGCTAAACTTAATCCCTCTACAATTAGATCTCTTATCAAAGGTCTATCTGGATTTTTTGTATAAATTCTCCAATCTATTTTTACTTGTGGCCTTTTTGATGTTGCCTCTAATATGCTATTAACAATTGTGTATTTATCATTTATCTTTTTTTGTGAAACAACATTTATTCTAGGATTTGTATAATCAACCAATCTACTAGAAAAGCTTTTTAAAAAATAACTCTTAAATAGTTTTTGGTATTTCGATTTTTGCTCATCACTAATAGTCTTTCGATATTTACCTAGCGTATACATTCCAATACCATTAATATCCACACTTCTTTCAGCTATGGCATTTAATTTAATTATTTTTGATTCTACAGGATCATCGCTTGATAATATTCCAGCTGCTTCATCAACAATACTATTAATTAGATCGCTAGGATTTTTTGCTAAAGAAATATTATTTAAATTTAAACAAACAATAAAAAAAAATAAAATTCTAAAAAATTTCATTTAAAAATTGATTATTGATTATCTACTTCTTCCCAGTCGTCGTCACTCAAAGTTTCAGTGGTTTTATCAATATTTCTTACTTTTCTGTATCTATCCTGCAAATAAAGACTTCTAACAGAAGCGTAAAGATCTACTGAACTATTTTCAAGACTATCAAATGACTCTAAGTTTTTTGCTCTAAAATCAATTCCGTCTAATAATTTAGATGCGTAATAATCTGTTTCAGAAAAATAATGAGTGTCGTTTACAACAGTAACATTATACCAAGCGTCTCCACCAATTAAATTAACTACTGATCCGAGAGCATCTCTTACTGTAGTTGGCCCCAAAACTGGTAATACAAAATAACATCCTGGGCCAGCACCCCAGACTCCTAGTGTTTGACCGTAATCTTCCATATCACGTTTTTTTAATCCGTAGTAAGATGCGACGTCAAAAATTCCTGCTATTCCCAGTGTTGAATTTATAACAAATCTTGCAGAATTTACTCCAGCATTTTTAAATTGTCCTTGAAGTATATTGTTGGGTATAGTCACAACACTCCCTAAATTAGTAAGGGCATTGCTTGTGCCTGATCTAATTGGCTGAGGAAACATTCTATATCCTTTTGCAAGAGGTTTAAAAATCACTTTATCTAATACTTGATTAAAACCGAAAATTCCCCTATTTACTTTTTCAAAACAATCACTTGTTTCTATGTATCCGTTATTTTTTTTTTCGTTTATTTGAATTTTGCCATCATCACCTGCTATTGCAAAATTACTTATAGATAAAAAAACAAGTAAAATTAAAGCTGACTTCAAACTTCCCATAAAACATTTATAATATATTAAATAGTAATATAAAGGTAAATTGTTTTAATTTATGCAAGAAAATGTTCAAAAAATGACGATAAATTACTCTCCCAATTTTAATTCAAGTAAAAGACGAGGCTCAGATATAAAATATATAATTTTCCATTATACTGGCATGAAATCTGAGAATGGAGCAATAAAAAGGCTTATAGATGAAAATTCTAAAGTGAGTTGTCATTATTTGATTAAATCAAATGGCAAAATTATACAAATGGTGCCTGATTTATATGTAGCATGGCATGCAGGTATTTCTTCGTGGAAAAAAGATTTTTTTTTAAATTTTAAATCTATTGGTATAGAAATATCTAATCCCGGGCATCAACATGGTTATGAAAATTTTAAAAAAAAACAAATTAAATCAATTATAGAACTATCTAAAATTTTAAAAAAAAAATATAAAATAAAAAATGAAGATATATTAGGACATTCAGATATTGCTCCATTAAGAAAAAAAGATCCTGGAGAAAAATTTCCATGGAAATTACTTCATAAGGAAAAATTATCTTTATGGCATAATATTAGTAAAAAAAGATCTAAAAAACTTAGAAACTTAAAATTAAATAAAACAAAAAATTTTTATAAATTATTATTCAAGTTTGGGTATAAATTCTCGAGGAATGCTAAGGACAAAATCAAAATTTATAAAAGCTTTCAAAGGAGATTTAGACCTGAATTAGTCAGCAGTATAGTCGATAGAGAATGTTATGCGATTTTAAAATCGTTGATTTAATTGAACTAATAAGAGTTGAAATTAACAAAAAAAAGAATATCTCTTTACTCGCCAGATAAATGACTTATCGCTTTATTTTTTTAAAGAGGAAAGTCCGGGCTCTACAAAGACACAGTGCCAGTTAATCACTGGCGGGGGAAACCCTAGGGATAGTGCCACAGAAAATAAACCGCCTTATCAAGGCAAGGGTGAAAAGGTGTGGTAAGAGCACACCGGCTAGGTTGGTAACAACTAGCGCATGGAAAACCCCACTGGGAGCAAGACTGAGTAGAGATGACATTGTTATAAATAACTAAAAGCAGTCTTTGGCTAGTCATCAGGGTTAGTTGCTTGAGCTTTAAAGTGATTTAAAGCCTAGATAAATGATAAGTTTAAATGACAGAACCCGGCTTATAGTTTATCTGGCCTATCATAAAAATAAATCCAAATAATTAGTAAATTCTTAAATTAATGCTCCATAATATTAGCTATTGACGCTTTTAAATAAAACCCATAATATCCCATAAATACCCAAATTTGGGATAATATGGTTTATGTTTTTATCAACTTACGAAAACAAATTGGACAAAAAGGGAAGGGTTTCAGTGCCTGCTTCATATAGATCATATTTGTCAAATATAGGTTACAACGGTATAATTTGCTATCCATCTTTTAATAATCAATGTATTGAAGCATGGCCGCAAGATCGAATAGAAAAAATTTCAAATGCAATTGACTCACTGAGTCCTTTTGAGGAAAAAAAAGATTATTTTGCAACATCTATATTATCGGAAAGTATAAATTTACAATTTGATAGTGAAGGCAGAGTTCAAATAACTCCAAAATTATTAAAACATGCAAAAATCAAAAATAGCATGTTATTTGTTGGTCAAGGTAAAACATTTCAAATCTGGGAACCAACACTTTTTGAGAAATTTAGGGCAAACGCTAGAAAAAAATCAAACATCAATAGAGCAAGTCTTAAATGGGAAAAACAATTTAATAACTAAAAGGGGAGAAAATGACAATAAACTTTAAAACACCGGATATAAAAGAACTTAAACCAAGGATTCTAGTTTTAGGAGTAGGAGGAGCGGGTGGAAATGCAATAAATGGTATGATTGACGCTGGCCTTCAGGGAGTTGAGTTTATTGCGGTAAATACAGATGCTCAAGATCTAAGATTAAGTAAGGCGCAAACAAAAATACAAATGGGATTAAACTTAACTAAGGGACTAGGAGCAGGTGCAAAACTAGATATCGGCCAAGCTGCTGCAGATGAATCACTAAATGAAATTGTAAATATATTACAGGGTGCAAATATGGTTTTCATCACAGCTGGAATGGGTGGTGGAACTGGAACGGGATCTGCGCATGTTATAGCAAGAGCAGCAAAAGAATTAAACATTTTAACAGTTGGGGTTATTACTCTTCCATTTTTATATGAAGGCCCCTCAAGAATGAGAAAAGCTCAACAAGGTTTAGAAGAGCTTCGAAAACATGTTGATACTATAATAGTTGTTCCTAATCAAAATCTTTTTAAAATAGCTAGCGAACAAACAACTTTTGAAGAATCTTTTGCTTTATCAAATGATGTTTTGCTTCATGGTGTTCAAAGTATAACTGATTTAATGGTAAGACCTGGGCTTATAAACTTAGATTTTGCTGATGTTGAAACGGTTATGAGTTCAATGGGCAAAGCAATGATGGGAACAGGTCAGGCTGAAGGTGAAGGGCGAGCTGTTAAAGCAGCAGAATCTGCAATAAACAATCCTTTAATTGATGATTATTCATTAAAAGGGGCTAAAGGACTTTTAGTGAATATAACCGGAGGTAAGGATTTAAAATTATTTGAGGTTGATGAGGCAGTTAATAAAGTTAGAGCAGAGGTTGACCCAGAAGCTGAATTAATTATCGGAGCTATAACAGATGAAAGTTTAGATGGATTAATGAGAGTTTCTATAGTTGCTACTGCTTTAGATGGTCAGCAACCTGAGCCAAAGTCTGTTATAAATATGGTTCATAGAATTCAAAATAGGAATCCAGGCTACTCCGAATTCTCAAATTCTGGATCTACACAATCATTTCAATTTACAAATAATAGTAATTCGATAATTACTAATGGAGCAAATGCACTTAAAATAGAAGAAGAAGTACAAAAAGAAGAATTAGCTTCCAACGGTGTAGATAGCAGTGATTTAAATGAGATATCAAGCACTTTAAAAAGTGAGACTTTAGAGCAACCGGAAGTCCCTTCTGCAAATGCAGATAATGTTGATATTGACAATAAGACTGAAGAACAAATTTCAGAAAACAATGGCCTAGAGAATTTTGAATTAAGTGATGATGATGCACCTGAATTATTTAATTCAGATTATAATGAAGAATTGTTAAATAATTCAGAAGATACAAATTCAGAAGAAGAAGAAGATTTAGAAATCCCGGCATTTTTGAGAAGACAAAAAAATTAATGGTCTTCAAAAAAATAAATGAATGCCACCATAAATCTGGAAAAACATTTTCCAGTATTACTAAATGAACTAGTTAGTATTATTTCCCCTCTTTATGGTGGCACATTTATAGACTGCACTTTTGGTGCTGGTGGCTACTCAAAGAAAATATTAGAAGAATCTTCAAATAATGTTATAGCATTCGATAGAGATAAATCTGTAAAAAGTATTGCAAACGAACTTCTTTCAAGAAATAAAAAAAGATTTAAATTTTATAACTCAAAATTTTCAAGTATAGACCAAATCAAAAATAAAAATATTAAAGGTGTCATTTTTGATCTAGGATATTCATTAAATCAAATATCTGACTTAAATCGAGGACTATCTTTTAAGAGCAAGGGTAAATTAGATATGAGAATGGGGTTAAATGATTTTTCTTGTCACGATGTAATTACACGCATGAGTCAAACAAATCTTTATAAAATTTTTAAATACTTTAGTGACGAAAAATATGCAAAACCAATATCAAAAAAAATCGTGCAACTAAGAGAAAATAGAAAAATCGAGACAGAAAATCTTGTAGAAATTGTTGAAAGTATAAAAAAAAACAAAAGTGGAAAAAATAAATCTACGAAAATTTTTCAAGCTCTTAGAATATATGTAAATAAAGAGATTTCTGAACTTATGAATGGGTTAATAAATGCATATAATATCCTACCTATTGGAGGAGTAATAGCAGTTGTAACTTTTCATTCAATTGAGGATAAAATAGTAAAATTTTTTTTTAAAGAATATTCAGAAACAAAAAATTTTTCTAGGTATTTGCCAAAATCTATTACAGAAAAAAAATATTTTAAATTAATGAAAAAAAAACCAATAATTCCATCACCTTTTGAAATTAAAATTAATCCATCATCAAGATCTGCAAAACTTAGATTTGCTTATAAAGTAGATAATGGATGTAATTTTAAAAATTTTGTTAATCAATTTAAATATTTAAAAGATATCGAAAACTTAAGCTTTGATGTTTAAAAAAATTCTTATATTTATTCCGATAATCTTATTAATTATTTCAACAACTTTTACAAAAAATTCCACAAAACAACTTGATAAAAAAATATTTGAAACACAGGAAAATATTAGAGCCTTAGAGAATAAATATGAACTTGTTTTATTGGATTACAATTATCTTACATCTCCAAATAAATTAATGGAATATTCTCAAAAGTATTTTGATGAGGAATTAAAAAAAAAAAAAATTAAAGATTTAAAAAATTATATTATTAAAAATGAATAATATTGATGAGAATTTCAACTTTCAGGAAAATAAATCAAATTTAAAGATATCTTTTGAGCGAATTGCATTTATTTTCTTTATTTTTTTTATAATTACAGCAATTTTCTCATCTAAAACTGTTTATTTAGGTTTTAAAAAAACAACACAAGCAGAAATAATAAAAGAAAAAGAAAAATATAGAGCCTCTATTATGGATAGAGATGGAAATATTATTGCTAAAACTGTCCGCGTAACCAATTTAGGCATTAATCCAAGTCAACTAATTGATAAAGAAAAATTATTAATTTCTTTAAGATTAATTTTTCCCCAAAAGAACTTTGATAAAGAAATATATGGAAATAAGTTTTTTTATGTAAAAAAAAAAATATCTCCAGAGAAACTTGAAAAAATAAAATTATTAGGTGAAAAGTCATTTAAAGAAGAAGAAAAAATTGCACGTGTTTATCCTAATGGTAGTCTTTTCAGTCATATATTGGGACAGATTGATACAGACAATAATGGTGTATCAGGTATAGAAAAATCATTTGATTACGAATTAACCACTTCCAACAAGCCTTTAAAATTAACCTTAGATACTGAAATACAATATTTGACTCGGCAGGAGCTATTAAAATTTCAAGACATTTTTAATAGTTATGGAAGTACAGCTATTTTAATGAATATAAATAATGGAGAAATTCTTTCAATGGTTTCTCTTCCAGATTTTGATTTAAATAAAAGAAAAAATATCTCAGACAAAAAATTTATAAATAGATCAACAAAAGGCGTATATGAGCTCGGATCTGTATTTAAAACATTTACATTAGCTGCTGGATTTCAACAAGGCATTGTTGGAAAAGATACATTATTCGAAAATCTACCAAAAAAAATAAAATGTGCTGGGAGATCAATTTCTGAATATGATATGGATATTCCATCAAGCCTTACAGCAGAAGAAATATTGATTAGATCAGGTAACATTGGTTCAATTAAAATTGCACAGAAAGTTGGATTAGAAAATTTTAGAAAGTTTTTAGAAGATTTAGATTTAATAAATAAAACAAAATTTGATATTGAAGAAGTTGGAAATCCAATTCCATTTAAATGGGGTAAATGTAAACTTGCCACTTCTGCTTATGGTCATGGAATAACAACAACCCCTCTTCAACTTGCAAAAGGCTATGCAATAATCGCAAATGGTGGATATAAAATAAAACCAACTTTAATTAAAAAAGAGCTTAATATAAAAAAAGGTGAACAAATAATAAGTGAAGAAAATTCAAGTAAAATTAATAAGATTTTAAGAAAAATTGTAACATCGGAGCAGGGCACCGCTAATCTAGCCAACATCATTGGTTATGAAATTGCAGGAAAAACAGGTACAGCACAAAAGTCAATCAAGGGAAAATATTCCAAAAAAAAGGTAAATACTTTTGCATCAATTTTCCCAGTATCTGATCCAAAATATGTATTAATTGTTTTATTGGATGAACCAAAATTAAGTAAAACATATGTTTATGAATATAATATTGATGGAAAAAAAACAAAAATAGTTGGAACTCCTTTTAATACAGCTGGTTGGACTTCAGTTGAAGTTGCAAAAAATATAATTGAAAAAATTGGGCCTATTTTAGCCATAAAATATTAAGAAATTTCATGATGAATTTAATAAATTTTTCTAAAAATTTAAAAAAAGAAATAAATTATAAAAGTATCAAGGGATTTGAATTTAACTCAAAAAAAATAAAAAAAAATTACATATTTTTTGCCATTAAGGGAAATAAAATTAATGGTAATAATTACATAACAGAAGCTATAAAAAATGGAGCTAAAGTAATAGTATCAAATAAGTTTAAAACTGGTGTTAATAAAGGTATAGTTTATATTAAAGTAAGTGATCCTAGATTAGCTTTATCAAATTTTGCAACAAGATATTATTCTCAAAAACCAAAAAATATAATTGCTGTGACAGGCACAAACGGCAAATCATCTATAGCAAATTTTTACTATCAGATATTAAAACTTAATAAAAAAAAGGTAGCTTCAATTGGAACACTTGGTGTTAAATCAGATAACATTAATTTAAAACTTGATAATACTACTGTTGATTCAATCACAATAAATAAATTACTTTCAAATTTGAAGCGTAAAAAAATTGAAAATATAATATTAGAGGCCTCTAGCCATGGACTCCACCAAAAAAGATTACATGGTATAAATTTCAATACTTCTATATTCACAAACTTAAGTAGGGATCATTTAGATTATCATAAAAATTATAAAAATTATTTTAATTCAAAGTTAATTTTATTTAATGAATTAACAAAAATAAACGGTAATTTGGTATACGATAGTGATACAAAACTATCTAACATTTTTAAAAAAATTGCCAAAAGAAAGAAATTGAATTTATTAAGTATTGGAAAATACAATAGTAATTTGAAAATTATTTCGATTAAAATTTTAAATAATAATCAGCATGTAAAATTTTCTTACCAGAATAAACAATATCAATTTAAAACTAGCTTAATTGGAGAAATACAAATTAAAAATTTAATGATGGCAGTTGCTGCAGCACTTAGAAGTAATTTAAAAATTGATAATATTATTAAAACACTTGAATATGTTAAACCAACAAACGGACGAATGGAGTTAGTTGGAAAAACTAAAGATAATTCTATAGTAATTTTGGATTATGCTCATACTCCTGAAGCACTTAAAACTTGTATAGAAAATGTCAAAAAACAGTTTGGTCTAAGAAAAATTAATATTTTATTTGGATGTGGTGGTGAAAGAGATAAAGAAAAAAGACCAATCATGGGTAAAATTGTAAATAAATTATGTAATTTCATTTATCTTACAGATGATAACCCCAGAAATGAGAGTCCAAAAAAAATAAGAGATAATATTAAGAAGTCAATACTGCCATCCAAAATGATTGAAATACCCTCAAGAAAATTAGCTATAAGAAAAGCAATTTTAAATAGCAAGTCTGATGAAGTTCTTATTATTGCAGGGAAAGGGCACGAAAGCACTCAAGAATATAAAATTAAAAAAAAATTTTCAGATAAAGATAATATAAGAAAATCTATAATTTTTAAAAATAGATATTTATCAAATGATTGGAAATTAAATATAATTAGAGAAATAATAAAAAATAAGAAATTAGATAAATTAAAAAATTTTAAAATAAGCACCAACTCAAAAGTATCGAATAAAGACAAAATTTTCTTTGGAATTAAGGGCAAATCTTTAAATGGTAATGATTTTGCTGATGAGGCCATCAAAAATGGAGCAAAACTTGCAATACTTCAAAATACTAAAAATCTTAATCAAAAAAAAATTAATGTTAAAAATACTTTAAAATTACTAGTTGAATTATCTCATAAGATAAGAGTTTCTTCTAGTGCATCTCAAGTTGCAATAACAGGATCTTCTGGCAAGACATCGCTAAAAGAGTTATTAGGTCAATGTCTACAAAAAAGTTATTCTACAACTTTTTCAAAAAATTCACTCAACAATAAATTTGGTTTACCTATATCTTTAATAAATTTGAACAAGAATACAATTTATGGAATATTTGAAATTGGTATGGATAAAAAAGGAGAGATAGATTTTTTATCACAAATAATTAAACCAGACATTGGAATTATTACAAATATCAGTTATGCACACGCTAAAAACTTTAGAACTTTGTTTGACATTGCTAAAGCTAAATCAGAGATTATTTCCAATATAAGAAAAAATGGAACAATTATTTTAAATAAAGATGACAAATTTTTTGATTTTTTTTCAAAATTAGCAAAAAAAAACAATTTAAATATTATTTCTTTTGGAAAACATAAAAATTCTAATATTAGATTATTTGAAATAAAAAAAACTAAAAAAAACTGTATTATATTTGTTAGTGTAGATACTAGAATTTATAATTTTAAAATTCATAACAATTTATTACCTTATGTAGATAATATATTAGCTTCTGTCGCAGTATGTAAAAGTTTGAGCATTATTGATAAAATAAAAAATAACTTTTTTTATAATTACCAAATACCTATCGGTAGAGGAAATATTAAGAAAATTAGTCTTGGTTCTAAAAAAATAAACATAATAGATGAAAGTTATAATTCAAATCCATTATCACTAAATTTTTCAATTAAAAAATTTGATAATTTAGAAATAAATCCAGATAAAAAATTTATACTATTAGGTGATATGTTGGAATTAGGAAAATTTTCAAAAAAACTTCATATTGAGGCAGCAAAAGAAATCAATAAGGCAAAATTCAAAAAATTGTTTGTTTATGGGAATAATATCATTGATACTTTCAACAAAATTAGAACACAAAAAAAAGGAAAAGTGCTTAAATCAACAAGTGATATTCTAGATATAATAAAAAATGATTTAAAAAATAATGATTTTCTAATGATTAAAGGTTCAAATTCAACAGGTCTTAACCAGATAACAAAAAATATTGGAACAAAAACCTAATGTTATTCGAGCTTTTTTCAATCCTGGTTGATCAATTCAGTTTTCTAAATGTTTTTAAATATTTAACAGTTAGAACTGGACTTTCTATGTTTACAGCTATGGCAGTTGTTTTTTTATTTGGAAACCCATTAATAAAGTTTTTTTCATCAAAACAAATTCATAATCCAATTAGAGAAGATGGCCCAAGTGATCATATAATTAGAAAAATTGGTACACCCACTATGGGAGGACTAATAATTTTATTAGGCGTTTTTTCAGGAGTTTTATTATGGGGGGATTTATCAAATCCATATAATTGGTTTTTAATTTATATTGTGACATCTTTCGGATTATTGGGTGCTTACGATGATTATAAAAAAATAAAACTAAAAAGCTCTCAGGGTATTTCCTCAAAACTTAAGTTTTTTTTGCAAATTATTCTCGCTTTAATTGGTATATTTATTCTTTATAACACCAGCAATTCTGATGAAATAAATAATCTATATTTTCCATTTTTTAAAAACTTAGTTATTAATCTTGGTTGGTTTTTTATACCTTTTTATGTGTTTGTACTTGTTGGGGCATCAAATGCAGTTAATTTAACAGATGGTTTAGATGGATTGGCAACAGTTCCGGTAATGTTAGTTGCTGCTTGTTTTGCATTTATTAGTTATGTATCAGGAAATATAATTTTTTCAGATTATCTTCAGATAACATACATAGAAGGCGTTGGAGAAGCATCAATATTTTGTGGATCTATAATTGGAGCCTGTTTAGGCTTTCTTTGGTTCAATGCACCGCCGGCAAAAATTTTTATGGGAGATACTGGATCATTATCTTTAGGTGGTTCATTAGGAGCGGTAGGTATAATTACAAAACATGAAATTGTTTTAGCAATAACTGGTGGATTATTTGTTTTGGAAGCTATTTCTGTAATAGTTCAAGTTATTTCTTATAAACTTACCGGTAGAAGAATATTTAGAATGGCTCCGATACATCATCATTTTGAGAAAAAAGGCTGGCCAGAGTCAACAGTTGTAATTAGATTTTGGATAATTTCAATTATATTAGCAATGATTGGATTAGCAACTTTAAAACTTAGGTAATGAAATTAAAAACCAAAAATTTAAGAAAAAGTTTTTTAATTTATGGATTTGGAAAATCAGGAATTTCTTCATTTAAATATCTAAATGTTAATAACAAATGTTATATATTTGATGATGATAAAAAAAAAATAAATAACAATTTAAAAAAATATTTAGTTTCTAAGTCACAAGTAATAAATAATAATTTTGATAATATTGTTATCAGTCCTGGAATAGATTTAAATAAATGTGAATTATCGAATTATCTAAAGAAGAATAGAAAAAAAATTATTACTGATTTGGACATATTTTATAAATCTAACCCTGAAATTCTGACAATCACAATTACTGGAACAAATGGAAAATCAACAACAAGTAAATTATTGTATAATATTTTAAAAAACCATCATTTAGATGTTAGGTTAACTGGAAATATTGGAAACCCAATTTTAGATGAGAATAAAATTAGTAAAAAAACTGTTTTTGTTGTCGAAGCATCCTCTTATCAACTAGCTTATAGTCAATATTTTAAGTCAAAATTTTCAATTATTACAAATATTTCACCTGACCATTTAGAAAGGCATAATACATTTAAGAATTATATATTATCAAAATTAAAATGTGTAACCAAACAAGATAGAGACGATATTGCTATAATTCCAAATGACAATTTAATAAAAAAAACGATAAAATTCAAAAATATTAAATCAAAAATAGTATTTTTAAATAAAAATAAGCACCAAAATTTAAAAAGAAAATTAAAAAAAAATAATTTTACAAATTCTACAAATCTTCAAAATATAAATTTCTTATTTGAATTAACAAAGTTTATGAATCTGGACATAAATATTGTATTAAAAACGATAAATAAATTTAAACCTCTAAAATTTAGACAAGAATTGATCTATGAGTCTAAATCTATAAAAATAATTAATGACTCAAAGTCTACAACTTTATCTTCTACAACTCCTTTCTTAAAAACAAATAAAAAAAAGATTTATTGGATATTAGGAGGCTTATTTAAAAAAGGTGATAAGTTTAATTTGGAAAAAAAATATTATAAAAATTTAGAAGCATTTATTTATGGTCAAGATCAAAAAATATTTTCTAATTTACTAAAAAATAAAATTAAAATTAATTTAACTGAAAATTTAAAAAAAACTTTAAAATTAATATCTAAATTAAAAAGTAATGAAAAAAAAAAATTTATTGTATTATTTAGTCCAGCTGCCGCCTCTTTTGATCAATTCAAAAATTTTGAACATAGAGGTCAACAATTTAATAATTATGCAAAAAAATACTTATTAAATTAATGAAAAAATATTTTGACACATCTTATGATTGGTGGAAAAACATAGACAAGTCTATTTTCTTTATAATATCAATACTTTTTGCCTTAGGACTATTTTTTTCACTAGTTTCTACTTCTATAATTGCTTCGGATAAATTAAATACTAATTCATACCATTTTTTTTTAAAACATTTTGCATTTGTAACAATTGGTATTTTAATAATCTTACTATTTTCTTTTTTAAATCAGGAAATTCTTATCAAAATATCAGCTATACTATTTTTTTTTGCATTCGCTGCTTTAATTTTAGTGCCAATTATTGGAGTTGAAGTTAAAGGATCTAAAAGATGGCTAGATTTGGGATCACTTCCAAGATTCCAGCCTATTGAAATTTTAAAACCGTTCTTTGTTATTATTATATCTTTTTTGATATCTTTAGATAAAAAAAATTTATATTTTAAGTACTCATTAACTACAATAATTTTATTTCCTACTATTGTATTACTTTTATCCCAGCCAGATCTTGGACAAACTTTGCTAATTATTTCAGTATGGCTAGCAATAGTATTTGTATCAGGAATAAATTTAATTCTATTTAGCTTTTCTTTACTTTCATTGACTACTTTAACTTTTTTGTTAGTTTTTTTTGTTCCCAAATTTGAATACATAAAGATAAGAATATTAGCATTTTTAGATATTTCTGGTGATAATAATTACCAAGCAGATAAAGCAAGTGAGGCAATATCAAATGGAAGCTTTTTCGGAAAAGGTATTGGCGAAGGTACTCTAAATTCTAAGATACCAGAGGCTCATACGGATTATATTATGTCGGTTATAGCTGAAGAATTTGGGGTAATAATTGTCACTGGTATTATTTTACTTTACTTAATTTTTTCATATAGAGTAATCAGAAAAATTAATTTTATTGACAATAATAATTTTAAATTGATTTTAGTTGGTTGTGTTACTGTAATTTTAGTTCAAACTTTTATTCATGTTGGAGTAAATATTAGAATTCTACCAACTACAGGAATGACAATGCCTTTTATCAGTTATGGTGGTTCTTCAATAATAGGGACATCCATTTTAACGGGAATTATTTTAAATTTGACTAAAAGAAAATTAACTTGATATGAAAAATATTTTAATTGTCACCGGTGGATCAGGTGGGCATGTTATTCCTTCAATTTCATTTTTTGAACATTTAAAGAATAAATATTCAATTAAAATTGTTACTGATTTAAGGGGTAGCAAATTTATCGATAAAAACAAATTTGATTATCACACTATAGATGTTCCAAACTTATTTACAAAACTATATTTATTTCCGATCAATATTTTTAAGTATTTTATTAATATCTTCAAGTCTCTCCTTTTTATAAAAAAAAATAGAATAGATATTATCGTAAGCACAGGTGGTTATATGGCATTTCCATACTGTTTAGCTGCTTTTATTTTAAAAAAAAAAATTTTCCTATTCGAACCAAACAGTGTTTTGGGTAGATCAAATAAACTTACTATACCATTTTCCCATAAAATAATGTGTACTGATCAAAATTTAAAAAATTTTCCAAGCAAATATAATTCAAAAAAAATTGAAATATATCCAATTCTAAGAAGACAACTTTATGAATTAAAAAAAAACTCAGTCAATTCTAAAGATAAATTTAAAATAATTCTTATTATTGGTGGAAGTCAGGGTGCCTCTTTTTTTGATGACAAAATATCAAAACTAATAGTTGAAATTTCAAAAAATTATAAAATAAAAATAATTCAACAAATTTCAGATAAAGGTAATATCAAGTCAGTTGAGGACATTTATAAGAAGGAAAAAGTTAATTATAAACTTTTTGAATTTACAGATAATATAACTCACATATATCAGAATGTAGATTTAGCTATAACAAGAGGCGGCGCAAATACTTTGAGTGAGCTTTCATTTCTAAAAATACCTTTTATTTCAATTCCTCTTCCAAACGCTCGAGATAATCATCAGTTTTATAATTCAAATTTTTACTATCAAAAAAAAGGTTGCTGGATCATTGATCAAAATAAATTTGAATTAAAAAAATCAATAAACCTAATTTTAGAAATTTTAAATAATAATGAGGATTACAAAGATAAGATAAATAATTTAGATCAAATTAATAAAAAAAACACTTGGAATAATGTAAATAATCGTATTATAGAAATTATTAATGAAGATTAATCTTGGAAAAACTGAACTAATCCATTTTGTGGGCATAGGTGGAATTGGAATGAGTGGTTTAGCTTTAATTATGGATAGTTTGGGATTTAAAATTCAAGGAAGTGATATCTCGGATAATAAATATTTAAATAATCTGAGAAAAAGAAAAATTCCAATTTTTTTAAATCATAAAAAAACTAACATAAGAAATTGCACTGTCTTAGTTATTTCTTCAGCTATAAAAAAATCAAATCCAGAATATAAGCACGCTAAAAAACTAAATTTACCTATTTATAAAAGAGCTGAATTACTCGGGCATATTGTTTCATTAATGAAAAATATTGTAGTCACAGGCTCTCACGGAAAAACAACAACAACATCAATTTTATCCAATGTTTTAAATTATGCCAAACTTGATCCAACAATAATTAATGGAGGTGTTCTAAATTCAATTGGAAGTTCTGCAAAACTTGGGAAAAGCGACTGGAGCTTAATTGAATCTGACGAGTCCGATGGTAGTTTTCTCAAAATCCCTTTTAATTATTCGATTGTCACAAATATTGATAGTGAGCATTTAGATTATTATAAAAACATTCATAATTTAAAAAACAAATTTATAGAATTTGCAAATAAAACTCCTTCTCTAGGAAAGTCTTTTTTATGCTTAGATGACAAAAATATAAAAAATATTTTACCAAGATTAAAAAATAAAAATTATTATACGTATGGATTAAGCAAAAATTCAAATTTCCATATTTATAAAATTCTTCAAAGTAAAAACTATTCAAAATTTAACGTGAAGATTCAAATACCAGGAAAAAAGAAAATAATCAAAAATGTAATTATACCTTTGCTTGGTTTACATAACATAAAAAATGCAACTTCTGCATTAGCTGTAGCCTTTTCTATTGGTGTATCTGATAGAATAATTAAATCAGGGCTAAAAAATTTTAAAGGAGTTCAGCGGAGATTTAACTATTTATATGAAATAAATAATATACCATTTTTTGATGATTATGCTCATCACCCCACTGAAATTTCCTCAGTCTTAGAAGGAGTGAGAAAAGTTTATAAAAAAGAAAAAATTATTTGCATCTTTCAGCCCCATAGAATCTCAAGACTAAAGTATTTAAAAAATGAATTTTCCAAATGTTTTATAAAAGCAAATGTAGTAATACTTTGCCCAATCTATAAAGCCGGAGAAAATATAAAATTGGGTTTTTCTTATACAAAATTTGCACAGTCAATAGCAAGAAACTCTAAAGTTGAAATAATATTAATAAAAAATGAGACAGAATTAAAAAAAGTAATCAAAAACATAGCATTCGGTGATAAAATTTTCATTGGCATGGGTGCTGGTTCAATCTCAAGCTGGATGAGAAATATAAATTAAAATGAAAATAAGTGATATTGAAGAATTTAAGCGTGAATACAATTCTGATTTATTTTTTGATTTTAATATAAAAAAACTTAATTGGTTTAATATTGGTGGAAAATCAAGGATTTTTTTTAGGCCCAAAAATTTGAGAGAGCTTAAAAACTTTCTAACAGTTTACTCAAGAAGAAGTAAAATATTTATTTTAGGACTGGGTTCAAATGTATTATTTCATGATGAATTATACGATGGTGTAATAATAAAATTAACTAATAATTTTTCATCAATATCAAAATTAAATAATGATACTATAATTGCAGGCTCATCATGTTCCCAAAAAAAAGTAGCTGAATTTGCAATGAAAAATAGCATAAGTGGTTTTGAATTCATGTATTGTATACCTGGCTCTATAGGAGGAGGATTAAAAATGAATTCAGGATGCTTTGGATCTGAATTTAAAGATCACCTTGTATCCCTACAATGTATCGATACGAAAGGAAATATAAAAGTTTTGCCATCTAAAAATATTAAATTTAAATATAGAGGTATAGAATTAGATGAAGATTTAATTTTTTTAAGTGCAACATTTAAAGGCTCTTTGTCGGAAAAAGAAAAAATTAACAATCTGATGCAAGAACTCTCTAATAAAAAAAACAATTCTCAACCTTCTAGAATAAAGACTGGTGGCAGCACATTTAAAAATCCAATAAATCAAACTAATAAAAAGGCTTGGGAACTGATAAAAGAATCTGTGCCTAGCAATATTAGTTTTGGAGATGCGTGTATTTCAAACAAGCATTCAAATTTTTTTGTTAACAAAAATAATGCTACTTTTAACCAAATGTCAAACTTAATTAATTATGTAAAAGAAAAAGTTAAATCTAATACTGGAATTGATATTGATTTAGAAATTAAAGTAGTTAAATGACGGAAAGATTATTAATTTTAGCAGGAGGTTACTCAAAAGAAAAAGAAATAAGTTTAAAAACTGCCAAAAGTGTCTACTCAGAACTACTTAAAGAAAAGAAATATAAATTAAAAATACTAAATCCAGATGGTCAGTTTATTAAAGTATTAAGAAAATATAATCCAGATATTGTTCTAAATTTATTACATGGAAGATATGGAGAGGATGGTTATATACAGTCAATTTTAGAAACAGAAAGAGTGAAATACACTCATTCAGGAGTTTTAGCTTCCTCTTTAGCAATCGATAAAGAAATATCAAAACTAATTTTTATAAAAAATAAAATTTTAACTCCTAAATATTTTAAATATAAGAGCAATAATTTTTCAAATAAAAAAAAATTATTACAACATATAAATAAAAGTTTAGGCTTTCCAATTGTCATAAAGCCACTAAATGAAGGTTCCAGTGTAAATGTTTATATATGTAAAAAAAACAATTTTTTAAGAAATTTAAAAAAACTTAAAGAGTATGGGGAGATACTTATTGAAAAATATATTCCAGGTAGAGAAATTCAAGTAGCAATTTTGAGTGGAAAAATTCTTGGAGCGATTGAATTAAAGCCTAAAAGAAAATTTTATGATTATGAGGCAAAATATAATCCTAAAGCTAAAACAGAACATTTAATTCCAGTAGCATTAACAAGAGCTCAATATAAAAGAATTACCAATATTGCTTTAAAAGCCCACAAAATACTTAAATGTAGAGGTGTAACAAGATCGGATTTTAGGTTTTTTAAAGGTAAATTTTATTTATTAGAAACAAATACCCAACCTGGAATGACATCATTATCTTTGGTTCCTGAAATTGCAAAATTTAATAACATTACTTTCAAAAATTTGATAAAAAAAATTTTGGAAGATGCCTCAATTAATAAATAAAAAAAAGATATATTTTTATATTTTTTCGTTTTTAATATTATCAACAATCACAAATCAAAAATTTATCTCAAACTTAAAAAACTTTTTCTTAGTACAAAAGATAAGTATCGAAGTAAATGATGATCAAGTCGACAAAAAAATTTTGAAAAAAACTAATTTTGTATTAGAAAAAAACATTTTTTTTTTAAATGAAAAAGAAATTATAAAAAATCTGGATAACTTAAATTTTCTAGAAACTATCAAAATTAATAAAAGTTATCCTGCAACAATTAATATAAAAGCTAAAGTGACTCAATTACTGGCAATTACTTTTTTAAATCAGAGTAAGTATTTTATTGGGTCAAATGGAAAGTTTATTTCTTCAAAAAATATTACAAATAAAAATGAATTACCGATAATTTTTGGAAAATTTGAAGCAATTGATTATATTTCTCTGCAGCAAAAAATTCATAAGTTTGGTATAAATAATAAAATAGTGAAATACTATTTTCATAAAAATAAAAGATGGGATTTGTATTTTGAAAATGATAATTTAGTTAAATTACCCAGTAAGAATATAGATGATGCTTTGAAAATTTATAAAAAATTCATTAAAAATAATAAATCATTATATAACATTATTATTGATTTAAGAATTCCTAATAGAATGATTGTAAAATATGAATAAAGAAAATTTTTTTAATTTATTAGATTTTGGATCATCAAAAATTAGGTTTTCAGTTTTTGATAAAAATAAAAGTGAAAAATATTCACAAAATATAACTGTTCTAACAGATGAAAAGTTTTCTAAACATTTTATAGAACTAAATAATATTATAAAAAAAGCTGAAAAAAAAATTTCATTTCACATTGAAGATTTAATTTTATTTTTTGATAGTGCCGATTTATTCACAATTGATATTTCATTTAATAAAAATTTAGATATTAAAAAAGATGTTAAAAAAGTATATAATTCTTTGAAATTAGAATTGAAACAAACAATTTCAACTTACTATGAGAATCTATACTTAGCCCATATAATAATGGATAGTTGTATTGTTGATAATAAAAAAAAGTACTTAGATTTTCCTGTAGATAATATTACTGCAAGTAATTTTAAAGTTGATTTCAAAGTAATATGTTTCCCCAAGAAACATATTGTTAAACTAAAAAACTATTTTTTAAAAAATAATTTAAAATTGAGTAATATCTTCTGTACTAGTTATATAAAAACTAAATCATATGTAAAAAAATTGGGAGAAGGTAAAGTTTCATTTTTAGATATAGGCCTGGAAAGAACATCATTAGTTTTTTATGAAAATAAGAAGTTTCAGTATATACAGACAATACCAATCGGAGGATCTCATATTACAAAAGATATCTCAAAAATTTTCAAAATCACAATAGATGAAGCAGAAAGTATAAAAAGATCATTTAATAAGACTGAGACTGAATTTTCTTATGAAAATAAAACAACTGGAAATGAAATATTTATTAAGGATATTGAAAATAAAAATATTTCCATAAATTTACTCAAAAAAGTTATTTTATATAGAGTTCAGGAAATAATAGACTTAACTTTTAAAAAATCAGAAGACTTCCTAAATAAATTTAACTTATCAGATGCAAAGTTATTCCTAATTGGTGATGGATCTATAATATTCAAAGATAATTCGTTTTATTTAAATGATAATTTTGGTTTCAACTCAATTAGTTATTATTCTGAAAAAGACAGGGATATTTGCAATAGTGGCTTAGTTTACCACTTAGATAATTATGAATTACCGAGAATAATAAATAAAAATCAAGGTTTATTTGAAAAATTCTTCAATTACTTTAGTAAATAACTGTATTTTCTTGTAATATTTATTGAGTATTTGTCATTTCAAACATTTTATATATGTATTATGTGTCAATACTTACTCAAAAAACCATTGCAGATAAAATTTCATTTGGTGGAATCGGTATCCATACTGGAAAAAAAGTAAATCTAAAACTATTACCAGCTGCACCAAACACTGGGATAATTTTTAAAAGAATTGACTTAAATTCGAAAAATCATATCCACGCCAATTATTCAAATGTTGTAGATACAACTTTATGCACAACAATTTCAAATGAATATGGAGTCAAAGTTTCAACCATTGAGCATCTGATGGGTGCACTTTATGGAATAGGAATTGATAATGTGATTGCAGAAATAGATTCACAAGAAGTGCCAATAATGGATGGCTCAGCAAAATTATTTTTAGATAAAATAAAAGATGTGGGTGTAAACTTTAGTAATGATCCAATAAAAATAATTAAAATCAATAAACACATAAAAATAAATGACGGTGAAAAATTTATATCTATAGATAAATCTAATATTTCAGGTGATATAGAATTTGAAATAAAATATAAAAATAAAGTTATCAATTCCCAAAAAAATAAAGTTAATATATTTTCAAATATTTTGATCAATAATTGATTGGTCAGTTTATGACCACCCTGAGAACATTTGATACTTCCAATAATTTTATATCCTGACAAAAATAAATCTCCCA
>CACJWS010000001.1 GCA_902596975.1 uncultured Pelagibacteraceae bacterium | reverse complement strand
TTGCAATAGACCACGGATTAAAAAAAGAGGAGTTTTCTAAAATATGTGAACTTATGAAGAGAACACCTAATTTAACTGAGCTTGCAATATTTTCTGCAATGTGGAACGAACATTGCTCCTATAAGTCTTCTAGAAAACATTTAAAAAAAATGCACACCAAAGGAAAACAGGTCATACAAGGACCTGGAGAAAATGCTGGTGTCATTGATATTGGAGATGATGATGCAATTGTATTTAAAATTGAAAGCCACAATCACCCTTCATTTATTGAGCCTTATCAAGGTGCAGCAACTGGAGTTGGTGGGATCATGCGGGATGTATT
Organism: uncultured Pelagibacteraceae bacterium; assembly: GCA_902596975.1. Classification (GTDB taxonomy): domain Bacteria; phylum Pseudomonadota; class Alphaproteobacteria; order Pelagibacterales; family Pelagibacteraceae; genus Pelagibacter. The sequence goes on along the minus strand of CACJWS010000001.1, from coordinate 147,557 downwards.
TACAATGGGAGCAAGACCAATAGCAAATCTAAATTCAATTCATTTTGGTTCACCACAACATAAAAAAACAAGAAACCTATTAAGAGGAGTTGTTAAAGGCATTGGTGGATATGGAAATTGTATTGGAGTTCCAACTATTGCTGGCCAAACAACTTTTGATGAGTCTTACAATGGAAATATATTAGTAAATGCCATGACTCTTGGCTTAGTAAATAAAAATAAGATTTTTTACTCAAAAGCAGCTGGCTTAGATAAACCAGTAATATACGTAGGTTCAAAAACTGGGAGAGATGGAATTCATGGTGCCAGTATGGCTTCCACAACATTCGATGACAAAATCGAAGAAAAAAAACCAACAGTTCAAGTGGGAGACCCTTTTACTGAAAAATTATTACTTGAAGCGTGCCTAGAATTAATGGCTGATAATTCAATTATTGCAATTCAAGATATGGGTGCAGCAGGATTAACATCTTCAAGTGTGGAAATGGCATCAAAAGGAAATCTTGGAATTGAACTAAATCTTAGCGAGGTCCCTTGTAGGGAAGAAAAAATGACACCATACGAAATAATGTTGTCTGAAAGTCAAGAGAGAATGCTTATAGTTCTTGAAAAAGGAAAAGAAGAACACGCGAAGAAAATATTTGATAAATGGAACCTAGATTTCGCAGTTATAGGTAAAACAACTAATTCAAAAAAAATAGAATTAATATTTGATAATAAAAAAGTTGCTGAAATACCGATTGATCTTCTTGCTGAAAATGCTCCAATCTATGATCGTCCTTGGAAAAAAACCAAATTACCTCAAAAATTAAAATTTGATAAAGACGAATTTAAATCTCTAAAATTATCAGATTGCTTGAAGAAGATTTTAAGTAATTCAAACATTTCTGACAAAAAATGGATATGGGATCAATACGATCATACAGTAATGGGTGACACAATTCAAAAACCTGGAGGTGATGCTGGTGTTGTTAGAGTTCATGGGACCAATAAAGCGGTGGCAGCATCAGTAGATTCATCCGCATTATATTGTTTCTCACATCCATTAACTGGAGGGAAACAAATAGTTTGTGAAAGCTATAGAAATCTTATTTCGGTTGGAGCTAAACCTATTGCTATTACAAATTGTTTAAACTTTGGAAATCCAGAAAAAGAAAAAAATATGGGTGAATTCGTAGAATGTGTTGAAGGAATCACAGAAGCAAGTAAGTATCTAGATTTTCCAGTCGTATCTGGAAATGTTTCGTTTTATAACGAAACAAAAGATAAAAGCATAAAGCCTACACCGACAATTGGAGGTGTAGGGCTAATCTCTGACTATCAACAAATGCTTACAATGGATTTTAAAACTGAAGGAAACTTAGTTTATGTAATTGGTAAAACTGATGGGCATTTAGATCAGAGTATTTTTGCAAGAGAGCTTTTAAATGAAAAAAAAGGTCCGCCACCAACTGTTAATTTATTTAATGAAAAAAACATCGGTGAGACTTTATTAGATTTATCAAGAAAAAATCTTATTGTAAGCTGTCATGATGTTTCGTTAGGTGGAATTTTAACCGCAGTATCAAAAATGTGTATTAAAGGAAAAAAAGGAATAAAAATTAATTCACTTAAAGGTTTAACAAATAAATATGAATATTTTTTTGGTGAAGATCAGGCTAGATATATTGTTGAAATACCTAAAGCTAGTTTGAATAAAGTAAATGATATTTTAAACAAATATTCTGTACATTTTGACGATTTAGGAATAATAGATGGCAATTCCATTAAATATAATGATGATATCAATTTGCCTATTGAAGAATTGGCAGATGCACATAAATATTGGTTAAAGAAGTATATGGATAGCTAATGGCAATGGATTTAAAAGAAATTGAGAGTTTAATTAAGGAAGGATTACCTGACGCAAAAGTAGAAATTCAGGATTTAGCGGGTGATGGAAATCACTATTCTGCTACAGTGACATCATCTGAATTTTCAGGTAAAAGTAAAATAGAACAGCACAAAATGGTATATAATTCTTTAAAAGGTAAAATGGGAAATGAGCTTCACGCTTTAGCAATTAAAACAAAGGAAATTTAAATGGAACAAGAAACAAATGATTTAATAAAAAGTGAAATTGAAAATAATGATGTGTGTCTTTTTATGAAAGGTACACCAGATGCACCTCAATGTGGGTTTTCAATGGCAACTTCAAACATTTTAAAAGTTCTTGAAGTAAATTTTAAAGGTGTAAATGTTTTAGCAGATCAAAAGCTAAGAGAAGGTATAAAAGTATTTAGCGATTGGCCAACCATTCCTCAATTATATGTTAAAAATGAGTTTATTGGTGGATGCGATATCGTAAAAGAAATGTATGAGAGCGGAGAACTTGCTAAACTCTTTGAGTCTAAAGGAATAAATTTTAAAGCTAAGAATTAATTATCTGGAGTAATATTCAATTACTAAGTTTGGCTCCATAACAACTGGGTATGGAACTTCTTCAAAAGATGGAACTCTAACAAATTTAACTTTTTTATTCTTTTCGTCTAATTGTAGATATTCTGGAACTTCTCTTTCTTTGTTAGCAAGAGCAATATCAATTAAAGCAAGTTGTTTAGATTTATCTCTAATTTCAATCGTGTCTTCTTCTTTGACCTGATAGCTTGCTATATTAACTTTTTTACCATTTACTTTAACATGACCATGGTTAATCAATTGTCTTGATGAAAAGATAGTGTTTGATAACTTTGATCTATAAATTACAGCATCTAATCTTCTCTCTAATAATCCGATTAAGTTTTCAGCAGTATCACCTTTTTTCATGATTGCTTTTTTATAAACATTTCTAAATTGTCTTTCATTCATGTTTCCATAATAAGACTTTAATTTTTGTTTTGCCTGAAGTTGAATTCCATAGTCTGAAGGTTTGCCAGCTTTTGTTTGTCCATGTTGTCCTGGAGGATAAGCTCTTGTATTAAAAGGACTTTTGGGTCTTCCCCATAAATTTACTTTTAATCTTCTATCTACTTTATGTTTAGAGTTTAATCTTTTTGTCATTAATAGGAGGTCTTATAAGCCTAAGTTATGTTTTGTCAATCAACCTTTTCCTTACTTAAACCAGCAAATACGCTTGATAAAATACGAGTTTCTTTTTCTGATAGATTGAGTTTATAGAAAATACTTCTTAAATTTTCCATCATGATTGGTTTTTTTTCAGGTGGGTGAAAAAAATTCTTATTTTCTAAATTATTGATACATAAATTTAACATTCTTTGAATATCAGTTTTATTTGCACTTTTAATTTTTTTTGACTTTTCAAAGGTAAACTTTTTATTTAAAATTAGGCCACTTACTATTTGAGCTACTATAATAAGACTGTGAGACAAATTTAAAGATCTAAAATTTTTATTGCTTGGAATTTGTAAAGTATAATCAGCATAACTTACTTCATTATTTGATAATCCAGATGCTTCGGATCCAAAAAGAAAACCAACTTTTTTTTTGTAATTAATCTTATTAAGATCAGTTATTGATATATGTTTAATATTTTTATTTCGAAATCTTGCAGATGTTGCAACCAATATATCCAAATTACTTAATGATGTTTCTATATTTTCGTATACTTTTGCTTTTTTAATCACATCTTTTGCACCTACGGATGTTGCAATAATTTTGTCATTTGGAAATGATGGTTTTGGATTAACAATTGATAGATTGGTAAAATTAAAGTTTTTTATAGCTCTAGCACAGGCTCCTATATTTTCTGACAACTGAGGTTTATGTAAAATGAAAGTTATATTTCTTAATGACATCAAGTACTTGCGGGAGCATTATCCTTAAAAAGCTTATAATCCAAACTATCAACTAAAGCTTTAAAAGATGCATCAATAATATTTGGAGAAACTCCTATAGTAAACCAATTACCATGTTTTGAGTCTGCACTTTCTATTGAAACTCTAGTAACAGCTCCAGTTCCTGTGTTTAATATTCTAACTTTATAATCAACTAATTTTAGATCTTTTAAGTATTCTGAGTATTTTTCAAGTTTATTTACATTTTTTCTAATTGCATTATCTAAAGCATTAACAGGTCCGTTACCCTCGCCTTCACATAATATTTCATGACCATCCACCTCAAGTTTTGCTTTTGCAAATGATATAACTTCACCGGTTGAATCTTTCTTAACAGAAACATCATATTCATTAATTGAAATATATCTTGGTATTTCACCCATCAATCTTCTAGCTAAAAGCTCAAAAGATGCATCAGCACCATCGTAACTATATCCTATGAACTCTCTATCTTTTACTTCATGAAGAAGTTTTTTTATTTTTGGATCATCTTTTTTAATATTAATGCCAATTGCATTTAATCTAGACATTATATTTGATTGACCTGATTGATCAGAAACAACAATATTCCTTGCATTACCTACTTCATCAGGATTAATATGCTCATAAGTTTTTGGATCTTTTTGTACAGCTGATACATGCATTCCACCCTTATGAGAAAATGCAGAAGCACCCACATAAGGTAAATGTTTATTAGGTTTTCTATTCAATATTTCATCTAGTAATCTTGAACATTGTGTTAAATTTTTAATGTTTTCTGGTTTGATGTTAATTTCATATTTGTCTGAAAAATCTTTTTTCAGAAAAAAAGTTGGGATTAAAGACATTAAATTTGCATTACCACATCTTTCTCCCAATCCATTTATTGTACCCTGAACCTGTCTAACTCCTGCTTGTACAGCTACTAGACTATTAGCAACTGCATTTTCTGTATCGTTGTGGGCATGAATTCCAAGGTTTTTTCCAGGTATATGCTTTGTTACTTCTTCAACAATTTTAGAAATTTCGTGCGGTAATGTTCCTCCATTGGTATCACATAAAACAATCCATCTTGCACCATTATTATATGCAGCTTTTAAACATGATATTGCATATCCAGGATTAGATTTATAACCGTCAAAAAAATGTTCAGCATCAAACATAAATTCTTTACCTGAATTAACTATATGTTTTGCACTCTCGCTTATATTTTCTAAATTTTGATCATTTGAAATTCCTAAAGCTACATCCACATGAAAATCCCAACTTTTGCCAAATAAACAAACTGATGAACTCTTTGAATTAATCAAAGATGATAACATAGGGTCATTTTTTGCACTATGCTCTGATTTTTTGGTCATACCAAAAGCTGTAAGGTTAGCATTTTTAAAGTTTTGATCCTTATTAAAAAATTCTGTATCAGTTGGATTTGCTCCTGGCCAACCACCTTCTATATAATCAACTCCTAGGTTATCTAAAGATTTAGCGATTTTTTCTTTTTCATTTAATGAAAAGTCAACACCTTGGGTTTGTGCCCCATCTCTAAGAGTTGTATCAAATATATAGATTTTTTCTTTGCTCATTTTAATTTCCACGAGGTTGTACCATCTTTATCTTCAATTAAAATACCCTTGTTTAAAAGATCTTTCCTAATTTTGTCAGCTAATTCATAATTTTTTTCATCTCTTGCTTTATTTCTTTCAGCTATTTTTGAATAAATTTCATCCTCTGAAAGAGAAATTGTATTTTTTTTTGTTTGTAGCCACTCTTCTGAAGTATCAGTTAATAGACCTATAAAATTGCATGCTTTTACAAAAGTTGCTTTATCGTCGTTCGTTCCGGTTGAAGCTTTACTATATAAAGAATGTAAATTAGCAATATAACCAGGAGTGTTTAAATCGTCATATAAAGGATCTAATAATTCATCTGGTAATATTGTATCTTTATGAACATCAGAATAGGCTGAATACCATTTGCTTAAAGTCTTTTCACATTCTGATATTAGTTTTTCATTCCAATCTAATCCTTGTCTATAGTGAGCACTAATTAATGCTAATCTTAAAACTTGGCCATTATATTTATTTTTAAAATCTTTTATTTTTAAAATATTTCCCTGAGATTTTGCCATTTTTTCATTTGAAAGAGTTATAAATCCATTATGAACCCAATAATTTGCAAACGAGTTTGTTTCATTTGCACACCTTGATTGAGCAATCTCATTTTCATGATGAGGAAAAATCAAGTCTCTACCACCACCATGAATATCAAATTCTTTCCCTAAATATCTTTTTGACATGACCGAACATTCTAAATGCCAACCTGGTCTACCTTTGCCCCAAGGAGAATCCCATGAAGGCTCTTTATCTATTGACGGTTTCCATAATACAAAATCTTCAGGATTCCTTTTTATTTCTGAAACCTCTACTCGTGAACCAGCTATTAATTCATCTAACTTTTTATTAGATAGTTTTCCATAATCACTAAATTTTTTAACTTCAAAATAAACATGCTTATCCTTTGAATATGCAAACCCTTTTTTTTCTAGTTCCGCGATCATTTCAATCATTTGTTTTATATTTTCTGTTGCCTTTGGTTCGCTGTTTGGTGTTTCACATTTTAAGTAATTACAATCCTTATGAAAATTTTCAGTAATTTTTGAAGTTAAGTCGTTTATAGAAATATTTTGATCATTAGATGCTTTGATTATTTTATCGTCTATGTCTGTTATATTTCTGATATATTTTACAGATGTTGAACCATATCTATTTTTTAAAATTTTATACAGAATATCAAAAACAACTAATGGTCTGGCATTACCAATATGTGGATCATCATAAACAGTAGGACCACAAACATACATGCCTATGGATTTGTCATTTTTAGGTATAAATTTTTCTTTCTTACCACCAAGACTATTGGTTAAAAATATATCTTTAGCCATGCAACTAGGAATATACTTAAATTATAGATTTGTGAATCTATTTGATTAATTTGGAATTTTGCATACTGGAATAGGTTCCATTTTATGCAAATTTGCGCTTCGAATTGAATTATATTTATCCCGATTTACAGAATTTTCATTATCCATCGCTTCTTCTAATTCTTTATATGACAAACCAAGCTGTCCCTCATCAGTACGACCATCGTCCCACAAACCATCTGTTGGAGGAGCATCAATAATCTCTTTTAAAATTCCAAGTTCTTTACCAAGTTCCCATACCTCAGTTTTATTACAATCTGCAATTGGAGAAATATCTACTCCACCATCACCATATTTTGTATAAAAACCAACTCCAAAATCTTCAACTTTATTTCCTGTTCCAACAACAATTCCATTGTTTGCAGCAGCTACTTGATAAAGTGTTGTCATTCTTAATCTTGCTCTAGAGTTTGCCATCCCATGTTCACTACCAAAATTATTTAGTGTTCCTTCAAATGTTTTGAATAAACTATCCAATTCTAATGTGTGTCCTTCTACATTGCTAAAATTCTTCTTCAACCATTCTTGATGTGCCAAACTTAAATCGTGTTGTGCAGATTTTTGTTTAATAGGCATTGATAAAACAATTGTTTTTAAACCAGTCATTGCACTTAATGTACTTGAGACAGAAGAGTCTATTCCTCCAGAAATGCCAATCACTAAAGATTGAGCTTTTTTTGGCATAGAATTCACATAATCTGAAATCCAGTTTTTAATGAGATTCACTTTGTCTTTGGGTGTCATAATTCAAATATAAGAAAAAAAATTTATTTTTAAACTGTTAAGATGCCGCTTTAATTGCAGATTTAGAATACAAACTATTCTTTTTTATCTCATCTGAAATTAAAAATGCTAATTCTATAGCTTGGTCAGAGTTCAATCTTGGATCACAATGTGTATGATATCTGCTTGATAAATCTGCATCAGATATTTTTTTTGCTCCACCTGTACACTCTGTCACATCTTGGCCTGTCATTTCAACATGTAGACCTCCAGCATACGAACCTTCTGCTTGATGAACTGCGAATACATTTTTTACTTCGCTTACAACATCATTAAACGGTCTCGTTTTAAAACCAGTAGTTGATTTAATTGTATTGCCATGCATTGGATCACACGACCAAACAACATTTACACCTTCCTTTTTAATTCCTCTAATTAATTTTGGTAAAAATTTTTCAACATTCTGGTGACCAAATCTTGAAATTAGAGTAATTTTTCCTTTTTCGTTTTTAGGATTTATAACTTCACATATTTTTGCAATCTCATCAGGTTTTGATGTTGGACCACATTTGATACCAATTGGATTTTCTATGCCTTTACAAAACTCAACATGTCCTCCATCTAATTGTCTTGTTCTATCCCCTATCCAAACAAAGTGAGCTGAAGTATCGTGGTATTCACCAGTAGTTGAGTCTACTCTTGTCATACTTTCCTCAAAAGGTAAGTGTAAAGCTTCATGAGAAGTCCAAAAGTTAACTGTGTATAATCTATTATTAAAATCAGATGTAATTCCGCAAGCATCCATAAACGCTAATGCATCTGCTATTTTATCTTCTAACTCTTTAAATTTTTTAGCTTGGGGACTTTTCTTAATATAATCTAAATTCCATAAGTGAACCTTATTTAGGTCAGCAAATCCACCTTTTGAAAATGCTCTTAAAAGGTTTAAAGTTGAAGCTGATTGAGAGTAAGCTTTAAACATTCTTTTGGGATCAGGTCTTCTAGCTTTTTCATTAAAATCAATTGCATTTATGTTATCTCCCAAATAACTTGGTAATTCTTTATCACCTTGTTTTTCAGTTGGTGCACTTCTTGGTTTTGAAAATTGTCCAGCAATTCTTCCAAGTTTTACAACAGGTAAAGAAGCTGAGTAAGTCATCACTAAAGCCATTTGAAGAATAACCTTAAAGGTATCTCTTATATTGTCAGGATGAAATTCTGCAAAACTTTCCGCACAATCACCGCCTTGCAAAAGAAAAGCCTTACCATCATTGACCATTGCCAACTGATCTTTCAAATGTCTTGTTTCTCCCGCAAAAACTAATGGAGGAAAGGTTTTCAATTTATTTAAAACCATCTCTAATTCCTTTTCATCTTCATATTGAGGAATATGTTTGACGGGATATTTTCTCCAGCTATTTGTTTTCCAATTTTTCATTTCAACTCAGAATTGTTTTAACAGACTTTATTATTTATTCAACAGTGACAGATTTAGCCAAGTTTCTTGGTTTATCTATATCGTAACCTTTATCTAATGCAGAGTAATAAGCTAACTTTTGTAAAGGTATAGTGGTCAAAAAAGGAATGAGTTCATCAGATATGGCATCAACTTCTATTTGCTCCCAAATATTTTCTGAATAAATTTCATCAGTACTTTTATTTGTTATTAATAAAACTTTTGCACCTCTAGATATAACTTCTTGCATATTTGAAATAGTTTTTTTGTAATGCTCGTCTCTTGGGGCAATTACAACTACTGGCATACCTTCTTCTATAAGTGCAAGAGGTCCATGTTTCATTTCCCCTGCTGGATAACCTTCAGCATGAACATAAGCAAGCTCTTTTAGTTTTAAAGCACCTTCAAGTGCAATTGGATATGAATAACCTCTACCCAAAAACATTGAACCTTTAGAGTTAGCAAAATCTTTTCCAAGTGTTTGGATTTTATCTTCAATATTAAGTGTATTTTTTGCAGATTTAGATAAAGACAGTAAATCTTTTATCTTTTTTTGGTAATCCTTTTTATTTATTGATTTTTGTTCATAAGAAATTTTTGTACATAATAAATAAAGAACTAACATTTGTCCCAAGAAAGCCTTTGTTGATGCAACACCAACTTCTGGACCACAATGTATAGGTAAAACTAAATCAGCATCTCTTGCAATTGAACTTTCAACAACATTTACTACTGCACAAGTTTTAACGTTATTTTTTTTGCACAAATCTAATGCTGCAAATGTATCTGCAGTTTCTCCTGATTGTGAAACAAACACATAAAGACAATCTTTTTTAAATTTAATTTTTCGGTATCTAAACTCAGAAGCTATATCAACACTAACATCTAAACTTGTATTTTGTTCAAACCAATACTTGGCAACAAGACATGAGTGATATGCTGTGCCGCATCCAATTAAAACCACTGATGAAATTTCACTTATATTCCAAGGAAAATTGTAAATATTTATATCTTTATTATGTTTGTCAATGTACTCATTAATACAATTTTTTAGAGTAATTGGCTGCTCATCAATTTCTTTGGCCATATAATATTTGTAATCTCCTTTTTCATAATTTTGATCATCTTTAGAAAGATTTAAAATTTTTTTGTTTACTTTGGTTCCATCAGCATCAAAAAATTCAACTTGATCCTTTTTTAATATGCAAAATTCTCCATCGTTTAAATATGAAATTTTATTAGTCATTGACTTTAATGCATAAGAATCTGAACCAAGGTAGTGTTCATTTGGACCATAACCAACTGCAAGAGGAGAGCCTCTTCTTGCCCCAACTATTAAGTCTGGTTGGTCTTTAAATATTATTCCTAGCGCAAAACTACCGTGTAATTTTTTTAAAACTTTTATAATTGTATTTTTAAGGTTATTTTTTTTTAAATAATCAGTTACCAAATGAACTATTACTTCTGTGTCTGTTTGAGATTTAAACTTATAACCTTTATTTTCTAATAACTTTTTTAGAATAGTTGAATTTTCAATTATACCATTATGAACGACGGATACATCTTCTGATGAATGAGGATGTGCATTTATTGAACTAGGTTTTCCATGTGTTGCCCACCTAACATGTCCGATACCAATAGAGCCAGATATTTTAGTTTGTATAATGTTTTTCTCTAAAGCGTCTACTCTACCCTCACATTTTACCTCATTTATATTTCCATTTGAAAGAGTAGCTAAACCTGCAGAGTCATAGCCTCTATACTCAAGTTTTTTTAATGAACTTATAATTCTGGGAGTAACCTCTTTAGAGCTTGTAATTCCAACTATTCCACACATAACTTATTATTTCCTTTTGTAATTTTTCTTTTCTTTTTGATTTGATCTTGTTAATGCCAACGACCCTTTGCTTACATTTTTAGTAATTACTGAACCTGCACCTATGACACTTTTTTCATTCAGAGTAACTGGTGCTACTAAAGATGTATTTGAACCTACAAATACTTTATCCTTAATTTTTGTTTTACTTTTTTTTCTTCCATCATAATTGCAAGTTATTGTTCCAGCTCCAATATTAACTTCCTTCCCCACTAGTGCATCTCCAATATATGATAAATGATTAACTTTAGAATTTTTATTTATTGTAGATTTTTTTATCTCAACAAAATTTCCAATTTTTGATCCAGATTTTATTTTTGTTCCAGATCTTAAACGTGCATATGGACCTACACTTACATCATTATCTATTTTAACACCCTCAAGATGAGAGAAAGATAAAATTTTTACATTGTTTCCTATTTTCACTTTATCTGCAAACACAACATAAGGTTCTATCTCTACATTTTTTCCAATTTTAGTATCTTTAGAAAAAAAAACTGTCTCAGGCCCCTTCATTTTGACACCTTTTTTTAAAAATTTATCTCTAAGTTTATTTTGTAAATTTTGACTATTCATTAGATAGTTGTATATAACTGGGTATTGATTTAATTAATTCACAATTTATTTCTTATTAATACTTTTTAAATGACACAAAAATTCACAGTTCTTTTTGATTTAGATGGTACGTTAGTAGACACAGCACCTGATCTAATGCTTGCTCATAACCATGTTATGAAAAAATTTGGATACCCCACAAAATCTCTTGATGAACTTAAAAATACTGTTGGTCAAGGAGCTGGGGCAATGATTGGTAGATCTATATGGAGCCAGGCCAAAAAAGAATTAACTTCGATTAATGAGAAAATTAAAAATGAAATGACAGATGAATTTATTTCTTATTATGGAAAAAATATTTTAAATGAAAGTACTCTGATGCCTGGTGTAAAAGATTTTTTAAATTGGTGTAAAAAAGAAAATATATCAATGGCTGTATGTACGAATAAAACGGAACATCTTGCAGTAGATCTTCTAAAAAAAATTGGGATATATGATTACTTCGAGTATGTTGCGGGTTATAATACTTTTGATTATTGTAAACCTGATCCGAGACATATAACAACAATCATAGAAATTTTAGATGGTAGTAAAAATAAATCAATTATGATCGGTGATAGTGAGTCGGATGCAAATGCAGCTAAAGCGGCAGATATTCCAATGATTTTATTAGAGGATGGATATACTGAAAAAAATATTGATGAAATTTATCATAATCACTTAATAAAAGACTTTGTAGGTATTGAAAAAATTGTATCTCAATATCTTTAATATTGATTAATTTATTTTAACTATTAAAACAAAATCACAAATTAGGAGTTATTTTGTTATCGCATACAATTAAAGTATATCCATCAAAAATAAATCTTCCAAAGAAGAAACAGCTTGCTTGGAAAATAGCAGAGATAGCAAGTGATAATGCTAAATTAAATAAAAATTCAGTAGAAATGGTTATTAATAGAATTATTGATAACGCTTCTGTTGCTATAGCTTCCTTAAATAGAAGACCTGTAATATCTGCAAGAGAAATGGCAAAAAAACATGTTAGAAAAAATGGAGCTAATCTTTTTGGCATAAATTCAAAATTTAAATTTGATTGTGAATGGGCTGCGTGGGCAAATGGAACTGCTGTTAGAGAATTGGATTTTCATGATACATTTCTAGCAGCTGATTACAGCCATCCTGGTGATAATATTCCTGCTCTATTAGCAGTGGCACAACAATTAAAAAAAAATGGAAATGATTTATTAAGAGGAATTATAACTGCTTATGAAGTTCAAGTTAACCTTGTAAAAGCTATTTGTCTTCATAAACATAAAGTCGATCATATCGCCCACTTGGGACCAAGTGTTGCCGCTGGTATTGGATCAATGTTAAAATTAAATACAGAAACTATTTATCAAGCTGTTCAACAAGCATTACATGTGAGTATTTCAACAAGACAATCAAGAAAAGGTGAGATTTCAAGTTGGAAAGCATATGCTCCAGCTCACGCAGGAAAATTAGCAATTGAAGCTGTTGATAGAACGATGCGAGGTGAAGGAGCTCCAAGTCCTATTTACGAAGGTGAAGATAGTATAATAGCAAGAATATTAGATGGAAAAAATGCTAAATATCTTGTTCCTTTGCCAAAAAAGAACGAAGAAAAGAAAGCCATTCTCGAAACATATACAAAAGAATATTCTGCAGAATATCAAGCTCAAGCATTAATTGATATTGCAAAATCACTTAATAAAAAAATTGATAATTTAAATACAATTAAAAAAATAGATATATATACAAGCCATCATACTCATTATGTAATAGGAACCGGAGCTAATGATCCACAAAAAATGGATCCGAATGCTAGTAGGGAAACTTTAGATCACTCAATAATGTATATCTTTGCAGTAGCTTTAGAAGATGCAGATTGGCATCATGTAAAGTCTTATACTAAAAAGAGAGCTAACAAAAAAAGCACAATTAAAATATGGAGATCTATTAAAACACATGAGGACAAAAAATGGACGAAGAAATATCATGATCCTGATCCAAAAAAGAAATCTTTTGGTGCAAGGGTTGTTGTGACATTAAATAATGGGAAAAAAGTAATTGAAGAATTAGAAAGAGCAGATGCTCATCCCTACGGCAATAGACCTTTTGAAAGAATAGATTATATAAATAAATTTAAAATTTTAACAGAAAATATAATTTCAAAAAAAGAAAGTGATAGATTTTTAAAAGATGTTCAAAATTTAAAAAAATTAAAAAATAATCAACTAACAAAACTAAATATTGAAGTAAGTAAAAAATATTTAAAATCGAATAATAAAAGAGGAATATTTTAGTGCATTTTGTTGAAAAAAAACCTGAAGAGAAAAGAATTGATTTAGACAATAAACTTAAATCTAATAAAATTTTAAGAATACCTGGTGCATATAATCCATTAACAGCAAAAGTTATTGAAGAAATTGGATATGATGGAGTCTATGTATCTGGAGGTGTTATGTCTAATGATTTGGGTTATCCAGATATAGGATTAACAACTCTTAATGATGTCAGTAACAGATCAAAGCAAATTGCACGTGTTACAAATCTTCCGACCATTGTTGATGTCGATACAGGTTTTAAATCATGTAAAGAAACTGTTCAAACATTTGAAAATTTTGGTATTTCGGCAATTCATTTAGAAGATCAGATAGAACAGAAAAGATGTGGTCATCTAGACAATAAAGAATTGATATCAAAAGAGGATATGACAAAAAAAATCAAAGAATGTGTAGAAGCAAGATCAGACAAAAATTTTAAAATCATCGCGCGATCTGATGCTAAAAGCGTAGAAGGTATTGATAAAATGATTGATCGTTGCAAATCTTATATTGATGCTGGTGCAGAAATTATTTTTCCAGAAGCATTAAAAGATGAGTCTGAGTTTGAAAAAGTTAGAAAATCACTGGATTGTTATCTTTTAGCTAATATGACTGAGTTTGGAAAATCTAAGTTGCTAGATTTTAAGCAATTAGAAGAGCTTGGTTATAATATTGTTATTTATCCAGTTACGACACAAAGATTAGCGATGAAAAGTGTTGAGGATGGCCTACGTGCCATTTTTGCGGATGGACATCAAAATAATATTATAGATAAGATGCAAACAAGAAAAAGATTATATGATCTGGTTGAGTATGAAAAATATAACTCTTTAGACGAAAAGATATATAATTTTAGTACAGAAGGACATGAATAATGAGTGAAGAAGTAAAAAAAGGTTTATTAGGAATTGTTGTTGATGAAACAGAAGTTTCTAAAGTTATGCCTGAAATTAACTCATTAACTTATAGAGGTTATGCTGTTCAAGATCTTTGTGAATTTTGTAGATTTGAAGAAGCTGCATATCTTATTTTAAAAGGTGATTTACCAAATAGTATTGAGCTAAGACAATTTGAAAAAATTGAACGTGGACATAGAGATTTATCAAAAAATCTTTACGAAATAATTAAACACATGCCAAAAAAATCTCATCCTATGGATGTTGCTAGAACTGCAGTTAGCGTAATGGGATTAGAAGATAAAGAGACAACAGATAATTCTCAGGAAGCAAATACAAGAAAAGCTTTAAGAATTTTAGCTAAAACTCCAACTGCTTTAGCAGCGTTTTATAGAATTCGAAAAGGTAAAAAGATTATTAAACCTAAAAAAGAATTAACTTTTGCAGAAAACTTTTTTTATATGTGTTTTGGAAAGGTTCCTCAAAAGGAAATTGTAAAAGCATTTGATGTATCTTTAATTTTATACGCGGAACATAGTTTTAATGTTTCAACTTTTACAGCTAGAACTATAACAAGTAGTTTGTCTGATATTCATGGTGCTATAACGGGTGCTATAGCTAGTTTAAAAGGACCATTACATGGTGGAGCCAATGAAGAAGTTATGCATATGATGAATAAAATCAAAAAACCTGAGAATGCCTTAAAATGGATTAATAATGCATTAAAGAAAAAAGAGGTTGTTATGGGTTTTGGGCACAGGGTTTATAAGAGTGGAGACTCAAGAGTTCCAACAATGAAAGAGTATTTCAAAAAAGTTGCTAAAATTAAAAAAGATAAAAAGTTTTTAAAGATTTACGATATTGTTGAAAGAGTAATGATTAGTAAAAAGAATATTCATCCAAATGTAGATTACCCAACAGGACCAACTTATCATCTAATGGGTTTTGATACAGATTTCTTTACACCAATATTTGTAATTTCAAGAATTACTGGATGGTCGGCTCATATAATGGAACAACATTCATCTAATAAACTAATTAGACCATTGGCTAAATACAAAGGAAGTAAATACAGAAAAGTAATGCTTCTAAATCAAAGGTAAAATTATTTTATTTGCTTTTCTTTATATAAAGAGACGCCTTTTTCAATTTTGTTTTTGTAAGACATTTTAAAACTCTCTAATTGCCAACCTGAAAGTCTATTCTCTAGTTCTTTTAAGTTATTGCTCTTCCAATCATCAGTTGTTTCAGGATCTTTCCAGATTTTTTTCTCTTCATCAGATCTTCCACATCCATAGCATAGACCTGATACAGGATCAGTCTTACAAATACTTATACAGGGACTTACTATCACTTAATCCTAGGAGAAAGCGTCTATCCAGTTACCTTGTGTAGATGCTTTTGAATATTCAGTGGCTCTACCTTCAAAGAAGTTCATATGCTCTACTGCATTTAACATAGTATCTAACCATGTTAATGGATTTTTCTGAACATCATATATTGGCTCAAGACCTAACTGAGTTAATCTTCTATTACCTATAAACCTAATATAATCTTTAACTTCTTGAGCGGTTAAACCTTGCATTGGACCCATTTCAAAAGCTAGATCAATAAATGCATCTTCGTGTTCAATTATTGTTCTGCAAGCTTCATAAAGTTCTTTTTTAAGTTTTGGAGTCCAAATTTCAGGGTTTTCTTTAATGAACTCTTTAAAAATTCTAATCATAGAATTACAATGAAGAGTTTCATCTCTAACTGACCAAGTAACTATCTGACCCATTCCTTTGAGTTTGTTGTGTCTTGGAAAGTTTAATAAAATTGCAAAGCTTGCAAATAACTGAAGACCTTCTGTAAAGGCACTAAATACTGCAACAGTTTTTGCGATATCTTCTTTTGAGTTTACATTAAAGTTTTGCATGTAATCATATTTATCTTTCATCTCTTTGTACTTCATGAATGCAGAATATTCAGATTCTGGCATTCCGATAGTATCTAACAAATGTGAATAAGCCGCTACATGAACTGTTTCCATTGATGCGAATGCTGTCATCATCATTAAGACTTCAGTAGGTTTAAATACAGTTGTGTAATGTCTTAGGTAGCAGTTATTAACCTCAACATCTGCTTGAGTAAAAAATCTAAAAATTTGAGTTAATAAGTTTTTTTCTGACTCAGAAAGATTTTTTTGCCAATCTCTAACGTCATCACCAAGTGGAACTTCCTCTGGTAACCAATGAATTCTTTGTTGAGTTAACCAAGCGTCATAACACCATGGATATCTGAATGGTTTGTAAACTGGGTTCTCAACTAATAGACCCATTTTTTTTGGTTCTACAATTTTTTGTTTTGTATCTTTTAGACTTTCTACTGACATGATAAACACTCCTCATATTCTGGTTGTTGATTTTCTTGTTTCTTAGATTTGTAAACGTTTGCAGTTACATCTGTAGAATTTGCATCGTTTACGTTTTCCGCTCTTTGTATTGATTTAGATCTGCAGTAATAAAGGCTCTTCAATCCTTTTTTCCAAGCTTGGAAATGGATTTGGTGTAAGTCCCTTTTATGAATATCTGCAGGTATAAATATATTTATTGATTGTGCTTGAGAAATATGAGGAGTTCTATCTGCACCTAACTCCACGATCCATTTCTGGTCTAGTTCAAAAGCTGTTTTAAATACGTCTTTTTCTTGTTGTGTTAAAAAATCAAGATGAGAAACTGAGCCTTGATTTGTTGTTATACTTGACCACGTTTCATCATCATTTTTACCGTGCTTCTCTAATAATTTAATTAGATATTTATTTCTAACGTTAAATGATCCAGACAAAGTTTTATGTGTATAACTATTTGCTGCAATTGGCTCTACACCTGGAGATGTTCCACCACAAATAATTGAAATTGAAGCAGTTGGAGCTATTGCAGTTTTATTTGAAAATCTCTCATTAATACCATAATCAGCAGCATCTGGACATGCACCTCTTTCATCAGCCAAATCTTTTGAAGCTTGATCAACTTGTTTTTGGATACTTTCAAATATTTTTTTATTCCAAACTTTGCTCATCACTGACTCAAAAGGAATCATTTTTTGTTGGAAGAATGAATGAAGTCCCATAACACCTAGACCAACACTTCTTTCTTTCAATGCTGAATAAACAGCATCACTAAATGACTCGGGTGCTTTTTCAGTAAAGTCTGTTAATACATTATCTAAAAATCTCATTACGTCTGGAACAAAGTTTTCATCGTCTTTCCATTCATCATAAGTTTCTAAATTTAAAGATGATAAACAACATACTGCCGTTCTATCTCTACCTTCTTTATCAATTCCTGTTGGTAAAGTTATTTCACTACACAAGTTAGATGTCTTAACAGTTAAACCAGCTAACTTATGATGTTGAGGTATCATTCTATTAACTGTATCAATGAAAACAATATATGGTTCTCCAGTTTCAATTCTTGCAGTTAATAATCTAATCCATAAATTTCTTGCAGAAACAGTAGCTTGTACTGATTGATCTTTTGGACTTTTTAGTGCCCATTGTTCATCTAACTCAACAGCTCTCATAAATGCATCTGAAACTAAAACACCGTGGTGTAAATTTAATGATCTTCTGTTTGGATCACCACCTGTTGGTCTTCTCATTTCAATAAATTCTTCTATCTCCGGATGATCAATTGGAAGATAACAAGCTGCTGATCCTCTTCTTAAAGAACCTTGACTGATCGCCATTGTCAAAGAGTCCATAACTTTTATAAAAGGAATTATTCCTGAAGTTTTTCCAACTCTTCCAATTTTTTCTCCAATGGATCTTAAGTTACCCCAGTAACTTCCAATACCTCCGCCTTTGGCAGCCAACCAAACATTTTCACTCCATAGATCTAATATTCCAGTTAAACTATCCCCTGCTTCATTTAAGAAACAAGAAATTGGTAAACCTCTTTTTGTTCCACCATTTGATAAAACTGGTGTTGCTGGCATAAACCATAAATTACTTATGTAGTTGTAAAGTCTTTGCGCGTGCAAGTTGTCATCTGCATAATGACTTGCAACTCTCGCGAATAAATCTTGGAAAGACTCATTTTCTCCAAGGTATCTATCGCTTAGTGTTGCTCTTCCAAAATCTGTTAAATTATTATCTCTAGATCTATCTATTTTAATAGTTATGCCTTTAGAATTTTGAAACAACTCTGTGTTGTTGTTAAGTGAAAATAAGTCTGGTCTTTTGTCATTATTGCTGATTTTTTCCGCCGGTTTATAATCAGAGACAGCTTTCCTGATTGCCTGAGACAATATTTTGTTCATTAAACTCCCTTTTTATCTTTATACTAAAAAATCTAGTAAATAACTAGATATAGTGTGTAGATTTACCTGATATACTATATAAATTGTAAATCAATAGAACATTTATAGAACTTATTAAATATTTATCAATAAAAATTTTAAAAAAATGTACATATATCCACATGAATAATTTGGGAAAAATTGATCCCTATGGCTTTCGGGAATATGACGCACGATGGGTATACGAAAAAGACATAGATGACGATGGAATCGTTCAACTTGGTAAAGGTCTTGGAACTCAAATAATTAATCATACAAAGAAAAACAATCCTAGAATTATAGTTGGCCAAGATTACAGGTCTTACAGTGAACATATAAAAGAAAAATTAAAAGAGGGTTTAGTTTCAACTGGGTGTAAAATCGAGGATATAGGATTATCTTTATCCCCAATGGTTTATTTCGCACAATTTAATTTAAATTCAGATGCAATTGCAATGGTTACAGCAAGTCATAATGAAAATGGTTGGACAGGTGTAAAAATGGGCATCAAAAAAGGATTAACTCATGCGCCTGAAGAAATGAAAGAACTAAAAAATATTACTCTCAATCAAAATTTTATTAATGGTGAAGGAAATATGAAAAAAATTGATGGTTTCCAAGCTATTTATAAAAATGATTTGATAACAAAAAACTCATTAAATAAAAAAATTAAAGCAGTTGTTGCGTGTGGTAACGGAACAGCTGGAATATTCGCACCTGAAATTTTAAGAGGTATTGGGTGTGAGGTTATTGAACTTGATTGCAACCTTGATTGGACTTTTCCAAAATATAATCCAAATCCTGAAGATTTAGAAATGTTACATGCAATTTCTTCAGCAGTTAAAGAAAATAATGCTGATATTGGATTTGGTTTTGATGGAGATGGAGACAGAGTTGGGGTTATAGATGATAAAGGTAATGAAATCTTTTCAGATAAAATAGGGCTATTAATTGCAAGAAATCTTTCGAAAGATCACAAAAAAAGTAAATTTATTGTTGATGTAAAATCGACAGGACTTTATTCAAATGACAGAATATTAAATGAGAATGAATGTGAAACAATCTATTGGAAAACTGGTCATTCTCACATCAAAAGAAAGGTAAATACCGATAAGGCTTTAGCAGGATTTGAAAAAAGTGGTCATTTCTTTTTTAATAAACCTTTGGGATATGGCTATGATGATGGAATTAATTCGGCAATACAGGTCTGTAAGCTATTAGATAAAAATAACAAAAAAATGAGTGAAATACTTGCTGAATTACCAACAACTTATCAAAGTCCAACTATGGCTCCTTATTGTAAAGATAGTGAAAAATATGAAGTAGTTGAGAATTTAGTTAAAGAAATAACAAACATTAAAGAAAATAAAATTAAAGTAGATGATCAAGAAATTAGGGAAATATTAACTGTTAATGGAGTAAGATTTTCTTTTAATGATGGGTCTTGGGGATTAATAAGAGCTTCTTCTAATAAACCCTCTTTAGTTGTGGTTACTGAAAGTCCAACCTCTGAAGATAGAAAAAAGAAGATTTTTGACTTTATTGATAATCTCCTTCAACAAACTGGTAAGGTTGGGGATTATGATCAAAAAATTTAAAATTCAACTATAAAGAGTTAAAAAAAAATTAGAGAATCGAATAATATAGTATTTGAGGTGGCGGAGGGAGACTGAAACCACCTCGTCTCCTAAGTCACTAAAAATCTATATAAAAATAAAGTACCAATAACATATAAAAAAACACCAAATAATCTCTGTGTTTTAACTCTATCTAGATCTTGAACTGTTTTTGCTCCAATCCTTGCCATGAATGTCGTTATTGGAACAAAAATTATAAATGCAGGTATGTTAATAAATCCAATACTGAGTGGGATATCGGCATTTAACATCAAGCCAGATGTAAAAAATCCAATTGATCCAAATAAAGCTATTATAAATCCAATGGCTGCAGAGCTTCCTATTGCTAAGTTAATAGGATAACCAAAGTATCTTAATATAGGAACATTCATCATAGCTCCAGTTATACCCATCGGTGCAGAAATTAATCCTGATAAAAATCCAAATATTATTCTTGGGAAAATATTAAATTTTTTTTTAATTTTTTTTTTCTTTTCACTTTGTAACAACAAGTAAGCTCCAAAAAAGAAAACAACTGCAGAAAAAAAGAATAATAATGTTTTAGTATTCATCAATGCTGCCATCAATGTTCCAGAGAAAACTCCAATTATTACAAATGTTCCATAATTTTTAATAATATTAAAATCAACAGCGTTGTATTTTCTATGAGTTAATACTGAAGCTGTAGCTGTTAAAATTGTTATTGAAAAAGCTGTCCCTACAGATAAATGCATTAAATAATCTTTATCTACATTAAATGTTTCAAACACAAAAAATAAAAATGGTACAGATATCAAACCTCCACCAATTCCAAAAAATCCCGCAAAGAAACCAACTGGAACAGCAGCTGCCATCATTAAAAAAATAAAATAAATATTATTAATCTCTAAAAGAGTATTATTCAATTTGACCTGCCGATATACTTTGTGGATTAAATTTTACTTTATCCATTATGTGATCAATTTTCTTAACATCGGCATCTCTTACACACATATTTTCACTTAAATATCTTTTCCAAAAACTAGAACCTGTTTGTCCATGAAATAAACCAAGAGTATGTCTCATAATTTGATTTAATCTTGTACCCTTTTTAATTTCTTCTTTTACATACTCAATTAGTTTCTCAACAACTTCTTGTCTTGTCAAAACTTCACTATTATTAAAAATTTGGTTCTCAATATCTGCTAACATGTAAGGTGAATGATAAATTGACCTTCCAATCATGACACCATCTACATTATCTAAATGTTCTTTGATTTGATCAGTAGAAGTTACGCCTCCATTAATTATTATTTCTAAATCTTGAAAATCTTTTTTTAATCTATTTACGTATTCATATTTCAAAGGTGGAATGTTTAAATTTTGTTTAGGTGTAAATTTTCCCAACATTGCTTTTCTGGCATGGATTATAAAAGTATTAACACCTGTTTCTTTTAAAATATTCACAAAATTATATAAATTTTCGTATTGATCAACATTGTCGTATCCGATTCTAGTTTTAACTGTTACAGGAAGTGATGTTTTTGAAATCATTTCACTTAGACAATCAGCAACAAGATTAGGTTCTTGAATTAAACAAGCTCCAAATCTATTTTTCTGAACTTTTTTACTTGGACAACCTAAATTTAAATTTATTTCATCGTAGCCAAATTCTTCACCTAAATATGCGGCATTTCCT
Source organism: uncultured Pelagibacteraceae bacterium (assembly GCA_902596975.1). Lineage (GTDB taxonomy): Bacteria > Pseudomonadota > Alphaproteobacteria > Pelagibacterales > Pelagibacteraceae > Pelagibacter. Next base: position 125,297 of record CACJWS010000001.1, on the reverse strand, counting down.
AATAATTTTGGAGAAGAACCTCCTAACTGCAAAGCAACAGGTTTTTCCCTCATATCAAACTCTAATAGTTTCTTTTTATCTCCTCTATCAATAGCTTCTGAAACAATCATTTCAGTATAAAGAAGAACATTTTTACTAATCAGTCTTAAGAAAAATCTTTCATGTTTGTCTGTGCAGTCCATCATTGGAGCAACAGAAACAGTTCTATTTAATCTAGACATATTTTTTTAGTTTGCTTGATATATTAATTTTTTTTTCGTTTACATACTCTTGATGATTTTGCTCAATTTTCCCAAGTTCATATTTGTAATTAACCATGATTCCAAATGACCTTTTAAATCCTACATCAGAAACGTTAGCATTAACTACAATATCATCAATTTCAGCTCCATTTTTTAAATGAAACCTACACACATCATTTATAGGAAAACCTAGATCATTTTTTTGTACAGCCAAGTAATTTAAAGCAAGTTTTGTAAGTAAATCTTTATTATCAATAAATTTTCTATCTCCAATTTTAAGATCTAAAGATTTTAAAAACTCAACTTTTACAAAATTATCTTTTTGAACTATCTCACTTATTTTCTCATTTTCCGATGATTTAACCCAATCAGCAAAACCTTGCATTGGTGACAAGGTTCCAAAATTTTTTACATCGGGTAACTCTTCTTGTAACTCGTATACTACTCTCTTTATTAAGAAGTTACCCAACGTAACTCTTGAAAGCCCTTCTTGACAGTTACTAATTGAATAAAAGGTAGCTGTATCATAATCTTCTTTTTTTCCATCATTAGGTCTTGTCAATTCTTGTATCGATTTAGCTAGTCCTTTAGTTAATGCAATCTCAACAAAAATTATTGGCTCATCTTCTAATGCTGGATGAAAATACGCAAAAAATCTTCTATTTTCACCTAATCTAATTTTCAATTCATTCATATCTTTCATTGAATGAACTTTTTCATATTTTAATAATTTTTCTAATATTGCAGCTTTTGTGTCCCAGGTTATTTTTCTTAATTTTAAAAATCCAGGATTGAACCAATTTTTAAAAATATCAATCAAATCATAATCTAATTCTTTTAATTCAGGATTTTTTAATAAAAACATTTGTAGATCTTCTCTTAAAGAAACAATCTCAGCTGTTCCATTAGGAGCCATGTTTAATCTAATAAACAATTCTTTTCTAATTCCTGATGTAATTCTTGATAAATTTAAAATCGATCTACTATTTTTATTTTCTGTATAATCTTTAATGGCTTTGTCAATATTTGATGTATCAGGTTTATATTTTTCATTTACTTGAAGTAAGAATTTTAATTTATCTTCATGTGATAAGTTATGATATCTAAAAAGAATATCTCTTGCTAATGTAATTCCAAATGCTGCTCCTTTAGATGATAACAGGTCATCACATAGCTCAATTAAATCTCTTTTTTTAGAGAATTTTTTTAATGATTTTTTCTCTAAAATTTTTTGACCAGCATCAGCAATGGTCTCGAATATTCTTTTTATATTTAACATGGTGTTTTTTATATATTAAAAACCTAAACTTTTACCCATTATTTTGTCAGGTAGCCAAGTTACAATCTCAGGAAAAATGCATAAAATAAGTATAGCTAAAGCCATAATTATCATAAATGGTATAGATCCCTTTAAAATTTCTGACAAACTAACATCTGGTGTTATGCCTTTGATTATATATAGGTTTAATCCAACGGGTGGAGTAATAAGTCCAATTTCCATATTAATTGTAAATACAATTGCAAACCAGTAAGGATCAAATCCCAGTTGAGTTATAACTGGCAATAATATTGCTGAGGTCATAACAATCACAGCAACTGGAGGTAAAAAGAAACCTGCAATTAACAGAAATATATTTATTAAAATAAATACTACCCATTTATTAGAGCTCATCTCCACCATGCTTTGAGCTAATGATTGAGTTACGTAAAGTTGTGATAATGTAAACGCAAAAAGATAAGAAGCTGCGATGATAAACATTATCATCACACTCTCTTTCATTGAAACTTTAACAATATTCCATATTTTTTTTGGTTGATAAATTTTGTAAACAACAGCAATCAAAACAAAAACTAAAAAGGCTCCAACCCCTGAAGCCTCTGATGGAGTAGCAACACCACCATATAAAACATATAAAACACCAGCAATGATTGCCAAGAAAGGAAGTATCCTTGGTAGAACTTCAATTTTTTCTTTGAAAGTTGGAGGTGTTCTATTCTTTAGTGCTTTAGCGGAGTCTTTATCAATAAAGTAACTGTGTATCAGTGCCCAGATAGCGAACATACCTGCAAGCATAAATCCTGGTATCAATCCGCTTAAAAATAATCTTCCAATTGATGTTCCAGTTGCAATTCCATATACAATTAAAACAATACTTGGAGGTATTAAAACTCCCAATGTTCCACCAGCTGCTATAGTTCCTGTTGCAATTTGATCTGAGTATCCTCTTTTTCTCATTTCAGGAATTCCCATAGTGCCAATTGCAGCACAGGTTGCAGGACTTGATCCACTTAGAGCAGCAAAAATTGAACAAGCTCCTATATTAGAAATAACCAAACCTCCAGGTACCCTCCATAACCATCTGTCCAATCCTGTATATAAATCTTTTCCTGCTGGAGAATTAGCAACTGCCATCCCCATTAATATAAACATTGGTATTGAAAGTAGGACAAACGAATTCAATCCCGCATAGAAAGTTTCAGCAAAAACATCTAGCATTTGGAAACCTTCGAAAGCAACTAAAAGAGCTATTGATACAAAGCTTAAACCAAAAGCAATTGGTATCCCGGAGAATAATACTATCAAAGTAAAAACAGCAACAATTATTGCAATTATTAATGGATCCATTAGTTAGTATCCTTTTCGTCTGTAAGCTTAATAATTTCTGCTATATATTGTAAAATCATTAATGCAGCACCTATCATCATTGACGAATATGGTACCCACAATGGAGGATCCCAAACCGTTCCTGTTGAATAATTTTTAGTAAACGCTTCCTCAACCATTAAAAAACCAAAATAGAATAAAATTAAGAAGAATAATAAACTGACTAATGAGGTAAAAATTTTAAGTCTTAATATATTTTTTTTTGATAAGAAATCATAGATCCACTCCATACTCACATGAGCTTTCTCACTTAAAACATATGCACTTCCAATAAATGTCGAAGCAACTAAAAGCATTGTTACTAGCTCAGTTTGCCATGTTATTGCTCTTTGAAAAAAGTATCTTTCAAAAACTAATTCTACAATTACAAGAATTGATAACAATAAAGCTAGAACTGCAAAAGCTCCACAAGCTCTTGCAACATAATCACAGAATTTTAAGTATTTTTCTTTCATAAAAAAAACCCCTACTTATAGAGAATAAATAGGGGTTCTTTATATATTATTTTATTTAACTGCTAAAGCCATTTCCATTAGCTTATCGCCACCTGGAACTTTTTCAGCAAAAGCTTTGTGAGATGATTTTATTGCAATATCAACCCATGCAGCATGATCATCAGCATCCATATACACTAATTTAACACCTGCAGCTTTGTATGCTTCCTCAAACTTTTTATCTAAGTTTTCTACTTGAGCTGTCATATATTTCTCAGCAACTTTACCTGCTTTCATTAAAGCCACTTGTTGGCTAGAATTTAAAGCATTGTAGCTTTTCTTAGACATTAAAATTGGCTCATACATAAACCATAAACCAAATTTTCCTGGAGGAGTTGCACATTTTACTTGTTCATAAATTTTGTAACTTACAAAACTTCCTGAACTAGTATTTGCACCTGTTAATACACCAGTTTGTAATCCAGTATAAATTTCAGATGATGGCATACTTTGAATTCCTGCACCAGCAGCTTCTAACATTTGGTTGAAAGCTTTTCCTGCAGCTCTCATCACTTGTCCTTTAGCATCACTTGGATTTTTGATACATTTAGTTTTTGATGCGAAACCACCACCTAACCATGCATCAGATAGTACTACAACACCAGCATCACTAATTATTTTTTTAATCTCAGTCATCATTGGACCTTTATTAAATCTCAATGCATGCTCATGATTTTTTACAGTCCCTGGCATTAATGTAGCATCAAACTCTGGATGGAATTTTGATGCATAAGCTAATGGGAAAGCAGAAATATCTAATTGACCTGTAGTCATAGGTTTCCACTGTTCTTTTGGCTTATAAAGTGACTTAGCTGGATAAATTCTAATTTCTAAATCAACGTTTGCTTTTTTTACTTCATCAGCAATAATTTGTACCATTTCATGACGTGGGTCAAAAGAGCCATCAGCTCTAGGTGTTCCTGGCCATTGGTGACTTGCTTTTAATGTAACTGCATATGCAGATCCTACAATTGAAAAAGCTATAATTATTGAAGACAAATATAATGTTATTTTTCTTAACATAGTTTCCCCTTTTTATTTATAATGTTGATATTAAATTGAACTTGAGAGTAAGAGTCAATATAAGGAAATGACATACTTATTATTATGGATGGTCCTTTAAAAAATTTATTAGTTGTTGATCTTACTAGGGTTTTAGTAGGTCCATACTGTACAATGATTTTATCTGATCTTGGTGCACGTGTAATTAAAGTAGAAGCACCACAAATTGGTGACGATTCAAGAAAGTTTGGACCTTTTGTAAAAGACCATTCAGCATATTTTATGTCACTTAACAGAGGAAAAGAAAGTATTGCTCTTAATTTAAAAGATGAAGATGATAAAAAAATCCTTGATAAAATTTTAGCAAAAGCAGATATTTTAGTAGAAAATTTTAAACCAGGTACTTTAGAAAAATGGGGATATGGGTGGAAAGATGTAAGCAAAAAATATCCAAAATTAATATATGCATCTGCATCTGGTTTCGGTCAGACTGGACCTTTAAAAGAATTACCAGCTTATGACATGGTAGTTCAAGGAATGGGTGGACTGATGAGTGTTACAGGTCATCCAAATAGTCAGCCAACAAGAGTTGGAACATCAATTGGTGATATTACAGCAGGCCTTTTTACTGCAATCGGAATTAATGCAGCTTTGTATGACAGACAAAAAACAGGTAAGGGAATGTTTATAGACGTTTCAATGTTAGACTGCCAAATTGCGATTTTAGAAAATGCAATTGCAAGATATTTATCTAAAAATGAAATTCCCAAACCTATGGGATCTAGACATCCATCAATCGCCCCGTTTGAGGCATTTAAAACAAAAGATAGTTATATAATTATTGCTGCAGGTAACGATAAATTATATGAAAAACTTTGTGAAGTATTAGGAATACCTGAAATGGTCAGTGATAAAAGATTTAATACCAACTCACTCAGATGTGAAAATATGAATGAACTAAAATCAATTTTTGAAGATAAACTATCTTCAAAAAATACATCTGAATGGGTAAGTGAAATGGAAAAATTAAAGATACCTTGTGGGCCGATATTTAATATTAAAGAAGCGGTAGAAAATCCTCAAGTTGAAGCAAGAAACATGATTGTTAAAGCCTATCATAAAGTAGTTGGTGATTTTAGATTAGCAGGCAATCCTATAAAAATGTCTTCATACGAAGATAAAAGTACTAGAGGGGACATTCCTGATCTTGATGAACACAGGGAAAAAATACTAAAAGAGTTTTCTTAATTAAGAATTATTTTCTTCTTCGTTTACGTTGTCTGAAACTTGTTCTTCTGCTTCTGAAACTTGATCTAGTGACACGTCATCATTTTCTTCAGCCTCACTTGGAGCTTCTACATTAACATCTGGTTGAGCAGATGGTGATAGTTCAGCAAGATCTTCTTTTGAAACCTGAATTTTTTCAGGGATTTTTCTAGCTCTTTTAGAAGGAAGAATTGGCACACCACTTTTTGAGATTTCACCTTTGTACAAATTCTCAAAATCATCACCAATATCTTCATCTTCTTCAGCAGTATCATCAATTTGTTCTACATGTTTTCTTAGTTTGTAAACTGCAGCTTCTGTTAAATCTGGAACTTTAATTGTTTCTTCAGCTATTTCTCTCAAAGCAATAACTGTGTGTTTGTCGTTATCTCTATCTAATGTGGGTTCAATTCCTGAATTAAGTTGAGTTGCTCTTTCTTTAGCAACCAAAACTAATTCATAAGGGCTATCTACTTTATCTATACAGTCTTCAACGGTAACTCTTGCCATGGGCGATTAAATATACTCCAAGATCAACAAAATCAAGTGTTTTATACTAAAATTGGATTTAATTTTTTTCTAACTAAAAAAAGAAGAATAAAAGAAATAAGTATATAAAGTGCAGATATTATAGCAATTTTCTCAATTGAAAATCCGATATCAATTAAAATACCAAAAAGAGCAGTTCCGAAAGCTGTTGAAAAAACCATAAGTGCAGTGGTCAAAGCTTTAATAGATCCAATATGCTTTACACCATAAACCTCGGCCCATGTGGAAGATCCCAAAACGTTTGCCAAACCATTTGATATTCCAATTAAACCTAAAAATATAAATGCAGTTAATTGTGCATCAAAATAAATAATTACAAAAGTCGATAGAAATAAAGGAATATTCATAAAAATTAAAAGTTTTCGACTTGTGAATTTATCAATTAAAAAACCAGATATTAAAAGAGTAATTACTGAAAATACTGAATAAGACATAAAAGACTGAGCAATTACAAATGGTCCCCAGTTTTTTGACTCAGTAATAAATGACTGATAAACAAATACACCAGTTGCAATCCAAGGCATGGCCAGCATATTCATGCTTACTATATAAAATTTATAATCTTTTATTACTTCAATTCTTTTCCATTGCTTAATATTTTCCTCTTTAAATTCTTCACCTTCAGTGCTTTCTCTCGTATCAAGTTTAACAGTTCGAACTAAAAAGAATGATGCAATAGGTAAAAATATTAAAATTAATATTGCAATTACAGTCCAAATATTTTGCCAAGTCGTTAATGACAACAAAAATACCATTAAAACAGGTAAAATAAATTCAGCACTTGATAAACCAAACCAACAAATACTTAATGCCCTACCCCGTGATTTTGTAAAATATCTTGAAACTGTTGTTGTTGCAGTATGAGACATCATTCCCTGTCCTGAAAACCGCATTAAGAAAATTGCAATGAATAAAAAAACTATTGATGAAATTTTTGAAAAGAAAAAACAAGAAAAAGATAAAAGCAATGTTACATAGATTGCAAATCGGAAAATATTTATATCATCAATTTTCTTTCCAACCCATATTAGTAGTAAACTACTGCACAATGTTGCAGATGCATATATTGAGCCAAATTGTCCATGAGTTATCGATAGTGTCTCTCTTATACTTGTATTGAATATTCCAAGAAAAAAACTCTGTCCAAAGCTTGAAAAAAATGTAAATATAAATCCAAATACGATTACTTTTAAACTTAAATTTTTAAACATAAAAAAATATGACTTCTAAAGTTGCTTTCATAGGTCTTGGTGTAATGGGTTATCCAATGGCAGGATATATATCAAAAGCAGGACATAATGTAACTGTTTTTAACAGAACAAAATCAAAAGCGGAAAAATGGATTGGTGAATACAAAGGTAATATGGCTGATACACCATCTGAAGCTGCTAAAGATGCTGATTTTATTTTTACGTGTGTTGGAAATGATGATGACTTAAGACAAGTCTCTTTAGGTGATAATGGGTTATTTCATAATGCTAAAGAAGGATGTGTATATATAGATAATTCAACAGTGTCTGCTGAAATTTCTAGAGAACTTTATAAAGCTGCAAAAGATAAAGGATTTGGTTTTTTAGATGCTCCTATATCTGGAGGACAATCGGGTGCTGAAGGTGGGATATTAACTGTAATGGTTGGTGGAGATGAAAATGATTTTAAAAAGGCAGAACCAATAATTGATTGTTATAGTAAAAAAGTAACTTTAATAGGACCATCAGGTAATGGACAATTAACTAAGATGGTTAATCAAATGTGTATTGGTGGTTTAGTTCAAGGCTTATCTGAAGCAGTAAATTTTGGAATTAACGCAGGTTTAGATATGGATAAAGTTATGGAGACTATTTCAAAAGGTGCAGCTCAGTCATGGCAAATGGAAAATAGATATAAAACTATGGTAGCTGATAAATTTGATTACGGATTTGCTGTAGATTGGATGAGAAAAGATTTAAAAATTTGCATTGAAGAAGCAAAAAGAAATGGTTCACCTGTACCAGTAACAGAAATTGTTGACGGTTATTATGCTGAAGTTCAAAAAATGGGTGGAAACCGTTGGGATAGCTCAAGTTTAATAGCTAGATTAAAAAAGAAAAAGTAATTGTGTCTACCACTGTTTCCTACTACGAGGATTTTTCCGAAATAAAAAAGAAAATTTGGTTAATGTTAACTGATGCAGTTACTAATAGATCGTCTCCTTTTAGAATACCTGTTTTTTCATGTGGGAGTGAAGACAATATTGAAAGTAGAATTGTTGTTCTTAGAAAATCAGATGAACAAAATAATTTAGTTCAATTCCACAGTGATATTAGATCTGATAAAATTAAAATCTTAGAAAAAAATCCTAATTCATCTATGTTATTTTACGATAAAGATGAAAAAATTCAGGTTAGATTAAAAGTTGAGGCAATTATCAATCACAATAATGACATAACAAAACAATCTTGGGAAAAAACTCAACATATAAGTCGTAAATGTTACTTAGTAGATAATGGACCAGGTACAGAGTCTGATATTCCAACGTCTGGTTTAAAACCTGAATTAGATAATTTTGATTATACAAAAGAACAAAGCGAAGAAGGATATAAAAACTTTACTGTTATACAGTGTAAAATTAAATCTATAGAATGGTTATATTTAGCTGCAAAAGGTCATCGAAGAGCTAGATTTGACATTAATAATAGTAAAGATACTTGGTTGGTGCCATAATGAAAAAATATGAAGCTATGGTTTTGTCATGTATGGATCCAAGGTTTCAGCCAAAAGTTTTTAATTATTTAAAAAAAAAGAAATTAACTGGAAAATATAGCTCATTTACTATTGCTGGAGCAGCCATTGGTGTAACTTCTAAAAAATTTAAAAAATGGCAATCAACCTTTTTGGATAATTTATCAACTTCGATAAAGTTGCATAATATTAATAAATTAATAGTTATTAATCACGAAGATTGTGGTGCAGCCAAACTAGTAAATGGAAAAAAAGAATTTAGTTCGCTTATAGAAAAGAAAATTCATAAAGACTCGTTTGAAAAAATTAAAGCAATTTTAAACAAAAGATTTCCTAAATTAAAACTATCTTTTAAAATATTAAAACTAAGTGATAAATAATAAATTTTACAAGATTATTCTTTCCATTTTTTAAACCAATCTTCTTTGGCATATTCAGTTAACTTATAGGTACACCATTCATTTTTTCGTCCTTTACGCAATTTTTTATGAGTATATCTTTCTGGAATTTGATAATTTCCAGGAGGATTGCCTCTTTTCTTTTGACCTAAAGCACAAGCAATTTGAAGTGGATCAAATGGATTATCTGAGGTTGGAGTTAAATAAACAGAGTCTTTTAAATCTGGACAAGTTGGATCATTGTGATCGTAAACTCCTTTTCCAAATTTTTTTGAAAGATTTTGACTAAGAATACCAGTACTTAAATGTGCTCCATTTTTAACTCCTTTAGTACAAGGCATAGCAAAACCATTGCCATGAAGTAATTCATGAATTGAAATTTTAGTAATTTGACCTGATGCTCTTTTTATAAACAAGTATCCATGATGAGGCCCCATTTGACCTCCATCTCCGCTTGCCGCATCTGTAAATGAGAAATATAATTTTTTTGGATTATTAAATCCTTGTTTTTGTAAGTAATAATCTGGATAATTAACATTCCATCCACCTTTTCTAGCTTTACGATCCATTCTTACAAATGAGATATCTAGTTTGCCATCTCGTCGATAATCAAATTTTAATCTTTGCTTATTGCCAGTCATTTTAAAAAATAAATCATCTATTTTTTTGACTTCTTTTTCTATCCAGCCATTTATGTCTCTTTCATTATCTTCTGTTTTTTTTGCAAGAAAATAAATAAAATGAATTTGATAATCATCAGTTACATCTGGTTGGTCTTCAAAAAATCTACCTGGTTTTTCATCTGATGCGAATATTGATGAACTAAATAATGTAATTAATAATGCTAATAATATTTTTTTCATAATCCTCTAATTATTATATTTGTGCCTTCAGAATTATCGAGTCTAATCTGTTTTATAGGTTTATATTCTTCCGAATTATACCACTCTAGAGCTCTTTCATAACTTGGAAATTTTAGAACTATTATTCTTGGAAATTTAGTTTCACCATCAAATATTTGATATTCACCATTTCTAACTAAAAACTCTCCATCAAATTTTTTTACAATTGGATTTACTTTTTCAATGTACTCTTTATAATTTTCTGGATTGGTTACTCTTAATTGTGCAATTACATAACCTTTTGGCATATTTTTAATTTTTCTTTCTATTAAAAAGTAAAGCCATTTTTAATCGCTTTTTTAACAATATCAGGCATATCAATTTTTATTTTTTTTTCTACGATATCTTTAACATAGGCAATCAATTGAGTATTTCGATTAGCTTTATTTTGATTTTTTTTTGTAGGTATTTTGCATTCACCACTAAAATCTAAATCTAAATGTAACTTTTTTGCTCCAATGTTAGTTACTATTTCTTCAAGACTTACCTCGATCATTTTTACTTTATCAGAGAATTTTTGAGAATAATATTCTTGTCTTGCTGCCATTTCATAGCAATACCATAGAGGTTGACCTAAATTTCCAAATTGCATAAATGGTTTTGGATTTATAATTTTTTTCAAATAAGATGGATGTAAATACCATTGCCATGCTAATGTAATATTTCCAAAATCGTTTCTCTCTAAATAACTTACACATTGGTCTGTCATATCTCTTTTAAGAATTATAAGAGTTGTGTAATTTTCTCTTTTATTCAAAATAATATTTTCAACTAACCCACACTTGCATAATGTATGATTAGTTTCTGAATATAATTCATTGGGTATATATCCAAACTTTCTCTTCCAAAAATCTTGTACAAATTCATTATTACCAAAATTATTAAAGTTTCTCATAGTTCGTATATCTGGCATTTTATTTCCAAAATCGTTAATACCCAGAAACTCATGCACTTCACTAATATTTAAGTTTTGTGATAAAAAAGATGCTAACCATGCAGATCCTGTTCTGCCAGCTGTAATAGTAAAATAATTATGCATCATTACTATTATTAACTTTGTAAAAAAAATATTGTAAACATGTTAAAAAACTGTCTTCAAGTATCTTTTCCAATTGTCCTGATAATGTTTTGCGTTCTCTGTAATTTTATCTATCTCTTCGTCTGTAAGTTTTCTAACTACTCTTCCTGGAGCTCCAACTACTAATGAGTTGTCTGGAATTTCTTTGTTTTCAGTTATTAATGCTTTTGCACCAATGATGCAGTTTTTGCCTATTTTCGCATTATTTAAAATGACAGCTCCAATACCTATTAAACTATTGTCTCCAATTGTACATCCATGAAGCATAACGATATGACCAATGGTTACGTCTTTACCTATTCTTAATGGGCAGCCTGGGTCAGTATGTAGAACGCTCCCATCTTGAACATTTGAACCTTCTCCAACATGAATGTTTTCATTATCCCCTCTAATTACAGCATTAAACCAAACACTGGAGTTTTTTTCTAATGTGACATCTCCAATAATAGTTGCATTTGGCGCTACCCAATTTTCGCCAGAGTTTTTTGGTTTTTTATCTTCCAAATCGTAAAACATAATTTATATATTATTACATTATGCCTATTAAAACACCAGTATGTGATTTTGGAAAAAAAGCTGAAAACTTCGAATTAAAATCTACGGAGAAGAAATTAATATCATTAAATGACATCAAAGGTGAAAATGGAACTTTGATAATGTTTATTTGTAATCATTGTCCTTATGTAAAAGCAATTATAAAAGATGTGGTGGAGGATTGTAATAAACTTAATGATTTAGGAATAAATTCAGTTGCTATATGCTCTAATGATCCAATTAATTATCCAGAAGACTCTTTTGAAAAAATGATAGAGTTTGCAATTAAACATAAGTTTAATTTTCCTTACCTGATTGATGAAACACAAGACATTGCAAAAAAATATGATGCTGTATGTACTCCAGATTTTTTCGGTTATGATAAAGATTTTGGTCTTCAATATAGAGGAAGAATAAGAGAATTAAGAGAACTAAAACCTGTGAGATCTGGAGATAGTGATTTATTTATTGCGATGAAACAAGTTTCAGAAACAGGTAATGGTCCTGAAGAACAATTCCCAAGTATGGGTTGTGGTATTAAGTGGTCATCTAATTAATGTATTTAGTAATAACTAGAACCTTTCCACCCGAAGTTGGTGGTATGCAAAATCTAATGTGGGGATTAGCAAGATCTTTATCAAAACTTGATATGGTTAAAGTATTTGCAGATTATCATGAGGATCATAAAAAATTCGATGTTAAAGTTTCATTTACAATTGAAAGAGTTAGTGGAGTTAAATTATTAAGAAAATACAGAAAATCTTTACTTATAAATGAATATTTAAATAAAAATAAAAATGTAAATTGCATTATAGCAGATCATTGGAAAAGTTTAGAACTTATAAAATCTTCAAAAAAGAAAATATGTTTAATTCATTCTAAAGAAATTAACCACCCAAAAGGATCTAGGTTAAACAAAAAAGTTCTAGAGGTTTTAAATAATGTTGATTATGTGGTGGCAAACTCAAACTTTACAAAAAATTTAGCGGTTAGTCTTGGAGTTGAAGAAAAAAGATTAATAGTCATAAATCCAGGTATAGATCCTGTTGAAGAGATTCCAAAAGACGACCTTAAACAAGCAGAAGAAATACTAAAAGGAAAAAAACAAAGGCTAATTACTGTTTCTAGATTTGACAAAAGAAAAAATCACGAAAAAGTTATAATGGCTATTCGGAATTTAAAAGAGAAATATCCTGATATTACTTACACTTGTATAGGATACGGAAATGAAGAAGAAAATTTAAAAAAATTAGTGATAGAATTAAAACTTGATAAATACGTAAATTTTTTAAGCGATATATCTAATGAATTAAAAAATGCATTAATTGTAAAATCAAATATTTTTATAATGCCATCAATAATTCACAAAACTTCAGTCGAGGGTTTTGGAATTTCTTTTATTGAAGCTGCGCAATATGGGATTCCATCTATAGGTGGAAAAGATGGTGGTGCTTCTGATGCAATTGTTCATAATAAAACGGGATTAATTTGTGATGGTAATAGTCTAGATGAAATTTATTCAAGTATAGATAGTTTATTTGAAGGTAATAAATATATTGAGTTTGGAAAAGAGTGCAAAAGTCATGCCGAAAATTTTCTTTGGGATAAGATAATTGAAAACTATAAAAGAATCTTATAAAGTTAAAACATGCTAGATAAATTTAATGGAATAATTTATTTAAGTATTTTTATTTTACATTTTATTGTTTACGCCGTTTATGCTTTCAGAACAGTTGTTGCAACAAAGTCATTTTTAGATCAATACAATATAGATCACTCTGCAGCTGTAATGGTTAGATTTTTTGGAGCACCGTTTGTTGCATCAGTTTTAGTAGCACTATACATAATATTAGTTAAAGAAGATGGTTTGGCAGGAACATGGGGTTTCTTTACATTAATTTTTGCTCAAAACGTTTTATATTTTTTAATTGGGATATATACAATTTATATCAATAAGCTTGGACATAACGAAAAAACAAATAGCGAAGGGGTAATTGCCTCAGGAATTTTGACAGTTTTAAGCGGGATTCTTTGTTACGGTCTAGCAGATAAAATTTATATTTAATTTTTTTTTCTAAAAGTTGAAAATATTTGCCACCCAACAATTGTGATTGTGATCAATAATATTATTAGAGTTATTGGTCTATCCCATAAAAAATTAGGTGACCCATCACTTATTAAAAGTGATCTTCTTAATGTTTCCTCCATTAGTCCTCCAAGTACAAAAGCTAATATTAAAGGTGGCATGGGAAAATCGTAGAGCCTTAAAAAAGTTGCAACCACTGCAATACCTATCATTAAAAAAATATCAAAATTATTAAATGACATTAAATAAATTCCTGTCACTGAGAAAAATAAAATTAAAGGTATTAAGTAATTTCTAGGTACCGCTAAAATTCTAGCGATATAGGGAATTAATGGTAAATTTAAAATTAAAAGTACAACCATACCAATATACATTGACATAATAACCGACCAAAAAATTTCAGGGTTTGTCTGATAAAGTCTTGGTCCTGGCTGAATACCAAATCCTAAAAGAGCTCCAAGCATTACAGCCGTTGTACCACTTCCTGGAATTCCTAATGTTAGCAATGGAACAAATGAACCAGAGCAAGCCGCATTATTTGCTGTCTCTGGTGCTGATAAACCATGAACGCTACCTTTTCCAAACTTTTGTTTTTCTTCTTCATTTACATAATTTCTTTCCATTCCATATGCTAAGAAAGATGCAATAGTTGCACCTGCTCCAGGTAAAACACCTATCAAAAAACCTAATATAGATGACCTAGGTATTGTTTTGGCCATTTTGATGGTTTCTTCTTTATTTACTTTAATCGAACCTAGTTCTGTTAATGAGATTTGTTTAGCAGCTCTGTTTGGATCTTTCCCTCTAAAAATAATCGTTAAAGCTTCACTCATTGCAAATGTAGCCATGACAATTAATACAAAGCTTATTCCGTCAGTTAAGTTCATATTGTTAAAGGTAAATCTTGTTATATCTGACAATGAATCCTGACCAACTGTAGCTAACATTAATCCTAAAACTACCATCATCATTGCTTTTAAAAATTGTCCTTTAGATGAAAATGCAGAAATTGCAGTTAAACCTAAAATCATTAGCGCAAAATAGTCAGGCGACCTAAAAGCTAAACTTACTTTTGATAAACTAGGGGCTGCAACTAATAAAAATATTGCAGAAATTGTTCCACCTGCAAATGAACTATAAGCAGCGATTGCTAAAGCTTTTCCAGCTTTACCTTGTTGTGCCATTGGATAACCATCAAATGCTGTTGCAACAGTTCCCGGTATTCCAGGCGCATTTAACAAAATAGAAGATGTAGATCCTCCAAATACCGCACCGTAGTAAACACCAGCCATTAAAATTAAGCCTGTTGATGGATCAAATCCATAAGTAATTGGTATCATTAATGCTATTGCAGTCATTGGTCCAAGTCCAGGTAACATTCCAATTATTGTTCCTGCAAAACATCCAACCATCACCATTAAAATATTTGTTAGAGATAAAGCAGTTGATAATCCGATAAGTATTCCTTCGATCATCCCATAACTCCAATGTATTTTAAAAACGGATCACGAAGATAAATGTTTAATAATCCGTGTAACAAATACATAAATGCAGCAACAAATGGGAAAGATAAAATAAACATCAGTCCCCATCTCCTTTCACCTAAGAAATAGTAAGATGCAAAAAGAAATAAAGAAGTTGATATAAAATATCCAATTTTTAAAATTACAGCAGCATATATTAGTGAGATAATTATTAGATAAATTATACTTTTGTAATCTAAGTGTTTATGATTTACCTCTGTAGTAACTTTTTCAGGTAAAATTATTTTTAAACTCGATAAAATTATTCCTGCCCAACCTAAATATATTGGGAAAGTCCTAGCATTGAATGGTGCGTTCTCATCAAATGCAAATACTTGAATATTGTAAGCAGTGTATAGATAAAATACTGATAAAACTAAAAAAAGCAGTGAGATAAATTTTGTAGGACTTATTCTCACTGCTTTACATTCTTTAATAATCTATAAAGATTATATTACTCCAAGTTTTTTCATCAGAGCTGTCATTTCAACTGTTTGTTTTTCTAAAAACGCATCAAATTTAGAACCTGGGTTATAAATATTTACCCATGCATTTCTTTTTCTAACAGCTTCCCACTCTGGTGTTTTTTGAACATCGCCAAGCATTTTAGAGATTTTGTTATAGTCACTCATGCTCATGCTTTTTGGTGCAAAGAAACCTCTCCAGTTAACAAACTGAACATCATATCCTTGCTCTTTTAATGTTGGAGCCTCTGGCGCATCACCTACTCTTTCAGGAGCTGTGATACCAATTATTCTTACTTGATCTCTAGCACCCATTACTTCACCTAAACCGGTTGAAAGTATTTGAGTTTCTCCAGATAAAAGTCCAGCAAGAGCTTTTCCACCAGCATCATATGGAACATAAATCACATCGTTTGGATTTGCTCCAGCTGCTTGGAAAGCTAATGCACCAATTAAGTGGTCCATGCTTCCTCTTACAGATCCTCCAGCCATTTTAATTGACTTTGGATCTTTTTGATATTGATCAACTGCATCTTTGAAATTTTTGATAGGTGAATTTTTTGCAACAACTATTGCACCATAATCTCCAATTACACCTGCAATTGGTTTAACATCTTTGT
The DNA here is from genome assembly GCA_902596975.1 of uncultured Pelagibacteraceae bacterium. Taxonomy (GTDB): domain Bacteria; phylum Pseudomonadota; class Alphaproteobacteria; order Pelagibacterales; family Pelagibacteraceae; genus Pelagibacter. Next base: position 108,753 of record CACJWS010000001.1, on the reverse strand, counting down.
AAGATAATGTTCCAGTACCTTTTACATAACCTTTGTGTCTTGTAATAGATCTTAACACCAATGGTGTTGACTGAACTAAAACTGTATCTTTTGGAGCGTTATTGATTAGGTAAGCTAAAGCCTTTCCTCCTCCACCACCTGACATATTTTCAAATGATGCACTTTTCAAAAAACCAGCTTTTGTTAATGCTTCTCCAGTACCTCTTGCAGTTCCATCCCAACCACCACCAGCACCACCGCCAATCAAAAAATGTAATTTTTCAACTGCAAATGAGCTTGTTGATGAAAATAGAAGGAAAGCAGATAGCAAAACTGAAATAAAAGTTTTAATTAGTTTCATTATTTCCTCTCTTATTATATTTATGAAACCATCATTAAACATAAGTTATAAATTTTAGTCAATGCTCAAATATAATCCTTCTAAAAACGTAAAAGAATATTTTTTAGCATTAATAGGTAGCTATAAAGCTCTATTTATAGGACTAGTCGGTGGATACTTAGGTACTTTAATAAATCTACCCTTGCCATGGTTATTAGGATCTTTAGGTTTAAATTTATGTTTTGCATTTACAAATTTTAAAATAGTTTTTCCAACTAAACTATTAAATCCTATATTTTTAATTGTTGGTATAATTCTGGGAGGAACACTAAATGTAACATTATTGTATAAAATCCATCTATGGATTTTCTCCTCATTAGCAATGTTGGTTTGTACAATAGTTAGTACTATTCTTGCTGGCTATTATTTTTTTAAAGTTTGTAAATTTAGTAAATTCATTTCAGTTTTGGCAGCTCTTCCAGGTGCATTTGTTCCAATATCTGCAGCTTTATTAGAATTTGGTAAAAGCAAAAATGATAAAGGTGTATTGATTCCTCAGGCTACAAGAGTGATATTTATTGTAAGTTTTGTTCCTATTTTTTTTATAAATAATTTAGGTTTCTCAGAAATGACAGGTTACAATTATGAAAATATCTATAACGAAAGATATTTTTTAGAAATACTATTTTTATTAATAATCTGTTTCATTTTTGCAAACATCTTAAAAAATTATAAAATTCCATCACCTACTTTAGTTGGTGCAATGGCATTATCTGGTGCTTTTTATACCTTTGAAATAATTAATGCCAGATTCCCAGATGCATTTATAAATATTGCATTTATATTTCTTGGAACAGCTTTAGGTACAAGATTAAATGGATTAAAAATTAAAGAATTATTATTTTTTATATTTCATGGAATAATTGTTAGTTCAATTCTAGTTATTGTTGCAATGATAACTGCTTATTTGCTCACTTATATAGGGTTTGAATTTATCCCAACTTTTTTAAGTTTTGCTCCAGGAGGAATTCATGAAATGGTTGTTATTAGTGTTGCTTATAACATTGATCCAATATTTGTGAGCTACCATCATTTTTTAAGAATTTTCATAATAGTTTTATTTTTACCTTTTTTATTATCAAAATTTAGAAAAACTAATTAACAGCTTCTTGCATTCTTTGAAATACTTTATCAGCTGAAAGTTTAGACAAATCTGAAACTTGAATTGCTTTAAAATGTTCTCGTTCAATACTAACTTTTTTAGCAGTAGTATGCGATCCAAATAGAACTAATCCTTTTACATTTAAATGCGCAGCCATATGTGCTGGCCCAGTATCATTCGATATTACAAAATAACTTTCTTTTATTAATGACGAAAGTTGGGAAATATTAAGCGCTTTATCATTATCTAAAATAATATTAGCATCAATATCATTAGCTAATTTGATTTCATTTGGACCTGGGGCAATTAAAATTTGGATTTCATCTCTAAAAGTAGATTTAACTTTTTTTATCAATTCATTATAATATGGCCATCTTTTTATAGTTAAATGAGATGATGAAAAGGGGAATAAAATTAAATATTTGTTTAAATTATATTTTTTTTTGATTTCTGAAATATCCTCACAGCTCCAAGAAAAGTCTGGTTTAGTTACGTGATTAGTTTTAATTCCAGAAACATTTAATTGATGTTCAAAGCGGTATAGAACAGTGTCTTTATCAAAATCATTCTTATTAGTTCCTTCAGGAAGTGTTGTTTCTGTTGATGACCAAATATCTGATGCGGCTTTTGGAAAGAGAACTTTTTTATAAAAACTAGTTCTTTTAGAATTTTGAAGGTCATAAACTTTAACAAATTTATATTTTTTTATCTTTCTCATTAATAAATATAAATAAATTAAGTTAAATCTTGAGAGTCGTTTATCTAAAATGACATCAGTTATATTTGGATTTTTTTTTAATAAATCGTAATAAGGTTTGGTTGATAGAATATAAAGATCATCATTTGGATGATTATCGGATATATCTTGAATTGCACCACTTGCTTGAGCTATATCACCTAAAGACCCATGTTTTATAATAAGTATATTAGACATATTTTAAACAACTTAACATAATATCAATTTATATGAATAAAATTTTAGTAGAAGTATCAGTTGGAGAATTGCTGGATAAAATTTCTATTTTAGAAATTAAATCTGAAAAAATTAAAGATCCTGAAAAATTAAATTTCATAAATGATGAATATAAAATTTTAAAAGATCAATTAAATAAAAATATTAAAAATTACAGTGAAATTGAAAGTTTATACAACTCACTAAAAGAAATTAACTCAAAGCTTTGGGTAATAGAAGATGATAAAAGATTATGTGAAAAAAATTCTGATTTTGGTGAAAAATTTATTAAATTATCAAGAGATGTTCACTTCCTAAATGATGAAAGGGCAAAATTGAAATTAGAAATAAATAATAAAACTGGTTCTAAAATTAAAGAAATTAAAGAATACACCAAATATTAGATTTATTCCCAGTCAAACCTTTGAAAAGAATCAAATATCTTAAAAATACCTTGTGACCATTGATTGCAAACTTTAGAAAATTCAGGGTCATTCATATTTAGACATTTAAGAGATGCTATTTTGATTTCATCTTTTTTGATAACAGCAAAGTCTATTGGTGGACCAACTGTTAAATCACTTTTTAATGTAGAGTCCATTGATATCAGTGCACATCTTGATGCATCACCAATTGAAACTTTTGGTGTGATTACTCTATCTAAAATAGGTTTTCCGTATTTCACTTCTCCTATAACTAAATATGGTTTGCTATCTGCTGGACGAATGTAATTGCCCTGAGGATAAACTAAATATAATTCAGGAGGTTGATCTTTTATTTGACCACCAACAATAAATGTTGAACCAAGTAAAACACTATCAGTATTAATTCCTTGTGGAGATGAATGTTCAATATTGAGAGATCCTATGTAGGATGCAATTTGCTCAAAATCATTACAGGTATTTAAATTCATAATACCTGTTTTGCTTTTTAAATCTTTTTTTATTGAATTATAAACTGCTTGAGAAGTTCCAAGATTTCCTGATGTAACAATTACTATTGTTCTATCTCCAACATCGTGCGTTAACATTTTAGAATATATATTTACATTGTCCAATCCAGCATTTGTTCTGGAGTCTGATGCAAAAACTAGTCCTGTCTCGGTTTTAATGCCAATACAATAAGTCATAAAAAGTTAAATGTTTAAATTATATGTGATTACAATAAAACCCATTTATTTCATATCAGATATCGAATTTAATCATTTGCTTATTTAACTCTTATGTAAAAAAATTAAGTTAATATGTCTGATTTCTGGAAAAATTATGATTCAAAATCAACTTTTGATGGATATATCAGTAAAGAGAAGAAGTTGAGAAGCCATGCCAAGATCATTGCAGGCATACTTGAAAAATATGGAAAAAAAAAATTACAAGAAATTGAAAAAAATTGTCAAAGTACAATAAGCGCTAGAGGAATAAATTTTAGAGTTTATGCTGCAAATAATAGAGCTGAAGAGAAAAAATGGCCTTTAGACATCATTCCTAGAATTATACCAAAAAGTCAATGGTTAAAGGTTGCAAAAGGACTTGCACAAAGAGTTAAGGCACTAAATTTATTTATCGATGACGTCTATAATGCAAAAAAAATATTTAAAGACAAAGTAATACCTAAAGAATTAATTTTTGATTCTCCTTTATATTTAAAAGAATGTGAAGGTTTCTCCCCAAAACACAAAGCATGGTCAAATATATCTGGGATTGATCTTATAAAAAACATTGATGGGGATTTTTTAGTTCTTGAAGATAATTTAAGAGTTCCGTCTGGAGTTTCATATATGCTGGAAAATAGAATGGTAATGAGAGATATTTTTCCAGAACTATTTACAAGATATAAAGTTTCTTCAGTTCATCAATATGCAAATAAATTATATAATTGTATGACAGAGTGTATTCCAAAGAAAACTAATAACCCACACATGGTTTTGTTAACACCTGGTATTTATAATTCAGCTTATTTTGAACACTCTTTTTTAGCGGAACAAATGGGAATAGCCTTGGTAGAAGGAAAAGATTTATTTGTTGAAAACGATCATGTTTACATGAAAACCGTCAAAGGTCCTTTGAAAGTAGATTGTATTTATAGACGAATAGACGACAATTTTATGGATCCAAAAGTTTTTTTTAAAGGATCCTTATTAGGTGTACCTGGTGTTTTCAAATGTTGGAGAAAAGGAAATGTTGGAATAATAAATGCTTTAGGAACAGGAGTTGCAGATGATAAGGCAGTTTATTCTTATGTTAATAAAATGATCATTTACTATTTAGGAGAACAACCAATTATTGATCAAGTTGAAACTCTTCTCTGTGGAGATAAAAAAAATAGAGAACACGTTATAGATAATATCTCTAAGTATGTGGTTAAACCTTCAAATGCATCAGGTGGGTACGGAATTATGATTGGTCCTAAGGCCTCTAAAGCTGAAAAAGAAGAAATGATAAAAAATATCAAAAAAAATCCTAGAAATTACATTGCACAACCATTAGAAATTCTTTCTACTGTTCCTACAATCACACCTGACAACATTGAACCACGACATTTAGATTTAAGACCTTTTATTTTAACAGGTAAATCAACTTATGTAACAACTGGTGGATTAACTAGAGTTGCTCTAAAAAAAGGCAGTACGATAGTTAACAGTTCTCAAGGTGGTGGATCTAAAGATACTTTGATTGTGGATAGTAGAAATTAAATTAGACTTGGTATTATTTTTCTTAAATCCATGGAAAGCTTAGGATTAATATTTGAGTATATCACTCCCTTGCCTAATTTTTTTAAAGCTAATATTTTTCCGTCTGGTGAAATAATAGTCGTATGACCAAATGTTTCTCTTTTGGGGGTGTTTTTTCCAGTTTGAGCAGGTGCAAAAATATAACAAAAATTTTCAATCGCTCTTGCTCTTAAAAGTGTTAACCAATGTTTTTGTCCAGTAAACTTTGTGAAAGCTGATGGAACAGCAATAAAACTCAAATTTTTTTTTGATAAATTTCTATAAAGTTCAGGAAATCTTAAATCAAAACAGATTGTAAAACCAATTTTACCCCAAGGCAATTTAGCAGTTACTAATTTATTTCCTGCTTTAAATGTTTTACTTTCTTTATGTTGCTCTTTATTTGGAATTTTAACATCAAACATATTAATTTTATCGTAATATTTGACAATTTTTCCATTTGGTCCAACCAATATAGATCTATTTCTGAGTTTATTTTTAACCTTTACGCAAATTGATCCGAGTAAAATCCATTTCTTATATTTTTTTGAAACTTCTCTAATTTTCTTCAAAATTGGATCTTTATTCATTTCAAATGAATATTTAAAAAGTATTTCTCTACTACTGGACATCAAGGAAGAGGTTTCGGGTGTAATAATTAAGTCAGATTTATTTTTTATAGCTTGATTTACATATTTAAGAATATCTTTGAAATTACTTTCATAATTTTCTCCGCTAGATAATTGTATGCATGCTATTTTCATGTTTGAAATCCATATTTTTTTTCTAAATATTTAATTACATTATGAATTATAAAAGTCATAAACAAGTAAATACCTCCCGCCACAATGAATACCTCGACAGGCTTAAACGTTGTTGAAATTATATATTTAGCAACACCCGTTAAGTCCATAAGAGTAACTGTACTTGCCAAAGATGTGCCTTTAAGCATTAATATAATTTCATTACCATAAGCTGGTAAAGATTGTTTTATTGCTATAGGAATTTGTATTTTTTTAAAAATAATTTTTGAAGGTATCCCTAGGCTTCTTCCGGCTTCTAAATATCCGGGTTTTATAGTTTGAAAAGCTGATCTCAATATTTCTGATGTATAAGCGCCAGTATTTAATGAAAATGCTATTATCGCACACCAATATGGTTCTTTTAAAACTACCCACAAAAATGTTGTTCTCAAGTATTCAATTTGACCTAATCCAAAATATATTATGAAGATTTGAACCAATAAAGGTGTTCCCCTAAAAATATATGAATATCCGTAAGCAAATTTATTAATCAACTTATTATTATTCATTCTTAAGATTGCAAAACCTAATCCAATAAAAAGACCAAGAATTAAAGATGCAGATAATAGTTTAAGAGTAATCAAAGTTGCATTTAGCAACTTTGGAAAACTACTAATCATTAATTCAATATCCATTAATAACCTTTGCTATATTTTGTTTCTAATCTGTTTAATAATTGCATACTTAAAAATGTTAGCATTAAGTATAAAACTGCTGCAAATGAGTAAAAAAATAATGGATCTCTAGTTGAGCCAGCGGCAATATAAGATTGTCTCATTATTTCAACTAAACCAGTGACAGATATAAGAGAAGTATCTTTTAATGTAATTTGCCAAACATTACTTAAGTTTGGTATTGCTAGTCTTAGCATTTGAGGCAAAATAATTTTAAAGAAGTAAATATATTTATTAAAACCTAAAACTTTTGCAGCTTCAAACTGACCTTTGTCGATTGATTGTAGTGCTCCTCTAAATACTTCAGTCGAGTACGCTCCAGATATAATTCCTATTGAAAATGAACCAGTTAAAAAAGCATTAATTTCAATATAATCATTATAACCAAATATAGAAGCAACAAACATAATTGCTCCACTTCCACCAAAGAAAAATAAATAAATTACAAGAAGCTCTGGTACACCTCTAATAACAGTGGTGTATGCATTACCAATAGAGTTAAGAAATTTATTATTAGATAATTTTAGTGGAGTAAATAAAGCAGCAAATATAAAGCCTATTATCATTGCAGTTATAGAAACTGCAATTGTCATTAATGTTGCAAAGAATAACTCGTCTCCCCAACCTTTATCACCAAAATATAGAAGTTCCATAATATAGGTGGCTAATTATAGCCACCCATAAATAATTTATTACATAGAAGCGTCAAAACCAAAATGTTTTATAGCAAGCTTACTAATAATGCCATCATCTCTTGCTTTATCAATTGCTGCATTAAAATCATTTAGAAGTTTAGAGTCACCTTTTCTAATACCAACACCAACACCATTACCAAAATCTCCTCCTGCAAATGTTGGTCCAGTTAATACTACTCCTTTACCAGATTTTTCTGCATAATCAGTAAAAGCAACAGCTGCAGCTAGTGCTGCATCTATTCTACCAGCAGATAAGTCTAGATTTACTTCGTCTTGAGTTTTGTAAGTTCTAATTTTTACATTACCCATTAATCCAGATTCCAAGAAGTTCTGGTGAATTGTTGCTGTTTGTACACCAATAGTTTTACCTTTAAATGCTTTGGTCAAAACATCTAGTGTTGCTTGTTCATCAGCACTTACATCAGATAGATTTATAGCTGACATTGTTTTAAGGCCTTCGTTTTTCGATCCTTTCATAACAGCTAATGATGCAACTTCATCAGCATAACCTTGAGAAAAATTTATTGTTTTCATTCTCTCACCAGTTATTGACATTCCAGCCATAATAGCATCAAATTTTCTTGAAACTAAAGCTGGTATCATTCCATCCCAATCTTGCTCAACAATAGTGCAATCATGATTCATAATTTTGCATAGTTCATTTGCTAATTCGACTTCAAAGCCAATCAAATTTCCTGCTGAGTCTTTAGAATTCCAAGGTGGATATGCACCTTCAGTTCCAATTTTAATTTGATCTGCAATTGAAGAAATTGTTAGGAATGATGATATTAAAATACCAAGTCCTAATACTTTTAATTTTTTCATTTTTTTCCTCCAAAATTTTGAAGATTATTTCATAAAATTATTGTTTTAAAAAGTAAAATTAATGATTTATTGACGAGGAAAAATTCCAAGAACAATCGAAACTTGGTATGTAAACTCTTGAAAGTTTTGTATTTCCAAAATTTTTGTTAAAAACATTTAACCAATTTTCAACTTGTTTTGGTTTTTTATCTTGGCTTCCAACTTGAGCAGTAATTACACCTTTGGGTTTTAAAATTCTTTCTAAAGATGACATATTTTTTGCAGCTAAATCTATGCAAAATTGATCATCGTTAAGATCAACAAAAATTTGATCATAGGTATTATCTTTGACTGATTTAATGCTCTCAAATGCATCACCCCAAACACATTTAACTGAATTTTTTTCTGTCGCCTTTTCTCCTATTTTGCTTAAATGTTTATCACATACATCAACAACTTCAGGATCTAATTCATACCAATCTATAAATCCAAAATTTTGTGAAATACATTCTCTTGCAACACCACCGTCACCTCCACCAATAATTGCAGCTTTCTCTTTATTTGAATTCAAATTAAGACCAGAATTTACAAAGGTTGAGCTATATAAATGTTCATCACTCTCAGCAACTTGTATTTCTTTATCAATAAATAAAGCTTTTCCAAACAGTTCTAAATCTAATATTTCAATATATTGTCCTGCTTTGGATTTAAAATTTTCTAATACTTTATTTACAACATAAGATTTTTTTAATCCTGGTGAACTATAGTTATCATGATATAGATCAATCGTATCTCTATTAAATTCCTTAATAATGATTTGTTTGTGTTCTATTTCTTCTTTAATTACTTTAAGAGCAACTGATGGTGAAACTTTACCACAAGTAAAAAAATCAAAGCTTATAATTTCATTTTCCGGGAAAGTGTGAAAGCTTATATGGCTTTCTGCTAACAGAGCTACCAATGTAAAACCTTGAGGCTCAAATTTATATTTTGAAATCTTTAAAACTGTTACTTTTGCTAATTTTGCAATTTTATAAACTAACTTTTCATAAAATGAGGGATCATATTCTTTTTTAGTTCCAATGATATCTAGAGTTATATGTTCACCAACTTTTGTCACCTATTAACCTCTTTTATAATTTTTAGCTTTTTTTAAAACTTTATTCATTTCATTTATAGAAAGAATTTTTGGCTTTCCAAGTTTAAGGGCGGTTATATACTGTAAACTCAAATTTTCAACTTCTTGTGCTAATTCAAAAGCATCAGGTAAATTATTATCAAATGCAATCTGACCGTGATTTGCAATCAAACAGGCTTTTCTATTATTCAAGGCTTTTAATATGTTTTTTGAAAGCTCTCTTGTTCCATAAGTTGCGTATTTTGAACATTTAATGTCATTACCTCCCGCGAGTGCAACCATGTAATGAAAGGCTGGAATAGATTTTTTGTGAACTGATAGTGCTGTTGCATTAGTCGAATGTGAATGAACTATTGCTTGAGCATCTTTCTTTTTGATATAAATATCTTGATGAAATCTCCATTCTGACGAAGGTTTGTTTTTTTTTTCATATTTTCCATCTAGACTTACAAAGACTATATCTTTTACTTTTAGTGATGAGTATTTTTTTCCTGAAGGGGTAATGAGAAAACCATTGTTATGTCTGACTGATATATTGCCGGATCTTAAAGCTGATAATTTTTTTTCATTAAGCATTTTGGAAAACTTAATAACATCATTTTTCTTTTTGTTAGTTTTTGAAGAGACCATTTAAACCTTCAGTAGAGGCTTCGCATATTCCTTTTTCTGTTATTAATGCTGTAACATACTTAGCTGGAGTTACATCAAAAGCCAAATTTAATGATTTACTTTTCTCTGGATAAATTAAAACTTTATCAACTTTATTATCTTTGTTAATTCCATCCACATGAGAAAGTTCTTTTGGATCTCTTTCTTCTATTGGAATATCTTTGGAGTTTTTTAAATTCCAATCTATCGTTGAACTTGGTAAAGCAACATAAAAAGGAACATTATTATCATGAGCTGCAAGAGCTTTTAAATATGTACCAATTTTATTACACACATCTCCGTTTGATAAAGTTCTATCTGTCCCAACAATACACATATCGACCTGTCCTCTTTGCATTAATATTCCACCTGTATTATCTGCTATAATTGTATTTGGAATTTCTTCTTGATTAAGTTCATATGATGTAAGGTTTGCCCCTTGATTTCTTGGTCTAGTTTCATCTACCCAAACATGTATTGGTATTTCTTTTTTATGTGCATGATAAATAGGAGAAGTTGCTGTTCCCCAATCTATTGTCGCTAACCAACCTGCATTACAATGTGTTAAAATATTTACGGTATCTTTTTTTTTATTATATATGTCTTCAATAATATTTAATCCATTTTTACCAATATTTTCACAAAAGCTCTCATCTTCTTTGCAAATTTCTTTAGCTTCATTGAGTGCAACCTTAAATAAATTTCCGGGTTCAACAAATGATAATTTGTTATTCATTCTATGCACTGCCCATTGAAGATTTATCGCCGTCGGCCTCGATGCAACTAACTCTCCAGAACTTTTTTTTATAAAATCTAAACTATTATTTTCTTTTATAGCTAAAACTAAGCCAAATGCAGCGGTGCCTCCGATTAATGGAGCCCCCCTAACTTCCATTGTTTTGATAGCATTTATAGCGTCTTTAACCGAACTTAATTCTTTTATTGTAAATTTATGTGGAAGCTTTGTCTGATCTATGATTTTTACAACTTGTTTTTCTTCATCAAACCAAATTGTTTTATATTCAACACCATTAATTTTCATTTATTAAGAACTCTTCCTGCAATTGTTTGCAATTTATCTTTAGTTTTTTGAGTTCTTTTTTCTGGAGCAGTAATTATTGCAACATCTAAGCAATTATTAGTTAGATCATTAGGATCAATGTGATTTTCAAAGTTATCTAACAAATTTTTAATCATGTTCTTTGCTTTTGTGGCATTATCTAAGAGTACTTTAATAACTTGTTGAACGTCAACATTTTCATGATCTGGATGCCAGCAATCATAATCTGTTACCATAGAAACTGAAGCATATCTAATTTCAGCTTCTCTAGCTAGTTTAGCCTCTGGCATATTTGTCATCCCAACAACATCCGCTTTCCACGATCTATACAAATTTGACTCTGCTAATGTAGAAAATTGTGGACCTTCCATTACAACATAAGTTCCACCTCTTTGATAAGGTATATTTTCTTTTTTAATAGCATCTTCGCAAGCATTCATCAGCCCACTTGAAGTTGGATGAGCCATTGATACATGAGCTACTATTTCATCATCAAAAAAGGTTTTATTCCGAGCAAAAGTCCTATCAATAAACTGATCAACAATTACAAATTTTCCTGGCGGTAAATCTTCCTTTAAAGATCCTACTGCTGAAACAGAAACAATGTCTGTGATACCAAGTTGTTTAAGTGCATCAATATTTGCTCTAAAATTTATTTTTGATGGGGATATGAAATGTCCTTTTCCATGTCTTGGCAGAAAATAAATATCTTTATTATTATAATTTGCCTTTAATATTAAATCTGAAGGTTTTCCCCAAGGAGTATTTAAATCAAGAGTTTCTCTATCTTTAAATTCTTCAACGTCATATAAACCACTCCCACCTATAATTGCTAATTTATTATTTGCCATATATTTATTTAGATTATATTTAAGATTAATGAATTTAAAAGAACATATTAGGTCAATTCAAGATTACCCTAAAAAAGGAATTTTATTTAGAGATATTACAACTCTTATAAAAAATGAAAAAGCATTCAAAGAATGTATTAATCAAATAGTAGAAAGATCAAAAAAATTCAAATTTGATAAAATAGCAGCTGTAGAGTCTAGAGGGTTTGTTTTTGCTTCAGCAATTTCATATATTTTAGACAAGCCTTTTATAATGCTCAGAAAAAAAAATAAGCTTCCTGCAGAAGTTCATTCTATTGATTTTGAATTAGAATATGGAACAGCTACTATTGAAGTTCACAAAGACTCCTTTGATAAAAACGACAATGTACTAATTATTGATGATTTAATAGCGACTGGAGGTACAGCAGAAGCTGCAGCTAAATTAATTGAAATTTCCGAAAGTAATGTAGCTGGATTTATATTTGTAATTAATCTTTTTGACTTAGGTGGGACTGATAGTTTACTGAAAAAGGGATATAAAGTTGAAAATTTATTAGATTTTCCTGGTCACTGATGGTAGCGGGAAGTGGGATCGAACCACTGACCTCGGGCTTATGAGTCCCGCGCTCTAACCAACTGAGCTACCCCGCCGTAAATAATTGTTGGTTTATACTACTTTTATTTTTTGATGCAAACAAGATTTCACTTGTTCTTTTTCTTATCTTTTTTAATTTTTCTTTTTTCCTTAAGTGAAAGTTTGGCTTTTTTCATTACACTAGAGTCCTTGAATGATTTACCACTATACCTTTTTGACATTGTATTAACTTAATAAATTTATAGTAAATAAAAAAGTAAATATTGAAGCAAATGTTGAAATAAATATTGCCTTAATAATATTTTCTGGACTTACATTATATGCAGAGCACATGACAATTGAGGTGGCTCCACATGGGCCAACGCTAACCAACAAAGCTCCAGCAAAATTAATTGGATTTGATAAATTAAAGAACGTGTACCCTAGAATTAGCAAAATCAATGGTGATATAATAAGTTTTAATATTGAAATAGTAATTGTTAACTTATTGACAACTTTTTTTGAGTAAAATGAAAGAATAATACCGATTGCAAATAAACCTACTGGCATAACACATGCTGCCAATCTTTGAAGAATATACTCAAATGGGGTTTCGTCTATATTGATTTTTGAAATTCTTATAATCAATCCGATTAAAATTGCTAATATCATGGGATTTAATATTAAATTTCTTAAAAACTGAAATAATTTTATTCTTTTTTTTACAGTAAGTTCTAAAAAGAAGCTGACTATGGATAATAAAACTACACTATCCATTAAAATAATACCTGATATTTGAGTTATTGTACTTACTTTAAAGAATATTTCAGCAATAGGTAAAACTAATATTACGTGATTGGATAAGGCAACTGTTAGGGCCCAAATAATTGATTCTTGCATTGATCTTTTGAAAGTATTTTTGGTTAATAAGAAAGCAAATATTCCACTCGTTAATTGCATTAAAAAATATGATGAAATTTGAGACACATCTATTTCCCCAACGTCACTTTGTGCAACTAGTTTTATGATTAAAGCTGGTACAGCTATATAGAATGAAAATAAATTAAATATTCTAGCCTTTTGTAAATCAAATATTTTAATATATCCCAAAAGATATCCAATGAGAGTAATACCTATAAATGGTGTTAACCCTAAAAAAACCTGAAACATTATTGAACAGTAATTCTATGCATAATTCTATCTCCTTTAAAAGCCGTTGCTTGATGAAGCATAGATCTATTGTCCCAAATAGCTAATTGGTTCTTTTCCCATTCTAAAGAATATTGAAAACTTTTTTTTACTTGGTGTTTAAATAAATAAGTTTTTAATTTTTTATCAATTTTATTGTTATTAAAACCAATAAAGTGACCTGGACTACAATATAAAGTGTATTTACTATTTATTTTTCTTATTAATTTATGCTTTGAAATAAGTTCTTTAGATTTTTTACCCTTTTCTTTCTCTCTTTCTAATCTTGTTACTGAGATAGGACCTTCTGATGAAAATATACATTTTTCGTTTTTAAACTTTCTTTTGAAGCTAGCAGGTAATTTTTCATAAGCTAAATATTGAGAGCAAAAATCTGTGTTTGCCTGACCTTTTTTTGGAACTAATTTAGATAACAACATCGTAAATCTAGGCGGATTTTTTGTATAAATGGAATCAGTATGAAATTGCTCACCAAAACTAGGTCCTTTATCAGTGGATTTTCTTTGAACAACAGTTATTTGAGGATATTTTTTATTCAATCCTTTAAGTCTTGGATAGTTTGCAAGTTTTCCAAATTTTTTTGCAAATTTTATGTAATGATCAGAATTTAATTTTTGTTTTCTAAAATAAATCATCCCATACTTTGATAAGGCAGATTTAATTTTTTTTAGGGTAGAGTTATTAATTTTATTTAAATCACAGACTAATTCTGCGCCAATATTTTTTTTATTAGGAATAATTTTAAGCATTTTTTAAAAAGAAACTCTTTAATTGTTTAATTGTTTCTTTGGGATTTTGCTCTGGTATAAAATGTCCAGATTTAACAGCAACTCCTAAAACTTTTTTATTTGAATATTTTTGCCAAATTTTAATAGGTTTAAATTGTTTACCTATAACACCATTTTTTCCCCATAATACTTGAACAGGAATATTTAATTTTTTCTTTCGATCGTGTCTGTCATGATCAAGATCAATAGTAGCAGATGCTCTATAATCCTCACATGATGCATGTATTCTCTTTGGTTGCTGAAAGCACTTTAGATAACCCTCTTCAACTTTTCCAAATTTATGATTACCAGACCATTTATCTAAGCAATACTTCATCCATTTTCTTGGATCACTCATTATCATTCTTTCAGGTAGCCACTTTGGTTGAATTAAGAAAAACCAATGAAAGTAAGCTTTTGCAAAATCTCTTGTTGTTAATTCATACATATCTAAAGTTGGACAAATATCTAAAACGCTAAGAGCAAGCACGTTTTTTCTGTGATCTCTTGCCAATCTATGAGCAACTCTTCCACCTCTATCATGGCCTGCAACATGAAATTTACTATACCCTAATTTTACCATCATTTGTTTCATGTCGTTTGCCATTTCTCTTTTTGAGTAATTAAAATGTTTATTATCAGATGGTGGAGCTAAACTGTTTCCATAACCTCTTAAGTCTGCTGCAACTACAGTAAAGCTTTTTGATAACTCTGGAGCTGTTTTATGCCACATTAAATGAGTTTGAGGATAGCCATGAAGTAATAATAAAGGTGGTCCATCTCCTTTAATTTTACAAAAGACTTTTCCTTTTTTAACTTTGACGTATTTGCTCTTAAATCCTTCAAACATTTATTTACTTTAATTTATATTTTTACAATTCAATCAGTAATTTTAAAATTGTTCAAATACAAGGTTAATAAGCTTAATTATTAAATTGAATTATCATTCATTGGATGTATACCTTCATTTTTGTGAGAATTGAAGAAGAGCTAAAACTAGATTATTCCGACGTACTTTTTAGACCTAAAAGAAGCACTCTTAAAAGTAGAAAAGATGTAAATCTAAAGAGAACTTATCGTTTTAAATACAGTAATAACGAATGGTCTGGAATTCCTATAATGGCTGCTAACATGGATGGTGTTGGAGAGCTAGGTGTTGCACAAAAGTTATCAGAATATGGAATGATTACATGCTTAACAAAACAGCATGATGTTAAAAAAATAAAACAATTTAAAAAAATTAAATCAATATATCCAAATGTAGCTTTAAGTATTGGAACAAAAAAAGAAGATTTTCAAAATTTAGATAAAGTTTTAAAAGAATTTAGTTTCATTAAATTTATATGTATTGATGTTGCAAACGGTTATTCAGAGCATTTTAGTAAATTTTTAAAATCTGTTAGAGATAAATATCCAACGAAAACAATCATAGCAGGTAATGTTGTTACCGCTGATATGACTCAAGAATTAATTTTATCAGGTGCAGATATTGTTAAAGTTGGAATTGGACCTGGAAGTGTCTGTACTACACGAATACAAACTGGAGTTGGATATCCACAGTTAAGTGCAGTGATAGAATGCGCTGATGCTGCTCACGGATTAGGTGCACATATTATTGCAGATGGTGGATGCACATGTCCAGGTGATGTTGCTAAAGCATTTGGTGGTGGAGCTGATTTTGTTATGCTTGGAGGAATGTTTGCGGGTCACGATGAAGGTAAAGGAAAATTAGTAAAATCTAATGGTTCAAAATATATAGAATTTTATGGATCAAGTTCTGAAACAGCTAACAAAAAACATTATGGTGGTTTATCTGATTATAGAAGCAGTGAAGGTAGAACAGTAAGAGTTAAGTATCGTGGTAAAATTAATGATACAATTTTAAATATTTTAGGTGGTGTAAGAAGTAGTTGCACATATGTTGGAGCACCCTCATTAAAACAATTAAGTAAATGTACGACTTTTGTAAGAGTTACAAAGCAATTTAACGATACATTTGTAAAATAAATGAAAGAGTATTCTATAGCGTCAATTGCTGGTGACGGTATTGGTAAAGAAGTTGTACCTGAGGCACAAAAAATATTAAAAGAAATTTCTCAACAACATCAATTCAAATTGAATATAGAAGATTATGATTTTGCATCATGTGATTATTACGAAAAGTATGGAAAAATGATGCCAGATGACTGGAAAGATAAATTAATTAAACACGATGCAATTTTTTTTGGTGCTGTTGGTATGCCAGATAAATACCCTGACCATATTACACTTTGGGGTTCATTATTAAAATTTAGAAGAGAGTTTGATCAATTTATTAACTTAAGACCTGTAAAACTTTTTGAAGGTGTAAATGCTCCGTTAGCTAATAAAAAGCCAGGTGATATTGACATGATAATTGTAAGAGAAAATACTGAAGGTGAATACTCATCAGTCGGTGGAAGAATGTATCAGGGAACTGATAGAGAGGTAGTTATCCAAGAAACAATAATGTCAAAATATGGAATAGATAGAGTTCAACAATTTGCATTTGAATTAGCTAAAAAAAGAAAAAGAAAAAAAATAACAAGTGCAACTAAATCAAATGGAATATCAATTACAATGCCTTATTGGGACGAAAGATTTAATGAAAATAAAAAAAATTATCCTGATGTTGAAACTGATCAGTACCATATTGATATATTAGCTGCTAGATTTGTTCTAAGTCCTGAACGTTTTGATGTGATAGTCGCATCAAACCTTTTTGGGGATATTCTATCTGATCTAGGACCAGCTTGTACTGGAACTATTGGTATTGCACCGTCTGGAAATATAAATCCAACTAATAAGTATCCATCATTATTTGAACCCGTACATGGATCTGCGCCAGATATTGCGGGACAAGGGATAGCTAATCCAGTGGGTCAAATTTGGTCAGCTGCTATGATGTTAGATTATTTAGGTGAAAAAGAAGCTTCTGATAGAATAGTAAAATCAATTGAATTAACTCTTAAAGATAAAAACAGTCGAACAAAAGATCTTCAAGGGTCTAGTAATACAGAACAGTGTTCAAAAAAAATTTTAGACAATCTTAGTTCAGTCTAAAGTTTATTCAAAACTATGAATTTATTAAAAAATAAATCTATTACTAAAGTTATAATTTTATCTATATCAGGATTTTTTATTTTAGTTTGCCAAGACTCTACTGCAAAATATCTGGGAACATTAATGCCATTAAATCAAGTAATTTGGGGCAGATTTTTTTTTCACTTTGTTATTATTTTAATTTTATTTGCAATATTAAAACCTAAGTTGAACCTAAAAAGTAATTTTAAAATTAATATCATTAGATCGATCCTCATGGTTTTTGCTACTTTTTTTTTCATTCATTCTTTACAAAAATTTGACCTTGTAGATATCTATGTAGTTTTCTTTTCAGCTCCACTAATAGTATCAATTTTAACAGCGATATTTTTAAAAGATATTCTTTCACCTAAAGGTATAGTTTTAATGTTGTTAAGTTTTGGGTGTATAATTTATTCAATGAGTCCAAGTATGAAGGTATTAAGTTTAGACTTAATTTTTCCTTTGGTACCACCAGTATGTTGGGCTTTATATCAATTTTTTACAAAATTTATTTCTGGTAATAATGATCCTTTAGTGGCGTTATTTTATGCTGCTGTTGTAGGGGCCATTGTTTTCTCTATTTATGTAATGTTTGACTGGACACCAATTGAGAATAAAAGTTTGTGGATTTGGCTAGTGTTTCTAGGTGTATTAGGTTTTACTAGCCACCTTTTAATTATATTTGCAATTCAGCTATCAAATTTATCTTTTGTAACTAATTTTCAATATTCACAATTAATTTGGTCAACATTAATTAATTTTTATATATTTGGAGTACCTTTTGATTTTAATAAAACTTTTGGAGTTATTGGAATAATAGTTTTTGGAGTTTTATTTGTTCAGGCCGAGAGTAGAAAAAAAAAACTTAGTTCTTAAAATCCTTATTGTTTAAAGGTTT
This sequence comes from uncultured Pelagibacteraceae bacterium, assembly GCA_902596975.1. Lineage (GTDB taxonomy): Bacteria > Pseudomonadota > Alphaproteobacteria > Pelagibacterales > Pelagibacteraceae > Pelagibacter. The sequence continues at coordinate 90,405 of CACJWS010000001.1, read as the reverse complement.
TTCCAATACCTCAACTGGATATTTTTGTTTTTCAATTTCAATATATATATTTTTGTCTTTTAATGTTTCAACTGTATTACCAGAATTGACATATCCAAAAGAAAGATTTTTATCATAACAAAAAGAATAATTTCCTGAAGTTGTTCTTCCAATAATTTTATTATCCATATAAATAGGTTCTTCATGTAATAAAAGTGGCTCACCAGGTTTACTATCTTTAAGAGTAAACATCATCATCCTTTTATCTAATTTTTGGTCTTTAATTTTTAATAGAGCATCTTTTCCAATAAAGTTTACATTTTTCTTATAACTAATTGCAAATTTTAAACCTGCTTGATACTGATTTTCCTCTGGTGAAATATCATGTCCCCAGTGAACAAATCCACTTTCCATTCTCATAATATCCATTGCATGCATTCCACAATGAGATAGTTCGAAGTTTTTTCCCTCTTCAATTAGAATTTCATATAAATCCTTAGCTAAACTTGAGTCAACATAAAGCTCAAATCCTAATTCACCAACATAAGAAAGTCGTTGAGCCCAAACTTTAACACCATTTATCATGATGAACTTCCCAGTCCCAAACTTAAATTCATCATTACTAAAATCATCATTACTTATTTTCGAAATCATCTCTCTACTCTTTGGACCGAATAATCCTAAACAACAAATATCCTCTGTTACATCTTTAAATGATACATCTTCATCTAAATACTTTAATATATGATATTTATCGTGTTCTCTCGTAGCTGCTGAGCTTACAATTCTAAAATAATTTTTATCCATACATACAACAGTTAAATCTGTTTCTATTCCACCATCTTCATTTAACATATGAGTGTACGTTGTTTTTCCAATCTCATTTCTAATATTAGCGGTACACAACTTTTGTAGTTCTTGGTGAGTTTTTTCACCTTTCAAATCAAATTTTGAAAATGTTGAGAAATCAAATAGACCAACATTTTTTCTTGCATTTAAAGTTTCGTGTTTTGCTGAAGGGTACCAATTTTGATAATTAAAACTATATTCATATTTAGGCTCTTTACCATTTAATGAATACCACATTGGTCTTTCAAATCCTCCTGCAACTCCAAAACAAGCTCCTACTCTTTTTAATTCTTCATGATAGGGCAAAAGTTTTTGATTTCTTGATGTATTTGGTTGTTTATAAGGCCAATGCATTCCATACAGATCACCAAGCGTTTCTGTTACTCTTTCCATAATAAAGTTTTTTGATGAATGGAATTTTTGAAACCTTTTAATATCCACTGAAAATAAATCTTCATTAATATATCCATTCATCATCCATTCGGCAGTAACCCTACCTGCTCCTCCTGAACTAGCAATTCCAATGCTATTAAAGCCACAACATGTATATAGATTTCTAACTTCAGGGGTTTCGCCTAATAAATATTGAGTATCTGGAGTAAAAGACTCTGGACCAGAGAAGAATTTTCTTATTCCTGCACTTTCTAACATTGGCAATCTATGAAATGATTTTACTAAGAAAGGTTCAAAGTGATCAAAATCATCTGGCAGTTCACCAAACGAAAAATTGTCTGGCACTCTTCCTGTATCTTTAAAAGCCGGTTTTGCCTTTGGTTCAAAAATACCAACAAGCATTTTTCCTGCATCTTCTTTCAAATATAAACAGGCATTATAATCTCTTAAAACGGGAAGATTTTGAGGTAAATTTTTTATTGGCTCAGTGATTATATAAAAATGTTCATTTGGGTATAAAGGAACACTAACATTAATTTCTTCACCTAATTGTCTTGACCACATTCCTGTAGCCATAACAACGTATTCACAATCGATGACACCTTTATCAGTTTCTACCCCACTAATTCTAGAATTTTTAATTAAAATTTTTTTTACAGGTGTTTTTTCAAAAATCTTTGCGCCCTCCATTTTTGCAGCTTTTGCAAGTACGTTAGTTACTCCAACTGGATCTGCTTGAGCATCTTTTGGCATATAAACACCACCCACAATATCTTCACTATGTAATACGGGATACAATTCCTTTAAACGTTTTTTATTAAGAACTTCTACTTCAACATCTGATAATTGAGCAGTTGTTGCTTGTCTTAGTAGTTCTTGCATTCTTTCTTTGGTAGATGCAACTGTGATTGCACCATTTTGTTTCATTCCGGTTGATAGACCTGTAGTCTTTTCTAAATCTTTATAAAGATCTAAAGAATATTTTCTTATTTTTGTAATTGTTGATGATGCACCTAATTGACCAAGAAGACCTGCAGCGTGCCAAGTAGTTCCTGATGTTAATTGATCTCTTTCAAGCAAAATTACATCTTTCCAACCAAATTTTGCCAGATGATAAGCACATGATGTTCCAGCAACGCCTCCACCTATAACAACTACTTTAGTACTTTTTGGTAACTCTTTCATACTTAATGTGATTTATACGATTAAATTTAAAAGCAAACAATATGATCGATATGGATGGGTCTTTTTATACCAAATTTTTCATCAACTTCATGTTGATGAATATGATGAGAATGCACAAAAACTGGTATTAATTTATTACTTAATGTTTTTAATGTATAAATAAAATTTGATCCTCTGAATTTTCTATCTACTACTTCAAGTTTAAGATTGCTCGCATCATCATGCTGTAAGTCCTCTGGCTGTATTAATAGTTTTACTTTAGATCCTATTGGGAACGGTCTAGCGAAATTTCCAGTTATTGTACCTAAATCTTCATTTTCAAGACTTTTCGGACTGGTAACTTCTGCTGGTATTAATGTGCCTCTATTTAAAAAATTAACTACCTCTACTGAATTTGGCAAATGATAAACATTATATGGATCATCATATTGCTTTAATTCACCATCTAATATTATTCCACATTTACTGCCTAGATAAAAAGCTTCATAAGAATCGTGTGTTACAATTATTGTAGTTATTTTAGAATTTGTTAAAATTTGTTTTAATTCAACTTGAATTTCCTCCTTAAAACTTTGATCTACATTAGATAATGGCTCATCAAGCATTAATAAATCTGGTTGAGAAACTAAAGATCTTGCTAGAGATGCTCTTTGGGCTTCGCCAGCACTTATCTCATGCGGAAATTTATTTAATATTTTGTTTAAGTTTAAAAAATTAATTACTTCTTTAGTTTGTATTTTTTTATCATCTTTCACTCTATCAGAGCCAAGATTAATATTTTTTTCTATATTGTAATGAGGAAATAAGCTGTTCTCTTGAAATGATAGAGCAATATTACGATTTTCTGGTTCGATATGAATATTTTCAGAAGAAATTGTTCTGCCTTTTAGATTAATTTTACCTTTATTAATTTTTTCTAAACCTGCAATAGTTCTTAATATTGTGGTTTTACCTATGCCTGAGGGGCCAAGTAAACATACAATTTCACCTTCATTTTCAATTTTTAAAGAAACATTATTAACTTTATTTTTCCCGCCAGCAGCAAAAGATACATTTTCAATTTCAAAAAAATTATTAGTCATTAGTCTTTCAAAATAAATTTAGAAGTTATCAAAATAAATGTACTTGCAATTAATATCAAGAATAATGATGGAACTGCTGCAGCCTCTAAGAGATCTTGAGATGCAAAAATATATGCTGTTGTAGCGAATGTTTCAAAGTTAAATGGTCTCAATATCAAAGTTATAGGCAATTCTTTTATTACTTCTATAGTAATCAATATCCCAATAAGAAAAACAGAATTTTTTAAATAAGGAACATGAATTCCTAAAAAAGTTTTTATTTTCGAGTAACCAAGAAGATAAGAACTTTCATCAATTGACCTATTTATTCTTTCATAACCAGTTTTCAAACCGTTATAAGCTAATGAATAAAATCTGATAAAATAAACTATTACTAAACCAAAAATAGATCCTATAAATACTCTCTTTATAGAATTAAATTCAAAGGCTTTTATAAAAGTATTATCAAACCAAGCAATAAAAGTGATGAATGCTACAGCTAAAATTACACCAGGAATTGCATAACCAGTAATAGAAAATGTTGTAAGATAATTTAAGAATTTACTTTTAGTTACTCTGTTTCCATAATTTGAAATAAATGAAAAAATTACGAGAACAAGACTTGATAAAAATACCAAGTAAATTGTGTTTATAAATAATTGAAAAGTATTTAAATCAAATAAATTTTTTGGAAAAATTATTGTCCAATACAACATTTGTAAAACAGGGAATAAAAAGCTGACTAAAAAAACTAAAAAACAAAATCCGAATGCTAAAGAACCTTTTGAAAAGTTTAATTTAATTTTCTTCTTTTCTTTAATTCCTCCCTTAACCGGAGAGTGATATTGAGCTTTTTTTCTTGAAATATTCTCAATAAAAAAAAGTCCCAATATAAATAATAGCAAAAAAAATGAGAGCTGATTTGCAAAAGCTAAATCATCAAAAGATATCCATGAATCATATATTCCAGTAGTAAGAGTTGCTATTCCAAAAAATGATACTGCTCCAAAATCTGATAATGTTTCCATAGCAACTAATGCTAAACCCGCAACTATAGCTGGTCTTGCAGATGGTAAAATGATTTTAAAGAAAGATTTATATTTTGAAAAACCTAGATTTTGTCCTAATTCTATTAAATTTTGAGACTGATAATGAAAAGATGCTCTAGTTAAAACGTAAACATATCCAAATAGTGAAAAAGAAATAGATAAAATAGCACCAAGCATACCATCAAATTTTGGAATGGATTGATTATATTCACCAGGTCCAAATAAAGATTTCAATATTGAGTATAGTGTTCCAAAGTTTTCAAAAAAAGCAGTTAATGAATAAGCATAAATGTAAGCAGGTACTGCAAAAGATAATATTAAAGCCCATTTAAAAAATTTAACGCCTGGAAAATCGTAAAATGAAACTACATATGCACTGCCAACACCTAAGAATAATGTAAGAACTAAAACTCCTAAAAGTAATATTAAGGAATTATAAATATATTCAATTAAAAATGTATTTTTTAAAATATCAAAGTAATTAGTTGTTTCTTGGAAGAAACTTGCAAACACAGTTAAAATTGGAATTGCAACAACAAATGAAACTATAAAAGATGATAAGTACCAGGAATTAAATTTCATATATTATAATCCGCCTTATAATCATGAAAATCAAAAGTGCCCATGGCTTAGGAGACCAAACCATAGGCACAAACTTTAGAAAATCAAAAATTAAATACTTTTAGGATATGCGGAACCTCCTTAGTTTTAATTTCAGACAATTTTCTATTATTTACACGTTTATTGATTTTTTCACACTCCGAAGCACATGCAGGACAGGCTTTGGAAGATTTATTATAATCAACTTCCGTAGTAAATTTTTTTTTATCAGCTATCATTTACTTCCAACCTGCAGCCAACATTACTTCTAATGCATCTGCTTGTTTTGCACCATATGACTTAACACTTGTTTTATTATCCATTACAAAGTTCATCTCTTTGCCTGGAACTAAATCATTGGGTGTTACACCACCGATCATTGGATACTCAAAAGTATTATTCACAATATGATTTTGAGCCTCTTCTGATAATAAAAACTCAACTAATTTTACAGCATTAGCTTTGTTTGGTGCATATTTAAGCATACCAGCTCCACTTATATTAATGTGTGTTCCTCTATCTTGTTGATTAGGGAAAAAAGGCATTACTTTTTTTGCTGCTTCTTGTTGTTCAGCACCTTTTTTTCCAGATAACATCAGCGCATGATAGTATGTGTTTGCAACAGCTATATCAGCTTCTCCAGCAGCTACAGCCATGATTTGAGCACGATCGTTACCTTTTGGAGTTCTTGCCATATTTGCCACAACAGCTTTAGACCATTCTGCAGTTTTAGCTTTACCATTATTCTTAACTAGTGAAGCAACTAAAGACTGGTTATAAATGTTATTAGATTTTCTTATTACTAATCTACCTTTCCATTTTGGATCAGCTAGACCTTCGTAAGTCATGCCATTTAGTTCATTTGCATTTACTCTTTCAGGTGAATAATAAATTATTCTTGCTCTCTTAGCTATTCCAGTCCATTTAGCAGATCTAAATTGTGCAGGTACAGCATCCTTAATAGCTTTTGACCAACCAGCGTTTTGCATCATGCCTTTGGCTGCAAATGCACCTAATCTTCCAGCATCAGCTGTGATGTATAAATCTCCAACACAGTCTGCTCCCTCTTCAGTAATTCTTTTCTGCAGGGCTTTATCTTTACCTGATACCACGTTAACTTTAATTCCTGTTGCTGCTGTGAACTTTTCATATAATTGAATGTCAGAATCATAGTGTCTTGCACTAAAAATATTGACCTCAGCTGCAATCGTAAAACTTGAAATTAAAGAAAAAAACAATGAAATTATTGTTAATTTTCTCATTCTACTCCTTAAATTTATATTTATATTAAACGTAATTAGTCCTGCAATGCGGATGATAACTATTCTCAATGAAAATGATTATCAATTGCAATATTGTCGCAATTGATAATCAATCGCAATTAGTACTATTTTTTAGATAAATTATTTAAAATTCCCACTCTGAAATTTTACTATAAAGGAAGTTTCTAAAAGCTTGAACTCTAGCAACATTTTTAAGTGATTGAGGATATACAAAGTGTGCCTCTGTAGTTGGACCTTGAACGCTTGGTAAAACTTTAACAATATTAGGTTGTTTGACAGTTAAATAATCTGGTATTGCAGCTAATCCTACTCCGCTTTGAACGGCTAATAGTAAACCATAAACACTATTCACTCTCATTACAGTTTTTCTTTTTTTATTATCTTTCATTCCAAGTTTTAATGCCCAATCTGGATTATAAACTGGAGATGGAGCTCCTCTACCAAATGAAATAAAGTTGTGCTTATTTAAGTCATTAACTGTTTTAGGATATCCATGTTTTTCAAGGTATTTTGGTGATCCATAGATGTGATAATTAATATCTATCAGCTTTTTTTGAATGTAATTAAGTTGTTTTGGTCTTCTCATAAATATACCAATATCCGCTTGTCTAGTGCTTAAATCTAGCTCTCTATCATCAAATATGAGTTCAACTTCAATTTCGGGATTTAATTGCATAAATTCTTGTATTCTTGGTGTCAGCCAAGTTGTTCCAAAACTTACTACGGTAGTTACTGATAGTTTTCCTGAAGGTTTGTGTTTTTTATCTCCTAAAGTTGTTTCTACCTCTTTTAGTTTAGAGATAACTTCATGTGCTGTTTTAAATACATATTCACCATTTTCAGTGAGTGTTAAACCTCTTGCATGACGTTCAAATAATTTAACTTTTAAATCTTCTTCTAAAGATTGAATCTGTCTACTAATTGCAGATTGGCTAAGGTTTAGAATAACAGTTGCGCTTGTAAAACTACCTGCCTCAGCAACTGCATGAAATATCTTTAATTTATCCCAATCCATTATTTATTTACATCCACTACTATTTTATGTTTTAAATTTCCTTTTAATATATCGGGATAGATATTTAATAATTCATCTAATCCAATAGTATTTACAGATTTTTCTAAAATATTAAAATCTAGCAAAGCAGGAAATTCTCCCCAGACAAACTCTTTTCTTTTCTTACTGATATTAACCGAGTCTACTCCCCATAATTTAACTGCTCTTAATATAAATGGAATTACTGATGTATTTAATTTATTACCACTAGCATTTCCACATATGGCAACAATTCCTTTAGGTTTAGTTTGAGCTATTGCATTCGATAAAATATTTCCACCCACGGTATCTACAACGCCATCCCATGTTCCTTTATCTATTAATCTTGCTTCACCCTCAAATTCTTTACGATCTATAACGTTTTTTGCACCAAGCTCTTTTAAATAATCTGCTTTATCTGGTTTACCAGTTATTGCAGTTACATTAATTCCCATTTTAGCAAGAACCATTACTGCTACCATTCCAACACCTCCAGTAGAACCAGTTACTAATACATCGTTTACTTTTGATTGCATCAATAGTTCTTCTCTTGCTTTAACTGCAAAGGCGCATAACAAACCTGTAAGACCAGCAGTTCCAAGAATCATAGCTTGTTTATTTGTCATTCCCTCAGGTGTTTTCGTAATATGATCTTTTTTAACTTTTGCGTATTGAGAATATCCACCATCAAAAAGTTCTCCTGCTCTACAACCTGTTAATATAACTCTGTCCCCTTCTTTAAATTCTTCACCATCACCTTGTGCAACAGTTCCAGAAAAATCAATGCCAGGTATTCTTGGATACTCTTTCACTAATTTACCGCCATCTTTTAGTATCATTGCATCTTTCCAATTAAGATCCGAATAATCTATTTTAACTAGCACCTCACCATCTTTAAAATGGTCTAAACTTAGTTCTTTGACTTCTCTTGTAAAATTTTCGTTCTGATTGTTTATTACAACTGCTTTAAATGAGTCCGCCATGTTTATCAGTAAATATTATTTTGCAATAAATCGCAAATATCTATTTTGATAACTTAAATCGTCCTTAAACTGTCCAAGATAAAAATTTGTAACTGTGGTAGCTTGCTCTTTTTTTATACCTCTCATAGTCATACACTGATGAGTTGAATCTATTGTAACCGCAACACCTTTTGCATCCAATGACTCCATTAAAGTATTAGCGATCTGAACAGTTAATCTTTCTTGTGTTTGTAATCTTTTTGAAAACACTTCTACAACTCTTGCTATTTTACTTAATCCTACAACTCTTTGATTTGGAATATATGCTACATGAGCAATTCCTATAATTGGTGCCATGTGATGTTCGCAATGACTTTGGACTGAAATATTTTTTTGAACAACCATATCGCTATAGCCTTCAACATCACCAAAAGTTTTGTCTAAAACTGCTTTTGGATCTTCTTTGTAGCCTTTAAAATATTCTTTAAATGCTTTTGTTACTCTTTTTGGAGTTTCCAATAAACCTTCTCTGGTAGGATCTTCACCTAACCACTTAAGAATTTTAACGAAAGCTTCTTCAGCTTCCTTGTCTGTTACTTCGTTAATTTTTTTTTCGTTTTCGTTTTTTACTAATTTCATGACGTGCTTTTATATATATAAAACCTTAATTTTAAAATATTTATTATATTTATTATTATGTTAGATAATTCCACATATATGTTTAAAAAAAGAGAAAATGTAGCAGAAATAGAAGAAGGCAAGCTTTTATCTCCTAAATTCGATAATGATGGATTGATTCCAGTCATTACAACATGCTCAAAAACAAAAGAAATATTAATGCATGGGTATATGAATGTCGAAGCCTTCAAGTTAACTATTGAAACCAAAGAAGCTCACTATTGGAGCAGATCAAGACAATCAATTTGGCATAAAGGAAAAACAAGTGGGTTTGTTCAAAAAGTAAAGGAGATTCGAATTGATGATGATCAAGATGCAGTTTGGATGACTGTAGATATAGGCGAAGGCTCTAGTTGCCACGTTGGTTACAGATCCTGTTTTTATAGATCTGTTCCTTTGGGTAAAATTGATAATGCAAGACAAATCGAAATGAAATTTGAAGAAGAAGAAAAAAAATTTGATCCAGAAGTTGTTTATAAAGGACAACCTAATCCAACAAAAATATAAAAAAATTAATGAAAGTTTTAAGTCCGTTTGGACCAAAAATTGCTGTTGTTAAAATTCCATTAAACTTGGTAAAAAAAATTAATGACGAAGTTGAAAGTATTATTAAAGATAAGAAAATATTGAAATCAAATGACTATTCAAAAAAGTTAGTAGGTCAAGTTGAGCAAGAAATTGAATTAAAAAATAAATTTATTAAAAAAAATTTAAAAAGTTTTATTTCTAAAAGTGTTAATCAATATTTAAAAAAAAATCTTAATAAGAAGTCAAAAAACATTAAAATTAAAAATTTATGGGTCGTAAGACAATTTAAAAATGATTATAACCCTGTACATTTTCATGATGGCAATGTTTCTGGAGTTGGTTATTTAAAAATTCCAAACAATTTAACAAAGGGACATAAAAAAATTAAAACTAACGGAACAATTGATTTTATTTATGGTTCTAAATCTTTTTTAAATAATTCTATATTTAATCATAAACCAAGAGTTGGTGATCTTATCTTATTCCCAAATAATTTAATGCATACTGCATATCCATTTAAATCTGATGGTGAAAGAAGATCATTTTCTTTTAACATAGATATTGATAAAAAATTAACAAGATTGTTTCATGGCTGATAAACAAAAAAATGTTTTAGATGAAGACTTGGAGTTATGTTCTAATGATCCTTTAACAGGATGGTACAGAGATGGATGTTGTAATACAGATGAAAATGACAATGGTATTCATACTGTATGTGCAAAAGTAAATACTGAATTTTTAGAATGGTGTAAAGAAGCAGGGAATGATTTAATTACACCTCATCCAGAATTTGGTTTTCCAGGTTTAAAAGATGGTGATAGTTGGTGTGTTTGTGCAGGCTGGTATGCTAGAGCTTTAGAAGCGGGAAAAGGATGTCCTATTTATTTAAAAAAAACTCACAAAAATACTTTGAAACTTATTCCAATTGAAACTTTAAAAAAGTTTGCAATCGATTTATCTTAATTACATATTCCCATATTTAGGTCCGCCTCCACCTTCTGGGGTTACCCAAGTAATATTTTGAGATGGCTCTTTAATATCACACGTTTTACAATGTATGCAATTTTGAGCATTGATTACAAATTTTTGAACAGAATTTACTTCTTGAACTTCATAAACTCCTGCTGGACAATATCTTTGTGCAGGCTCATCAAATTTCTCTAAAGTATATTTTATGGGCAAATCTGGATCTTTAAGTTTTAAATGTACTGGTTGATTATCATCATGAATTGTACCCGTTAAATAAACAGAACTAGTTTTATCAAAAGTAATAACGTTATCAGGCTTAGGATAATCAATTTTTGGCATTTTATCTGCTGGTTTTAAAGCTTCATGATCAGCATGCTTATGTTTTAATGTGAAAGGAAGCTTTCCTCTAAATAAAATCTGGTCAATTCCAGTAAATAATATACCCAAAATTAATCCCCAAGAGAAACTAGGTTTTACATTTCTTGCCTCATGTAATTCTTTGTAAACCCAACTTTCTTTAAATTTTTGTTCATATGTAGATAAATTTAAATTTTTTGTAAGATGCTCATAAATCGTTTCAGCAGCGATCATTCCACTCTTCATTGCAGTATGAGACCCTTTTATTTTAGGCATATTTAATGTTCCTGCATCACATCCTACTAGCAAAGCACCTGGCATAAACATCTGAGGTAAACTCTGTATACCTCCCTCAATTAAAGCTCTTGCGCCATAAGAAATTCTTTTTCCACCTTCAATTATTTTTTTTATATCTGGATGAGTTTTAAATCTTTGGAATTCATCGAAAGGTGAGAGATGAGGATTTTGGTAATCTAATCCAATTACGTAACCAAGAAAAACTTGTTTATTTTCTGCATGATACATAAAACTTCCACCGTAGGTGTTATTGTCTAAAGGCCATCCAGCAGTATGCATTACTAAACCTTCTGTATGATTTTTTTCATCTATCTCCCAAATTTCTTTAAAACCAATTCCATATTGTTGAGGATTTTTACCTTTATCCAACTCAAACTTCTTAATTAGTTCTTTTCCTAAGTGACCTCTGCATCCTTCTGCAAATACTGTAACTTTTGAATGTAATTCCATTCCTGGTTCATAAGTATCTTTTTTATTCCCCTCTTTGTCGATACCCATATCTTGGGTTGCAATACCTTTAACTGATCCATCATTATTATATAAAACTTCACTTGCTGGAAATCCTGGGAATATTTCAACTCCTAATCCCTCAGCCTGCTCTGCTAACCATCTACAAAGATTTGCAAGACTTATAATATAATTGTTATGATTTTGTTGAACCTTAGGAAGCAACCATGTTGGCCAACTTAATGATTTTTGTTTTCCTAAAAATAAAAATTTTTCTTTTGTAACTTTTGTTTTAATGGGAGCATTTAATTCTTTCCAATTAGGTATTAGTTCGTCTAAAGCACGTGTTTCAAACACGTTCCCTGATAAAATATGTGCACCTATTTCAGATGCTTTCTCTAAAAGGCAGACATTAATATCTGGATTTAACTGCTTTAATTTAATTGCAGTTGAAAGTCCTGATGGTCCGCCGCCTACGATGACAACATCGTATTCCATCACTTCTCTGGACATAATGATAATTTCTTACAGTATTTGCTATTTTTGTATAGTGTTTAATTTGTTCAATTCTGACAAAAACTGAGGAAGCGCCTCAAAAAGATCTGCTTCTAATCCGTAATCTGCGACACTAAAAATTGGAGCTTCACCGTCTTTATTTATAGCTACAATAACTTTACTTTCTTTCATTCCTGCTAAGTGCTGTATCGCACCTGAAATTCCAACTGCAATATATAAATCTGGAACCACAACTTTACCCGTTTGTCCTACTTGATGATCATTAGTAATATAACCAGCATCAACTGCTGCTCTTGATGCTCCAATTGCTGCATTAAGTTTATCAGCAATATCGCTGATTAATTTGAAATTTTCGCCATTTTGCATTCCTCTGCCACCAGAAATAACTATTCTAGCTGTTCCAAGCTCTGGTCTATCTGACTTAACTTCTTCTTTCTTTAGAAATTTAGTTGATGAACTAGCTTCTGCTGGATCAGATTTTGTAATTTCAGCAGATCCACCACTCTTATCAGCAGGGTCAAACGATGTCGGTCTAATAGTAACACATTTTTTTTTGTCATTACTTTTAACCGTAGCAAAAGCATTTCCTGCATAAATTGGTCTTAAAAAAGTATCCTCAGAAATAACTTTAATTATATCGCTCACTTGCGAAGTATCTAATAATGCTGCAATTCTTGGCATTAAATTTTTACCAAATGTATTTGCTGAGCTTACAATATGTGAATAACTTTCTGCATGCTTAATTATTGCTGCTGTATAATTTTCAGCAATGTAGTTTTCATAAATTTCATTATCAACGTGAATAACTTTTTTTACATTTGGAACTTCAGATAAAGATTTTGCAACATCATCAGCTTGATGACCTAAAACCAAAACATGAAGATCCTCATTTATTTGAGAAGCTGCAGTTATAGCATTATAGGTAAATGGTCTAACCTCTTTATTATTATGTTCTGCAATTAATAATACTGACATTTAAATTACCTTAGCCTCATTTTTTAATTTTTGCACTAATTCTTCTACACTAGCGACTTTTATTCCAGCTTTTCTTTTTGGTGGTTCTTCAACTTTAATTTGTTCGATTCTAGGATTAATATCAACTCCTAAATCTGAAGCATTTATCTGTTCAATTGGTTTTTTCTTAGCTTTCATAATATTTGGAAGTGAAGCATATCTTGGTTCATTTAATCTTAAATCACATGTAACAATTGCTGGAACATTCACTTCAATGGTTTCCAAACCTTCGTCAATTTCACGTGTTACCTCTAATGAATTATCTTTTACTTCAATTTTAGATGCAAAAGTTGCTTGAGGCCAATTTAATAAAGCTGCAAGCATCTGACCAGTTTGATTACAGTCATCATCAATTGCTTGTTTTCCCATAAATACTAAATCAGGATTTTCTTTTTCTACAATTTTTTTTAAAATTTTTGAAACTGCTAATGGTTCAATCACATTATCAACTTTGACATGTATTCCCCTATCCGCTCCTACTGCTAATGCTTTTCTAACAGTTTCTTGAGCTTTTTCTTCACCGATTGTAATTGCAACTATTTCTTTAGCTTTGCCAGCCTCTTTAATTTTTACTGCTTCTTCTATTGCATTATCATCTGGTGGATTTGTTGACATTTTAACGTTGTCAGTAACAACGCCAGAACCATCTTCTTTAACTCTTATTTGAACGTTGTAATCAATAACTCTTTTAACTGCGACTAATATTTTCATTAAGCTCTTAATAAATTGTTTTCTGGATCGTAAGGACTTTCATCTAAAATTGTAGCATCATATTTCTCACCTAATATTTCAATTTTAAGTTTTTGTCCAACATTTGCTAATTCTGGTTTAACCATTCCTAATGCTAATGATTTTCCAATTCTAAAACCAAAATCTCCTCCTGTAGCTCTTCCTATAACACTTCCATTTTCATAAATGGGATTGTTGCCTAATACATCTGCATCTTTTGGATTGTGAACCTCCAAGGTAACAAGTTTGTTATCAAAACCTTTTTCTCTCCACTTATTCAATGCTTCAAGTCCAATAAAACTTCCTTTGTTAGGATGTATAAATCTATCAAGACCACTTTCATAAGGTGAGTATTCAATTGATAGTTCTGTTCCAACTAATTTATATGATTTTTCTACTCTCAAACTGTTCATTGCTCTAATACCATATGGCTTTAGCCCAAGATCTTGCCCTGCCTCCATAAGTTTATCAAAAATGTGATTTTGATATTCAATTGGATGATGAAGTTCCCATCCTAATTCACCAACAAAATTAACTCTCATAGCATTTACTGGTGCGTACCCTACATCAACCATTTTTGCACTTAGCCATTTAAAATTTTCATTTGAAAAATCATCTTTTGAGACTCTTTGCATTAACTCTCTTGCTTTTGGACCTGAAACAACCAAAACTCCATTACTATTAGTTAAATTTTCAAACTGAACTGAACCATCTGAAGGCATCCATTTTAAAATCCAATCATGATCTAATCTTTGGAAAGCTCCTGCTGATACTAAATAAAAGCTATCATGTGACTCTCTCATAATAGTAAATTCAGAATGAACTCCGCCTTTAGTATTTAAAGCGTGACATAAATTAATTCTTCCAACTTTTTTTGGTAATTTGTTTGCAACTAAATTATCTAAAAATTCCTCAGCACCAGGTCCTTTAATTCTACATTTTGCAAATGCAGTCATATCTAAAAGACCAACATTTTCTTTTACGTTTTTACATTCTTTTTCCATTGCATTGAACCATTTAGATCTTCTAAATGACCAATCGTCTTTTTGCTCCATTCCATCAGTTGCAAAAAAATTAGGTCTTTCCCATCCAAATTTTTGACCAAACACTGCTCCTAAATTTTTCATTCTGTCATAACATGGTGCTGTTCTTAATGGTCTTGCCGCTGGTCTTTCTTCATCGGGAAAGTGAGTTATAAAAACGTGACTGTAGGCTTCTTCATTTTTAGCTTTTAAATATGATTTAGAGCAATAATCTCCATACCTTCTTGGTTCAACACCAAGCATATCAATAGTTGGTTCACCATCTACGATCCATTCAGCAAGCTGCCATCCTGCTCCACCTGCTGCGGTGATACCAAAGCTATGACCTTCATTTATCCAAAAATTTTTCAATCCCCAAGCAGGACCAACAATTGGGTTACCATCAGGTGTATAACAAATTGCACCATTATAAACTTTCTTAACTCCCACTTCTCCAAATGCAGGTACTCTATGTATTGCACCTTCAATGTGTGGAGCCAATCTATCCAAATCTTCCTGAAATAATTCATATTCAGAATCTTTTGATGGTCCATCTACATAACAAGCTGGTGCACCATCTTCATATGGTCCTAAAATTAATCCACCTGCCTCTTCTCTCATATACCATCTGCTATCACTATCCCTTAAAACTCCCATCTCTGGTAATCCATCTTTTTTTCTTTTTTGAATTTCTGGATGGGGTTCAGTAACAATGTATTGATGTTCTACTGGAATAACTGGAATATCTAATCCAACCATCTTTCCAGTTTGTCTTGCAAAATTTCCTGAACAAGAAATAATATGTTCACATTCTATGGACCCTTTATCTGTTTCAACAACCCAGCCATCTTTAGTTTGTTTCATTCCAACAACATTTGTATTTCTATAAATTTCTGCTCCTCTATTTCTTGCACCTGTTGCAAGTGCTTGAGTTAAATCTGCTGGTTGAATATATCCATCTTCAGGGTGTTGTATTGCACCAACTAAATCTGATGTATTACATAATGGCCATATTTCCTTAACTTGATCTGGAGTTAAAAATTTTACATCAACACCTATTGTTTGAGCAACTCCAGCGTATTGAAAGTATTCATCCATTCTATCTTTAGTGCTTGCTAATCTAATATTAGATACAACGCTGAAACCTACATTCTTGCCTGTCTCTTCTTCTAAAGTTTTATACAAATTGACAGCATACTTATGAAGTTGTCCCACAGAATAACTCATATTAAATAGTGGCAATAAGCCAGCTGCATGCCAAGTTGAGCCTGAAGTTAGTTCCTTTCTTTCAATTAAAACAACATCTGACCAACCTTTTTTTGCTAAGTGATAGAGTGCGCTAACCCCTACTACTCCACCACCAACTACAACAACTTTTGCTTTGGATTTCATTATCAGATTCCTACTAAATTTTAATTACTAACGAAACAAAATTCTATTATTCATCATCTGCGTCACGCCAACCCATTCTGAACATTAAATAAGCGGCAACTATTACGGAAATTGTACCTACTACCATGCCAATATTAATCCCAACTTCACTTCCCCAAAAATACCATCCAAGTTGAGTGGATGAAATTGTTGGAAAGCATAATATAAACATTAGAATTGCATACCTAATATACATTGGAGGCTTTTTCATTATATTGATGATCCCATTGGTATTGGTTGTGAAACTGCTGTTGTTAGCCAGCAATCTAAAAGATTGCCTTCTTTATTATTCTTTTCAACTTTCCATTTAAATTTAAAATATTGTTTGTCCTTATCCAAGACAACAACTTCATAAGTTGCCATTGTACTTGATTTGTAAATTTCAGTTACTGTATTTTCTTTGTGATCAATCAGCATCGAGTATGAAGCCCCTTTTAACATTCTTTTAAATCTATCTAATGGACCTGTCATTCTTTGATTATTTGGATGTGCAAATTCCCATGTTTGCTCAATCCCTCTATCTTTATATGGACTGTCATTTTTCATTAACGCCTTTAATTGAATTAAAACAACTTGTTTTGGATCTATATTCACACTTGGTTTTAAAACATCGGCAAATGAAGAATTAAAATAAAAAAATGTAATTAAAAAAAATAAAATTTTGAATTTCATATTTTAAATTTATCTTAAATTTAAAATGAAATAAAAGGTCTTAATATCACACTTAATAATTTGATATTATATAGTTTTGAATAATCTATCGTATTCGTTTTTAATACATTTATTAGAGATATAATAAATTTTATTTTGAGAGACTAATTTAGCTGCATTTTCGTTGTGAATTCCTAATTGCAACCATAATACATTTGCACCAATTTCTATTGTTTGTTTTGCTATTTCCTCAGCCTCTTCACTAGGTCTAAAAACATTAACAATTCCAACATGATCTTTAATATCTGTTAGTTTTTTATAAACTGGTTCACCATGTATAATTTTATTATCTGTTACTGGATTAACTGGAAAAACTTTGTAACCTGTATTTCTTAAATATTTCATTATTATATTGGAAGTTTTTTTTGAGTCTGGGCTTGCTCCAACAATTGCTATCGTCCTATAACTTAAATATAGTTCTTTTATTTTTTCATCTAAAAGTGTTGTATCCATAATTTGATTTAAATTTTAAGATCTAGTCGCGGTTTCCAAAATGGTCTGAAGAGTTCAATTTTTGGACATCTATTCATAACTACTTTTAAACCTGCATCTTCAGCAATTTTTGCTGCATCATGATTAATTACACCGATTTGTCCCCATAATACTTTTGCTCCAATTGATATTGCCTCTTCAGCAATTCCAAAAAGATCCTCGGATTTTCTAAATACTTCGACCATATCAACAGGTCTATCGATAGCAGATAAATTTGGATAAACTTTTAAATTTCTAATTTCCTTTATACCTGGCTTAGGATTTACAGGTATCATGTCATAACCAGTTTCGTGCAAAACTCTTAATACACCATAGCTAAATTTAGTTTTATCTGGGCTAGCACCAACCATAGCAATTGTCTTAACTGAGCTTAATATATCTTTTAAATATTCAGCGCTATAAGGTTCATTGTGGTTCATCTTTATTTTTTTTCTTCCTTTTTACTCGCGATATCTGCTTTTAATTCATGAGGTTCTAAAGGGTCTAGGAAAGGATTTCGATACAATTTATCATGACTTTCAACTCCTATCTCAATTGTGCAATCTGTTTTTGCTTTAGCAACACATAAAATAATATATCCATCATTTATTTGTCTGTTATTTAAAGCAACTTGAGAACGTTGATCCACTTCTCCATTAATTAGTTTAGCTGCACATGTAATACATCCCCCATACTGACATCCGTAAGGAAGATCAACCCCTTGATCTCTTAATTCATTTAATAAAGGTTTTTTTCCACTTACTTCAAATGCTCTATTATTTCTGTTTGAGATTGTAATCTTCGTCATAGCCAGATATCACTTGTACAATCTCCACCAGGATATCTACTTTCATGGCATCTACTAGGTCCATTTGGTTCTTTACCAAAATCAACAATAAAATCTTTATTAATTTTCATTCCCCCATTTTCAACATCACAATCAATCATAATCATTGCTCCACCCTGCTTTCTTATTTCAGGATAAAATTGATTATCCCAAGTAGAAAATAATGATGTTGTTACATACATCCTTTTACCATCTAAAGATAATTGATACATTTGGGGTCCACCAGCAATTTTAACGCCATTTACTTCTGGAGCCTTTCCTAATAATCCACCCATCCAAACTTGACCAGTTAATTTTGGTTTGTGTGGATCTGAAATATCGTATTGTCTCATATCTCCATGAAGCCAATTATTTATATAGAGATATTTATCATCCATAGAAACTAATATCGCTGACATAACTCCAGGCACAGGGATTGGCCAATCAGGATGAGGTTCATTTTCAACATCGATTATTTTTTCCCATTCCCATTTTCCATCTTTTGATTTCCAAAAATGAATTACATTTGCACTTAGCGCTGCACCACAAAATCCATGGCTACTATCAGGATTATGCATAAATTTTACTTCTAATGGTATTAAACCATCTTCACCTAAATACATTGTTTGAACTGGCTCTTTTTTTTTAAAATCCCAAACATGAAGTCGTCTGCCATATTTTAAGTGACCAACTTCCTCTAAATCAAATCCAGGCATGAAAGTATTTGGGGCAGCCCACTCAGAACTAACCATTACATTATGTCTTGGCTGGTACCAGAAGTCATAACTAAAAGGTATGTCTCCCATTGAATTTTCCCACCTACCTACAATTTCAAAATCTTTATTTAAATGTAAATATCCTCCTGGCGCTTCTCCTCGAGCGTCTCCAAGAAAAGAAATGATAATTTCAGAACCTAAGCAATGAACTGTGTGTGGTCCTGATAAATTAGTTTTTTTCTTTATTTCAGATCCATCTACTACTTTATGTATTTTTGGAGCTCTAGGATCAGATGCAGTATCAACAACATAAATATTATTTGATCTAACACCTGGAACTAATAAATATTTTCGGCTCATTTTTGAGTCGCCATGACAAGAAGAACATGCATTCCATCCCATATGATGCAATTCATCACCAATACCTGGCATTTCAAGTCTATGAATTACTTTAGAATAAGTAGGACTTTGAGGATCAACATCGACTGTTGCTAAGTAGTCTGGTTTTTGTATTCCTGTCCCTGTGTAAATAGCTATAGTATATAAAAGTTTTTCTTTTGGTGCTTTTATCGCTTCTGCAGGACTAGCGTATCCAGGACCACAACATCCATCCATGATTGATTTTCTCCTTTAATTACAACTTAATCTTTTTTTTAAGTGACTTCAACTTAATGGTTATTTGTTTTTCCAACTTGGATTTCTTTTTTCGATAAATGCACTTATACCCTCTTTGGCATCATAAGATGACATATTAAGTGTCATCATCTTACTTGTATAATCATAGGCTTTACCTAATGGCATTTCCAATTGTTTATAAAAAGCTCTTTTACCTATTTTGATAGTTAAATTTGATTTTGAAGATATTTTTTTTGCAATATCTAAAACTTTTTTATTCAAAGTTTTTGGACTGTAATGATCATTTATTAATCCAATTTCTTTTGCATATTTTGCGCTAATTGGATCACCGGTAAGTAGCATTTCCATCATTCTTTTTCTGCTAATTTTTCGACTGACAGCAACCATTGGTGTACTGCAAAATAATCCAATTTTTACTCCGGGTGTAGCAAACGTTGCTGAGTTCGTACTATATGCAAGATCACAACTGGCAGCTAATTGACATCCTGCTGCATAAGCTGCTCCATGTACTTTCGCTATGACTGGTTTGTTTCCCTCTACAATTTGCATCATAAGTTTTGAACAAAGTTTAAAAAGTTTTAGATGATTAGATCTATTTTTTATACCTCTTACCTCTTTTAAGTTATGGCCTGCACTAAATCCTTTTCCAGCTCCTTCTAGAATAATGACCCTTGTTTCTTTATCATTATCTAATTTTTTGAAAGCCTTTAATAAAGATGAAAGAGTTTTGTAGGATAATGAATTATAAGTTTTTGGATCATTAATTAAAATTCTTTTAACGCCAGATGATAATTTATTTATTTTTACAGTCACTTATTTTAATTTACCTTCTTCTCTCATCTTAGCTCTAATTTTAGTTGCTGAAATTTTTTGAATTTCTTCAGGCAAAACTATTTCTTCAATTTTATATCCAACACCTCTTCCATAACAAATATTTGTAATATTAGGGACAAGCATAATTTTGAACCTTCCCTCAAACTCTGGATTAAGTTTTTCCTCAATATTTTTTTTGACAGTTTCAAAATCAAATGGGTTATCATCAACACCTTGTACATCTCTAATTTGAATACATACTTGTCCTGTTTTTTTTATAATTTCCTTAAATAGAGTATAGTGACCATCATGAAACGGTTGCCATCTTCCTAACATTTGGGCTGTTGGTTTTTTGTTATCCCATTGATACGTCATTTTTTTATCTCCTTTAAAATCTTTGGTGCCCAAGACTTAGCATCTTGTGTGGTAACATGAAAATTATATTTTTCTGGTTTAACAAACATTTTATTAGTGTCATCAAATCTACCTTCTTTTATTGTATCTACCCAAACTACATAATCTGCAGGAAATAAGCTTCTTGCTTTTGGAGTTGGGCAAATAAAATCCGCAATCACATAATTTCCTTCATTTTTTAATTTTAATGCAAAGTCAGCCATTCTTTTTGCTTGTCTTGTTCTTCCCTCCTCTGAAAAATCCCAATCGTTTGCTGCTTTTCTTACTTCATCTGCATTTAATCTTTTAGCATTTAATAAAGGAGCAAGTTCATCAGCTAATGTAGTTTTTCCTGCGCCTGGAAGTCCCATGATTAATATAATTTTCATTTTTAGGTTTTAACTTTAAATTAAATTACCAGCAACCCACTTATGAAAATGATGTGTTGGATTGTCCATCTTTGGAGAAAAATTACCACCATTATAAGCTGGAGAGTTTCTACCTATTTGCATACTTTGAATTATATCTACATCTTCTTTTTGAATTTCTTCCCATTGTTTGTGATTTTTTTGTCTTAGAGATTTATACTTTATTGAATTTGCTGCTTCATCTCCAACATAATAAATTTCCATATGTTCTATTGTAAACTCATGATTGATTGGCTCTAACCAATAAGCATAATAATGATCTTTGTGAATTCCTAACATTACATTTGGAAATAGCGCTACATACTCAGCTATATTTTCTTTATCTTTTGGCCAGTTAGGAAAGCAAGGAAACTTTTCTTTTCCTTCAAACCTTGGATTGTAAACAACTGTTCCTTGTCCAGCAAAACGATTTGGCAGTCCTTGAATATGATAGTGATCTTCTAATTTTGAATAAGAATTTAATCCAGGATGAACCCAAGGCAAATGATAGCTCTCACAATAATTTTCAATTGCAAATTTCCAATTACATTTTGCATCTAATTTAAAATAACCATAATCATTTGCATGATAAATTAATTCTCTATCTTTTAGTGGCCAAAATTTTTCCCATCTTTGACTTAAAGGACTAATGTAATCCTCAAACGAAATTTCATTGTTGTTAATATTAATCATAATCAAATCCAGCCAAATATATGATCTTATCTCTTTTAAATTACTTTTTGATTTATCAAATTCAGGTGTTTGATGAATATTCATGCCCCCTATATGAGGTGTGGCAACTAATTTTCCCTCTAAGTCATAAGACCATGAATGATATGAACATCTCATGACATTTCTAATTTTGCCAGCTTCTTTAACTAATTTTACTCCTCTATGACTACAAATATTATGGAAAACCTTTATTTCTTTATTTTTTGTTCTAACAATAAGTAAAGTTATTCCAAGTAAATCAATTGGTTTCACATCACCTTCATCCGGAATAGAACTTCCAACTCCAATGACGATCCACTTATCTTCAAATAATTTTTTTCTTTCAATTAAAGTATATTCTTTACTGATGTAACATTCATTTGGTAAACCATGAGCTTCACTAATTGGTTTAGATACAATATCTAACTTTTGTTTATCTATAATATTGTAAATTTCTGACATGGTTTATTTTATCACTTTATATAACCCTAACCAAGCATTTACGTCTTTGCTCGCAATGTAATCTGATTTAAAAAATTTTATTTCTTTCCATTTATTTTGCTTTTTAAGTTGTTCAATTTTTTTATCAAAACCATATTCTTCATGTATTCCCTCATTAATAGTAAAACAGATAAATCCATCATTCTTTGTAATCCTGATAAATTCCTCCAAAGCTGGTGGCTTTACATGTCCAAAAGTAAATGTACCAACACACATAACAGAGTCATATTCGTCATCTTTTTTATTAATGGGTTTATTCAAGTCTACTTGTTCAAGCTTTTCATAAAGATCATTTGGTACTAATTCTAATAACTTTTTTGAAAGATCTGCCCCATGAAAATTTTTAAAACCATATTTTTTTAATTCAACACCCACCAATCCAGTTCCACAACCAGCATCATAAATTTTTGCATCTTTGTTTTTTTGGAATTCCGAAAATACTTTTGTTGTTTCTTTTGGTCCTGTGTAATTCCAATCGACCATATCCTTATCATATTTATTACCATCTCCCCATTCATCGTAATATTTCATCACTTCATCGGTATCTTTTAACTTATAAATGGGAATTTTGTTACCTACGTCTTTTTGAGCCATAATAAAACTTACTTCACTTTTAACAAAAAAACTCCAAAATAATTTTTTTTATCTGCAAAATATTTTAAGACTTTAAATCCAGATTTATTAACTAATTTAACAAAGTTATTTTTTGAATATTTGTGAGAATTTTCAGTATGAATGGTTTCATCTTTAGTAAATTTAATATTCTTTTTATTAATTTTTAACGTGAAATTTTTCTTTGAAATAAGATGCATTTCAATTCTGTTTTTTTTTAAATTGTAGAATGCTTTATGATCAAAATTTTTTGTTTGAAAATTTGAATTACAAATTTTGTTTACTACATTTAATATATTTTTATTAAATTTTGCTGTAACTCCCGATTTATCATTGTAAGCATTTTCAAGGGTCTTCTTATTTTTTATTAAATCTACCCCAATTACTAAATAAGAATTTTTACCTATGATTTTTGAAAAATTTTTTAATATTTTTTTTGCATTTTTGGGTAAATAATTTCCTATTGTCGATCCTGGAAAAAAACTGACTATTTTTTTTTTATTTTTTAAAATTTTATTTAATCTATTGGTCTGACTAAAGTCGGCACATATTGCTGTTACCTTTAAATCTGAGAATTTTTTTGCAATTATCGATGCATTTTCAAACAAATATTCCTTACTAATATCTATAGGAATGTATTCTTTGGGTTCACTTAATGATTTAATAAATTTATTAATTTTTTTATTTGAGCCACTACCAAATTCTACAATTGTTGAATTGATTGGTAATTTCTTTCTTATCTCTTTTTGTGAACTACCTAGTATTTCTAACTCTTTGTTTGTTGGGTAATATTCTTTAAGGTTTGTAATTTTATTAAATAACTTTGAACCTTTCTCATCATAAAAATATTTAGGTAGTAAATATTTTTGTTTTTTATTTAATAATCCTTGTAAGATTAATTTTTTATCATCTTGAATTTGATTGTTTATGTTTATTAATTTTAAATTAGTCACTAGATGTCATCAGCTAGTCTGACACCACAAAACTGCCAAGTATCACTTGGGTAAAAGAAATTTCTATAAGATGCTCTGACATGATTAATTGACGTAGAATGTGAGCCACCTTTTAAGACAAACTGATTACACATGAACTTATTATTATATTCTCCTAGATTTCCTTCATAAGGTTTGTATTTTTTGTAAGGTGTGTAATTACTACTTGTCCAAGCCCATAAATTTCCATAAACATCGTCTGCTTTTTCTTCCACTTCATGGAAAATTTTATTTTCTAAAAAATTACCTTTTTTCTCAGATTGTTTTAAAAAATACTCTAGTTCAAATTCAGTTGGTAATCTTTTGTTTTTATATCTTGCAAATGCATCTGCTTCATAGAAACTTATATGAGAAACTGGCTTTTCATTATCAATTTTTTTTACACCGTTTAATGTAAAATAATTATTATTATCTATCCAATACATTGGTTTTTGTAATTTGTTATTATTTACAAAATCCCATCCATCAGATAACCAATACTCATGGTTTTTATATCCTCCATCATTAATAAATTCTTTCCACTCTCCATTAGTAACAAATGAATATATTTTAAAAGGATCTAATTGTGTTTCTGATACTGGTAATTCGTTATCGTAACAAAAAATATCCTCGTTATTTCCATATTTAAATTTTTTACTAGTTTCTAATGTCAATTCATTTTCTTCTTTAGCAGTTGGTTTATCATCGTTAGAATTATAAGTCGGCATCAATGGATTGTTGTAAAAAATATTTTTAATATCCATTAACATTAATTCTTGATGCTGTTGTTCGTGATTAGAACCTAGTTCAACTAAAAATGATGTCCTGTTATTTTTTGTCCTTTTTAAAAAATCAATAATATTTTCAGTTACATAGTGTCTATATTTTACAACATCTTTTAAGATGGGTCTATTTAGTGAACCTCTCTTATTTCGAGGATTGTACTCACCCACAGAATTATAATATGAATTAAATATGTAATTGTAATCTTTGTTAAAAGGTTTGTAACTATCATCTAATTCTGACAAGATGAATTTTTCGAAGAACCATGTGGTGTGACCAAGATGCCACTTAAGAGGACTAACATTTTTGCTGGGCTGTATGACCATATCCTCAGCCTCTAAGTTCTCGCACAGGGATAGAGTTTGTTGTCTTGTTTTGGAGAATAATTCTGTAATTTGAGATAATTTATTTTCCATGACTAAATTTAATTAAATTTTCAGATCATGACAATGGGTTACAATGTGTTCATCTGTTTAATATTTTTATAGACACGGAATATAAAATAATTAAGAATTTAGTTATGAATTTTTCTTTAGAAATAGGTCCTAAAACTGATCTAAGCACGTTGCCAAAGGTTAAAGATGTTTATGTTACAATGCTACCTGGAGGTGATTATAAAGAGACAGCTCAACAGTCTGGAGAGTTAGTTAAAGAGGGATTTAATCCAGTTCCTCACTTCCCTGCAAGGTCAATAAATGATGAAAATCAGCTGAAAGATTATGTTTCTAGATGTAAAGATTTTGGTGTTAAGCAGGTCTTGGTTATAGGCGGTAGTCGTGACCCGATCGGAAAATTTGATAGCTCATATCAAATGCTTGAGACAGGGTTTTTTGATGGTATCAAGATTGGAATTGCTGGACATCCCGAGGGGAGTCCTGATATATCCGACTCTGATTTAGAAAAAGCTATGATAGATAAAAAGCCTTATGCTGATTATATAGTTACACAGTGGCTAATGGATACTCAGCCTATTATAGATTTTATCTCAAAACAAACAATACCAGTTCATGTTGGAATAACTGGGCCAATGAAAATATCTAGCTTAATTAAATTTGCTAATATTGTAGGGGCAAAAAATTCCATTAACTTTCTTAAATCTAATTTTAGTAAGGCGTTAGATTTATTGAAACCTAAAGACCCTAATGATTTAATTGGGAAAGTTAAATCGCATACTGATTATTTCCACATTTATACATTCGGCGGCTTGAAGGAAACTAACAAGTGGTTGAAGGAGAATAACTATGTCTAATGAATTTGACTATAGTAAACTAAGACATACAACATCAGTAGATCAATCTGATAGAAAAGTACCATACAATTTAAGGCAAAGCGGACCTACTAAAGTTGAGATGCTAATATCAACAAGAGTAAGGAAATCTCCATACTGGCATTTATCTATGAAAGCAGGATGTTGGAGAGCAACTGTTTATAACAGAATTTATCATCCAAGAGGTTATGTTAAACCTGAAGATGGTGGTGCAATGGTTGAGTACGAAGCAATTAAAAACCATGTAACAATGTGGAATGTTGCAGTTGAAAGACAAATACAAGTTAAAGGACCAGATGCAGAAAAATTTGTTGATTATGTAATTACAAGAGATGCTACAAAAATTTCTCCAATGAGAGGAAGATATGTAATTTTGTGTAATTCTTATGGAGGAGTGTTAAATGATCCTATTCTTTTAAGAATTTCTAAAGATGAATTTTGGTTTAGTTTATCAGATAGTGATATAGGATTATATCTGCAAGGAGTAAATGCGGATGAAAGGTTTAATGTTCAAATTAATGAAATAGATGCTTGTCCTGTACAAATTCAAGGTCCTAAAGCAAAAGCTTTGATGAAAGATCTTTGTGGAAGTGAAGTTGATATTGATAACATGCCTTTTTATGGATTGGCTTCTGCAAAAGTTGGTGGAAGAAGTTGTATAATTTCTCAAACAGGTTTTTCAGGCGAGTCTGGATTTGAAATATATTTAAGAGAAGCAACTTTATATGCCGAAGATATGTGGAATGCTGTTCTTGAAGCAGGTAAAAAACATAACTTAATGGTAATTGCTCCTGCACACCATAGAAGGATACAAGCTGGAATTCTTTCATGGGGACAAGATATGGATCATGAGCATAATCCATTTCAATGTAATCTTGGATATCAAGTTTCTTTATCTGGTAAAGGTGAATGGAACAAAAAAGCAGATTACATTGGTAAAAAAGCTCTCGAGAAAATGAAAGCTGATTTAAAAGCAGGTCATAAACCTTACAAACTTCAATTAGTTGGACTTGAATTAGGAGGAAAACCTATTGAAGAATATGCTCCAGATTTTTGGTTAATTTCAGAAAACGGCAGTGAACCTGTAGGATTTATAACTTCTCCATGGTATCACCCAGAAAAAGGGAAAAATATTGCTATGGGATACGTTCCATTTGATGGTACGCTAAATGCAAATGGTTTTCCAAGAGGTAAGGTTGGATCGAAATTTAAAGTCCATCTGCCAGAAAAATATTCTGATAAACCTGGAGAACCGGTTGATGCTGTTGTAGTTGATATTCCATTTACAGAATCTTACAATGCAAATACAAGAGAAGTAGTTAGTAAGTGATTAAAATTTTTTTAGGGGGAATTTAATTCCCCCTAAATATGACGAAAACCTTTTTCATAGTTGTTTGCATTATAATCGCTATTGCACTAATAATATTCCCATTAATCGTTTCATATAAGGCACAAAAAAAAAATAAAGATAATTAATGTTTGCTCAGTTTTTAGATATTGTTTTTAAATCGTTAAAGCTTGATAAAACTCTTTATAGATCTCCAAGATATTATGGAGAAGCTGGAATTTATTTTGCAATTCTAATTATGATTTTAGATGGGGTTGCTGGAGCAGTTGCGGCTAACACGATTGTAAAAACATCAGTTGGTATATCTGGTTTAACAGCATTATTAACATGGCTGGTGTGGGCAATTTTTATATTTGTAATTGGCGTTAAAATTTTTCCTGATAAAGATAGAAAAATTCCATTTAAAAGAGTTCTTATAGCTGTTGGGTACGCACACGCTCCAGGACTAATAAGATTTTTTGCTGTCACACCAGAATTAGTGCTTTTAATTATTTTTCTTACTCAATTTTGGATTTTTGCTTCATTAATTATAGCAACAAGAAATATTTTAAATTTAAAATCAAACTTAAAGTCATTTGGTATAGTCTTTTTATCATTTTTAATAATTGCATTTTTATCAATTTCATTTGTGATGAGTAGATTAAATGCTATACCAATAAGCACATATAGTTAATTTTTATATAAATTTAAATTCTTATATCTTCAAGATCTTTTATCGAAATAAAGTTGTTAGATAATTCATTATTATTTTGTTTTATATCTTCAAAAAAATTCCAAGCTAAAACTAAAATTGCTGGATTTTGTTCTTGACATTTTTCTTTTGGTAAAATCGGAATATTTACTCCTGGAACGAATTTATTGTGTTTTAAAGGATTATCTTCAATAATATAATTAATTTCATTTTTAATATTAAAATAATTTAAAGCAGTTGTAGCTTTTGCAGGAGATCCATATCCTATTAAATATTTATTTTTTGATTTAAGTTTTTTTATATTAATTAAGACATTTTCTTTCAGTTTTTCAATTTGTTTTCCAAAATTTATATAAGTATCAATTTTTCTTAAACCAAATTCTTCTTCTTCTTCAATAAGATTTAGAACTGAATTATCAATTTTCTCGTTTTTATTTTTACTGACATAAACTCTAATTGAACCACCATGTGTATTAATTTTCTCAGCTTTATAAACTACAAGACCTAAACTTTTTAAAAAACCAGAAATTGTTGAAAGAGACCAATAGTTAGTATGTTCATGATAAATATTATCAAATGTTAAATCTTTTATAGTATTAAGCAGATATTGAACTTCTATAATAATTTTTCCATCTAGTTTTAGGAGCTTTTTCATATTTTCAGCCATTAATTTTAAATTATCAGAGTGAGCAAATACATTTGAAGCTAATACTAAATCTGCTCCATTTTTTAATGGTTCATTTGCTATTTCTTCAATATATCCATTAAATGTATTTATCCCATTTTTATTAGCTAAATCTGCTAGATTTTTTGCTGGTTCAATTCCTAAAACATTTTTATAACCTAAATCTATAAAAGGCTTTAAACCAATTCCATCATTGCTTCCAATATCAATTATATATGAGTCTTTATCTAGGTTAAATTCTTCAATATATTTTATTGCAGCTGATTTGAAGTGGTCTCTAAATACTTTTGTAGTTGATGATTGATATAAGTAATTTAAAAACATTTCATCACTATTTATTGAAACTGATAATTGACAATTAAAACAATCTAAACAAACATTCAATTCAAGTGGATAAAAATTGCATTGGTCATTAACATTATTTAGTAAATTATTAGCTAAAGGCTGATATCCAAAGGAAATAACTCTTTTTAGTTTATTTGAACCACAGCATCTACAATTAAATCTATAAATTGAGCTTAATGTATTTTTTTCTTTCTCATCAACAAATTTATATGGAATAGTATGAGTAATACCATAGTTTTCGTGTTCTCTCTCACCTCTTACTAAATTAAGGAAAATTGAGTCTTTAGTAAAAACCATTGTATGAGCAACATTAGGTTGAGTAACAATCATATCGCCTTCATTTACAACATGTGTTACCTTAATTGAATTATTGTCAATTATATCTTTATAAACACTAATAAATTGACCTTTTATCAATAAACATTTTTGCTCTTGGACTGGATGATAATGATTTGCTCTTATAGTGCCTTTCTTTGACTCTATATATCCAATCATATTTATTGGCTCAGGAAGATCATAATTACTAATTTTTCCTCTTTCATCAATAAATTCTCTTTCTCCACTAAAAGTATATTCTAAATTTTTATCAAATTTTTGAAATTTCCATCTATCAATCATTTCTTTGATACACATCTCTAAATTATTCACAAACACAAAACCAGTTTTAAGAAGTTTTTTGTTTGATAATGTATATCCTTTATTTGGCACTTCATCGTCTGTCGAAATAATTGTTAATTTAGGATTAATTTTTTTACAAATATCAGCTACTTCTTTCACAGTAAAATTTTCTTTTGTTAAATTATAAATACCGTTATCAATTTTATTATTTTCTTCCGCAAATTTGAAACATCTAGCAACATCAATTAGTGGCACAAGACTTTTCAATTGAACACCGCCACCATATAATTTTATAGTCCCATTTTGAGATGCAATTTTGGAAAAAAGATTTGGCATTATTCCAATTCTCATGGTGTCGGTAGAAAATCCATATACTGAACCAAGTCTAAAAATAATATGTCTTTTTCCAGATTTTATAATTTGATTTTCATTTTCAACTTTGCTTGAGGAATAAGCTAAAAAAGTATTAGTTTTTTCATTTTCATCAATATTTTCTTTTGGCTCATTTAATCCCTCAAAAACTACATGCGTAGATGGAAAAATAATTTGAGCATCTGAATTCATCGATTTTAAAACGTTTTCTGTGCCTTGAATTGCAACTTTTTTAATTTCATCATCTTGTTCTTTGTTTGAGTCTTTTTTTACATAAGCAACATCTGTAATTCCTGCCAAATGATGAATTGTATCAGCATCTTCTATATGGGGTCTAATTTCATCAATGTTTAAAATATCTGCTTGAATAAATTTAATTTTTCTTCTTTTTAATTCATTAACTCTTTCTGAAACAAATCTTTTATCAATTGCTAAAATTTCATATTTCCAACTTAAACCTGAATAAAGTTTACATAGTTCAGATCCAATATAGCCAAGGCCACCTGTTATGACAATTTTTTTCATTCTTATTTAAACCTTCCAATTGTAAGTTGAAATATTACTGAAAAAAAATGGTACCATCTAATTTTTTTTCCATCCTTTGCTGATCTTCCATTATAATTTATTGGTATTTCAAAATTGTTTTTCGATTTTTTTATAATTTGTGATAAAATTTCAGCTTGCTGACCAAATCCATAGCATTTTAAACTTCCTGTATCGATTAATTCTTTTTTGAATGACAAATAACCGCAATAAATGTCGGTAAAGGTGCAATTATATAATATATTGAAATAAAGAGTTAATATTTTATTTGCAACTAAATTCAAAAAATTAAAAGATCTTGAAAATTCTTTATATCTCATTCTTGAGCCAAATACGATGTCAGCATCATATGATTGGAACATTTTAATAAAGTTTTCAAATTCTGAAGGGTCGTATTCTAAGTCTGCATCTTGGATTATCAAGTACCTACCTTCGGCATTATTAATTCCTTCAATCACTGCATGACCTTTACCCATATTAAATTTATTTAATATTAATTTATCATACAGCTCTTTGTTTTCTTCTAATAACGTGGGTGTATTATCAGTTGATCCATCGTTAACTACAATAATTTCATAATTAACTTTAGTACTTTTTGTCTCTTTAATTCTATTTAAAATTTTTATTATTGTATTTGCCTCATTAAATACTGGTATAATTATACATAATGTTTCCATAATCTAAGAATTAAATTAGTAATATATTAAACAAATTAAATTACAATTAATCAAATATATGATTAATTTATATTATTAACTATCAATCACATAGGAAATAAGGTCTTTGAATTTCTGCAATACTTACAAAGTTTGTACCCTATCAATATAAGGTTTTGAGTAACACTTTCATCCTTTTTCTTACATTCTTCACAAATATCATTTAGTTCACTATTATCAAATTTGTCAGATTTATATTCAAAATTATCAGTCATTATCTGTTAGTCCTGCTCCAGCAGTTTTTTGTTTTAACTCATCTGTTTCTTCTACAAATGTGTTTTCAGATAATTTTGTTAATTCTTTCCAATCGTCTTCGGAAAAATTATTCTTATTTTCTAAGAATTGAATTTTAATTACATCAGCTTTTTCTACAATCTCACTACTTAAATAATTTGAATAAATTGATTGATTGAAATTTAATAAAAATTCTTTTTGATCAATTTTTAGAAAAATTCTCTTTCCTGTTATTTCCGAAGATCTGCTGACGAACGGCAAAAATATCAATGGGTAAGCCATTTTTTCAATTTCTATATCATTTAGTTCTTGGATAGAGATAGATTGATCAAAAAAACTTAATCCAAGTTTAATTGGACAATAAAAGTTTTGAGGTCTATTACTTTTATTAAAAGATTGGCAATTTTCAAACTTTTCATTATTAAAAATCTTAAAATATTGGTTTATGTGTTTTATTCCAGGTAAACCAAATAATTCTAGTTGTTTGATGTTCTTTCCTATTTCTTCGGCAACGCCCCAGGAGAAGCCTTTTGCTTTAGTTGAACGTTTAACAATTATATCAATTTCACTATAACTTCTCATTAATTGCTTTAGTTATATATCCAATATTGATTAAAAGAATTAAGTTCATTTGGTAATGGAGCTCCTTGAAACATACAAATTCTTAACCATTTGTCAGATCTTGGATCAAACTTTACTGCCCCAAAAAAAGATAGTTTAAGTCTTAACATATCAATAGGAACTAATTTTGAGCCAATGGTGTTATCTTGAATTTCAGAATATGGATATTTCTCTGTTATAAACACTCTTCTTACAATATGTCTTAAATCATTGTTCTGTACTAGAAAATTGCCAATCTTTAAGCTGTTTTTTAATGTAAAAATAGTTTCATAAAGTTTCTTAATATCTCTAGCAATAGCTGTAGGCTGCTCAAGTTCTGAACCATTATCCTCAAACCGATCTCCAATTCTAGGCTCTTCTTTATTTTTTGAAATGAACCAAAATTTTTTATTATTTTCATTTTTTGAAAAATCAATTTTTAAAATATCTGAATAATTTTTTTCAATTATTTCTCTTAGGTCATTTATAGTTCTGTCTACAGGTATATTAAAACTATTATCTTCGTCTGAACTCATTTGAGAAATTAAAGGATCAGTTATTTCATTATATGGCTCCATCATTATAGAAACCAAATACTCAACTCCTTCTTCAGATAAATTTTCCTCTGCCCAATTATATAATTTATCAAATATATAAAAATTTGATTTATCAATATTATCTTTCAAATAATTAATTAAATTTTGTAAATCATTAATTAAATTCTCAATTTTTTTCTTTTGGTATTCGCTGTCAGTATTCCATGAAGTTACATTTTTTAAAGATTTTGTTAAACAGTTGTAAAAAATTTTAAAATCTTCTTCTGATACTTTTTCTATTTCTCTTATTTTTTTTAAAGCTGTTTCTTTAGCTAAGATCCAATTATTTAATAATGAAGGATGGTTAACAATAAATGGTGCCATTCCTAATCCAGTTGAATTTCCAATTCCTAAATTTCTGCAAATATCCAAGTCTAATTCTACAGCATCTTTAGGATTTTTATGTTTTGCTATATGATTGACTTGATCGAAAGTGAATTGTCTTACAAGGTAAACTAACATCATTTCCAATCTAAAAGGACCATTTATTTCATCTCTATTTTTAATTCTAAACCTGTCTGCTAATCCAAATTTTCCTGAGCCATATACTGCAGTTGTTCTGTACAAATATCCAACTTTTGAAAGCTCATTAGTATTGGGCTGGGCACCTTTTGATAAACACTCAACCACATAATTAAATGCTCTAACTGATCTATTTGCTCTTGAGAGAGTTAGTTCTTTATAAGAAAGTCTCCCTACTTCTTGTTTAGGGACATTTTGTGAGAGTCTATCAATATCAATTTTTGAAGGAATGCCATCATACAAAGCAAATGCAGCATCCCATTTAGTTGCTATTACTCTATCCGATCTTTCCTCATCTTTAAGCTCATTAGCAAAACAAACTAAAGAATATGTTTTTTTATCTTTTGAAAATGAATAAATAGCAACTCCATACCCCCTATTATTCAAGTCAAACAAATCTCTGTTATATTTCCAATCTTTGAACTCATTTAAAAATGATCTTAGAAAAGATAATTTAGATTGATGAAACGATCCAAGCCTAGAAAGTTTCATAACTATTTTAGGATCTCTTAATGGAACTTGCATTAGTTAATTCCTTTATAAAAATTAAACCAGTTATTGCCAAGTATCTTATTTATCTCTTCTTCCTGAAAACCTTTTTTGTTTAGTTCTGTATTTAAATTATTAAACCCTCTTGCATCCAAAAACCAATCTGGTTGTTTTGGAAAACCAGGTTTATCTTTACTGCCTTCACCAAAATTTTTTGATTTTGACCAAGTTCCATTTCTCATCCACTCAACTACACTGTCTGGTTGGTTCAAACATAAGTCTGATCCTATACCAACATTATTAATACCCATAATTTCAACTGTTCTTGCAATCATTTCACAAAAACTTTCTATTTTACAATTCGTTCCATCTTTTAAATGGTGAGCATACAATGATAACCCTAACATTCCTCCACTATCGGATAAAACTTTTAATAATTCTGTAGATTTGTTTCTTTTCGCTTCAAACCAAAAAGTTGGATTTGCATGAGTGATCGCAATAGGTTTTTGGCTAATTTCAATTGCATCAAGTGTACTTTTCTCTGCTGAATGAGACATGTCAACAACGATACCTACTCTATTCATTTCTTTAATAGCCTCTTTTCCAAAATTAGTAACTCCGCTATCATTTTTCTCATAACATCCAGTGGCTAATAATGATTGATTGTTATAAGTTAATTGCATAAATCGACAACCTTGTGAATGTACTTTTTCTATAAGACCTATGTCATCTTCAATTGGTGAACAATTTTGAAATCCAAAAAAAATTGCAGTTTTGTTTTCTTCTTTTGCTTTTGTAATATCATTGTAGTTATTGCCTAAAAATATAAGATCTTTATTTTCTTCAAAATGTTTATTCCACTCTTGTATTCTTTGTTGTAATTCATCATAGTCTTCATGATAAACTAACGTTACGTGAACTGCATTTAATCCAGCTTTATTATTTATTTCAAAGATTTCTCTAGACCATTTACAATATTGAAGATTATCAATTCGATAATTCATATTTGATATACACTATTATTATTATTGTGATTGTCACTAATTTAAACTGTCCTTAGCTAAAAATTGCAATTTAAAGGAAATATCTGTAAATTGATGTTAGTTTCATGATATACAAAAAAAAATCACATAAAGTATCAATTGTAATGGGTAGTCAGTCTGATTACAAAACAATGAAGAATTGTGAAAAAGTTCTTAAGATTTTAAAAGTTAATTATGAGACAAATATCGTCTCTGCACACAGGACGCCTGATAGACTTTATAACTATGCAAAGAAAGCAGAAAATAATAATATTTCTATTATTATTGCTGGGGCTGGAGGATCAGCACATTTACCTGGTATGATTGCTGCTATAACTAGAATTCCAGTCATAGGTGTTCCCATTGAAAGTAAAAAGTTAAAAGGTTTAGATAGCCTTCTATCAATTGCTCAAATGCCAAAAGGAATTCCTGTTGGCACAGTTGCTATTGGAGAAGATGGTGCAATCAACGCTGGTTTATATGCTGCTTCAATTATAGCTACGTATGATAACAATGTAAAAAAAACACTTTTAAATTGGCGAAAAAAACAAACATCAAAAGTAAAAAAAAAACCAAAGTAATCAATGTCTAAACCTGATCTTGGAATAATAGGCGGTGGACAATTAGGAAGTCTATTAGCATCCGCAGCGAAAAAACTTAATATTAAAACGGTTATTTTATCAGATGATAAAGATGCACCCGCAATTAATTTTGCAGATGAATTTATTTATGGAGATTACCAAGACATAAATATTATCAATAACTTTTTAGAAAAAGTTGATCTTGTTACTTATGAGTTTGAAAATATCCCATATGACATATTGAAAAAAATTAATGAAACCAAATCTGTATTACCAAGCCCTGAAATAAATAAATTAATTCAAAATAGAATGACTGAAAAAGAGTTTTTAAATAAAAATAATATAACTACAACACAGTTTGTAAGTATTAATGATTTAGATGATATTAAAATAAACGATGGATTAATACCTGGTTTATTGAAAACTTGTACGCTTGGTTATGATGGAAAGGGCCAATATAAAATAAATAATGCAAATGATTTAAATGAAGATTTTGATTTTTCAAAAGGCTACATCTTAGAAAAGATAGTAAATTTAAAAAAAGAAATTTCAGTAGTGGTTACAAGATTTGGTCACCAAAAATATGAAATTTACGATCCAATTGAAAATTATCATGAAGACCAGATTTTAAAACACTCGAAAATTCCCGCTGATATAAGTGATGAAATTAAAAATAAAGCATTGGACTGGGCAAAAACAGTGGCTGAAGAGCTTGATTATATTGGTACTATGTGCGTTGAATTCTTTATAGATAAAAATAATAATTTATATGCTAATGAAGTTGCACCAAGAGTACATAATTCTGGACACCTAACTATAAATTCACACAATATTAGTCAATTTGAAAACCACATCAGAGCTGTGTGTGGACTTGAAAAATTAGAAACAAAAAAAATTTATAATGCAAAAATGCTTAATTTAATTGGTGAGGATATATTAGAATATAAAAATAAAAAATTTAAAGAAAATGAATTTTTTTATGATTATTTAAAAAAAGAAGTTAAAGCTAAAAGAAAAATGGGACATTTAACAACTATTGAAAAATAGTTTTAAGATATAGTTTGTATCAAAGAAATATTATTGTTTGTAGGTTTATTAACTTCCTTTGAAACTTCATGAAAGTTTAATTTTGTTTTTTTACACTCTTTAAGAAAACTCGATCCTGTTAATTCAAGATTTAAATATCTATTAACATCATTTTCATTAATTATAACAGGCTGTCTATGATGTATTTCTTTAATATTTTCATCTGCATCCTCGGTTATTAAACAAAATTGATCATTGTCATAAATAGCCGCTAAATACATAAGCTTTTTATCCTCTCTTAAAAAATAATAAGGTGTCTTATTTTCTTTTTCTCTTTTCCACTCATAAAAACCATCTGCTACAGCTACACATCTATGTAGTCGAATTAATTTTTTGAAAGACACTTTTTCATCTATAGTTTCTAGTCTTGCATTTATTAAAGGTTTAAAATCTTTTTGCTTAGCCCAGCTAGGTACTACTCCCCACTTTAAATTTTCTAGAGTATTTCCATTATTATATTTTTTAATCACAGGTAATTTTTGAAATGGATGTGCATTATAATTTTCATTATCTTCAACTTGTATAGCTGACTTAACAAGTTTTTTTGTTTTTGTAACGGGGCTTGTTATTACGTATCTTCCACACATATTTAATTTTCTTGGTTTAATCTAAATTTAGATTATATGTTTTTCAAAACTATGAAATCAATAGAAAATAATTTTGATGATCCGCAAGTAAATGAGTTGCTAACTAAGCATTTTATTGAATTGAGATCAGTTTCTCCTGAGGGGAGTTCGCATGTATTAGATATACCTGGATTAAAGGATCCAAGTATAAAATTCTGGAGTTTATGGGAAAATAATGAATTAATTGGTTGTGGAGCTCTAAAATTATTTGATGAGACACATGGAGAATTTAAATCTATAAGAGTTTCAGATAAGTTCAGAAATAAAAAATATGGTGGAAAAATAATTTCACATCTTATTGAAAAATCTAAACAAATAGGAATCGCTAAACTAAGTGTCGAAACTGGTGCGGGTGATTTTTTTGCACCCGCTAGAAAACTTTTTAAAAGTTTTGGCTTTATAGAGTGCGGGCCTTTTGCGCACTATAAAGACGATCCTAATTCGTGCTATTATTCAGTTGACATTTGAGGAGTTTAGTTTGGAAACTGATAAATCAAGACCGTTTGTATTATATGTTGCTGAAATCATTTATCAAAAGATATATGAAATCAAAATTAAGAACCCTAATTTAACTAATATTCAAGCTTTTGAAATATTTATTGCATCAGATGATTATAATGAAATTAGTTCAGGAAATTTTCATGATAAATGGTTTAAAGAACTTGAGAGCAATGACTACGTAGATAAATCTACAAAAAAAAAGATTAATCAAGAAACTATAAGACTTTTACAAATACAAAAAGATACTATGATTAAACAACTTATGAAAATCCCAAAATTATATTATGCAAAAAGTCACTTTCCTTTAGAATTATCTCAAAGAGCATTTGATCATTTGTGGAGAGTTTGTGAAAGTTATGAACTTTGGTGTAAAGAAACTAAACAAAATGCATTAATATTATTAAATTTAACAGAATAATTTATGAGTAATAAAATTTTGAGATTTATAGATAGTACTTTAATAGATTTAGGAAGACAGTTTAAGTGGACCTATCTACCACCATTGATGATTTATCTTGCTGCTGGTATTTCAGGACTAACAGGTATTGTTGGAACTTTTTTCGTTAAAGACTATCTAAACTTATCTGCTGCTTTTCTTGCTGGACTGGGTTTTTGGGCTGGAATTCCATGGGCATTGAAGATGCCTTTGGGTCATCTTGTTGATCTAATCTGGAATAAAAAAAATTACATGGTTTTTGTTGGAGCATCCTTAATCTCATTAAGTTTAATTATAATGTACGGTTTAATAATTCATACTGAGTGGATGTCATCAATTCTTTCAGTAGAAACATGGTTTGTGATCAGTGTTTTGCTTGCTCCGATTGGTTATGTTGTGCAAGATGTTGTGGCTGATGCTATGACTGTAGAAGCAGTTCCTTTAGTAGATGACAGCGGAAAAAAATTTTCAAGAGATGAAATCAAACTTATGCATACAACAATGCAAACTCTTGGAAGATTTGCAATAATTGGTGGAACTGTTTTAGTTGCTTTAGCTAATGTAATTCTCTTTAAAGGAGTAGACGAACTTGAACAAGCAGATAAGATAAGTTTATACGGTTCAATTTATATATATGCCTTAATTATTCCAATTGTATCTGTACTAGGAATATTTCTTGCTTCATATCTAAAAAATCAAAAGAAAAGAAAACTTATTGAACAAGGTCTAGAGGGTGATCAAGATTATGCTCCTTCAGAGAAAACTGAAGTAAACTGGTGGATATTAGGTGGAAGCTTGGTTTTTGTTATTTTCACTTTAGGTATTGGATCATTCAAAGTGCCTTTTGCTCAAGAAATTGTTTTCGTAGGTTCAATGGCAATTATTCTATTTTTAATGAATAAATTAGTTAAGGAACTTCCTCAGGATTTAAGACTTACTGTTGTAGGCACAGCAATAATAATTTTTATTTTTAGAGCAATGCCAGGACCTGGTCCAGGTTTATCGTGGTTTGAAATTGATGTACTTGAATTCAATGAACAATTTTTTTCAGTATTATCTCTTATAGCTTCAGTTTTAACGCTTGTTGGTATTATTTTATTAAGACCATTTATGGCAAACAACTCAATAGCTAGAATAATAGTGATTTTATCTGTTGCAGGCGCCATTTTATTTTTACCAAGTGTGGGAATGTATTATGGATTTCATAATTGGACATCATCTATTACTAATGGAGTTGTTGATGCCAAGTTTATTGCAATATTAAATACTGCACTTGAGTCACCTTTGGGACAAGTTTCAATGATACCTTTGCTTGCATGGATTGCTAAAAATGCGCCTTCGCACTTAAAAGCAACTTTCTTTGCAGTATTCGCATCTTTTACAAATCTTGCTTTATCAGCAAGTGCTTTAGGGACTAAATATTTAAATGAAATTTATGTTATTACTAGAGAGGTAAAAGATAAGGTAACAAACGCTATTCTTACAACTGCAGATTATTCAGATCTAGGTATATTGTTGATAACAGTAACGCTTGTAACTTTAATAATTCCAATTGTGTTTGTGTTTATAATTCAAAAAACTAAATTTAAAACTTCAGAATAATTTTTATTCAGCTTTATAGCCAAATTCCAAACAAGCATCAGTTATTGAATGATAAAGAGATTCACCAAAACTTCTTAAAGCAAATATTCTTACTTTTCTTGGATTAGAACTAATAAAATCAATAGTTATTGTAATTGCATGAAAAGCAGAATTAGAACATTTTCCTTCATCAAGACCATCTAAATTTAACGGACAACCTTTTTTCAATACTTCATTTACCAAAGAACCTTCTAATTCAAGTATTGTTCTTGAATGAGATAGATCAGTTAATGCAAAATCATCATGACTTAAGCTCTCTAAAATAGATTTTTCTATTTCTTTATTTTTTGAAACGACTAACCAATTATCAGGTCCCATCCATAAAATTCTTGTATTAGTATTTGAAGATACCAAGAGTGTCTCAGGTAAATTTAAATTATCTATTTTTATTTTATCAATACTAATTGAAGATTTTTTATATTTAACAATTTGATAAATCAAAACATCTTTGATTTCTTTAATATTTATTAGCTCATCTTTACTATCATGGTTGCCAAACAATCCATGTTTATGAATATTTTCTAGTGCAGAAACATTTTTCATGATCTAACTCTTTTTCCTTCTGGGTCAACATAATGTGAAGATATAACTTCTACTTCAATTGATTTATTTTTTAATGGTGATACCGCAAAAAACTTTTTACCTATCATGTTTTTTCCATCTTTCATAATTGCTAGGGAAAATGGATTATTATTTTCTACACTCCAACAAGAAGAAGAAACGTGACCAAGTTTAGGGTTTGGTAATTTTGCATTCTGATCTTGAACAATATGGGATCCTTCAGGAATACTAGACTTTCTATCAATTGGAATAAGTCCAACAATTTTTTGTCTGCTCTCAACATTAAATGCTTCTCTTCCTAAAGAATTTTTACCAATAAAATCTTTTTTCTTTGAAACTAATCCATTCAGTGAAACATCTGATGGGATTGTTCGGCCATCTAATTCTGGTCCTGCAACGTGTCCCATTTCAATTCTTAATGTTGATAAAGCTTCAGTTCCGTAAGGCTGATTTCCAAATTCTTTTCCCACTTCCATCATTTTCTCCCACATGAACATGCCATGATCTGATTTGACATTAATCTCATATGCAAGCTCACCAGAAAATGAAATTCTAAAAATTCTTGATGGAACACCAAAAAATTCTGCTTCTTTATATCCCATAAAAGGCAAAGCATCATTTGATACGTCCAGGTCTGTATATAATTTTGATAACATGTCTCTAGATTTAGGTCCAGCAATTGCAGCTCCTGCCCATTGCTCAGTTGTAGAGACAACATTTACGTTTAATTCTGGCCAAACAATTTGAAGATAATATTCTAAGTGAGATAAAACATTTGCAGCTTGTGCAGTTGTAGTGGTCATATGATAATGATTTTCTGAAATCCTTGTTGTTGTTCCATCATCCATCACAATTCCATCTTCTCTGAGCATTAATCCATATCTTGCTTTTCCAACAGGTAATTTCATCCAAGCATTTGTATAAACTCTATTTAAAAATTCTGCTGCGTCTGGGCCTTTAATATCAATTTTTCCTAATGTTGTTACATCGCATATACCAACATTCTCTCTAACATTTTTTGCCTCTCTCTTTGAGGCTTCAAATAAAGTTTCATTTCCTTGTTTGTAATATCGAGGTCTCTTCCAGGCACCTGCATCGACAAAAACAGCATTATTTTTCTCATGCCATTCATGCATTGGGGTTTTTCTAGTCGGCATATATTCCATACCTACTTCACGACCAACTATTGTCCCGATTGTAATTGGTGTGAAAGGTGGTCTAAATGTTGTGTGTCCTACTTCAGGAACTATTTTATTTTCTATATTAGATACCAACTGAAGACCATTTAAATTACTTGTACGGCCTTGATCTGTTGCCATTCCAAGAGTTGTATATCTTTTGACGTGCTCTATTGATCTGTAACCTTCTCTTAGTGCGATTTCTATATCAGAGACAGATACATCATTTTGAAAGTCAACAAATCTTTTTGGATTTTCATTTTTAGGTAACGGCATACACCAAAATTTATCATGAGCTCCATATTTCTTTTCATTTACATTTGGAATTGTAATTTCTGTTTTAGTCTCTGTAATTTTTACGGAAAGATTTGAACCATTTTCAAAACCATTTTTTAAACTTTCTTCTAATGTAAATGATCCATTTGCTGCACCGACTGATGTCTCATGTTGTTTTTTCTTATCTGGAATAAATGCATCAATTTTTTCTTCATACTTAAGTTTATTTCCTGATTGTGATGCTAAATGAACAGATGGTGTCCAAAATCCAGACACGCAAATGCAATCACATTCTATAGTTTCAATTTTCTCAAAAGAATTTTTATCTTTATTCAGTTTACCAATTTTTGCAGATTTAACTTTTTTGTATCCATTAGCAACAATAACACCGTGAGAAAATCTTATATCAATTCCCTTTGATTTAGCTTCATCAATTAATTCTGATGAATGTTCTTCTCTTGTATCTAATATAATTGGTTCAACATTATTTTTTTTGAACTCTAAAGCTGTTTCGTATGCGCTATCATTATTTGTAAATATTAAAGGTTTCTTTCCAACCAATACTCCGAAGACTTTCATATATTCTTTCGCAGCTGCTGATAAAAATATTCCTGGAGTATCATTGTTACCAAACACAATTGGTCTTTCAATTGAACCAGTTGATAAAATTGTTTCTTTGGCTCTAATATACCAAAGTCTTTGTCTTGGGGTGAATTTTGATTTTTTCTCTAAATGATCACTAACTCTCTCAAACATTACCAGCATGTTATGATCATAGTAACCAAAAACTTGAGATCTATTTTTTACAGTGACATTAGGCATAGATTTTAATTCAGTAATTATTTTTTCCGCCCAATCTTTTCCTGATAAGTTATCGATGCTTACATCATCGGTTAAAAGTGTTCCTCCAAATCTTGGTTTATCCTCAGCTAAAATTACTTTTGCTCCATTTTTTGCAGCAGCATAAGCGCTTGCTAATCCAGAGGGTCCAGATCCAGTAACCAATAAATCACAATACTCAAATTTATGTTCATATCGTTCTTTATCTTTTTCTATTGAAGCAACCCCTAGACCTGCGGCTTTTCTAATGAAAGGTTCGTAAATTTTATACCAGAAGCTTTTAGGCCACATAAATGTTTTGTAATAAAACCCAGCAGGGAAAAACATTTTTAAAAA
This sequence comes from uncultured Pelagibacteraceae bacterium, assembly GCA_902596975.1. Classification (GTDB taxonomy): domain Bacteria; phylum Pseudomonadota; class Alphaproteobacteria; order Pelagibacterales; family Pelagibacteraceae; genus Pelagibacter. The sequence goes on along the minus strand of CACJWS010000001.1, from coordinate 47,362 downwards.
ATTATTAATTGCACCAACATCAAAATTTACTGATGGCCAACAGTTTTGGCTCGTTACAGACAATCCTTCAACGAGTTCCATTTCTGTTGCATTAACATTAGGTTCTGAATGACCATTGAATTCTACTTGAAGCTTTGCGTTTGGCTCTTCTACTCCTGCACCAAAAAAACCTCTCGGTCTATGATATTTAAAACTTCTACCTACCAAATGTATTCCATTTGCAATCAAAGCAGATGCAATTGTATCACCTTCATATCCAAATAATTTTTTACCATTAAAAGTAAAAGATATTTTTTTGTTTCGATTAATTAATCCCTCTTTATTTAATCTAAATGGTTGGCTCATCTTATTTCTTCTGTGACTTTTGCTGTTTGGAAAATTTCATGTGTAGCGGTATCTCTTTGCACCTTAATCCATTGTCTACATCCAGCTATGTGTTGCCATAACTCTATATGTTTCCCTCTTGGACTTTTTCTCATATAAACAAAATTGTCCCAATCCTCGCTTGATACTTCTTCATTTATATTAGGTCTTTTTACAGTTGCATCACCTCCATATGAAAATTCTTTTTGTGCTCTTAAACCGCAATAAGGACATTTGATGTATAACATTTTTTAACCAATCCAGGTTTTAGTTCCTAAACCTTTTTCATCTAAAAGATGGCCTGTAGAAAATCTGTTTAATCTTAATTCTGAATTTAATTCGTGAACTTGATCTTGCGCAATTGTATGAGCAAATGTCCAACCAGAAACAGGAGTTGATTTAAAACCTCCATAACACCATCCGCAGTTTAAATACAATCCTTCAATATGAGTTTTATCAATTATTGGAGAACCATCCATAGACATATCCATGATACCTCCCCATGTCCTTAACATTTTTAATCTACTTAAAAATGGAAACAAAGCTAAGCCACCTGTTAATACATGTTGTATAGTTGGCAAGTTGCCTCTTTGAGCATAACTATTATATCCATCAAGATCACCGCCCATTACCATCTCACCTTTATCTGATTGACTTATATAAAAGTGGCCTGCACCAAAAGTTACTACTCCGTCTAATAATGGTTTTACAGGTTCTGAAACACAAGCTTGCAGTACATGAGTTTCTATCGGCAGTGTCATATTTAATTTTTCAGCTAATATATTTGTGCTACCTGCAACACATAATCCAACTTTTTTTGCTTTAATATCTCCTCTTGAAGTTCTGATTCCTTTTATCTTTCCATTAACAACATCAAAACCAGTGACCTCACAATGTTGAATTATATCTACGCCCATATCATCTGCTTGACGCGCATAACCCCAAGCAACAGCATCATGTCTTGCGGTACCAGCGCTTGGTTGCATTAAGCCTCCAAAAATTGGGAAACGTACTTCATCACTAAAGTCAGCCATTGGAATTAATTTTTTAACTTCGTCTCTATCCAATAACTTTGCATCTATTCCATTTAATCTCATAGAGTTTCCTCTACGAGCATATGCGTTCATTTGAGCATCTGAGTGGGCTAAGTTTATTATTCCCCTTGGAGAAAACATCACATTAAAGTTGAGTTCTTGACTTAAGTTTCTCCATAAATCCATTCCAAATTCATTAAATCTTGCATTAGCATCATACATAAAATTTGATCTTATGATCGTTGTATTTCGACCAACGTTTCCACCACCAATCCAGCCTTTCTCAATGATAGCTACATTTCTAATATTATGTTCTTTTGCTAAATAATATGCAGTAGCAAGACCGTGTCCTCCACCTCCAATGATGACTACATCATATTCACGTTTTGGAGTTGGATCTTTCCAAGCAACTTCCCAATTTTGGTGATTGGAGAAAGCATTTTTGATTAGACTAAATACTGAATATTTCTGCATCCGTAAGTTTTATAAAATTAAATATAAGTTTTTGCTAATTTTTTTTATATATATTTTTTAGATGTTTAAATACGTGACAAAAAAGGATAGTAATTCTGCTCATTAATAAGTAATTAGATTTATGTCAAAATCAGATATCCAAATTGCAAGAGAAGCAAAAATGAAACCCATAAATGAGATTTTGGGTAAAATTAATGTTCCAGACGAACCAAGTGCTTTTAGTCCTATGGGACGTCATATTGCTAAAATAAATTTAGAATATTTAGATAGTTTAAAAGATAAACAAAATGGAAAATTAATTTTAGTTACTGCTATTACACCAACTCCTGCAGGTGAGGGAAAAACTACTACGTCAGTTGGTTTAAATGATGGATTAAATAAAATTGGTAAAAATTCTATAGTGTGTTTACGTGAACCTAGTTTAGGTCCCTCATTTGGAATGAAAGGTGGGGCAGCAGGTGGAGGATATGCTCAAGTTGTTCCAATGGAACAAATCAATTTACATTTTACTGGGGATTTCCATGCAATTACATCTGCTCACAATTTATTGTCAGCGTTAATTGATAATCATATTTATTGGGGAAATAAATTAAACATAGATGTAAGAAGAGTAGTTTGGAGAAGAGTTATGGATATGAACGATAGATCTTTAAGATCTATCAATATTAATTTAGGTGGAGTAGCTAATGGTTTTCCAAGAGAAGATGGTTTTGATATTACAGTAGCATCTGAGATAATGGCTATCTTTTGTTTAGCAAATGATCTTGAAGATTTGGAAAAGAGAATCGGTAATATTACTGTTGCTTATACTAGAGATAGAAAGCCTATTTTTGCGAAAGATTTAAATGCCCACGGACCAATGACTGTTTTGTTAAAAGAAGCAATTAGGCCAAACGTAACTCAAACGTTAGAAAATAATCCAGCAATTATTCATGGTGGTCCTTTTGCGAATATTGCTCATGGATGTAACTCTGTGATAGCAACTAAAGCAGGTTTAAAACTAGCTGATTATGTTGTAACTGAAGCTGGATTTGGAGCAGACCTAGGAGCAGAAAAATTTTTAGATATTAAATGTAGAAAATCAAAATTAAAACCTGAGTGTGTAGTTATTGTTGCAACAATCAGAGCATTAAAAATGCACGGCGGTGTAGCTAAAGATGATTTAAAAAATGAAAATGTAGACGCGTTAAAAAAAGGTTTAGTAAATTTAGAAAGACACATTGAAAACGTAAAAAAATTTGGTTTACCGGTAGCGGTTGCTGTTAATCATTTTGTTGCTGATACTGATAATGAAGTAAAAGAGTTAATAAATGCTTGTGATAATATGGGAGTTAAAGCTACTTTATGCACTCATTGGTCAAATGGTGGGGAAGGAACAAAAGAACTTGCTTCACATGTTGTAGATTTGATTGATCAAAAACAAGCAAATTTTAAATTTTTATATGATGAAAAAACACCTTTACTAAAGAAAGTTGAAACTGTTGCAAAAGAAATTTATCGAGCAAACGAAGTTGTTGCTGACAGTAAAATAAAAGATCAATTAAAATCTTTTGAAGAAGCGGGTTATGGAAATTTACCGATATGTGTAGCTAAAACACAATATAGTTTTTCTACTGATCCAAATTCAAAAGGTGCTCCAACAGGCCATTCATTACCAATTAGAGAAGTAAGATTATCTTCAGGTGCAGAATTTATTGTTGTTATATGTGGAGCCATCATGACAATGCCTGGACTACCAAGGGTTCCTGCAGCAGACTCTATTAAGCTTAATGAAAAAGGTGAAATAGAAGGCTTGTTCTAATTTAAATTATTTAGCCAATTTTCTAATTCTCTCATCCTTGCATCTTTATTAGAAATTTTATTTTCATCTTCTATAATTTTTACATGAGAGTCTATTTCCATTTGGTCAATAAAGGCTTTTTTTTCTAATAGTCGATCTCTCCTAAAATGAATTAAACTTATCATTTTGGCATAAGTTATCTCTGGGTGATATTGTATTCCCCATACATTCGTTGAACCAACATTAAAATTTATACCCATGACTTTATTTATTGGATTTGATGAAAGTAATGTAGAGCCCTCAGGTAATTTTACGACTTCATCAAAATTAAACGCAGGGGTATTAAATTTTTTATTTTTATTTTTATAAAGCGGATGTTTAAGGCCGTTTTCGTTTATTTCTATGTCATGAGCTATTCCTCTATGTGCACCATTAGGGCATTTCTTTACTTCACCTCCAGCAACAGTTACTGCAACTTGCATTCCCCAACATATTGCGAATATATTTTTTATATTCTTTTGACATTCCCTCATAAAGTTTATTTGTCTTCTTATTTCTGGAGTGTCATTGTAAATATTTAAACTACTACCACCCCATATCATTCCATGATATTTAGTTAGATCTTTAGCTACTTCATTAATATTTTCATCTGATGAAGGATTAACAACATCAATATCTAATTGATCTGTAAAATAACTAATACTGTCTTTTAAACTTTCAGTATGAGTTTTAATTCCACCATCAGTAAAGCTTTGATTTTCTTCTCTAAGATTACCCTCAACTATAAGAATTCTTTTCATTAAAATAATTTACCCGAAATACTGTGTTCATAAAGTGCTTTGATGTCATCCTTACTCATTGCTCTTGGATTGGTAGAAGTGGATGGATCTTCTAATGCCATAACTGATAACTGCTCTAAGTTTATTTTATTTACATCAACAATTTCTGATAATTTATGTGGTATATTTAATTCTTTTCTTAGTTCTAAAATCCAGTGTAAAAAACTATCAAAACTTTTATCAAGTTCGAGATAATCACATATAGAAATTATCCTTTTTTCAATCATTTCTTTGTTAAAAGTTAATACATAAGGCATAAAGATTGCATTTGATAAACCGTGGTGAACATTAAATTGCGCATTAATAGGGTGGCTTAAAGAATGAATAGCACCAAGCCCTTTTTGAAAAGCGGTAGAACCCATACTAGCTGAAGCTAATAATTCTGCTCTAGCATTTAAATCTTTACCGTTCTTAACAGCTTTAATTAATGAGTTTTTAATTAACTTCATTCCCTCAATCGCAATTCCATCAGCCATCGGGTGAAATCCTGGTGCACAAAAAGCTTCTAAATTGTGTGCCAAAGCATCCATACCTGTCGCTGCAGTCAATCTTGGAGAAAGATCTAAAGTTAAATTAGGATCTAAAATTACAATTGAAGGTAAAAATTTTGGGTGGAAAATAATTTTTTTTATACCTGTTTGTTTATTGATTATAGCTGATGCTCTTCCAGTTTCTGATCCTGTGCCTGCTGTAGTGGGTACAGCAATGATAGGTGCAATGTTAGTTTCATCTGCTCTTTTCCAATAATCACCTATATCTTCAAAATCCCATATTGGTCTAGACTGTCCTGACATAAAAGCAATAGCTTTACCTACATCAAGACCGCTGCCACCACCAAATGCAATAACTCCATCACAATCTAATTTCTTAAACTCCCCTACACCCTCTTCCACATTCTCACCCACAGGATTACCTGAAAAATTTGAAAAAACTTGAAGATGATTATGGGTTTTTTTTAAATCTTTAATTATATCTTGAACCATTTTTAGATTAATTAAATCCTTATCTGTAACAAATAATGGTTTATCGATTTTTAGATTTTTACAGGCTAGACCTAAATCTTGAATTCTGTTCTCTCCAACCCAAATTGTAGTAGGATAATTCCAATTAGTTTTCATATTAAATTAATATTTAATTTTTCTATTTTTCTTAGTACAATATATTTATAATTTTAATTGTAGAGGAAAAATTATCATGACTAAAGTCGCTATAATTGGTGCTGGACCTTGTGGTTTATCAATACTGAGGGCTTTTGAACATGCCGAAAAGAAAGGAGATAAGATCCCTGAAATAGTTTGCTTTGAAAAACAAAGTGATTGGGGTGGTCTTTGGAATTATAGCTGGAGAACGGGATCTGACCAATATGGAGATCCAGTTCATAATAGTATGTATAGATATCTTTGGTCAAATGGACCTAAAGAGTGTCTTGAATTTGCAGATTATTCATTTGATGAACATTTTGGAAAACCAATTCCTTCTTTCCCACCTAGAGAAGTACTTTATGATTATATCACTAGTAGAGTAAGTAAAGGAAATTTAAGAAATAAAATTAAATTTAATACAAGAGTAGTTAATACAGTTTTTAAATCAGATAAATTTGAAGTTAGCTATCAAGATAAAGAAAATGATAAAATTTTAACTGATCATTTTAATTACGTTGTAGTGTCGACTGGTCATTTTTCAGTTCCTTTTATACCTGAATATAAAGGTATGAGTTCGTTTCCTGGAAGAATAATGCATTCGCATGACTTTAGAGATGCAGAAGAATTTAGAGGAAAAAATATTATAGTTTTAGGAAGTAGTTATTCTGCAGAAGATATTGCACTTCAATGCAATAAATATGGAGCAAAAAGTGTAACAATTGGCTACAGACATAATCCTATGGGTTTTAAATGGCCTGACGGAATGAAGGAAGTATTCTATTTAGATAGATTGGAAGGAAAAAAAGCAATTTTTAAAGATGGTACCGAACAGAATGCAGATGTAATAATACTGTGTACTGGTTACCTGCATCATTTTCCTTTTTTGGAAGAAAATTTAAAACTTAAAACAAGAAACAGACTTTATCCTCCAAAATTATACAAAGGTATTGTTTGGCAGGATAATCACAAACTTTTGTATCTAGGAATGCAAGACCAGTTTCACACATTTAATATGTTTGATTGCCAAGCTTGGTACGCAAGAGATGTTATAATGGGGAAAATAAATATGCCAAGTGGTGGGGATATTGAAAAAGATATTAATAAATGGGTTGCTTTAGAAGAAAAACTAGAAAATCCTGATCAGATGATTGATTTTCAGACTGAATACACAAAAGAATTGCATGAGATGTCGGATTATCCAAAAATAGATTTTGAACTAATCAGAAAACATTTTAAAGAATGGGAACATCATAAGGTTGAAGATATATCAACGTATAGAAATAAATCCTTTTCATCTCCAGTTACAGGGTCAGTAGCTCCTGTTCATCATACAGCTTGGGCAAAAGCAATGGACGACTCTTCAGAAACATTTCTAAATAAAAACTAAAAATCTAATCTAATTTTCTAGAACAAGGTCTAAATATAAAGCTGCGCTCCATGAGAAATTATTTGCGCCCATAACTGATCCATCTTTATAACTGTAATATTCATGGAAACCTTTTTCTTCAATTAATTCTAAAGTTTTTTTTTTGATTTCATTTGCATATTCTGGCTCTTTTTTTATAAGTCCTTGATAAATCAACCAATTACAATTTATCCATATTGGACCTCTCCAGTATCTTTTTTCTTCAAATGAAGGATGATTTGGTTTTATTGTTGAGAAATAGTAATTGTCATTAATATTATGATTTTTTAAATTATTAATAATTTTTTTATTTAATTCATCATCTTGTAAATTTGCGTAGAGAGTAAAATAATTTGTTATCGATGGAACAACGATATTCAAGTTAGTTTTTAAATCTTTTGAGACAAAATCATTAACATTATCATCATATAATTTTAATATTTCATTTTCAGATTTGGACACGAAATTATTTAAATGATCAAAATTTAAATCAAAATCTTTAGCTAAGCTAAGCAGATCTTTATTTGCTCTTAAAAATAAAGCATTAAATCCAACATCTACTACATTAAAATCAGAAATCTCATACAATTTATGTGGATCATACTGAACAACCCTAAATTGATCTCTTAAAGTTACATATCTATCATAATCAGTTTTTAAAGGTCTCTCATCAGAGTTTGAAACTTCAAGGTCTCTTCTTTTATAATTAAGATCTTTATCTACTTTGATATTGCTCATTGACTGATCCCAAATTGGTGAATTATCATACCCACTCTCCCAAGGATGTAATATGGATACAAGGCCGGTTTTATTAGGATCTCTGAATTTTATGAACCAATCATGATAATTTTTAATTTTTGTTATTATATTTACAATTCTTGAATGTTGCTCATTACTAAGTTGATTTTTTTCAACAATTTTCCTCAAAATACTGGCTAAAACTGGTGGCTGAGTAATACCAGATGAAGGAATATTTTTTCCACATTGCCAAGTTGTGTGATTTGGAAAATAAGATGTGTCTTTTTCATGAAAAAGAATGTGGGGCACCATACCATCGTCCCACTGACCATTAAGCAAAGTTTCAATTTCTTTAATTGAAAAATCTAAATTAAAGTAAGAATAGCCGAGCGCTATAAAAGCTGAATCCCAATTCCATTGAGCAGGATATAATTTGTTATTGGTAGGAAGTGTGTAACCATCTTTTCTGTTACCTAATAATATTTTTTTTGCTTCTTCTACTTTATTTTGCATTATCCTTTAACACTTCCTGCAGTAAGACCACTTACTAAATATTTTTCAAAATAAACAAAAATTATTAAAATTGGCAAAGTTACTACTACAGACCCTGCCATCAAATATTGTCTAGGTGTTTCAGCTCCAACATTCAGAAACTGAATAGCTCTTGATAATGTGAACGTATTTGGCCGGTCTAAAAACATTAATGAAAACAAAAATTCATTCCAAGCTATCATAAATACATACAAGGCTACAGATGATATTGCAGGTAAACTTAGTGGAAGTATAATTTTAAAAATTATACCAAGCCAATTTTGACCATCTATTATCCCTGCTTCCTCTAATTCTTTTGGTATACTTTTAAAGTAACCTTGCAACATATAAATTGCTACAGGTAAGGTCGTAGCTGTATAAACTATTAACAAACCCTCAATAGAATTTCTTAAACCAAGTTGACTAAAAATTGTGTACAAAGGTATCACTAAAACTATCGCTGGAAATAAATAAATTATCAATATGGATGTTGATAAAAAATTTTTTCCAAAGAAATTAAGTCTTGCAACTGCGTAAGCGGCCGGTATTGCAAAAATTAATGTTATAATGACTGTACCTAATGAGACTATTGTGCTCGTTAGCATATATCTTCCAAAATTATAATCTTTAAATACTATAAAATAAGATTTGAACAACTCTGGCAATCCTTGTGCAAAGTTAATACTAAAGTCTAAGGGGTTCAATAATAATAGCGCTTGGGTTTTAAAGCTCGTAACTAACATCATGTAAAAAGGGAAAAGAATTACAAAAGAGAAAAGAGTAATTCCAAATAATGTTAAAAAATTAAAGAATAATTTTTGAGATGAATGATTTTTTGACAAAAAGTTTTTGTCGTAATCTTTTATATTATTGAAAAAGAATAATGAAATTAAGAATATGCCAAAACTATACCAAATAGGTAAATTTGTTGAGATGAAATAATCAAAGATAGAAAATAAAAATGCTAGTAAAATTATTTTGATATTTAAATTTAATTTATTCCCAACAAGAAGATTTATTACACAAAGAATTATTCCAAATATAAATAATTTATTAAAATTAAAATTTGTTAATTCAATGCCTTGTAATGTTACTAAGATTTTCCAAATACAAATTAATGAAAATAAAAATAATGATGAGATAAAACAGTAAGTAAATATATTTTTAATTTTCATCAGCTCTTTTTCCTAAAAGTTTAAAATAGATAAACATAAAAATTAAAAGAAACACTACAATCACAATAGAAACTGCAGAACCCATACCAATATCCCCGATTGAAAAACCTTGTTGATATACATTGATTGGCAATGTTCTTGTACCTGATGCCCCGCCAGTGAGTAAAAAGATGTCTTCAAATTTATTAAAATTCCAAATAAATCTAATCATAAATAAAATTGAAATCACTGCTAATATTTGGGGTAAAGTAATATTAAGAAATTTTTGGATAGGATTTGCACCATCAACATCAGCTGCCTCATACAACTCTTTTGGAATTGCTTGAAGACGAGCAAGAATAAATAAAAATGCTAGAGGAAAATATCTCCAAATTTCAAAAATAATTACTGTTGTTAATGCTAGCCTCAACTTAAAATCAAAACCAAATATGTTTAAAGTTACATATTTTTGTCCTAGTAAATTTATTGGTCCATCAATAATTTGATAGTTAATTAATAAATTATTTAAAGTTCCACTTGTTGGATCAAGTAAAAGTTCCCAGGTATAAGCAAGAGCAACAACTGGTGCAACATAAGGAAATAAAAGAACACTTCTCATAAATGTTCTTCCAAAAAATTTTTGATTTACCATTTGTGCAGCTAAAATTCCAAAAACTATTGCACCTATTGTTCCAAAAAAAGTGTAATAAAAAGTTGTTGATAATAGATCAATAAACGCTTTGTCTTTAATTACTTTTTTGAAATTATTTAAAGTAAATTCATAAGTTAATAATATATTTTGTGACTTACCTGATAGTTTAGGTTTATAAGATTTTAGTTCCTTCTTAAAGATTTCTTGATTATTAGTATTTTGAAATACTATTTCTAAATTTTCTCGATATTTTTTTGGCCAATTACCTAACTCACACTTAAGTAAATTTGATTTAAATTGGCATTTATTATTTAAACTTATTGGTTCAATATTGTCGGGATATTTGTCTTTAAATTTTACATCTGTAATTTCTTGAGTAAGAGAACTATTTCTTAATTTATAAATTACTTTTATTTGATTAGGATTTTCTTTAATTGATTTTACTAATTTTTTTGCTCTTGGTTCTGGAATTCTTAAATCTTTAAGTTCTACGTTTTTAAAACTTATCCAAATATTAGAAAATATTGGAAATAATATTATAGAAAATACTAAAAGAACCGATGGTAATATTAATAGATAAGCTGTTCTTTTTTCAATTTTTGCAAGTTTTGAACTCATAAAAAAAAGCGGATAATTAATATTACCCGCTTTTTTTAATTTTTTAAATTACTAGAAGCTAGCTAGCACAGTATTAATTTCATCTACTGCTTCATCTAGCGTCAATTGATCGTCAATATATTGTCTAGTGATTCTATTTATAAACTTATTGTTAATAATTTTAGATGCTCTAGATAGTTCACCTTCTTTTACTCCCCATCTGTTAGCAGTATCTAAACCAGCAACAATATTATTTATTACATCTGCAGAATATAGATCTGTTAAAGGAGCTTTTCTATCAACTCCAACAGGTAGTTTGCTCCAAGCCGTTGTAAATGCATTTGGATCACTCGCATTACCTCTTCTTACAGGGAACTTACCTTCTGGTGCTATAGATAAAGTACTTGTGTATCCTTCATCCATTGAATAAAGAATAAACTGCTTAGCTTCATCGGTATCTGCATCTGCAGTTACACCAAAGTATCTAACATCCGCCCAAGCTGCACCTTTTACATTATTTGGTCCACTAAAATTAGTTATAAAACCAGTTTTAGATGCCAACTCTGGTGAAGTAGGGTCGCTATTAATTGTTGGTGGAGCTGAGTCTCTTAAACCAGCTAATTCATCCATAATAAATGGTGACCATATTATCATTGGTGTTTTACCAGCAAAATAAAGTTCTCTTGATTGTTTCCAATAAAGTTCTCCTGGAGGACTAGCCTTAGCTAATTTTTTATAAAATTGTAAAGAATTTTTTAAAGCTCTTCCTTGTTTTTTTGTTCCACCTTTTTTTACAATGTTTACACCATTTGCAAGCATGACATGTTCCAAAACCTGACTCATAAAGTTTTCGTCAGTTTTAGTTGCCGCAACAAATCCAAACATATCATTACTAGATAAAGCATCTATTGCTTTCTCGATGTTTGCATATGTAGTTGGTGGTTCTAAACCAGCAGCTGCAAATAAATCTTTTCTGTATACAACCATTTGCGTCCATCCATCTACTGGTACAGCAGCAATTTTGCCACCTTTTTTAGCCATCTTTAAAGCACCTGGAGCAAAAGTTTTCTTTCCAAGTGATTTAACAATATCATTATTTGCATCAACGTCTAAAATTCCTGCTTCAGCCCATGGTAATACATACTGTAGTGTATGATAAATTACATCAGGAAGATCTCCCGCTGCTGCTGCAGCTGTAGCTCTTGTTCCTAGATCTTTTTCATCAATAGGAATAACTTCAACTCCAATTCCAGTTTTGGCTTCAAAAGCTTTTGCCATCTCTTCTTGCTTAGCCATCCTTGCTGGTTGAGTTTCTGTCGTCCAGAATTTGATATCTGCAAATGCAATTGAATTAAAAACAAAAGCTATTGCAGAGATTGTTATTAATATATTTTTAAACATATGTTCCCCTCTTTTTTCGTGTTTTTAAAGTTATTTAAAAATTAACACATAATGAACATTTAAAAGAAGAATAACAAGTATGTAATTTACACAATACTACCTGAGATTGATTTAGGAATTTTTAAAAGAAATACCTTTATTATCAAATAAATGGCAACGAAATGGATCAAAACCTATTTTAACAGTGTCACCTACTTTAATATTTGTGTCTCCATCAGTTTGTACAACAAGAGGATCTCCCTCTTTCTCCAAATATAAATATGTTCCTGACCCTAATTTTTCTACAACGAAAACCTTGCTTTCCCACAAAGAATCTGAATCTGCGTTTAATATTAAGTGCTCTGGTCTTATTCCAATTTTTATACTATCGCCTTCTTGAGTATTCTCGGAAATTTTTGGTACATTTAACTTTCCAGTCCCCATTATATCTACTTCAGAACTCTTTGAACTTTTACTTAAAATTTTACTATCTATAAAATTCATTTTTGGAGATCCGATAAAACCCCCAACGAACAAATTATCTGGGTTATTATATAGGTTCATGGGTGATCCCTTTTGTGAAACTATACCTTGATCCAATACAACAATATCATTTGCAAGTGTCATGGCTTCAGTTTGATCATGAGTTACGTAAATCATTGTTGCATTAAGTTGATCATGTAATTTTGCCAATTCTACTCTCATTTGTACTCTTAGAGCTGCATCTAAGTTAGATAATGGTTCATCAAATAAGAAAACTTTTGGTTTTCTTGTAATAGCTCTACCTATAGCTACTCTTTGACGTTGTCCTCCAGATAATTGTTTGGGTTTTCTCTCAAGATACTCTTCTATTTGTAAAATTTTAGCAGCCTCCATTACTCTTTGCTCTATCTCTTCTTTTGACTTTTTTTCAATTTTTAAACCAAAAGCCATATTATCAAATACGGTCATATGAGGATAAAGAGCGTAAGATTGAAATACCATTGCAATATTTCTTTCTTTAGGTGGCAGATCGTTAACAACTTTATGATCAATAGATATTGTGCCAGAGTTAATTTCTTCTAAACCAGCAATCATTCTTAAAATTGTAGATTTACCACAACCACTTGGTCCTACTAGAACAGTGAAAGACTCACTTTTTATATCAAGGGAAACATCTTTAATAACATGTGTGTTGCCAAAAAACTTGTTTACTTTATCTATTTTAATACTCGCCATTTTTAATTTAATATTAGTTTTTTATTGTTAATTATAGATTTAATTAATTTTGTCATCAAAGGGATTTTTTTTTGTTGAATTTTTTTTAATACAAATGGTGCAATTTCTCTTGCAAGTTGCTCTCCCTCTACTGTTTCTTTTGGCATAAATTTTCTTTTAGCACTGTTAAATGTATAGCCTTGCCCTAAGTAACTTCCCATTTTACTATTTCTACCTCCAGCAGCACTGACGTATAGATCTCCAACTCCAGCCAATCCAAGAGTAGTCTCAATTTTTCCTTTAAAATATTTAGTAATATATATCATCTCATTTATAGATTTTTTGAATAAACTTGATGACATATTTAAACTATCTCCAGCCCCTATAATCATTGAATAAATATTTTTAATTGAAGAACAAATCTCAACTCCAATAACATCTTTCGACGTTTCGGTTAAATAGTATTTTGTAGTTATCATATTACAAATTTTTTTTGCGGTTTTGATATTTTTATTAGCAACAATTACACTTGTTTGTTTTTTATTTGAAAGTTCTTTTGCCAAGCAAGGTCCTTTTAGAACTGAAACGTTTATATTTTTATTAGTTTTCTTTATATCCTCTGAGATAGTAAAAATTTTCTGTTTTTTTTTCTCATACTTTAAACCTTTTGTAAGAATAAGAATTGGGCTTTTGATGTTTGATTTTTTAAATTCTTCGCTAATAAAATTTATTCCTGGTAAACTTAAAGCAACAACTACCAAATCATATTTATTTTTTAATAAATCAGTTGAATATTTTTTATATTTTATTTTCTTAGGTAAATTTATTTTCAAACTAGAATGATATTTCTTTTTTGAAGACAAATTTTTAATAAAAGTTTTATTATATGGTTCTGTGATAGTTACTTCATTTTTATTATCAATACATGGAAAAGTAAAAGCAGATCCCATTGCACCACCGCCTATTATTAAAATTTTTTTCATTTAGCTTAAGCAATTCCTAGATGTTTTTTTCTTTTTTCAACCCAAGTTCTTATCAAATTATCAAAGATTAAACCTATAAATGCTACACAAATGCCCAAAGTTAATCCAATACCAGCACCATTTTTATCTGATAATGCTTTTAAAATATATTGTCCTAAATCTTCTGTCCCGATAAATGCCCCTATAATCACCATAAATAGTGCAAACACTATTGTTTGATTTATACCAAGCATCATATGAGGGAATGCTAAAGGAAATTCTATTTTTGTTAATCTTTGAAATTTATTCACGCCAGACATCGTCGCTGCATCATGTAAACCAGCAGGAACACTTCTAAGTCCTTCAATAGTGTATCTGGTTGCTGGTATAGTTGCATAAACAATGACCGCAATAAGAACAGAAGTGTCAGTTATTCCAAAAAGCATCATCACAGGAATAAGATAAACAAATGATGGAAATGTTTGAAAAATATCACATACCCCTAACATAAATTTTGCAGAATGTTTATTTTGAAAACACAATGTGCCAACTGTAAACCCAATTATACAAGAAACAATTACACCAAATGTTGCCATGTAAGCAGTTACTAAAGCTCTGTCCCACCATGGGCTTAGAGCTATGAATAATGTCAAACCACAAACTACTAATGCAGATCTAATTCCACCAATTAAATAGCCAGCACCAACAACTAAAACTAATGTAGCAACAGCTGGCATCCTTAAATACAAAGCCCTCATTGGTTGTAACACTTCTTGAATTAACCATGTGTTAAACGCTTTTATATAAACAAAGAAGGTATCAAAAATCCAATCGACACCTTTATTCCAAAAATCAGCAGTTGATATTCCTTTGTTGTGTGGCACTTCAAATAAATAATTGTAACCTCCCTTAAAATAAACAGATCCAAAGTAAGCGAGTATAATTCCAATAATGACCGTAATACTAAAAAATAATAAATTTTTATTTCTTTGAAAAAAATTCAAATTGCCAAAATAATCAACTTGCTTGTTTGCCCATGCTAATGACATTTTATCTAATAAAATTGCAATTAGACTAATACAAAGACCAGCTTCTAATGCTAATCCGATATTAAGCTGATTTAATGCTAGCAATAAATTAAAACCTAGACCTTTCGCTCCAATGAAGGCTGAAATAACAGCCATAGAAAAGCACACCATAATGACCTGGTTTACGCCAATTAAAATATCCCGTCTGGCTGTTGGAATTAGCACTTTAGACATTAGTTGCCAATTATTACAACCACTCATCCTTCCAGCTTCAATCACTTCTGGAGGAATAGCTCTCAATCCTAGTAAAGTAAGTAATATCATGGGTGGAACAGCAACAACCATAGTTATAATTACTGCAGCGTGGTCACCGACTCCAAAAAGAACAAGTGCAGGAACTAATACAGCATATTGTGGCATTGTTTGCATAACTAATAGAATTGGATATAGAGCTTTTTCTACACGTTTACTTTTATAAGCTGCAATACCTAAACCTAACCCAAATATAAAAGATAGAGGCGCAGCAACTAAAATAAAAGAGAGAGTTTGCATTGATGGTTTCCACTGTCCAAATATAGAAATATAAACCATGGTTAAACCAGCAAATAAAGCGAGTCCAATACCACTTAATTTATAAGCAAGTATTGCAAAACCAGCCGCAACTATTGTCCAAGGTAGACCTGGCAACTCAGCCCAAGGGTTTGCATCGATCCAATCCCAACTTGTAAAGGCAACAATTGTTTCAAGTCCACCTAAAAGAATTTCTCTAATTAACTCTATTAAAAAGGTCATAAAAGCTGTTAAATTTCTGCTAATTTGCAAAACTATTGGTCTAGTTTTAAATTCTTGAGTGTCCTCATTCCAAAACTCCATTGGCATCCACTCATTCATTAAGAAAAACAAAGAGTCATTTATCCATATTGGTAACCATCCAAGTAATGGAGGAAGACGCCAGAAAACATCAAAGGCGTAATATCTTACTTCTTTGCCTAAAAATATATAACTACTTTGATTAGGGTCTTTTACGAATTCTGCTTGGCCTCTAATGAATTTATATGTTTCAGGAACATCAATAGCAAAACAAAGAGCAAAAAAAACAATTAATAGAAATAACCACTGAAATATTTTTGGATATTTTTTTAAAAATTCCATAATTTATTTTCCGTTCTTTCTTCCGCCAAAGACCGTATTTATTATTTTTGTAGGGTTAATTGATCCCACAATTTTGTTATTTTTATCTATAACTGCTACAGATTTTTCTTGCGTTAATATTTTTTCAGCAACATTCTCTATAATTTCATCTTTTGAAACTTTCACATCTCCTAAATTATTAGATATAGATTTATTCATTACATCTTCAATTAATAAAACTTTTTCTCTAGGTACTTCTTCAGTAAATTTTCTTACATATTCTGTGGCTGGGTTTAAAACAATATTTGCAGGTGTATCAAGTTGTTCAATAATACCATCTTTCATAATTGCAATTCGATCAGCAAGTTTTAATGCTTCATCAAAATCATGAGTAATAAACATTATTGTTTTTTGTAATTTTTCTTGAAGTCTTAAAAATTCATCTTGCATTTCTTTTCTTATCAAAGGATCTAAAGCGGAAAAAGGTTCATCTAAAAACCATATATCAGGTTCAACTGCAAGAGATCTAGCAATTCCAACTCTTTGTTGTTGTCCACCTGAAAGTTCTCTTGGAAAATAATTTTCTCTTCCATCTAGTCCAACTAATTTAACCATCTTCATTGCTTTAATAATACTTTCCTCAGTTTTGATACCTTTGATTTGAAGAGGAAAAGCTATATTTTCTACAACAGTTTTGTGTGGAAGAAGAGCAAAGCTTTGAAAAACCATCCCCATTTTATTCCTTCTAAGCTCTATTAATTCTTTATTATTTAGATTTAATAAATCTTGACCTTCAATAAAAATTTTTCCACCTGTTGCATCTGTTAATCTAGATATACATCTTAGTAAAGTTGACTTACCGGATCCAGATAAGCCCATTACAACAAGCATTTCTCCTTTTGCTACTTCAAAGGAAGCATTGTTGACACCTACTATACAACCATTTTCTTGAAATGTTTTAGCATCAACATTGCCATTTGAGTCTTGAAGCATCTTTTTGGCATTTTCACCAAAAATTTTATAAACTGCTTCGCATTTGATTACTGCTTCAGACATAATTCTTATAAAAATATACGAAAATTAATTAAATTAAAATCAATATAATTGAAGCTTATTTCCATTAAAAATTTTTAATAAAATAAACCCTTGTATCGATTCCGGTGCTTAAAAAACTTAAGGCTTCACCTCTTACTTTAATTGTTTCGTCTACTCCTACGTTATTTCCACTAACTGTAAAACCTGCAAAACATTTCTTTTTTTCAACATCCCATTCAACAAATGTTTCATCAATCTTATTGCCGTTAATCGTATAAATTTCATGTGCTCTAAAATTTAAGAAATTTGCACCCATTATTGCTCTTTGGGGAATAAGCTTTGTGGCATTACACACTCCTTCATATAATTCATCTGATAATTTATAATGATCAGTACCATCAAAAGTTACTAATATACCCGAAGGAAGTTTTGAAATTAATGCACTTAGTTTTCTCTCTTTTGCAATTCTCTCTTCTTCCAATTTCATTTTTCTAACTAATTCATCACCCTCACTAAATATATTATTTAAAATAGCAAAAGAAGAAATTATGATTATTGTTAAAATTATTAGTCCTATAAATTGTTTTAGGTTCTCAGGTAATCCTTTTAATTTATTAAATGAAGTTTCGTTCGACATTAATCTTGTAATTTACCGTTTTTCCAAATTCCTATTTTTTGGTCTCCATTAGCCCAAGTAAATGTTCCTTTGCCATTCATAAAACCATTAGCCCACTCTCCTTCATAAGTAGAACCATCTGGGAAAGTTAAAGTTCCAACTCCACTCCAAACACTATTTTTAAACTCACCTTTATAGATATATCCGTTTGGCCATGTTTCTACACCTTGACCATTTTTTTTTGTTCCTACCCACTCACCTTCATAAGTAGTTTTATCTGTATAAACCCATTTTCCATATCCATTTTCACAATTACCTTCTTTACATCCAGTGCTTCGAGCAAAAGCTGATGAGCTTATTAATAAACTTAAAAAAAAGTAAAAAAGATATTTTCTCATAAATATATTTTACACAAATCTTTATAAAAAAAAATCCCCCCCAACAGAATTGGGGGAGATCTTAATTTTTTAACTTTTATCCTTAATTAAGGAAAGCTTTCCAAGTTGACTCGTTATCAGCTAACCATTTTTTAGCTGCATCTTCGTGAGTCATTTTGTCAACGTCTACTAAAGCTGCCATTGCACCAATTTGACTTGTTGAGAATGACAATTTTTTGAACGCTGCTGCTGCATCTGGATGAGTTTTTGGAAAATCTTCGTGAACTGCTTTTTTCAAATAACCATCCGGGGAACCACATTTTCCATCACCACCATCTGCTGGTCTACAACCAGCTGTGTATGGAGGGAAGTCTATAAATGTAAAACCAGCACCATCAGTAAAGTTTGGTGTCCAGTTGAAAATTATTGTTCCTCTTCCTTCTTTTTCAGCAGCTGCTAATTCTGCCCAAAGTGCATCAGCACCTCCAGCAAACTTAACCCACCATAAATCTCCTAAGCCTAGAGCATCAATCCTTTGAGGTATTAAGTCACCATGCCAAGTTTGTGGTCCTTCCAACATTCTTCCTTTTCCATCTGGAGAGTCAGGTGTTGTAAAGTTTTTTGCACAGTCTGGATTTTTTAGAGCTGTCCAATCTGGTAGACCTGGACATAGACCTTTTTCAACAACCCAGTTTGGATATCCCATATCCTCAAGAGTTCTTGCTTCATGATCACCCCAGTCTAACAAACCACCTTTGTCTAAAGCTGTTGTAAATGACTTACCGAAAGCAGATTCCCATACCTCATGGGATATA
Organism: uncultured Pelagibacteraceae bacterium; assembly: GCA_902596975.1. Classification (GTDB taxonomy): domain Bacteria; phylum Pseudomonadota; class Alphaproteobacteria; order Pelagibacterales; family Pelagibacteraceae; genus Pelagibacter. Next base: position 28,112 of record CACJWS010000001.1, on the reverse strand, counting down.
GTTACATCACCAATTCTAATTGACTCGTAAACCGCTTGAGAGTCAGCATTTACATATTTAACATTGTTACCCATGCTTTCAAAGATTCCACCAATAACATAGGCCATAACAATTTGACTTGACCAGTTATGAGTTGGGATCACTATGGGTTTTTTACTGTCAGCGTTAGATATTCCTGCAAAGCTTACTACAGTAATTACTATAGCTGAGAGTAAAGATAGTATTTTCTTCATTTATTTCTCCTCTCTTAATATATTAAGTAAGTAAGTATCCTTAAATTTAATCTCACAGTCAACAAAAGTTGGTACTAAAATTTATATATACAATTAATCAGTACTGATTTATTCTTAAACATAAGTAATCATTGATTTAAAATGTTAGAAGAAAATTTAAGAATAAATGAACCTGGTTTAAATGTTTTGCCACCTGGGGTTGAAAGATATGTAGTTAATGGCGGTGGATTAACAGGAGTTCAGGTTTTTCCGGATGATGAAATTGAAATTATTAATAATGAAGGAAATCAAATTTGTGAAATAGTTGTTTTTAATTCTGATGGAAATTCAGATCCATCAATTTTAAATTTAAAATCATCTAAATCAGAAAATGATATAATTAAAATTTTAAATAGAAATGAAGAAAGTTCGAAAATTGCTTTGCGCCAATTAGAAAAAAGAAATTTTAAAATTGCAAAATCTAAATCTTCAATCCTTTTTGATAAAGACACTCCACCAGGAGAAAAAATTAAAATAAGTTCAAAAGATAAATGTTATTGCATTTTTTCTGCACCTGGTAATGATATGTTGGTTCATGAACAAAATCCTCCTACAGAATTAACTTTATTTATTAAAAGAAATAATATTGTTGACTATAAAGAACATAGAATAATTCCAGATCCAATTTTTGATCCTCTAGACGAAAAAAATATTGCAAAACAATCAGCGATTTCTTTTGAAGTTAAAGAAGGAGATTATATTCAAATAATTTGTCCAACTGGTAGACAATGTTCAGATTTTGTTGCTTTTGATACAGCTAAATTGGGCAAAGGTATTGAAAAAGGTTTAGATTGGCAAACAACCAGGACCTTTATGGGAAATACATTTCCTGGACCAGGATTGTATTCAAAATTTTATGATACAGACCATGAGCCTTTAGTAGAAGTAATAAGAGATACTGTTGGTAGACATGACACTTTTAATCTTGCTTGTACATCGAAGTATTACGAAGATGCTGGTTATTTTGGGCATCCAAATTGCTCAGATAACTTAAGTGGTGCTATGGAAAATTTTGGGGTTAATAGACAAAAGGGATGGCACGCTATAAATTTATTTTTTAATACTTCAGCAGGAGGCTTAAATACCGTACTTTCTGATGAGTCATTTGCTAGACCTGGAGATTATGTAATATTAAGAGCTTTAAAAGATTTAACCTGCGGAACATCAGCCTGTCCAAGTGATATAGACCCATGTAATTCATGGAACCCTACAGATATTTTTGTTAGAACTTACGAAAAAAAAAGAGAATTTACAAAATCTTTTGCATTTAGAATGAAACCAGACTCAGAATTAAAACTAACAAAAAATACAGGATTTCATGAAAGAACTTCAAAGTTAACAAGAAACTTTGTTGATGCTAGAGGATATTGGCTGCCAAATGATTACACTAAACACGGAGTAATAAATGAATATACAGCTTGTAGAGAAAAAGCAGTTTTAATTGATTTATCTTCTTTAAGAAAATTTGAAATATTAGGTCCGGATGCAGAAGAATTAATGGACTATACTTTAACAAGAAATGTTAAAAAATTGTCAGTTGGACAAATTGTTTATTCTTCGATGTGTTATGAAAATGGTTCTATGTTTGATGATGGAACATTGTTAAAAATGAGTGATCATGGATTTAGATGGGTATGTGGTGATGAATACGCAGGTGAATGGTTAAAAGAACAAGCAAAAAAGAAAAAATTTAATGTTTTAGTTAAAAACTCTACTGATCAAATAAATAATATTTCTTTACAAGGACCTAACAGTAGAAAAATTTTAGAAAAGTTTATTTTTACTCCACCAACACAACCTTCTATTTCAGAATTACAATGGTTTAGGTTTACAATCTGTAGAGTAAAAGAACTTAGTGGAATTCCATTAATGGTTTCTAGAACTGGATACACAGGCGAGTTAGGATACGAAATATGGTGTCACCCTTCAGATGCACCAGCAGTTTGGGATGTGCTTATGGAAGCTGGCAAAGATGAAGGGATAATACCTGCTGGTTTTGGAGCATTAGATTTATTAAGAATTGAAGCTGGACTAATATTATTTGGTAATGAATTTGACGGCCAAGTTGACCCTTTTGAAGCTGGTGTTGGATTTACGGTTCCTTTAAAAACAAAAACAGCAGATTTCATTGGTAAAGAAGCATTAATAAAGAGAAAAGAAAATCCGCAAAAGAAATTAGTTGGATTAGAACTTGTAGGCAAAGAAAAAGCTAATCACGGTGATTGCGTTCACATTGGAAGATCTCAAGTTGGCGTAGTTACAAGCGGATGTCTATCTCCTACTTTGAATAAAAATATTGCTTTGTGCAGAATTGATGTAGGTCATTCAGAAATAGGTATGAAGGTTGAAGTCGGTAAAATTGATGGACATCAAAAAAGAATACCTGCTAAAATTGTTGGTTTCCCGCATTACGATCCTCAAAAAACACGTGTAAAATCTTAATGTCAAAATCATCAAAGGATTTACTGGAATTTTGGGAAGATCAAATGAAACTGTCCCATACATCCAGTAATTACTTTTTCAGAAAGTCTCCTTCACATTATCACATGATGTTGATTGTGATGAATTCCTATAAATTAAATGAAAACTTATCTGTCGAAGAACTTAAGACTAGACTTTTCAAAACCTCTAGACCCAAATCTGCACTCATGATCAAAGAAGCTTGTGATAAAGAATTTTTTTACCTCGAGAAAACCGGAAATGACCATAGAAAAAAGTACGTTTTACCCACACAGAATTTTGTTAATGAATTTAACGAATATTTGAAAACTCTCAAAAATTTGAGTTTTTAATTAAAAATCTAATAAATATTTAGAATTTATATAAATTATATATAAAAATTATTATATTCTTTCCTTTGCTAAAAAATTAAAGTTCGTTCATGTCGTTACCGACAAAAGCAAAAGTTGTAATAATTGGTGGAGGAATTCACGGGTTAAGTACTGCTTGGAAACTTTCCGAAAAATATAAAAATCCAAACGATGTAGTTGTCCTAGAAAAAAAAGACACTGCTGCAGGTGCAAGTGGAATTGCATGTGGAGTTGTTAGAAATAATTATTTTCAACCAGCAATGAGAGAATTAATGGCTCATTCAGTTAGTGTTTGGGAAAGTGATCCAGAGGCATTTAAATATAATGCTGTTGGCTATATGCAAATTTCTCCGGAAGTAATGCATAAAGATGTTGCAAGTATTTATGAACAACAAAAAGCTATTGGATATGAATCAGAATTTATAGAAGGTGAAAAAGATTGCATGAAATATATGCAAGGAATTTTTAGTGATTGGCAAGCAAAAGGTATTACATCAGTCTTGCATGAAAAAAAAGGTGGATATGCATTTAATAAGGATTCAATTAAAGCACTAGAGAAAAAAGCAAATTCAAACGGTGTAAACGTTCATAAAGGAGTAAAGGTTACAGGTTTTAAAAGAGGGAGCAACAGCAATGCAATTACTGGCGTGGTTACAGATAAAGGTACAATTGATTGTGATCAGGTAGTTATTGGAGCAGGACCATGGGTAAGAGATTTTTGGAATATGTTGGAGTTACCAAAAACTACAAACATAAAAGATGCTAAAAATGGAAAAATGCATGAAGTTGAAATGTGGAAGTACTGGTTTTTACAAGAAGGTGTATTGGGTGTAGATGCAGATTATTTAAAAACTAATGAAGGTAAACCGCCTCCAGTAATTCATGTTGATACAGATGCACCACTTTATTCTGACAAAGATGGTAAAATAATTACAGAAGACTTATGGGGTATTTATTATAAACCTGATATTGAAGGATTGGGAGTTCAAGGTGGAACATCACCTTACATTGTTCAAAAACATTTTGATGAAGTTAATGTTGACCCATATGGAATTGACTCTCCTGAATTTCAAACTACTGATAAATTTTCTGATATGTGGACTTCAGCACTTGCACATATTCAGAAACGTTTTGTTGGTAAATCTCATTTGTATAGAAAGGGACCATCAGGAGGATTGGGTTGTTTAACTCCAGATTCATTCCCGATATTCGATAGATTTTTTGAAAATGTTTACATGATTGCAGATGCAAATCATGGTTATAAAATGATAGGTGTTGGACACCTTGTTGCACAAGAAATTTTAGGTCAAGAAAGTGAATTACTAAAACCGTTCAGGTTCGATAGATATGAAAAAGGCAAACTTCATCCGACATCGAACAGTCCGTTTCCTTGGAGCTAATTTATCTAAGTAGACAAACGTTTTTTTTTCAGTTACCTTTTTGATCTGAAAATTCAAAGGGGGAAGAATGACGGATCTTGAAAAACACGTAAACCAACCAGGTAGAGCTAAACTCGTCAAAAAGGTTAGAGAAAAAATAAACGAATTAGGAATTACTTATATCTATTATCAATTTATTTCAGTAACTGGAAGAGTTGTTGGAAAAGGAATACCAGCAGACCACTGGGAAAGAACTGCAGAAAAAGGTTTTCAATTGGTTTATGGAGCAACAGCAAATTTATTTTTAGATCGTCATAATAATTATATTGGATATGGTCCAGAAGCTATGGAATTGGTAGGAATACCTGATCCAGAAACTTTTGTTCAATTGCCTTGGGATAAGAGAGTTGGAAGAGTTTTTGTTACATGTTTTAGAAATAGAGAAGAAAGAAAAAATCCAGGTGGTCATTTAACAAGTGACTGCAGAGGTAATCTTAGAATTTTCATGAATGAGTTCAAAAAGAAACATGGATTAGAATTAAGAGTTGGAACAGAGCCTGAAATGATGTGGTTAACAAAAAATCCTGACGGAACTCCAACTGGACAAGGTTTCTCAAAACCTTTCTGTTATCATATTGATCAATTTGAATCATTAAGACCTGTGTTTATGAAGGTTATTGAATACGCAAAAGCGATGGGTCTTGATATGATCCAAGGTGACCATGAAGATGCTCCTGGTCAATTAGAGCTTAACTGGACATTTGATAATGTTTTAAGAAATGCTGATAGATTATCTACGTATAGACAAATTTGTGCTCAAGTAGCAAGAGAACATAATCTTATAGCTTGCTTTATGACTAAACCATTTATGGGAGTTTCAGCAAGTGGATGTCACACCAACATGTCTTTGTGGAAAGGTGGAAAAGTATCAGTAAACAAATTGGGTAACAAAAAACTTCCAGGTGTAGAAGAAGTCTTTAGCTATGTATCAGGTGGAACAAATACTTTCATGCCAGATACTAAGGATATGCAATTGCCTGGAAAGATTGGATTACAATCAATTGCAGGGATAATGAAACACTTACCAGCTTTAACAGCAATTGGTTCTTCAACAGTGAACTCATATAGAAGATTATGGGATCAAGGTTTTTGGGCACCAGTATATGCTGACTGGGGTTATCAAAATAGAACATGTGGTCTAAGAGTATCTGCTCCAGGTAGATTTGAGTACAGATCAGTTGACTCTATGCATAATCCATATTTATTAGGTGCAGCATTACTTAAAGCTTGTGATGAAGGAATATCTAAAAAAATGAAACCAGCCAAACCTGAGTCTAGAAATATATATGAAGCTCAAAAAGCTGGTAAAGATGTTAAAAAACTTCCACTAAGTTTAGGTGAAGCTTTAGATAGATTGGCAGAAGATGAGGTAATAAAATCATCAATGCCAGATGAAATGTATAAAGTATTTAATTGGTACAAACGAGATGAGTGGGAAAAATTCTTGGGTGCAACAACACAATGGGATCTTGATACTTATCTGGATTGTTTACCATAATTTAATAAGGAAATTATATGTGCGGGATTGCAGGATTAATTCATAGAGGAAATACTTCAAATGTTGGTTTTGAACTTCAAGGTATGCTTCAAGCATTAAAGCATAGAGGAGAAGATTCAACTGGATACGCTCTATACGGAAAAACTGACGGTCAAAATTTCATCATGCGATTTAAGGTTGGTGAAAATGTTGCAGAGGGAAGTTCTTCAGTAAAAGAAGATGTATCAGTTTATGACGAAAGAAAAAAAATTGTTGATTCTTATCTTTCTGAGCTAGGCGCTAAAGTGATAAAAGAAGATAGAATTCTTCCTTATTCATTACGATATGAAATTCAGTATGATAAAGATTTAATGGAATTTTCTCAAAAAATAGAAAGTGTTGAAGGTGTAGAAATATTATCTATGGGAAAATCTCTAGAAGTAATTAAAGATCTAGGAAACGCTGAAGTTGTTTGTAACAGATATAATTTAGATAAAGTTGTCGGGACACATGCAATTGGTCATGCTAGGATGGCAACAGAGTCGGGAGTGGATATTAAATCTGCTCACCCATTTTGGGGTTATCCTTTTAGCGATGTGTCAGTCGTTCATAATGGACAATTAACAAACTATTGGAATAATAGAAGAGTATTGGAAAACAAGGGCATGAGATTTATGTCAGAATGTGACTCTGAATTAATCGCTGTATATCTTGCAGAAAAAATGAGAAATGGAGCTACATTAGAAGAGGGAATGAAAGAGTCTCTCGTCGGTTTAGATGGGGTATTTACTTATTTTGTTGCTACAAAAGATAGCTTAGGAATGGCGAAAGATACAATGGCTGCAAAACCACTAGTATTGTATGAGTCAGATGATTTAGTTGCAATGGGGTCAGAGGAAATTGCAATAAGATCAATATTACCACAAGAAATCGAAACTTATGATCCTTTTGATGGAGAAGTTAAAGTATGGCAAATTTAAAAACATCAGAAAAAAAAAGTAAAGCTCAATCAATGGGACTTCATACAGAAGTCTTAACTGGAAAAACACAACAAAAATTTTTTAATCCAGATGAGGCAGAGAATTTTTATTACTTTGGGACATATGATGTAGATTTTAATAAAAGAACTGAGATTGACGTTAAGAACATGGATTGTCGTGAAGCAAATAAAAAAATTGATGAATTAATGAAAGATGGATACGGAACTATTGTAATAAAGAACCCACAGGGAAAACATAGCTTGGGAGTTGGAATTCTCAATAAATTAAATTTAATATTTGAAGGTAGTTTGGGTTACTTTGGGTGTGGATCAATGGATGGTCCTATTGTTAGAATTAATGGAAGAGTGGGATGGTCATGTGCAGAAAATATGATGGCAGGAAAAGTAGTAATTGAAAAAAATGCAGGGTCTTGTTTCGGTGCGGCAATTAGAGGTGGAGATCTGATATGCAAAGGAAGCGTAGGTGCCAGAACAGGAATTGATCAAAAAGGTGGAACAATAATTATTGGCGGAGATGCTGGTGCTTTTACAGGTTTTATGATGCAGAGAGGGCGAATTATTATTCTTGGAGATGTTGGAATAAATTTAGGAGATTCTATGTATGATGGGACAATTTTTGTAGGTGGAAAAATTGGATCATTTGGTAGTGATGCTGTCGAAGCTGAATTAACTGATTCAGATCAAGACTGGCTTAAAAGAAAATTAAAGGTTGCGGAGATCGGAGAAAACTTCGATGTTTCTAAGATGACCAAAGTTATAGCAGGGAAAAAACTTTGGAATTACGATGCTCTTGAACCTACAGAAAAAAAAGGAGCAATTTAAATGGCAAAGAAAAAAAATGGTAATGGAAAATCAAACGGACATTCTAATGGTAATGGAATAGCTTCAAGAAACAAAAGTTTGTTGGGACACAACGCTATTTTTACTCCAGAAGTTATGGACGACATTCATATCAAAGCCGAATTAGGAAGATACAGAATGAGAGGAATGGCTTTGATGAAAAAGATACCTACTTTTGATGATCTAGTTTTCTTGCCAGGTACATTAACAAGATTTGTTATTGAAGGTTACAGAGAAAAATGTGAGACCAAAACTATTATTGGTCCAAGATGTGAAAATCCAATTGAGCTTGATATTCCAGTTTACATTACGGGAATGAGTTTTGGAGCTTTATCTTATGAAGCAAAAACTGCATTAGCTAGAGGTGCTACAATGGCTGGTAGCGCAACATGTTCTGGCGAAGGTGGAATGATACCAGATGAGAGAAGATATTCAGAAAAATGGTTTTATCAGTGCATACAATCAAGATACGGTTTTAACCCACACCATGCACAACTAGCTGATGGAATTGAGGTATTTATTGGACAAGGACAAAAAGTTGGAATGGGTGGCCATTTGATGGGTCAAAAAGTTACTGACCAAGTTGCAGAAATGAGATCGCTACCTGCAGGTATTGATCAAAGATCTCCAGCAAGACATCCTGATTGGCTGGGTCCAGATGATTTAGCTTTAAAAGTTCAAGAGCTTAGAGAATTAACAAAAAACAAAGTGCCAATTCAATTAAAACTTGGAGCAGCTAAAGTGTATGATGATGTAAGGATGGCAGCAAAATGTGATCCAGATTCAATTTATCTTGATGGAATGGAGGGTTCAACAGGTGCTGGACCACACATTGCAGCTGCAAACACAGGTATCCCAGGAATTGCTGGAATTAGAGAAGCAAGAAGAGCTTTGGATGATGTAGGTAAAACTGGAAAAGTAACTTTAATTTATGCAGGTGGTGTTAGAGATGGAGCAGATATGGCTAAAGCTTTAGCGCTTGGTGCAGACGCAATTGCAATCGGAACAGGTGCAATGGTGGCTTTAAATTGCAACAAGGAAATACCAGAATCTAACTTTGAAAAAGAAATGGGTGTTCCCGCAGGTCATTGCTATCACTGTCACACGGGTAGATGTCCGGTAGGAGTTGCTACTCAAGATCCTAAATTAAGAAAAAGATTAAATCCTGATGATGCAGCATTAAGAGTGTATAATTACTTGCATGCGATGACATTGGAGGCTCAATTGTTGGCTAGAGCATGTGGAAAAACAAATATTCACTCGCTAGAACCAGAAGATATGGCTGCATTAACAATGGAGGCTTCTGCTTTAGCTAAAGTGCCACTTGCAGGAACAAATCATACAGTAGGAGTTAAAGATTTCCATAAAATCTAATTCAAATATGCCAAAGAAAAAAGGTAAGAAAAAAGTCAAATCAAAAGAGATCAAAGGTCAATTAGGCAAGAAAAAAGAGACTGCTAGAGAAAAAATGATTGGCCAAACAATTGGCTATCGATATGACGTTAATCTTTTGCCTGACTATAGTCGACTCACTCCATTTTTAAAAAAATATATAGAAGCTATGGGTTGGGATGATCTTAATTGGTTAGAAGATGTTCATATGGGATATGAAGAAAATAGACCTGCTGTATTCGATAGAAATGCGAACGGTTGGGTAACGATACCAAGTAAAATAAAATTACCTAATAATCAGCAGGATAGAGATATGATAGCTAGAGAATTATTGGTAAAGTTTCAAATGTCCCCGAATCATCCTCTGGTTGACCTTAAAAAAGCATATTTAAAATTCTAATTTCAATTTCAAGTTGATAAAATAATTATTAACTTCTACTTTTTATAAATAAAATAAAATTGTCAGCGTAAAAAAAATTTCATAGAGTCTATTAACTATTAATAGGAGAGAGAAATATGACTGATCAATTAGGTGCTCTCACAACCTTATTTACAGAATTTTACTATTGGGTAACTGTGGTTCTTATGTTTTTGATCCACGTGGGTTTCTGTATGTATGAAGTTGGGGCATCTCGTTACAAACATCACCAACACACTCTTATGAAAAATACAATGCTGATACCACTGGTAACAGTTACATGGTTTTTCTTTGGTTGGTGGATATACTGGGCATTTCCAACAGGACCTGGATTAGCTCCTTCGATTATGACCGAAAGTACTGGTCTAGTTCTTGGAGGAGGATTTGGTGGAAATGATCTTGCTAATCCTACAAATGCATTGATGGCCGTAAATCTTAATGATCATATAATGGGTGTCTTCTGGGCAGCCTTTTTATTATTTTCATGGACTGCAGCTTCAATTGTATCTGGAGCGGTTATTGAAAGGATAACTACTTTTGCATTTGGAATACTTGCAATTGCAATTGGATCTGTTTTCTGGACAATAGATGCTTCATGGGGATGGCATTTTGATGGATGGATGTTAAAAATATTAGGATATCACGATGCTTATGCTTCCGGAGTAATTCACGCAATTGCCGGAGGTTTTGCCTTAGGTGTTCTAATTGTTTTAGGACCAAGAATTGGAAAATTTTCATCTAGCGGAGAACCAAGAAACATTGGACCAAGAAATCCTTGGTTAGTGACTGTTGGATTATTCTTAATCTATACAGGTTTTTGGGGCTTTTACGCTGCATGTAATGTTCCGATTTATGATCTTGGACCTGAATATGGTATGGAAGGTGTAACTTTCTTTACTGCAACGAATATCTACCTAACTCCCACCACACTTAGTGGAATAACGATGAACTTTTTAATGTCGTTATCTGGAGGGTTGTTAGCAGGGTATGTGGTCTCGAAGGGAGATCCTTTCTGGACTTATTCATCAGGACTTGCGGGAATAATATGTGCATCTGCAGGTAATGATTTATATCATCCAATACAATCAATGATAATCGGTATGATCGGAGTAGTTATAGCTTACAAAATGCATTACTGGGTCGAGAAAAAATATAAAATCGACGATGCGGTTGGAGCGGTAGCTGTTCATGGTTATGCTGGATTTGTTGGTCTTGTAATATGTGGTTTCGTTTTAAATGGTTATCCTTCATCTGGATACAGTGTAGGAGCTATGTGGGATGGAACTAATTATGCAGCAATTAATCCTCTTGGAATGTTTATCGGTGCAATAATAATGTTTTTTGTACTAGGTATGCTACCTGGATATATAATTGCAAAAGTTCTTCACGGAATGGGTAAATTAAGAATACCAAGAGAAGTAGAACTTGCAGGACTTGACTATACAATTATGGAAGAGGCTAAAGAAGACGAAAAAGCTGTAGTCTCGGCCAGTAGATAAAGGAGGTATGTAAATGGCAACAGTATCAAATTGGATAGATCATTTAAGTGCCTCTGAGGTACAAGGATCTGTCTATCCAGGTGTTGGTTCGGAAGGAGTGCTAGTTATAATAGCAATTCTTATTTGGGTTGGCTGGCATGTTATTTCATCTAAACAAGAAGATGGTAAGATGAATGCAATTGTCAGAAAAAAACCAAGTGCTAACGACTGGAAAAACAATATAACAGACGGTTAAAACTTTTAAGAGGGCGCATGAAATACTGTGCCCTCTTTTTTTTTTAATGCAAAATTCTGAAGAAAATAATCAAAATGAAAATAAAACTCCTAGCAAAATGGCACGTCTTGCATGGCCAAAAGCAAAGTATGGAGTAATTATAGCGATATTAATTATTATTGGTGTAAATTTAATTTATTACAAAGATTTCTTTTTATCATTTTTTAAATAATTGTGTTACGTTATTAGATGGCAAAAAATTTATTTAAAATTTCAAAACAAAAAAAAATTAAATATTTTTTGATAAGTTTTGTAGATTTATTTGGTGTCTTAAGATCAAAATTGGTTCCTGCTCATTCAATAAAAGATATGCAAGTAAATGGTGCTGGATTTGCTGGATTTGCAGCTTGGCTAGATATGACACCAGCTGATTCTGATATGTTTGCAATACCTGATCCTGACAGTTTAATTCAACTACCATGGAACAAAGAAGTTGGTTGGTTGGCTTCAGATTTATGGATGAATGGTAAACCAGTCGATGCTTCACCAAGAGTGATGTTAAAAAAACAAATAAAAAAATTATCTGAATTGGGATTTAGCATGAAGTCAGGTGTGGAGTGTGAGTATTTTTTGATTTCTCCTGATGGGAACGCAATTGCAGATAATAGAGATACTCAATCTAAACCTTGTTATGACCAGTCTTCATTAATGAGAAGATATGAGCTTATAAAAGAAATATGTGATTGTATGATTGAAATGGGATGGGGTCCTTATCAAAATGACCACGAAGATGCTAATGGGCAATTTGAAATGAATTGGGATTATTCAGATTGTCTAAAAACTGCTGATAGACACACTTTTTTTAAATTTATGGTTAAAACTATTGCAGAAAAGCATGATTTGAGAGCAACATTTATGCCAAAACCTTTTGAAAATTTAACTGGTAACGGATGTCATGCACATATTTCTTTATGGAAAGGAAAGAAAAATATCTTTCTTGATAAACATGATAAGCTTGGGCTAAGCAAGACAGCTTATAACTTTTTAGGAGGCATCATGAAACATGCTTCATCCTTATCTACTTTTTTTAATCCAACGATAAATAGTTACAGACGAATAAATGCTGCACCAACAAAATCTGGTGCCACATGGTCTCCAAGCAGTATATCATATACAGGAAATAACCGTACACATATGATAAGGGTTCCTGATCCGGGAAGATTTGAATTAAGACTTATGGATGGATCCGCAAATCCTTATTTACTTCAAGCTAGTGTATTAGCTGCAGGAATTGAAGGATTAAGTAAAAGAATTAATCCTGGCAAACCTCTTTTTTGTAATATGTATGAGGATTATAAAAAATATCCAAACCTTTCTAAATTACCAAATGAACTAAAAGATTCTCTTGATAAAATTGAAAATAATAAAGAAATGAATAAAGCATTTGGAAAAGAAGTAATTAAAAGTTATGTCAAGTTAAGGACTTTGGAATTAAAAGATTTTAATGATAACGAAAAATTTGATAAGTCCAAACCAATTACAAAATGGGAAAGACAGAATACTCTAGACTGTTAAAGTGAAAAGCTTTGATAGTTATAGAAAATGGAAATATACAAAATTTTTATCGAATAAAAGTTATAGTTTTAATCGAAACTATATTTTAAATATTATTTCGTCAAAAATAATCACTGATGCTTTTAATTCTATATCTAAGTGGAAATACTATAAAAAAACACCATTATTAAAATTAGAGAAACTAAACAAAAATTTAAAACTTAATAATATTTTTTACAAAGATGAGTCGAAAAGATTTCATTTAAAATCATTTAAAGCTTTAGGTGGTGCATATGCCGTAGAAAAAATATCTAAAAAGAAAAAAAATATAATAATATCTTCTGCAACAGCTGGAAATCATGGTAGATCAGTTGCTTGGGGTGCTCAAAGATTGGGTTTACAATGTAAAATTTTTGTTAGTCAATATGTAAGTGAAGAGAGAGTAAAAGAAATTGAAAAATTTGGAGCCGATGTAATTCGAGTAAAAGGTAATTACGAAAATTCATTAAACGAGTGTAAAAAATTATCAAAAAAGAATAATTGGAATATTGTTCAAGATGTATCTACGAAGAATTATAGTTATGTTCCTTTGTTAACTATGGCTGGTTATTCAATTATGATTAAAGAAATTTCAAAACAAACTACGCATTATATTACGCATATATTCCTTCAAGCTGGCGTTGGTGGCATGGCAGCAGGTGTAGTTGCAGGAGTTGCAAAATATTTCAAGAGAATTCCTAAAATAATAATAGTTGAACCTGATGGAGCTGATTGTGTACTTCAAAGCATAAAAAGCAAAAGTTTAAAAAAAATTAAAATAAAAAAAGAAAGTATAATGGGTGGTATGTCATGCAATGAAATGTCTCTCATACCTTGGCATGTATTAAAAAAGTCTAGTGATTGTTGTGTCACTGTAAATGACTCAAAAGTTCCTAAAACTGTTGCAATGCTTAAAGACAAGAAACTCAGTAAAAGATCAATAATAGGTGGTGAATGTGCTACACCAGGAATTATCAGTCTTATAAGTCTCTGTAATAATCCTAAAACAAAGAAATTAATAAATCTTAACGAAAAATCTAACGTTTTAGTTATTGGATGCGAAGGTAATGCAGATGTAAAACTTTATAAACAATTGCTATTTAAAGGCAGAAAGTAAATTATATGTCAAAAAAAGCTGTTGTTTGGATAAGAGATGATTTTAGAATAAAAAATAATTCTGCATTATCTTATGCAACAAATAATTACGATACTGTCACAGCATTATATATTTATAACAAAGAAAATTTTGATGATGTTAGAGAAGCACAAAAATGGTGGGTAAGTAAATCTTTAATTAATTTTAAAGATGAATTAATTAAATACAATATTGAATTAGAATTAGTATTTTCTGATGAGATAACTTTTTTTAGTAAAGTCAAAGGCAAACAAGAAATTTCTATATTTTGGAATAAAATATATGAGCCATCTCAATTAAAGTTAGATAATGATCTCATTAAAATTTTTGAAAAAAACAAAATACTTTCAAAATGCTTTAAAGGAAATGTTCTTAATGAATATAATAATGTTACAAAAGATGATGGAAGCCCTTATAAAGTTTATAGTCCATTTTGGAGAGTTGGAGAGCAAATTTACTTAGATAGTATCCCAAACAATTCATTAAACGTAAAAAAAGTTAAAAGAAAAATAAAATTATTCAAAAATAATAATATTCCAGATCAAATTTTACCAAAGAAAAATTGGTATAAAAAATTTGAAAAATATTGGGACCCAACAGAAAAACAATCCGAAAAATATTTAAATGAGTTTGTTGAAAATAGAATGTTGAAATATGGAGTTGATAGAGATTATCCAGCTATAAATGGTTCGTCAAAACTTTCGCCATTCATTAGAAATGGACAAATACACGTAAGTAATATTTGGGACAAATGTTATAAATATAAATCAAAAAATATTAGTGTTAAAAAATATCTAAATGAATTAGGCTGGAGAGAATTTTCACATAGTTTAATTAATTATTTCCCCGAAATGCTAAAAGGTAATTTAAGAAAAGAATTTGATAAATTTCCATGGGATAAAAATGCAAAAAATTTGAAAGCTTGGAAAAATGGTATGACTGGATACCCAATTGTTGATGCTGGGATGAGACAACTTTATGAAACAGGTTGGATGCATAATAGAATTAGAATGGTAGTTGGTTCTTTTCTTGTAAAACATTTAAGAATTAATTGGAAAGAAGGTGAAAAACATTTTAGAAACTGTTTGTTAGATTTTAATGAAGCAAACAATATTGCACAATGGCAATGGGTTGCTGGCTGTGGTGCAGATGCAGCCCCTTATTTTAGAATTTTTAATCCTATATTGCAGGGTGAAAAATTTGATAAACAAGGTTTGTATGTAAAAAAATGGGTACCTGAATTAGAGAGAGTTCCAAATAAATTTATTCATAAACCGTGGGAAATGGAAACTAAATTTCAAGAAGCTATAAAAACTAAAATTGGTTCTGATTACCCTTCTCCAATAGTTGTACATGAAGAAGCTAGAAATGCAGCTCTCAAAGCATTTCAAGCTTTAAAAAATTAATTAATCTCCAATAAAATGATGAATAATCAGCCTTTTTGTAGAAGCTAATCTATGTTCAAAAAGGTAAATTCCTTGCCAAGTACCTAACAAAAGTTGTTTGTTTTTTATACTGAGGGATATTTGATTGTTAGTTAAAGCTGACTTTATATGAGCTGGCATATCGTCCTTACCTTCTACTGTATGAATATATAATTTATTATCCATTGGAGCAATTTTATCAAAATAATTAATTAAATCTGATTGAACATCAGGATCAGCATTTTCTTGAACAATTAAAGATGCACTAGTGTGCTGTATGCTTAAATTTAAAATACCATTATTAAAATTGTTTTTATTTATCCAGTCTATCGTTTGATCGGTAAATTCATATAATTTTTGACCATTTGTTTTAAGTTCAAGATTAAAAAATTCTTGTCTCATAAATGCTTTTTAGATGTTAGTTCATATAATCGGCTAATTGTACGCTTAAATGGTTTTTCCAATAATCTTGATGATGTAAGTTTATCAATATTTTGTTCTGCACTAATAGCCATAGGTATATTTTGATCATACACGATATCTAAAAAAGTAATAAATCTTTGTTGTTGATTTGAATTTAAATCATTAAATGCTGGTACATTTTCCATAACTATAAAAAGACAATTTTTTACTATTTTAATATAATCTTCTGATCCTAAATTTTTATCACATACTTCTTTAAAAGTTAATCGAACAATTCCATCATAAAAATTTTTTAAAATAAATTTTCTTCCTTTGATGTTTAAAATCTTTTCTTTTAAAACCTTATCTTTAGTCATCACTCTAAATAATTTATTTATTTTAAAATTGTTTTCTTGATTTAAAGGTGAGTAATATCTTTGAGTTTTATTGCCTTCGGACTTTCTATAATCATCATCTATATTTAATTGATATTCAAATGATTGCTTTTGCATTATTTTTATAAAAGGTTTGAATTGATCTCTTTGCAACCCATCTTTATACAAATTTTCTATTTTTATATTAGAAGTTACAATAATTTTTAAATCTTCTTTAAATATTTCATCAAATAATTTTCCAAGTATCATTGCATCTACTATATTTGTAACCTGAAACTCGTCAAAATATATTAATTTTGCTTTCGATTTTAAATTTTTTACAAATTTACTTAATTTATTTTCATCATTTTTATCTTTGGATTGGTGTACAAAATCGTGAAAATTAAGCATAAACTCATTGAAGTGAAGTTTTAATTTTTTACCTTCAACTAAGTTGAAAAAAAAATCTAATATCATGGTTTTGCCGACACCAACATCTCCATAAAGATAAAAGCCTTTTTTATAATTTTTTTTTGATAAAATTTTTGAGATAAATGATTTGTAGTTTAATTTATAATATTCTTCTAATGTTTTTATGAGTTTTATCTGATGCGAATTAACATCTAAATTTTTTTTTTTGCAGTAAAGTTTAAACTCTTTAACAAAACTTTTTTGCATTAATTCTTTTTTGAATTAAAATCGATGCCGTATTCTGATCTTGGTCCTTTTCTTAATCCAAAAGGTCCAGAGATAAAAATTGTCATTGGTCTTGTTCCTGGCTCAAGGTCTACTCTATGATATGCATTGGCTGATCTAAATCCAATATATCCAGGTTTTCTCCAGAATTTACCTTTTTTAGTAGTTTCCCAATAACCGCCTCTCAAAATTATTGTAATATAAGGGAATAGATGATTATGAACTCCATCCCCATGATCATCATCCAACATTTCATGAATTAATATATTAAATGGAAACCATTTTGGTCTATTCCTAAATAATAAATAATATCTATTCATCCATGGTTTAGCTTCATTAAATTTTGGGTGAGACGGCCCCCTATCTAAAACTACTTTTTTTCTTCCAATTTTTTCTAAAAATTTTAATAACATTAATTTGATCTTATAATTCCATTATTTTTTATTAAAAAAATATTAGCATTATTAATAAATGGCCTCGATATTTTTTCATTATTAAATTTAATTACTTTCACTGTTTCAGAATTAGTTAAATTAATAATCAAAATTCGTCCATTATCGGTAGACAAATAAATTTTATTTTTAGCAATAACAAAGCCTACTGGTTTAATTTTTTCTCTTTTTTTAAATGTTGAGAAAACATCAGTGATCCTGATTATATTTCCAGTCTCAGTATCAATTACAAATAAATATCCTTCCTCAGAAATATTAAAAATATAATTTTCAGAAATCGTAGGCTTTAAACTGGAATTTACTGTTTGTTTCCATTTTACTATGCCAGTTCTTGTGTCAATTGAGAATAGCTCATTTTTGTTGTTTGAAAAATATATTGTTTCATTATTTAAAATTATTTCCGAATTTTTTAGACTAAATGCATTTAAGAATATTTCGTTGCTCTGCGTAGGTGTTTGCCAAACTAAACTCCCATCATTAATATTTAATGCCGTAAGATCACCTAAATTATTAAGTGAATAAACAATGTCATCTTTAATAATTACAGATAATTTTTTTTGAGATTTAATGAATGTGTTTTCTGTTTTAAAATTCCATAATTCATTTCCATCTACTATTGAGAAACATCTAATTACATTATCAAAATCAACAGTAACAAATTTATCATTTTTTATAGCAATATTTGAATTAAATGGAGATAGACTGTCCTTCTTCCAGTTTAGTTCCCCATTATCTAAATTTAATGAAAAAATATTTGAAAGAGTATCAGTAGCAATAATTTTATTATCTATATAATTTAAATATAATATCGGATTAAGTTTTTTCTCTTTCTTTGAGTAATGATTTGCTTCCCATAAAGTTTCAAATTTTTCATTAATTCTTAATATCGTACCTTTATTATCAAAATAAATTAGATCATTATTTTCGATAAATAAAATATCTGTATCGATTGAATTAAACTGTTTAATCTTTGAAAATTTAAATGTTTTCTTTTTTTCAAATGTTGGCTCGAAGTTTATATGTCCATTATTATTTGTATTATTATTTATAAAACTATTATCTTTAACTAATTTAGAAAGATTTATTTTTATATTTGGATTTAATTCTTGTTGAATTGGTTTAATTTCTTCAAATAAAATTTTAGAATTAGTATTTTCTACAGATTTATCACTTTGACCACAACTTGATAATAAAAGTAAAAAGACGAAATATAATGGTATCCTACTCACTGAAACTAGATCTTAGCCTTTTTTGAGCTTTGGTTTTTATTTTAGAGTTATTATTTTCAAGAGTAACTATTTGCTCAAAAAATTCTTTTGATTTTTGCATTTGATTTTTTGATAAATAATATTCCGCCATAATATAAAGACTATGTGGTTTCCATATACTATCTGATTTAATTAAAGGATTAAAAATAGCTAACAATTGATTTTCATCTGAAAAATCTGAATTATATAGGCCTTTTTTAAAGATTGTTAGCTCTTTAAACTTTTTATCCAAACCAATATCATTAATTAAAATATCAAAGTAATTGTTAATTTCATCTTTTGAATTTATCAAATCGTTATCTAGCAAAAAATAAAAAGCTAGAGGAGAATATGTTTTGTCTTTAGCATTAATCACCTCTATAAGATCTGGGATCACATTATATTTATTATCAGCTTCATATCTTATTACAGCTAAGTCGTATTTATCTGCTAATTTTTCTCTTTTGCTAGATTGATATTCTTCAAAAGAAAAATAACCAATTAAAGCTAAAATAATTATTACTAATATCGAAATTAAAGAATTTTTGTTATTTATGAAAAAGTTTTTAATTTTTTCATTACGTGTTTGGGTATTTATTATTTCAATATCTTCATCCATTAAATCATGTTCCTAAGTACATATTGTAAGATTCCACCATTTTTGTAATACTCTAATTCGTTCTTAGTATCTATTCTACTTAACATTTTAATTCTCTTGATGTCTCCAGAGACATATTTGATTTCAACATCAACTTCATCTCTAGGATCTATACCTTTTTCTAAGTCAATAATAGAAAATAGTTCTGAGCCATTTAATTTTAGATTAGTTCTATTTATTCCATCTTTAAACTGTAATGGTAGTATACCCATTCCTATAAGATTTGATCTATGAATTCTCTCAAAACTTTCTGCAAAAACAGCTTTTACACCTAAAAGTTTAGTTCCTTTGGCCGCCCAATCTCTTGAAGAACCAGTTCCATACTCTTTACCACCAATTACAACTAAATCGGTACCTCTTTTTTTATATTCAACAACCGCATCATATACTGGCATTACTTTTTCCTCAGGGTACAACTTTGTTAAACCACCTTCGGTACCAGGTGCCATTTCATTTCTAATTCTTATATTAGCAAAAGTTCCTCTCATCATAACCTCATGATTGCCTCTTCTTGCTCCATAGGAATTATAGTCTTTAGGAAGTATTTGATGTTTCATAAAATATTCTCCAGTCGGACTATCTTTTTGAATGGATCCAGCAGGTGAAATATGATCCGTGGTAATGCTATCACCTAATATTAATAGTGGTCTTGCATCCTTAATTTCTTTAAATCCTTCAGGTTTATCAGGAAGATTATCAAAAAATGGAGGTTTTTTTACATATGTTGAATTATCTTCCCAATTATAAATATTGGTTTCTTCTGTTTTAATTTTTTGCCATTGTTCTGGTCCTTGAGAAACATTTGAGTATCTTTTTATAAACATTTCTGCATTTAACGAATTTCTCAATGTTTCCTCTATTTCTTTGTTAGATGGCCATATATCTTTTAAAAAAACATCTTTACCATCTTTATCTTTACCCAACGGATCCTTATACAAATCAAATCTCATAGTTCCTGCTATTGCATAAGCAACAACTAATGGCGGAGACGCTAAATAGTTTGCTTTTATTAGAGGTGAAATTCTTCCTTCAAAGTTTCTGTTTCCAGATAAAACTGAAACAGCATAAATATTATTATTTTTTATGGACTCTGATATGTTATCAGCTAATGGACCTGAATTACCAATACAAGTAGTGCATCCATAACCAACTAAATTAAACCCTAACTTATCTAAATAAATATTTAGCCCAGCTTTTTCTAGATAATCTGTAACTACTTGAGATCCAGGTGCTAAAGATGTTTTAACCCAGGGCTTAGTCATTAAACCTTTTGCAATTGCATTTTTTGCAAGTAAACCTGCCCCAATTAGTACACTTGGATTAGAGGTATTAGTGCAAGAAGTAATTGCAGCAATTAAAACATCACCATCAGTTATTTCAAATTCTTCTTTTTCAACATTGTAAATATTTGGTTCTTCTTTTTTAGTAACTTCTGAAAACACTTTTTTAAAATTTGATGATGCATTAGTTAGCAAAACTTTATCTTGGGGACGTTTTGGTCCTGAAATAGTCGGCACTACAGTTGACATATCTAAAGATAGAGTGTCTGTAAATTCTACATCTAAACTTGCCCAAAGTCCTTGTTCTTGAGCATACTGTTTTACAATTTCAACATTTTGATCATCTCTTCCTGAGAATTTTAAATATTTTAAAGTCTCGTCATCTATTGGGAAAAAACCACAAGTTGCACCATACTCAGGTGCCATATTTGCTATAGTAGCTCTATCTGCTAAAGTCAGATTTTTTAGTCCTTCACCATAGAATTCAACAAACTTTCCCACAACTCCTTTATCTCTTAACATTTTAACTACTGTTAAAACAAGATCAGTTGCAGTTGTACCTTCTGGCATTTTTGATTTCATTTCAAACCCAATAACTTCAGGTATTAACATCGAAATAGGTTGACCTAACATTCCAGCTTCAGCTTCAATTCCACCTACGCCCCAGCCCAAAACCGATAGACCGTTTACCATGGTTGTATGACTATCTGTTCCAACTAAAGTATCTGGGAATATATATTCTTCATCTTTATATTTTTCATTCCAAACAACTTTTGAAAGGTATTCCAGATTGACTTGATGACATATTCCAGTTCCTGGTGGAACTATTCTAAAATTATTGAATGCTTGTTGCCCCCATTTAAGAAAAGAATATCTTTCAGCATTCCTATTAAATTCAATATCAACATTTTCTTTTAATGAATTTTTATTTGCAAATTTATCTACTTGTACAGAGTGATCAATTACCAAATCAACTGATGATAATGGATTGATAGTGCTTGGATCTTTATTTTTTTCTTTTACAGCCTCTCTCATTGCAGCTAAATCTGCAACTGCAGGAATTCCTGTGTAGTCTTGAAGTAAAACTCTTGCAGGCCTATATGCAATTTCTGTATTAGAACTTTTAGATTTTAACCAATCTTTAATAGCTTCAATTTGATTTTTATTAACCGTTATATCGTCTTCAAATCTTAACAAATTCTCAAGTAAGACCTTCAATGATTTTGGAAGCTTTGATATACCTGCTAAACCATTTTTCTCAGCTTCTTTCAGTGAGTAAAAATTATAACTTTTGCCGTTAACTGAAATTTTAGTTAACGAAGTGAACGAGTTTTTGTCTCCTGGTTTCATATTTAATAATAAAATGTAGCTATGCAGCCTAATAAAAGCGCTGACATAACATAATTGAACCATTTAATAAATTTCTCATTTGTCGCGAATTTTCTCATAAATTTACCAATTAAAGTCCAAAATAAAATACTAAATATAGCAAAGAAAAAGGCAGAAGTTAGGAGCCAGAAAGAATAAGTAAAAAAGTTATCTCCAGATTCGATATAAGTTGATACTGCAATAATAGCAACGATTACTCCTTTAGGATTTAAGAATTGAAAGAGAAATGTTTCTATAAATTTAACAGGTTCTAGTTTTTCTTTTTGGTTAGAAGATTTGGAAAATGAAATTCTGTAAGCCAAATAAACTAAAAATGCAGACCCTGTGAAAACTAAAATTTTTTGAATTATTGGGTATAATTTAAAAATGTTAATGAGCCCAAAATTGACTAAAGATAACATTGAAGTAAAACCAAATATAACACCTAACATTAGAGGTATGGTTTTTTTTACTCCATGATTAAAACCTGAATGAGATGCAACAATATTATTTGGGCCAGGTGAGCAACTGGTAACAAAAAAAAATAAACTTAATGATAATAGTTCTGGATGCATTTAAGCAATTGGTAATCCATTCTCTGCTTCTTGGGATGGATGAACTAAAGTTACTCTACCTTCTGCATCTATAGCTCCGAGAATTAATACTTGTGATACAACTCCTGCAATATTTTTTTCTGCAAAATTACAAACACCAATTACTTGTTTTCCTTTAAGATTCTCTTCATTGTAATAATGGGTAATTTGAGCTGAAGATTGTTTTATCCCTATCTTTTCTCCAAAATCAACTTCTACAACTAATGAAGGTTTTCTTGCTTTTTCATTTTTTCTTACAGAAATAATTGTACCCAATCTAATATCGACTTTATCAAAGTCTTCATACGTAATTTGTTCTTTCATAAATTTAATATATAATGATTTGTAAATGAGTACAGAAAATAATCCTGATAAAATTTATAATAATTCGATAAGAATATTGACAGATTTGATTGCTTTCAAAACTATTTCTGGAAACGACAATAATAGTCTTATTAATTATTGTGATGATATTTTGAAAAATTTAGGAGCAACTTCATTTAGAATTTTTGATGGTGATAAAAAAAGAGTTAATCTTTTTGCTTCTTTAAAATCTAAAAATGGAAATGGTAAAAAACCTATTATTCTTTCAGGTCATACAGATGTAGTCCCGGTTTCAAAAGGCTGGTCTACTGATCCATTTGTTGCAACTATAAAAAATGAGAAATTATTTGGGAGAGGTTCTTGTGATATGAAAGGTTTTATTGCATGTGCTCTAGCATATGCTCCCGTATTTAAAGAAAATAATTTAGATAGAGACATTCACTTTTCATTTACATTCGATGAAGAAACTGCATGCATCGGTGCACCATTATTAATAAAGGAATTAAAAAAAAGAGATATTAAAGATGGAATTTGCATTATTGGTGAACCAACCAATATGAAAATCATTGATGCCCATAAAGGTATGAATGAATATACAGTTCACTTTGGAGGTTTAGCTGGTCATAGTTCTAAACCAGGCCAAGGTGTTAATGCAGTTGAATATGCATCGAGGTATGTAAACAAATTACTAGAAATTAGATCAAAACTAAAAGATAGAGCTCCTAAAGATTGTATATTTGATCCACCATATTCTACATTATCAGTTGGTGGAGTTTCGGGTGGTATAGCTCATAATGTTATCGCTGATAAATGTAAAGTTGAATGGGAAACTAGACCAGTGGTCAGAGAAGATGGAGATTTTGTAAATCAAATAATTGACGATTATGTTGATAAAGAATTATTGCCAGAAATGAAAAAAGTTTTTTCAGATGCTTATATTAAAAAGGAAATTATAGGCGAAGTAGTTGGATTTAATAGATTGAACGATTCTGAGGCATGTGAATTTGTTTCTAGTATAACTGGTGACAATTCAAGAGAAGCTGTTTCATTTGGAACAGAGGCTGGACTCTTTCAAGAAGTTGGTATTAGCACTGTAGTTTGTGGGCCCGGTTCGATTGAACAGGCTCATAAAATTGATGAATATATAGAACTTAGTGAATTAAAGAAATGTCTAGACTTTTTAAAAGGTGTAAAAGATAAATCTATAAATTAATTCCAACCACCTACAGATTTAACTTCTAGAAATTCAAGCAATCCTTCTTTACCTGCTTCCCTTCCAATTCCAGAATGTTTGAAACCTCCAAAAGGTGCATCAACTGCAATACCAGCACCATTTACATCAACCATTCCAGATCTAAGTTTTCTGGCAACTCTTTGTACTTTTTCCTTATCTTGAGTTTGGATATAGTTTGTTAATCCATAATCAGTATCATTTGCAATTTTAATTGCCTCTTCTTCAGTTTCAAATGGAATAACAGATAAAACAGGACCAAATATTTCTGTTCTTGCAATTTCCATTTCATTTTTTACATCTGCAAAAACTGTCGGTTTTACATAATAGCCATCGTTTAATCCGTTTGGTTTCCCAATTCCACCTGCAACTAATTTTGCTCCTTCATCTATTCCTTTTTGAATTAAACCTTGAATTTTATTGAATTGAGTTTCAGAAATTACAGGACCAATATGCTCTCCATTTTTATTTGGATCATCTACTTTAAATTCATTTGCATATTTTCTCAGTCTTTCTATCGCCTCATTATATATTGACTTTTCAACAAGCATTCTTGTAGGAGCATTACATGATTGTCCTGAATTTCTAAAACATCTAAATGCACCTCTTTCAATTGCTTCAGCATCAGCATCTTCAAATATAATATTTGCACCTTTTCCTCCTAACTCCAAACTTACTCTTTTAAAGTCCTTTGCAGCATTTTGAGAAATTAAAGCCCCTGCTCTTGTAGAGCCAGTGAATGAAATCATATTTACATCTGGATGACTTGTTAGTGCATCTCCAGTTATTTCCCCATCTCCATTTACTAAATTAAAAACACCTTTCGGAAATTTTGCTTCATCTATTAACTCAGCTATGATTATTGCCGATAAAGGTGCTAGTTCTGAAGGTTTTAAAATCATAGTACACCCAGAAGCCAATGCAGGAATGACTTTTAAAGTAACTTGATTTATTGGCCAGTTCCACGGTGTTATTAATGCACACACTCCTTTAGGCTCATATATTATTCTTTGATTTTTTGCATGATCTCCCAAAGGTTTTTCGAATTCAAATTCTTTTAAATAACGAATAAATGATTTTGTATGACTCGCACCAGTTCCTGTTTGTAGTTTTGACGCAAAGTCTTTTGGCGCTCCCATCTCTTGAATAATTGCATCTGTAATATCATTCCATCTTTTTTTATATAATGAATAAAAAACTTCTAATAATGACAATCTTTCTTCTTTAGAGGTAAATCCCCAGGTTTTAAAAGCTTCTTTAGCTGCCAAAACTGCATCATTGATATCCTCCTTACTGCCTAAAGAAATTACTGCACAATTTTTTTCTGTTGCTGGATTTATGACCTCAATATCTTTTGGGTTTTTTGGGGGAACCCATGAACCATTAATATAAAAATTTCTCTTTTCAATCATGCGCGCAAATTATCCTTTCTTCATGATTTTGCAAATAAATTTGTTAATTCATAAACAATTGTTGCTGCAGCTAGAGAGGTTACTTCTGCATGGTCATAAGCGGGTGCAACTTCAACTACATCTGCAGAAATCAAATTTAAACCTGATAAACCCCTTAGGACGTTTACCATTTCTCTTGTGGTCATTCCTGCAATTTCAGGTGTTCCTGTGCCTGGTGCAAATGCTGGATCTAATACATCAATATCAATGGACAAATATAATGCATTATCACCTACTCTATTTTTTATTCTTTCAACAATTTTATCAATTCCTTCTGTTTGAAATTCATCACAATGAATAATTTTAAATCCAAAGCTTTCATCATTTTTTATATCATCTCTGCTATAAAGTGGACCTCTTATGCCTACATGCATAGAAGCATCATCTAAAAATAAATTTTCCTCACGAGCTCTTCTAAATGGAGTGCCATGCGTATATGGTGCTCCAAAGTAGGTATCCCAGGTATCTAAATGGGCATCAAAATGAACAAGTGATACGGGTCCATTATTCTTTTTATTGGCTGCTCTAAGTAAAGGCACAGCAATTGTGTGATCTCCTCCAAGGCTTATTATTCCTCCAACTTTATTTAATAAATCGGTTGCTCCTACTTCAATTTGTTTGATGGCTTCATCAATATTAAATGGATTGCAAGTAATGTCACCTGCATCTGCAACTTGTTGTACTTTGAATGGTTCTACATCATAATTAGGATGATAATTAGTCCTTAAATGTCTAGATGCTTGTCTAATACTTTGTGGGCCAAATCTTGCACCTGGTCTATAACTTGTTCCTGAATCAAATGGAACTCCAACAATAGCAACATCACAACTTTCTACATCTCTTAGCTCAGGTAATCTTGCAAATGTAGAAGGGCCCGCATATCTTGGCACTTCTGTGCCACTAACAGGCTGAATAGGTTTTTTAGACTTTGTCATTTTAGTAATAAGAATATTATTAGAATGATCCAGAAAAAGGGATAATAGAAATATATGTATTTTTTCGCAAACATCTTAGGCACTGAGTCATGATCTCTATTAATATTTTTTTTTCTTTTTCTTTTTTTCATTAAATAAATCCTATCACATTCATATTATATCTAATATCATCAAAATTATTAAAATGAGATACATTATATTAATATTTCTATTATTTTTTAATTTTTCTTATGTAAATGCAGATGCAATATATAATTTGATTAAAATTCCTAATTTAGAAGTTCATAAGGTTGATAATTTAAATGGTATCAAATATTTGGTATCGAAAAAAGGTTTTGTAATAGGTGATACAAATAATATTAAATGTAACGGTATAAATAATAGTGATTTGGATCGTGAATTTAATAAAGTTCAAAATAATCTAAGAGATTATAACTCAAATTTCTTAAGGAAAATAAATTTGAGATTTGTAGTTCTATGCAAAAACTTAGAAATTTCAGGCATTAATACAGGAGGTATACCAGATAATAAATTCAGAACTTTAATCTTAGACTTAACATTTAACCAAAACTATTTCGAAAGAATGATCCATCATGAAATATTTCATATGATTGACAACAGTTTTCCAGAGCTTTTTAAAAAAAATAAATGGAGTGAACTTAATAATAAAGATTTTTCTTACGCATCATGTTCTACATGTACTGATTTATTAGGTTTAGATTTAGAAATTATGAAAGGCTTTTTAACAGAATATTCAATGAGCACAGCTGAAGAAGATATGGCTGAAATTTATTCATTATTAAAAACTAATTTTAGAGAAATAGATTTATTAATTAAAAAAGATAATATTTTAACTAAGAAGAAAAATTTCTTAATTAATGGCCTTAAAGAAATAGATGAAAAGTTTATTTTTTGAATGATAAAAAAAATTAAACCATCGATATCTGAAAAAATATTATTTATTTTTCTAATTCTGCTTATTATTTTAACTTTAGGCTCATTTTATCTATTAAATAATAAATGTCTTTTTGTAAAAAAAATTGATTTAAATAACTTTAAATTTAAAGATAAACAAAATATTGCAATTATGGAAGTTGAATGCGGTAAAGTTCTAATAGAGTTAGATCCAAACATTTCACCAAAAGCTGTAAATCGATTTAAGAAGTTAGTAAATAAAGGTTCCTATAATGGTTCAGCTTTTTATCGAGTAATAGAAAATACTTTAATACAAGCTGGAGATATTGAATTTGGAAATATATCTAATATAAATTATTCTAAAGTAGGAACTGGTAAGTCTGGTTTAGGAACAATTAAATCTGAGCTCAGTAATAATTTTTTATTTAATGCTGGTTCTGTTGCTTTTGCTAGAAAAGAAAAGTTCGATACAGAAGATAGTGAATTTTTTATCACTTTAATTGATATTCCAATATATCAAGGTGAATATACTCCAATTGGAAGGGTGATTGCTGGGATAGACTCTTTAAAAAAAATTAAAGTAGGAAATAAATCAACTTATGTATTAAAACCTGATTATATTAAAAGTCTGAAGTTATTAGTTAACTAGTGGTTTTCCAGTAGATAATGTGTG